>CAUTJX010000001.1:0-92949 GCA_963539155.1 uncultured Candidatus Saccharibacteria bacterium
TTCAAAAATGATGATAGATACGCTTTGTCTGGCGCGAGCGTTGGAAAATGAATGTTTGATAATTTACGCAAATGGCGCAGGAAAGGCTAAATATTATGTGCACGGTAAGATATATCCAGAAAACCAGGTTGGACATTCACAGATTTGCGCGCCGTTTTATGGCACGGTTGCAAAAATCAGCAGCAACAGGGAAGGTTATATAGTCTACACTTACGATCGCAATATCGCTGAACGCGCCGAAGTAGTTAACCAGCTTCGTGCTGATATTTCGCGGATGTAAGTGAGAGAGTTGTCTTTAGCCTTGTCGCAAAATATCCAACACGCCAAATCTTCCAGTCAACACGGCCTGGTCGATGATGTACTGCGTGAGGGCGGCGATGAGCTCTTTTGGTTTGGTGTCGCTTGGTAAGTCTAGTGTCGTGTCCAGCGCGTACACGTAAAATTGATAGCGGTGCGTGCCAAATGGCGGCTGCGGCCCGCCCCAACCAGGACGGCCCCAGCTCGTAACACCTTCGACGGCGCCCGCGGGTAGCGATTCGCCAGTGATTTCAGTGGTTTTGCTCGGCAGATTCCAAACTGTCCAATGGTAGAATCCATCGCGCCCAGGCGCGTCTGGATCATGGCAAATGATTGCCAGGCTTTTGGCGTCTGCTGGGACATCGTCAATCTCGAGTGGCGGGCGTTGGTTGCCGCCGAGCTTGGAGTAAATTTTTGGTATTTTAGCGTTTTCGTTGAACGCAGGGCTAGATATCTTCATGATTTAATTTTACCATGTTAGTGTTGTCAGGTGTGAGCCGCGGTAAAATATGAAACCTTAAACACAGTAACTTGCTGAAGCAAAGCAGTTTTTGATCAGTTTTATCAATAGCTGGTTTACCTAACAACCTCTGGAGAGCTACTGGGCTGTATGCTAAAATAAACATGTGAGATATGCTTTTGTTTTCGTGAGTATAGTGGCGATTTGGCTGGCTATGCTGCTGTTGGTAAATACGAGCATTGATCCGTTATTTTTGTATATTTGCGTGTTAGTTTTGACGCTGGTGTTGTACTTCATTGGGTTCCGGAGGGCTAGGTAAGTGCGCTTATTATTTGTGGTTCGGGCATTGTTTCGGGTGTGGCGAGCTTGGCGCAGCGATCAAATATGGCTCAAAGTTTTATCAGACGAGTGTCAAAATTTAGGTGGCGTGTATGTCAAGTTTTTACAGCATTTGGCGTCGACTGAACTGATGGCTCAGGTGTATGCCGCGTCTGGATATCGGCTGGATGCTTTTGATGATGTGGCGGTTGAGCCAATTGACGTTGCCGAGGTTTTACGGCAAGAGTTGGGGGTCAAGGCTAGCCAAATAGTTGTTGAGGGAAACCAGCCGTTTGCCACGGGTTCATTCGCTCAGGTTTATCGCTGCCGCGTAGCTGATCGTCCAGGTAACCGGTGGTATATTATCAAGATCCTTCGCCCCAGCGTGGTGCGCTATCTGAATTTTGACTTTGTGGCGCTGCGTTTTTGCTGTTGGGCGGGACAGTTTATGCTAAAGAACGATATTTTCCCACTGGTTGAAATTGCTGATGAGTTTATCAAAACTACCAAGCGTGAAACTGATTATCAGCGCGAGCTAATTACAGCCCAGGCAATTCGTGAATATTTTGCTAGACGCACTGACAGAGTTGTGGTGCCAGAGACGCTGGCTGAGTACTCAACGCGGCGGATATTAGTTCAGGACTATATAGAAGGGCTGCCGCTAACTGAGGTGGTAGAACGGGCGCAAGCGGGTAACGATACTTACCAGTTTGTCAAAGACCAACTTGGCTCTGACATGCAGCAGCAATTAGTGACGGTCGGCAGTGAGTTTTTAATCGCAATTTTACAAGCAGATATCATTATGGCCGATCCGCATCCAGGTAATATTTATTTGCTGAGAGACAATAAAGTTGCGTTGATCGACTTTGGTTTGGCGGTGGCAGCACCGCGGCATCGCGCCTCGTTTTATCATATGATCGTGCAGTATCGAGCGCTGTATGAAGATCGAGCTGACATGGGTTTATTGGCACTGGCGATGTTGGCGTTTTATGATCATACGCTGTATCAAGCGCTGGATGTGATCGCCAAAGATCGCAGCTTGACACGCACTATTTATGAATATGCGAACACGCTGCTTCAATCGACAACCAGCACGTTTGCTGCCAATCGGCAAATAACCCAATTATTCCTCAATGAAATTAACGCTGGTAATCGTTTTGCTGTCAGGTTAGATAGCGTTGATATCATGTTGCAGCGCGGTTTGTATCATTATCTAGCAGCAGCGAGGTTGGCGTGCGGCGATGAATATCGAAGGACACATTATTGGCGGATTGTCCACGACGCCCTGGAATTGGCCGAGGTTCACGCTAATATCTATGGAATCAGCGAGGCGGTGCGTTCGTCGCCGATGAGTATTGAGCTGGCGCAAGAAATAGTGATGGACTGGATGAGCAAGGTTGCGGAGCGTGACAGAGCCGCCTACGCCATGTTGTTACAAAAAGGAGAATTATCATGAAGCAATTACAACAATGGGTGATGCAAGTTCGCTATCCGTATGCCGCGGGAATCATCGCCGTGATGTGGATTGGCACGGCGTTTTTCGCTTACCTGAAACCCGACGTCCCGCTTGAATTTTTGGTTGGAAGCCTCGCTGTTAGTACCATCATCATTGCTATTACCGGGCTGTCGGAGGCTCGCTGAATTTTACAGTGAAATAAGCAATTTTTATACGCTTTACTAATGTACATCATTTACAATAAGAATCCGCATGAGATCTAAAACCGCTGCTCAAAAAATACTAGAATTTTACGACAGTCTGAAAAATATTGACATAAATTTGCCGGAAAAATATCGCCTAATCAATCCGTTTACTAACGACGATTGGCAGCGAATAGCACAAATAACGCATCGGTTTTATCATCAGTACTATCATGATAATTAAGCGGCGATTTATGATTTTGGGCAGCTCGCCAGCGCGCCGCGGGACAGCACTTACTGGCGTGCCGTTTGAAGACGTTAATCATTTACAAAAAGACACCGGGATTTCTATAGATGCTTTTGGAGCGAACAAACGCTCGTCAAGTTTCTTATATGAAGTAATGGAAGAATACGGTGGGCGCCAGAATTTTTATAAACAATTTTACATGAGTTTTGTGTGTCCGCTAGGTATTGAAAAGATAAATTTGAAAGGTAATTGGGCAAATTGTAACTACTATGAAAATGCAGCTCTAAAAAAATGTTTACACCCTTTTATCGTAGATTCGCTGAGGCGCCAGATTGATTTTAATATTGATACATCCGTTTGCTTTTGCATCGGCAGTGGTGAGAATTTTAAGTTTTTGACCAATATAAATAATAAGCATCGTTTCTTTGATACTATCGTGCCGTTGGAGCATCCGCGGTTTATTATGCAGTATAATGTGGATCGCAAAGAAGAGTTTATGCAAAAGTATGTAAATATTTTCAGACAATACGGTATGGGGAAATAATAGCGAACGACATTAATCCAATAATTGCGATATAATTTAATAATGATCACCGATCAACTCCTCGCCAAATACCCCATCATCTCCGACCAAGTTGACGCCAAAGAACTCGGCGTCTTGCTGCGGGAGCTGGAAAAGGTACTGCAAGGCGGTGCGGCGGGAAACATCGTCGAGTTTGGCTGTTACGTCGGCACGACTAGTTTGTTTATTCGGCGGCTGCTGGACGCCTATGATTTCACGGGCGAGTTTCACATTTATGATTCGTTTATGGGCTTGCCAGAAAAAACCCAAGCAGACGCTAGCGCTGCGGGCGAGCAGTTCAAAGCCGGCGAGCTGCTCGCGCCGCGCAAAACCTTCATTCAGAATTTCAAAAAGGCTGACTTGAAAATACCAACTATTCACAAGGGCTGGTTTGCTGATTCCACTCCTGAGGACGTGCCGGAAAGTATCATCTTTGCGTTTTTTGACGGTGATTTTTATGAGTCAATTGCCGATTCATTTCGTGTGTGCGGCGGCAAGTTTCATAGAAAGGCAACCATCATCGTCGATGACTATGCCAATGAAGCTTTGCCAGGCGCCGCGCGAGCGGTTGATAAGTGGCTGGCGAATAATCGTCAATATACGTCGAGAACGGAGTCTAGTCTGGCAATTATTCACATCCTTTAGTACTGTTTTTCTTAAAGTAGCTTGACTTTTTATAGTACCTTGTATAACATAGT
This sequence comes from uncultured Candidatus Saccharibacteria bacterium, assembly GCA_963539155.1. GTDB lineage: Bacteria > Patescibacteriota > Saccharimonadia > Saccharimonadales > Saccharimonadaceae > Saccharimonas. The sequence goes on from CAUTJX010000001.1 coordinate 4,221, forward strand.
ACTATGTATAATGAAAATACAAGGAGCATAGCATGAGAAGAATTGATATCATCAAGCGGGCGGGGCGCAATCTCCGCCAGTCAAAGGGTCGGACGATTTTGACGGCATTGGCGATTTCGGTCGGGGCGTTTACGATTGGTCTGGCATTGATGGCTGGCGAAGGTGGTCGGTTATACACCAATAGTATGGTTGATGCGGCTGGCGATAAAAAAGTGATTATGGTCAATAAAAAAATCGAGTCAGAGAAGAAAGAAGAACTGCCAGAGTACAATACGTCGGAAGAGACTGGCGAAGAACAGCTGGATAAACAAAAGGTAGCGCGTCGTAGCAAGTATTCAATGAGCGATGCTGATATTGCTAAACTGCGAAAAATCTCGCATGTACAAGCTGTGACCCCAGCTTATTCAACTGCTGGTGTGGCGTACGCTAAGAGTTCGGGCAATGATAAGAAATTTGCCTTGGAAGTGGCAGTAAAGGCTGATAAAACGCGGGCAGAATTGGCGGCGGGTAAGCTGAACAATTTCATGCCAAAGCCGGGCGAAATTATCATCCCGAATGATTATGTTAAGCAACTGGGCTTCAAGGACGCGCAGTCGGCGATTGGACAGACGATTACGTTGGGTTTGCGTAGTGCGGAGCAGAGCGGCGAGGTTGCTAAGGAGATGTCGCTGAAAATTACTGCGGTCGACAAAGAATCGGATACGATTTTGTACTATCAGCCGACGCTGCGAATCTCGACCGCTGACGCTAAGGAAATCTACGAATTTAGCCACGACAAAAGCCAGCCGAACGAGTATTCGACGGCTCTGGTGTCGGTTGATGATGAGAAAAATATCGATGCGGTGAAGGACGAAATTAGCAAAGACTACAGCGCCTATTCGATTCAGGATGTGCGCAAGACGCTGCTCACCATGGTCAACGCGGCGCAAGCGGCGCTGGCGGGATTTGGCGGTTTGGCGCTGCTGGCCAGTGTATTCGGGATTATTAACACTATGTATATTTCAGTGTTGGAGCGTACCAGCCAAATTGGCTTGATGAAAGCGCTGGGGATGCGTGGCCGCGATATTGGCAAGTTATTCCGCTATGAAGCAGCATGGGTTGGTTTGCTAGGCGGCTTGATTGGCGTCGGGCTGGCGAGCTTAGTGACGCTGCTGAATCCAGTGATTGCCAGCGCGCTGAAATTAAGCGCAGGGACGAAATTGCTGGTGATTAATCCGCTGCACATTGGTTTGCTGGTGATTGGTCTGGTGGCGATGGCGGTTATCTCCGGCTGGTTGCCGAGCCGCAAAGCGACAAAATTAGATCCAATTGAGGCGTTAAGGACGGAATAGGAGAAATATCATGATTGAACTAAAAAATGTGACGAAAATTTACGGCAAAAAGAAAAACCAATTTACGGCGCTGAAAAATGTCAGCTTGAATATCCCGACGGGCGCGAGCGTGGCCATCCTCGGCAAATCTGGTTCGGGTAAATCGACGCTGATGCACGCTATTTCGGGCCTAGACAGGCCGCAGCAAGGTCAAGTAATCATTGACGGACAAGACATTTTACAGCTGAATCCAAAGTATGTCGATGAGTTTCGTGCTAAGAAAATCGGCTTTATCTTCCAGAGTTTCTTCGTCCAGGGCAATGAGAGTGTGATTGACAATGTCAGTTTGCCGCTGGAAATTGCGCGGGTGCCACGAAAAAAGCGAACGCAGAAAATTAATGCGGCACTTAAGGCGGTGGACCTGTATGACAAGAGTAAAAATCGAGCCAAGGATTTATCGGGTGGACAAAAGCAGCGTTTGGCGATCGCTCGGGCGATTGTTGGTGATCCGCAAATTATCTTCGCTGATGAGCCGACTGGTAACCTAGACAGCGAAACTGGCGCCAAAGTAGAAGAATTGTTGTTTGATTATAATAAGCAAAAGGGCGTGACGTTGATCGTGGTGACACACGACGCTGATTTGGCGAAAAAATGCGATCATCAAATCATCATTAAAGACGGTCGGATTGAAAAATCAACCGTGCCAGGAGGGATAAAACATGGACGTTAGTGCTTACGCGGAAAGCTTAGCGATTCAGCTGCGCAAAGGCTTTCTGGTGTATTGTGTGCTGCTGGTGTGCGCCAAACAACCGCAATATACTGGCGACATCGTCAAGCAATTGAGTGATTCGGACTTGATGGTGGTGGAGGGTACGATTTACCCGCTGCTCAGCCGCTTGCAAAAATATGGCTATCTCAAGCACGAATGGCAAGAGAGCGAGCAGGGCCCGCCGCGCAAATATTATTCGCTGACTGACAATGGCGCGCAGCTGGTCGATGAATTGAAAAATCGTATCAAAATGTTGAACACTTCGCTAAAAAATCTTGAGAAAGGAGCCAAGCGATGAAAGAAATAACCAGAATCCATTTGGCAAAAACGCCGTTTAGCGCGGAGATTGACGCCAAAAAATCGTTGGAGAAATATCTTAATTCAATTCAGAAAAACATGCACGCCGAGCCAGAGGCTATGCGGGAAATTGAGGCGCGAATGGTGGAGCTTTTGGCGGAACGCGGCGTATCGAAGGACGGTGTGATCAGTCACGATGACGTTTTGGCAGTGCAGAAACAAATGGGCGAACCGCGCGATTTTTCGGATGATGACGAGGCGGTTGACGAAGCTCATGATAGCAATGTCAACGACAGGCCAGTCAAGCAACTAATGCGCGACACCGAGCATGGTTTGATTGGCGGGGTATGCGCTGGTATTGCGGCTTATTTTGGTATCAATCCGTTATGGGTGCGGCTGATTGCGATTATCTCGCCATTTATGTCTTTTGGTACGGCGGTACTAGTGTATGTTGTGTTGTGGCTATCAATTCCAGAAGCGCGAACGGCGTCGGATAAATTGCGAATGCGTGGCGAGCCGATAACTTTAGATTCGCTGAAACGGTTAACGATTGACGATAATGCTAAGATACAAGCTACGAATGTAGCAGCTAAAATTTTTCGAGTTTTGTTTGGCTCGATGCTAGCTTGCGTAGCGTTTGGATTGCTGGTTGCAGTGCTGGTTGGCGGCGTATTTGGTTTTAGCGTGGTGGAATCTATGAGCGGCTTCGTAGCGCAGAGTTGGGCGTGGGGATTATTAATTTGTTTGATCTTTGGTGGTGTAGCGCTATTGTCGCTGACGTTATTGGCGACATGGTGCGTGTTTGCTTGGCGAGTTCGGCGGCCAATGGCGATAGCAATGATTGCTTTGTTATTGTTTGGTGCAGTTAGCTTATCGGGTGTGGCGATCTTTAGCGCCAATACTTACTCTAACTTATCTCGAGATTATGAAAGATTGGTAAAAGTAAAAACGATTGATTTAACGAATGTTGCAGCTGGCGCAAAATCAATAGTTTTTGATGGTCATGGTGAGTATGTGGCGGCTGAATATGGCGGTTATTCTGACAAGGTCCGGTTGGAGGTAAGATATTACGATACAAAGTATACTAACATGCCTGAAATTAAGGTGTCGCGTGTTGATGATAAGCTAATTGTAAACGTTCAACATCAAGCTTTTGACCAGTGCAGTAAGGTTTTTGTGCCAGATTTTCGTTGTCGACATACATTTGGACCGGAGTCAATAAAAGTTTATGGACCGACAAATTTACTAGCGCAGGAATATGCTAACGATTAGTTCTTCGCGATAATTTTAAGCAACTTTTCATAGCGCTGTCATACAGTGGCGCCTATGAAAGCAATTACAATTACACAATCCTTAGGGCTGGCGGCGGCTACTGACGATAGCCAACAATTTCGTCCGCTTAATCCGCAAACGCTGACGATCGATATCGTTCTTCCGGTATTGAATGAAGCGCATATTATTGAAGCGTCTATCAGTAAACTTCATAAATATTTGACAGATAATTTGCCTTATCGTTGGCAAATTATCATTGTTGATAATGGCAGTAGTGATGGTACTTATCAGATAGCGCAACAGCTGACTAAGCGCTGGTCGAGGGTAAGGTTGGTACGCTTGAACGAGCGGGGGCGCGGCTTGGCTCTCAAAACAGTATGGCAGAAAAGCAAAGCGGACATTTTGGCGTATATGGATATTGATTTATCGACTAATCTTGATAGTTTTATGCCAATGATATCGCCGCTGATTACCGGAGACGCTGGATTAGCGACTGGTTCTCGTTTGATGAAAGAATCGTGGACAAGGCGCGGTTTTAAACGCGAGATTATCTCGCGCTGCTATAATCGAATCGTCAGGACTACTATGAAGACCAATTTTGCCGATGCGCAGTGCGGCTTCAAGGCAATTCGCCGCGACCTAGCGCAAAAGTTATTGCCGCATATTAAAGACAAAGCTTGGTTTTTTGATACCGAATTGCTGGTTAAGGCGGAATACGAAGACTGCAAAATTCATGAAGAACCGGTCGAGTGGGTAGAAGACGCTGATTCGCGAGTACGTATTGTTGAAACGGCGGCAGACGACATAAAGGGTCTATCGCGCGTTCGCAAGGAGTATGGTAAATCAAGTTTTGGCGAAATGGCAGCCTTTGGCGGTTTACTGCTTTTTACGTCTATATTTTATCTATGGAATTTGACAATCAACGGTATGGCAAATAGCTACTATGCGGCGGCAGCGCAAGCAGCTAGTACTAGTTGGCTAGCTTGGTTGTTTGGCAGTCTGGATGCTGCCAATTTTGTTAGCGTTGATAAGCCGCCGATTAGTATGATGATTATGGGGTTGTTTGGTAGATTATTTGACTTCTCATCTTGGAGTATGATGTTGCCGCATGCATTAGCGGGAATCGCGACAGTGGTGCTAGTTTATCTGGTGGTCAGACGCTGGTATGGTGCTCGTGCCGGATTGATTGCCGGGGCGGTAATGGGGTTGACGCCAGCTGCCGCGCTAATGTTTCGTTTTAACAATCCAGATAGTTTCTTGACGCTATTTTTGACAGCCAGTGCTTATAGTTTTTTGCGGGCTTTCGAAGGAAGTAAGCCAGTGTTGTGGTTGAGTCTGGCTGGTTTATTTACGGGAATTGCTTTTAATACTAAAATGTTACAAGGTTTGCTTTTGTTGCCGATAATGACAATCATTTACATTAGCTTTGCGCGTCCAAAATTCACTACTAGAATGTGGCATCTCGGCGTGGCTGGTATAGCGACAATCGTATCGACGTTTTGGTGGAGTATTTTGGTGTGGCTGACACCAGTAGCAAGCAGGCCTTGGGTTGGCAGCACGAGCGACAATAGCATATGGAGTCTGATATTCAGTTATAACGGTTTTGGAAGACTGTTGGGTAATGGTGGCGGTCTTGGAAGCCGGCCAGGCGGTATGATGCAAATGGGTGCGCAGGCTGCTAGTCAAACCGCTTCGCCAGCAACGCAAGCAATGACGCCGCCGATTGGTATGATGGGCGGCAGTTTTGGTGCGGGCGGTCGTGGCGGCAGTCCTGGCGGTGTTGGCTTTGGTGGCGAGACTGGCGTGCTGCGTATATTTAATGAGAGCTTTGGGCCGAACATTGCTTGGCTAATTCCGGTAGCCTTGATTAGCGCTGGGTTAGTAATCTGGTTGTTGCGCCGAGCACCGCGACATAATAAGGAGCGCATCGGTGTATTATTATGGCTGGGCTGGCTGCTGATACATGTAGCAATTTTCAGCATGACCAGTGGCACTATTCATCCGTATTACGTTGTGTCTATGGCGCCGGCAGTAGCAGCGCTGGTCGGTATCGGGGCGCCATATATATGGCAAGCTTACACGCGTCGCACCAAAGTAGCCTGGATATTGCCGCTGAGTATCGCGCTAACGACAATTCTTAGCATTATTATGCTCGGCTATGGCAACTATTGGCCTTGGCTGATGTGGCTAGTGATGATTGCCGGTGGCGTAGCAACTATTTTGACGCTGCTGCCGTTATCGCAGACGAAACGGCTTAAACAAATTATTCTTGGCTTAGCAATTACTGCTGGTATGGCGGCACCGATTGTCTTTAGTGTTAGCACGGTAGCTACAGCGCATAGCGGCAGTATTCCAACGGCTGGTCCAGGCGCTTCAGCTATGAGCAATACGAATAATGAGTTGGCGCGGGTTGAATCGACGCTCGTCTCGTTTTTGCTAGAAAACCGTCATGGCACGACATGGCTGGCGGCAGTTAATAGCGCTAACGAATCGGCGCCGATTCAATTATCAAGCGGCCAGCCAGTCATGGCCATCGGCGGCTTCAATGGTAGTGACTCGACGTTGACGCTATCGCAATTCAAACAGCTTGTTAAACAAGGTAAAGTTCGATATTACGTAGTAAACAGCAGACAAGGGAAATCTGGCGGCCCCAGCGGTATGGGTGGACCAGGTGGTAACTCCGAAATCTTATTATGGGTGAAAAGTGCTGGTAGTAAAGTCGATTACGGCGGTACGCAATATACAGTTTATGATCTTGCGGCGGCTGCTTAAGAATACTTTAAGCTCAACCGCGCATACTGTCATTACAAACCTAAGCAAAGGAGTGAATATGACCAAGAATTTGAATTTGACAACTGATGAAGCACTTGTTTTGCAGCAGATTAGCGAGAGTGGCGAGGAAGACCTGACAGGACTAACCGAAAGCTTGCAAATGAGCCGTCCGAAATTGATGACACAGCTGAGTCGCCTCAAAAACAAAGGTTTAATCAAAATTAAAACGACCGCTGGCGATTGGTGGATTTCGATGAGCCGCCGCGGCAAGCAGACGACTCACTACTTGTGGCCAGAAATGTCCTTAAATTACTAAATCACTAAACAAAAGAAAGGTTATAATAAAATTATGAAGATTTTGGTTGTCGACGACGAGAAACGAATTGCCAAGTCGATCAAGCAAGGGCTCGAAATGGACGGCTACGCGGTTGATATCGAGCATGATGGCGAGGATGGCTACAATGCAGCGCGGGCTGATGATTACGATCTCATCATTCTCGACGTGATGATGCCGATTATGAATGGTTTTGAAGTCGCCAAAAAGCTGCGCGCTGACGGTAATAAAACGCCAATCTTGATGTTGACAGCCAAAGATCAGAATAAAGATATTGTGGAAGGCTTGGATAGCGGTGCCGACGACTATTTGCCGAAGCCGTTTAGCTTCGAGGTTCTCGGCGCTCGCGTTCGGGCGTTGCTGAGGCGGCCGCAGGATATACTTGATAACATTTTGACAGTGCGCGACCTTGAACTTGATGTCGCTAATCACACTGCTGAACGGGCTGATAAAGATATCAAGCTATCTAACAAAGAATTTGCCATTCTTGAATATTTGCTGCGCAACAAGAATCAAATTCTTAGCAAGCAAAACATCATGACGCACGTTTGGGACTTTGATGCTGATATTTTGCCGAATAATGTTGAAGTTTTTATTAACTATTTACGCAACAAAATTGATAAGCCTTTTCCAGGCGCTGATCCGATTATCCAAACGGTACGAGGGTTTGGATACATCGTTAAGGACGAGATTAGAAAAGCATGAAAAATATTGGTCAACGTGCCGTTGTTCGCTTAGCGGGTACCTATTTGGCGATCATCATGTCTATGTCGATCGCCTTTAGTTTGATAATTTATGGACTATCAAGCCAAGAATTTCATCGCCGACCACCAAATGATCAGCAAGCAACTTCTACGATTCGTTCCGCCGAGCCAGGTACGGTTATTTCAATTCATAGCTATCTTGATACGCGTGAAGATGAAGCTATGGCGGCAATTCGCCTAAACTTGCTGTTGGCAAATTTAACAGTGTTTTTTATAGGCGGACTAGTCAGCTATCTACTAGCTCAGCATACGCTGCAGCCAATCGAGGATAACATGGCGGCGCAATCGCGTTTTGTCAGCGATGCTAGTCACGAATTACGCACGCCGTTGACCGCACTACTTGCAGCTAATGAGGTGGCATCAATGAATCCGAAATTGACTCTCAAACAGGCTAAGCAAGTTATCACCGACAATGTTGATGATGTTAAACGTTTACAAAAATTAACCAACTCAATGTTAGGGTTGCTCAAAGAAGACAAGCTGGAAATTCAGAAAGGCAAGGTCGGTTTGCAATCGGTGATTGCTCGGGCGATGAACCTAGTAGTAAATCAGGCGCTGGCAAAAGATATTGCTATCGATGATAAAACTAAAAATTTTTTGCTGCTTGGCGATCGACAAAGTTTAGAACAGCTTTTCACGATTTTGCTAGACAATGCTATTAAATATAGCAACAAAGGCGGTACCATTACTATTTCTAGCAGCAAAAAGGGTAAGCACGTCAGCGTTGCTATAGCGGACGCTGGTATTGGCATGAGCGACGAAGTAAAGTCGCAGATTTTTACGCGATTTTATAGGGCCGAAGAGTCGCGTACTACTGCTGGATATGGCTTAGGTCTGTCAATTGCCGAGCGGATTATTAGAGCGCATGGTGGACGAATTAACGTCGATAGCGAACAGAATGTTGGTTCGACTTTTACGGTCATTCTTCCTGCATACAACAAGAAAAAATAGTTTTTAAGGCGTCTTTAATAGCTCCTAGTTATATTTTAATCAATATTAATTAACAAAAGGAGATGAATAAATGCCAACTAAAATTGAAGATGGTTTTGAAATACCTTCTAGTGGTACGCCGTCAATACGGCCAGTGGCGCAATGCTCGTCTATGACGCCAACTATGATTTTGGTCGTCATAGCAATTGTGTTGTTCGCTGGCGGGTTAGGTTTTGCTGGTGGCATGCAGATCAATAAATCGCCGCAGAGTAATGCAGTGAGCGGTGTGCCTAGCGGGCCAGTACAACAACAAACTAATCCTAGTACAAATAATACCGCCACGCCGCAAGGAATGTCTAACTCATCAAACAATAATCAACAAGCAGGTCCACAAACTAACGCAGGTACACCAAATACCAATATGAATAACAGCTAGTAGCTGATTCCAGCAGATTTCATTGCTGGCTGGATGACGAACTTTTCAAAATTATCAGCGTCAGCCCAGACATAGCTGGCATTAGTGTCGGTGTTTGTGCCGCTGACCAGCTTGCCGTTAAGGACTTTTTGGCTGCCGACATCTTTGCCGTTAATGTACATAGCCGGCGTGCCGCCAACGCTGTCCTTTTTGCCGAGCGCCATGTCGTAATCAATTTTTTTACGGATATTTGGATTTTCGAGATCAGCCTTGAATTTTTCTACATTCAAGCCTTTGATGTCGGAGGCTAACTTCACAAAGTTTTCGGTACGAGTTGACCCAGATAATTCCACCCAGCTAGCTCGATTTTCGAAAAGCGAGTTGTGCATTTCCCAGTACTTACCTTGCAGTCCAGCTGATTCGGCAGCAGCCGCCGCGGCCAGCGCGTTCGGGTGCGCGCTAGTTAGCGGATAGTTGCGGAAGATAAACCCGATCTTGTCTTTGTACTTTTCAATGACTTTTTTGGTGACTGGGTAAGATGAATTGCAGCCTGGACATTGAAAATCGGCATATTCAACTAATAGCACTTTGCTGTTGGCATTGCCATAAACATGCTCGCTAATATTGCCGCTTTCGCTTGATGCTGGCTGCGCCTTCGTAGTATCGACGCTTGAAACATCAATTTGATTGCGCTGCTGTAAAAAAATCAAGCCGCCAATCAATCCTACGCACATCGCCGCAAAAATAATCCATGCCTTTTTGGTCATATTTCCTCCGCTTATTACTAGAGGCTATTATACTGCTTATGAGCTCGCCAATCAAGCGGGCTTGCGGTACAATATATGTATGCGGTTATTCTTAGCGATTTTGTTTGTGATGATTACCTTAGCGTTGATAGCAGTGACGTCAATTTCGCCGCGCCGAACAAAGCTATCAATGTACGAGTTAGAACGCCGCCGTCGTAAGGGCGACACCGCAGCGGCTGACGAATTACGACGAATACTACTGCTTGATGATATTGTATCGCTGCGTAAAGCAACCGAAGCTCTACTACTGGTTTTGGCGGTATTATCGGCAGTATCGGCGTTTGGTTTTTTTATCGGCGTAGCTATTAGCGTGATGACGTCTTTAGTCTATAGTAGAATTGCTCATTTTGACTGGTTGGTGCAGATGGTTGATGGCTATTACCGGCGGATAGAGCCGGGATTGCTGACTTTCGTCGAGCGGCATCCGCGCTTGGGGCAAGTTTTGCGCAGCGTTAACGTGCAGAATGAGCCGAATATTCTTAGCTCGCGGGAAGAACTTGAGCATTTGATACGCGAATCATCGGGAATATTGTCGCTTGAAGAGAAAAAATTAATCAATAATGCCCTGCATTTTCATGAAAAAACCGTCGAAGAGGTAATGACGCCGCGCGGCGTAATGAATACAGTAGCTAAGGAAGATGTGATTGGGCCGTTGCTGCTTGATGAACTGCATAAGACTGGCCATAGCCGCTTCCCGGTGACTGACGGTGATATTGACCACATTGTTGGTATTCTGCATATTCGTAGCTTACTGACGCTTGATAACGGTAAGAAAACTAGCCGCGTTGAAACGGCGATGGACAAGAAAATCTACTTTATTAATCAAAGCCAGAAGCTAGAACGCGCTCTGTCGGCCTTTATTAAGACGCGGCATCACATGTTTATCGTTGTTAATGATTATCGCGAGACAGCGGGTATCTTAACGCTCGAGGATACATTAGAGGCGTTGCTTGGCCGTAAAATCCTCGATGAATTTGATGTAGTTGACGATTTGCGCGTGCTAGCGGCGCGTAATCCGAACAAAAATAATAAGAGTCCATCGGCTACTGACGTTAAATAAGTTAGTAATTTTAGCACTCTTGCACTTCGAGTGCTAACGCGCTATACTATAGCAATATGGCAAAGCGCGACTATTATGAAGTACTAGGTATCAGCAAAAACGCCTCTGAAGACGAAGTCAAGAAAGCTTTTCGTAAGCTGGCTGTCAAGTATCACCCCGACAAAGAAGGCGGCAGCGAAGAGAAATTCAAAGAAATTAACGAAGCTTACGAAGTTCTCAAAGACAAGCAAAAACGCCAGCGCTACGATCAATTCGGACATGCTGGCGTAGGCGGCTCTAGCGGCGGCACTGGTTATAGCGGCAATCCGTTTGAAGGTTTTGGCGGTTTCGGCCAGGGCCAGAATATCAATTTCGATTTTGGCGAAGGCTTGGGCGATATTTTCAGTCAGTTTTTTGGCGGGCCGTCCGGGCAATCGCGCCGCAATAGCCGGCCGCGTGGGCGCGACGTTGAAACGCGTGTTACTTTGACTTTCGAAGAAGCGGTGTTTGGTAAAGATGTCGAGATTGCGTTAATGATTAATGACGAGTGTGAGCATTGTCACGGTACGACCGTCGAGCCGGGTTTCGAGATGAAAACTTGTCCAGATTGCCAAGGGGCTGGCCAGCGTGTCCGCACAATGAACACTATGTTTGGCCCGATCCAACAAGCGGTAGTTTGCGAAACCTGTAAAGGCCGCGGTAAAATACCCGAGAAAGAATGCACAGTTTGCCACGGCTCTGGCGTGCAGCGGCGCGAGCAGAAAATCACTGTCAAAATTCCAGCAGGTATTGATGACGGTTCGACAATTCGTTTGCGCGAGCGCGGTGAAGCGATTGCCGACGGCGACCGTGGTGATTTATACATCAATATTCGCGTTAAAGCGCATAAGAAGTTTACCCGCGAGGGCGATTTGATTCTTAGCCAAGAACATATCGGTATGGTTGATGCGGCACTCGGTACTGAAATTGACGTTGAGACAGTCGACGGCATAATTACCATGAAGGTACCGGCCGGTACGCAGTCGGGTACTGATTTTAAATTGTCTGGCCATGGCGTGCCATACCCGCGCAGCGAACGGCGCGGCGCCCATATCGTTAGCATTATTGTCGATACACCGACTAAACTGTCTAAAAAGCAGCGTGAACTGTTAGAGCAATTCGAAGCCTCTAAAAAACGCGGTATTTTCTCGTGAGACACAGGCTTTTAACTTGCCATCGTACATAGACGACATGATAAAATAAAAGCATGACTTTTACTATCGTTCTAGCAATAGTCTTTGGTGTGTTGTTTTTGTTGGCATATATGACGCGCCGGCGATTCGGCGTATTGACGCTAGCGCTAGCAGCTGGTTCAATCTTGGCTGATTTGTGGAGTAGCGAGGCAACGCCATACGTTGCTAATTTTGGCATCGTTATCATCCGTCCGCCGTTAGTAGATGTGGTGGCGGTTATATTAACTCTAGCACCTTCACTGATATTACTATTCAGCGGGCCGACGGCTAGTAACAAATTTCAGCGAATTGGCGGGTCAGTGATATTTGCAGTGTTAGCTGTGGTATTAATGTTTGAGCCGCTAGAAAATGCGCTAGTGGTTGATGAGTTCGGCAAGCAAATCGTCAGCCGTATTAATGCGTCTTATGCTATTATCGTGACTGTGTGCCTGGTGCTGTCGATAATTGATGTGTTGCAAACTCATGTGCGGCGCAACGAATCAAAAAAGAAGAGTAAAGAATAAAGACAGCTAAAAAATAAAAGACCTTCACGCTGAGGAGGTCTTCTTATTCTTGAAATGGAGGGCCCAGTGAGGCTTGAACTCACGACACCCTGCTTAAAAGGCAGGTGCTCTAACCAGCTGAGCTATGGGCCCGAGTAAATCTTACTATACAGTTTGCGGCGAGTCGTGTCAAGCTATGCTACTATCGAAATATGAGATGGTTGGGCGAGCGGCTTCATCCAATGTGGCATATTGCTGCTTTATGCTACGGACTAGTTAGCGGCGTAGTATTGGCGCAATGGTGGAGCGGGGCTAGCTGGTGGCTAATTATTGCGTCCATTCCGCTGATTGGTTTAGCTTTTTGGCAGCGGCGGCGGATTTTGTTAATTTTGACGCTAGGCGCAGGGTTGTTAATCGGACTGGTTCGCGGCTCTAGCGATCAAGTGCAATTACAGTTATATAAACCGTTGTATGGTCAGTCGGTACGATTAACTGGAATAGTGCGGGATGACGCAGATAACGTAGCTGGTAGTACTAGACTGCAAATAACTTATATCAAAATGGGCGAGACGTCTTTGCCTGGCCAAATTTGGTTGTCGCTGCGCGGTAATCCAGCAATTAAACGCGGTGACGAACTCACTCTAAAAGGCGTGTTGAAACCAGGTTTTGGCAATTTCGCGGCAGTATTAACAAAAGCGAAGCTTGGCAATATCAAGCGAACAGCTGGCGGCGATCCAGCACTAGAGCTGCGCGATACCTTTGCTGATGGCGTACACAAAGCGGTTGATGATCCAGGAGCTAGCTTAGGGATTGGCTTTTTATTAGGCAAGAAAAGTATGCTGCCAGAGGATTTGCTAGAGGCTTTGAAGATTGCTGGTCTGACGCATATTATTGTAGCGAGTGGTTACAATTTAACAATTCTGGTGCGTTTGGCGCGGCGGCTATTCGCAAAAATATCTAAATATCTAGCGACGTTGGTTAGCTGCAGCTTGGTGCTGGGTTTTATCGCCATGACTGGCGCCAGCCCGAGTATGGTGCGCGCTGGGCTTGTTACTGGGTTAAGCTTGCTAGCATGGTATGTCGGCCGAAAGTTTCATCCAGTTGTTTTGCTGGGGCTAGTATCGGCAATAACGGTATTGTGTAATCCAAGTTATGCTTGGGGCGACATGGGTTGGATGCTGAGTTTTGCGGCGTTTGCTGGCGTAATTATTGTGGCGCCAGTGTTGACGGCTTATTTCTTCTCGACTGATAAAGTCCCAGCTATCATTCAAATTTTGTTAGAAACGTTAGCGGCACAGCTGGTAACTGCGCCGATTATCATGGCAGCCTTTGGGCAGTTGAGTGTAATTTCGCTGTTGGCGAATATCCTGGTTGGTCCGTTTATACCGTTGGCGATGTTGCTAACGTCAATAGGTGGCGTTAGCGGGCTGATTATTCCAGCGATAGCGCATGTCATTGGCTGGCCAGCGCAGATGATGCTTGATGCGATGATTGCAGTAGTGAATTGGTGTGCTGAGCAATCTTGGGCTGCAGTTGAGCTGCAAGTACCGTGGTGGATAGCGGTACTATGGTACGGTTTGATAATTGCGGCAGTGTGGTTCATGAAATGGCGTAGCGGCTATCGACTGCGCGACGCTTCGATAGTGACATAACAGGGCTCATTTGCTATTATATAAGTAAGCATTTATCAATAAACTAACGAGGAGTAGTCATGTCAGGACATAGTAAATGGGCGACAACACATCGTCAAAAAGCTGTTGTTGATGCTAAACGCGGTGCGATTTTCACTAAAATTGGCAACAAGATCGCTATCGCAGCGCGGGCTGGCACTGACCCTACAATGAACTCTAGCCTAGCAATGGCTATCGAAAAAGCTAAGGCGGCAAATATGCCAGCTGCCAATATTCAGCGGGCGATCGACCGGGTTGCCGACAAAAATTCAGCGGCGCTAGAAGAAATTACTTACGAAGGCTATGGCCCTGGCGGCGTAGGGATTATTATTGAAACAGCCACTGACAACCGTAATCGAACTTTGCCAGAGGTGAAATTGGCTTTAACTAAAAATGGCGGTTCAATGGCTGATGCTGGCAGCGTGATGTTTCAATTTGACCGCAAAGGGGTTATTCGGGTGGCGGCAAGCGGCGAAGAAGCATTGTTGCAAGTACTTGACGCAGGCGCCGAAGATGCTGTTGAGGCTGATGGTAAACTAATTGTCTATACTGGCATGAAAGATTTAGCGAGCGTTCGCAAAGCGTTGCTCGATGCAGGTATGACCATCGAGGAAGCCGAGTTGCAGTACATTGCCAAAAATGACGTGCCTATCAGCGATGCTGAAACCGCTCGCAAAGTGATAAAAATTATTGACGCGCTCGACGATCTTGATGATGTGGTAAACGTTTATACGAATGCCGATATTACTGCTGATATTAACGATTAGTTGACTTTTAAGCTTACCTTCATGTAGATTATAAGTATACATGGTATTTATAATTGCTAGGAGGCCTGATGCGATGTCTAAAACTCGTCATTTTGATAGCAACTATAACTCTTCAGCCAGTATTTTCAGGGTTGGCAGCGGCAGATGCTGTATCGACGGCGGCTGTTTCGCCAGATAACACGCTAAGCATTGCGAACGAAAACAATAGCGAGAATTTACCAACCGCTAAACAAAAGGAAAATCTCGGTAAGTCTAACGAGCCGCTAATTAATAAAGAAAATTCTAATTCACTGCCAGCTGCGAACGATGGAAAGGCACTCCCGCAGCAGACTGCTGAAAACAAAACCGCTGCCAAGCCTGCTGAAATCCCGCCGTCGGTCCCGTCAAACCCTACTAATGCCAGCGAAACTGTAGATAAAACGACAACATTGCCGTCACCAGTGTTAGTAAAAAATGATGTTATAGTCTCGGCGTTTAAAACTGATCCAAAATACGGCTACACGGCGATAGAACTTTACAATACTAGTGATAAATTTTTCGATCTAGGACAGATATCGCTAGAACTACGTTACGCAACAGCGGAAGCTGATTTTGTTTGTAATGCTAAATTGCGAGATTATCTGCGGCCAAAGAGTTATTTAACGCTGTACAGCCCGAACTTGTCGCCTGCGGATGATGCATTGCTTTTAGCGGGCTGTCCAACTCCAAATAGTGATGCTTTGTATGACAAAGAGATAAATGTTTATCAAGCTGGCCAGCTAGTTGAGGCAGTTCGAATTAACAATACCGATCTCGGCAAATATCAAAATGATATTTGGGAGCGTAAAGGCTGGAGTAAGTCTTATCGAACTGGTGTCTTTAAAACTGATTTTCGTAAACGAGCGACTGGCAATATGATATCAAGTGATTTGTATCGTTTGCCACCGACGCCGACTTTACAGATTCTAGAAATCTTACCGAATCCAGCGGATTGCGCTACGGCTGACCCGAACCTTGCTTGTCATAGCTATGTTAAGGTTAAAAATGTTGGTCAAAGTCCAATAGACTTATCGTCATACCGCTTGCGCAGCGGCAACCAAGCGGTGTCAGATTCTACTAATAATCTTTCGAAGTTATCGGGCACGGTTCTGCCGGGTAAAATCTTTGTTATATCGGGGAAGACGCTGCATCTTGACAAGGCATCCGGAACAGTGTGGTTGCAAGATGCCAACGGGTTAATTACCTATAAGAACGGCGTGATACCGTATGAGAAAGCCGATAGTGCTAGCAACAAAGGGCGATCTTGGGCATATGATGCTAAGACTGCGACTTGGCGCTGGGCGACGCCGAGTCCAGGTAGCGAGGGTAATGATTTTACGCCTAAACTTAATTATGGTAAGGGTAGCCTGAAAGCGCTGTCAACTAAACCAAAAATAAAAATATTGAAACCATGCCGCGATGACCAATATCGCAGTGAAGAGACTGGCCGCTGCCGCAATATTGTTCAGAACAAGAAAAAAACCGTTGTCTTGAAACCTTGCAAAGAAGGTCAATATCGCAGCGAGGAGACCGGGCGTTGTCGTTCAATTGCCAAGGCGGCTGCAGCGGTTCTGAAACCGTGTAAAGAGGGCCAATTCCGTAACCCAGAAACTGGCCGCTGCAAGAAGATTGCTTCTGTTGACGATTTACCCAAACCGTGCAAAGCAGGCTGGGAGCGTAATCCTTCGACTGGACGCTGCCGCAAAATCAAGAAAGCTAGTAATACATTAGCGGCTTATCCAGTGCAGCCAGTAACAGTCCAGCAAACTAATCCAGCAGTGTGGTGGACAATTGGCGGACTGGCCTTGGCGGGTGTTAGTTATGGTGTCTGGGAATGGCGCGTTGAAATTAAGCGCGGCTTGAGAAAAGCTATTCGATTTGGCAGGAAATGATCCATACCAGCATGCGAATTATCGGAATTGACCCTGGTACAGGTATTCTCGGATTTGGCGTAATTGATGTCAACGGCGGTAGAATGAGGCTGGTTACGGCTGGAGTGATCACTACGCCAGCACACACGCCATTGCCAGATCGGCTTGAAGAGATCTACTCGGGATTAACCGATATTATTAAAGAGACGCAGCCGGATGTTATGTCGGTTGAGAAACTGTTTTTTACTAAGAATATTACGACAGCAATCAGCGTCGCCGAGGCGCGCGGCGTAGCAATATTGACAGGCCGCCAAGCGAAATTGCCAATTCACGAATACACGCCGAATGAAATCAAAAAATCAATCACTGGTTATGGTGCCGCCAAAAAGCCGCAAATTCAAGAAATGGTGCGTATTCAGCTAGGTTTGCAAGAGGTGCCGAAGCCTGATGATTGCGCTGACGCATTGGCGGCAGCTTTAACGCATGCGTTTATGAGTCGTATTGAAGCGTAAGGTGATATAATGGTAGGTGATGCAGATACAAAAGCAACCGCCGCGTTTATCGCGCTACGCTAACATAGGTCGTAAGAAATCTCCAGTTCGTAAGGTCCGTCGTCAGCCGACAGGTAAGCTTGGCAAACTGGTCGCTTGGTGGCAAGGATTGTCACGCAAGCAGAAAGTCGCTGTTGTTGGCGGTCCTATTCTAGCAATTATGATTATCATACCAGTGGTAACATACATCATGCTGGCTAATGATATCCGCGACGTTGAACGTTTGATGAACCGTAATAATACCGGAATCGTTCTAAAAGACAGAAATGGTAAGACTTTTTATAGTATTGGTCGGGCTGAGAAACGCAATATCGTGAAACTCGACCAGATATCTGATCATATGAAGAATGCTTTGTTGGCGAGCGAGGACAAGGATTTTTATAAACATGGCGGATTTAATCTTTTTAGCATTGCTAGGGCGGCAGTGACGCGGCATGGCGGCGGCTCGACCATCACTCAGCAATTGGTTAAGAATACCTTGCTAAGCGACGAGCATAGTTTGATGCGTAAATATCAAGAGTTCTTCATGTCGATTGCTGTCGAGCAAAACTATTCTAAAGACGAGATTCTCGACATGTATCTCAATTCGGTCTATTTTGGTGAAAACGCTTTTGGTATAGAGGATGCGGCTAAGACTTATTTCAATAAAACACCGAAAGAACTAACTCTGGCAGAAAGCGCTATGCTGGTTGGCGTATTGCCGGCACCGAGTAGCTACTCGCCGATTAGTGGCAGTGCTGAATATGCTAAAGAACGGCAAAAAACGGTACTCAGTCGAATGGTAAAAGAGGGCTACGTCACCGAAGCGCAAAAAACAGAGGCCTTAGCCCAGCAATTGGCTTACGCGCCGCCGTCAACGCAGAATGATAGCGTGGCGCCGCATTTTGCTGAAATGGTGGTGGCTGAGCTCAGCGATAAATATAGCTCTAAAAAAGGCGGCTACGAAAAAGACGGTTACGAAAAAGTTATGCGTTCTGGCTATCAAGTCACAACGACGCTAGATATTGATATGCAGAATACCCTCAAAGACAACATTAACAAGCAAATGAGGCATATTAACCGAATGGGCGGCTCTAATGCCAGCGGAGTTGTCGTTGATCCAACGACTGGTGAAGTTCGAGCTTTGGTTGGTAGCGCCGATTATAATAATGAAAAATGGGGCAAGGTTAACATGGTAACGACTAGGCGCCAGCCAGGTTCTAGCTTCAAGCCGATTTATTACGCAGCAGCATTGGCAGATGGCGTGATTACGCCAGCGACTATTTTGCAAGATAAAGTTAAGGATTTTGGCGGCGGCTATGTGCCGCGCGATGCTGATAAAAACGAAGCTAGTCGCGGCGGTAGTGCTACGGTGCGCCAATCGCTTAACTGGTCGCTTAATATCCCGAGCGTTGAGGTTATGCAAAAATACGGCATTTCTCGTTCAGTAACAGCTGCTAACAGTATGGGTATTTCCTCTATTAAGAAAGGCGATCACGGCTTATCGTTGGCGCTTGGTTCGGCCGAGGCATCTTTGCAGGATATGGTGCATGCCTATACCGCTTTCGCTAATAGTGGTAAGCAATATGATATTACTAAAATTACTCAGATTGACGATAAATACGCTAAAACAATCTACAAACACGAGGGCAAGTCTAAACAAGTTATTAGCGCTCAGGGGGCTTACCTAATCTCAGATATTCTTAGCGACAGGACAACTCGCGCACGCATCTTTGGTTCGTCAATTACGGTTAACGGTAATCATACTGTTGCTGTTAAAACTGGTACTACCAACGACAACCGCGATGCTTGGACGATTGGCTATAATCCGCAATACGTTGTTGGTGTTTGGGTTGGCAATAATGATAACTCTGCTATGATTAGCGGTGGTAGCGACATGGCTGGGCCGATTTGGAAGAGTACGATGACGTCGCTATTGTCAGGCAAGCCAGATGTTAAATTCACTCTGCCGAGCGGTATCGTTCAGCGCGCTGTCTGTAAGGACAAGGGCGGCTTGGCGGCGAAAGCTGGCGCTAATACTTATAATGAATACTTTATGAGCGGCGCTCTGCCGACTGAATCGTGTAATTCCGAGCCAGCTAAAGTATCTGTTTGCAACCTCTCTACCGGCAAGGTTGAAACTATCGACGATGACAAGTTTGATTCGACGAAATATTCAAAAGATACTGCTAATTGTAAGGCGCCGACGATTACCGTTTGCAACCTCTCTACCGGCAAGGTTGAAACTATCGACGAAGCTAGCTTTAACTCGACAAAATACTCGAAAGATACTGCTAACTGTAAAAGCACAAATGCTAAAGTGGCAGCTTGTGATCTCAAGACAGGCTCAGTAGTTATGGTCGATAAAAGTAAAATCGACGGCGTGAACTACAGTAAAGATACTAGCAATTGTGCGGCTGCTGGCGGAAACGATAATAGTGGCGGCAGCTCGGGCGATTCTGGCGGTAGCAATAATGGCGGCAATAATAGTAATAATCCTGGCGGTAACGCTACTTCGCCATAGCTGATTATGATAGCTCATCTTTCTGGTGTGATCGCTGAAAAGTTTGGCGCGGGCAGCGTCGTGATTGACGTTCACGGCGTTGGCTACGAAGTCAGTGTGGCGGCTGGCGATTTTGAGGCGGTTAGTTTGGGTCAGGATGCCAAATTTTACACTTATCACCACGTCCGCGAGCAAGCGGAAGAATTGTTTGGCTTCTCGAGCCTAGCGGCAAAAAAGCTGTTTGAAATGCTGATTACTGTTCAGGGTGTAGGTCCGAAGGCGGCGCTAGCGATTCTCAGCCTGGGCGATGCGGAACAGGCACGCAACGCCATTGCCAACGCTGACAGTGCTTTTGTGCAAAAAGCTGCTGGCATTGGCAAAAAAACTGCTGAACGCGTGGTGGTTGATTTGAGTGATAAAGTTGGCTTGCCGACGCAGTATGGTCGGGCGGATACACCGGTTCAGGCCGAATTGCATACTGCTGATGAAGCGTTAGAGGCGCTGATGGCGCTGGGCTATACCTTGGCTGACGCTACCAAAGCGCTGGAAAATGTTGACACTAATCTGCCGACAGCACAGCGGGTGACTGAGGCGCTGAAGAAATAATAAGTTTGACATATACCCAGCAGAACTGACTTGTTTACAGGGTTCACGACACCCGACTATTGACTAATTAGCATAAATGATATATAATATAGCTCTGTGAATATAGCTACTACCGAAAAAATTCTCGATAACCAGCTATGGAAACGCCGAAACGTTGCTTACCAAGACGACCCAACGGTGACCGCTGCGGAATTAACAGTATCAGCAAAGGTGTTGGATCGATATACCTCAGAGGAGAATCTCGCAAAGCTATTTTATAACAGAGAACAAGCAGAATCTCTTGCTGGACTATCGGCCGAGTTACTGACTACCTACCCAAATTATCCATATCACCAGCCAGCGCACGGTGTGGATGCGATGCACACAACGCGCCTACTGACAGATATGATTCCAGCAGACAAGATGAGCTCGGATCAGAAAGATCTGCTACTAGTAGCAGCGGCAGCACACGATGCTGGATTTAAAGCCGGTCCACCGCCGGACGGTTATGTTACGAAAGAACATTATTCGGTCTCCTTTCTTGATGAGCAGTACGAACCTGGTTCAGCTGAGTACGAGTTTATGGAACGTGCGATCATCGGCACTATTCCTGGCCCAAAAGAACAAATCTGTCGCGACAGTATCCAGGCAAAATTATTACATCATGCTGACCTTGGTTATGTCTGGCGATCAGGCGGTCAAGATTTTTTGAATTACACCATGCGATTTCGGTTTGAAGAATGTAGTGAGTTATCATGGCGAGAGTTTCAAGAATTAGAGGATCTATTTTTGCCACATTATCAGCAGTATCTAGAAAAAGACATGAGGGAATGTGGTGTCGCGGAAGAAGTGATTGAGCAGATGGTGCGCCAGGTTGCCGAAAATAGGCGATTTATCACTAACCCAGAACTGGATGAACCGAGCCAAGAAATACTTCAGGATTGGCCAATGGCTCACAGTGAGAAGCTGTCATCTCCTCGTCATATGGGTAAGACAGCCTTTGCAAACTCTGGTGTATCTTTGTAGATGATATAATAAAGCTATGGCAATTGAGAGAATAGTCGATACTAGCTCGCACGATGATGACGCCGAGGAGCAGCGGATTGAAGTTAGCTTGCGTCCGCAGAGTTTTAGCGAGTATGTTGGTCAGGAACGATTGAAGCGTAACTTACGCTTGGCGATTGACGCGGCGAAGAAGCGCAGCGAGCCGCTGGATCATGTGCTGCTGTACGGTCCGCCGGGACTGGGCAAGACCACCATGGCGACAGTGATCGCTAATGAGATGGGCACGAATTTACGGATTACCAGCGGCCCGGCTATTGAAAAGGCGGGTGATTTGGCGTCAATTTTGACCAATTTGGCGGACGGCGATATTTTGTTCATCGATGAGATTCATCGGCTCGGTCGGGCGGTGGAAGAGATTTTATACTCGGCGATGGAAGATTTCAAACTGGATATCGTCATTGGCAAAGGGCCGGCAGCCCGGTCGATTCGGCTGGATCTGCCGCAGTTTACGGTCATCGGCGCGACGACGCGGACGGGTAGTTTGGCGGCGCCGCTGCGCGATCGATTTGGGCATATTTACCGCCTGGAGTTTTACGAGCCAGAGGATATTGCTAAAATTGTGACTCGGAGTGCGGCTATTTTAGAATCGTCGATTCGGCATGAAGCAGCGAACCTGTTGTCAACACGGGCTCGCTTGACGCCGCGCATCGCTAACCGCCTGCTTAAGCGCGTACGCGACTACGCCGACGTGAATGGCGATGGCATAATTGATGTAAAAACCACAACGAGCGCCTTGGAAATGCTGGAAGTGGATGAGTTGGGATTAGACCCAGCCGACCGTAATTTACTACAATCAATTCTGGAAAATTATGGCGATAATCCAGTGGGGCTAACCACCATTGCTGCCCTGACTGGCGATGAAGCGACGACAATTGAGGATTTTTATGAGCCGTATTTGCTGCAAATTGGCTTCATTGAACGCACGCCGCGCGGCCGCCGGGTGACGATTAAGGCGAAGCGGCATCTCGGCAATACAGGGAATTTATAGTATACTACAAGTAGTATAAACGAGGAGGTATCATGGACGATGACGATAGCCGCAGACCAGTCGCTTACGACGCTGAAGGACGTCCGTTGTATACAGCTTCGCAGCAGCAAGAGCAGACTGCTGGTATAGAATCGGCTGTGCAGCAGACCAACCCAGTATCAGTCACCGACTCTGGCAAGCAGGTCGTGCATGTGGCGCGCTCAACCGAGCCGATTCCGGTTCATATTTCCGAAGAGACCCGCCGCAAGCACGAGGAATCATGCCGCCTCTATCCGTGGCTTAATCTCAGCGAACACGAGTATGTCATCCGAATGATTCCGCGACACAGTATCGGCATTTGGGGTTCGACGATAGCAATGATGCTTGCGATTATTTTGGTGTCTGTGTTTATGTTTTGCTATCCCGATATCGCCAAGGTGATTGGTATGCCGCAATCGCTGCACTCGCAAGTTATCTTTATTTGTTTGATGGTGATAAGTTTGTTTGGACTTGGGCTGTACATAGCGATTTGGGTATATATGCAAAATCGCTTTTTCCTGACCAACGAAAGTGTTATTCAAGAAATTCAAATAAGCTTGTTTTCAAAACGCGAACAAACAGTTAGCCTGATGAACATCGAGGACTCTAGCTACTCGCAAAAAGGTATTCTACAAACTTTATTTAATTACGGCTCGATTAGGTTAAGTACCGAGGGCGACGAAACAACCTATCGCTTTAGCTATGTTGCTGATCCAAAAAACCAAGTAGCGGTTCTTAATAATGCCGTTGAGGCGTTCAAGAATGGCCGCCCAGTTACGAATGATGACTAGCTGATTATTTCTTGTGATCGCGATTAGTCTTGGTGTAGGTATCTTCACGCTCCATTGAACTGCGCAGCGTGTAGCCATTGCATCGATTTTCGTTATTGCAACCTGTTGATTCGTAGACGTAGTTGCTGCCGCTGCTGCCAAGTTTTTTGCCTTTCGGATCGGTGAAAAGAGCAGGGTCGACGGTGCGCAGCGTTTTGCTGTCAATCGAAGCCGGATAATAGCCATTTTTGGCATAGAAATATTCTTCCAGGCCGTAATACATCGCGTTGATAGCGACTTTACGCTGATTATCGCGAGCAGTGGCATCGATAGTTGCTTTTTCATTAAAAAATAGCCAGCTGCCAACTCCAAGTAAAACTATCACCAGTAAAAGTTCAATAACTGTGAAGCCGTTTTGTTTCATATTTACCATTATACCAAAAACTGCGTCGCTCATGTATAATTAAAGATATCAGCAAGAAAGGGGAGATATGGCGAAGAAAAGCGAACCAAAAACATCTGCAGATAAGCCAGCGGCTGACGAGGGCAAGTTAAAGGCGTTGGGTTTGGCGATGGAGCAGATTACCAAGCAATTCGGCGATGGCTCAATCATGAAGCTAGGAGAGGCTAAAAAAGTTGATGTCGAGCTATTGCCAAGCGGTAGTCTGAGCTTAGATTTGGCGCTGGGCGGCGGTTATCCGAAAGGTCGAATTATCGAGATTTATGGTCCAGAGTCGAGTGGTAAGACAACCTTGACGCTGCATGCTATCGCCGAAATGCAAAAACAAGGCGGGACGGCAGCCTTTATTGATGCTGAGCATGCACTTGATCCAGCATATGCTAAACGGCTTGGCGTTGACACTGATAATTTGCTAGTATCGCAGCCCGACAACGGCGAGCAGGCGCTGGAAATTGTCGAAACGCTTGTGCGCTCAAATGCCGTTGACCTAATAGTAGTTGATTCGGTAGCAGCGTTGGTGCCGCAAGCTGAAATCGACGGTGACATGGGCGATTCGCACATGGGTTTGCAAGCGCGATTGATGAGCCAGGCACTGCGCAAATTAACTGGTATTATTAACAAGTCGAAGGCTACAGTAATCTTTATTAATCAAATCCGCATGAAAATCGGTGTGATGTTCGGTAACCCCGAGACGACTACCGGCGGTAATGCGCTTAAGTTTTACGCATCAGTTAGGGCAGACATTCGCCGAATTGGGCAAATCAAGGACGGTGATGAAATTCGCGGCAATCGCACGCGCGTCAAAATCGTCAAGAATAAGATTGCGCCGCCATTCCGTACAGCCGAGTTTGATATCATGTATAATGAAGGTATCAGCAAGACGGGCGATGTTGTCGATCTGGGCGTTCAGTACGGAATCTTGAGTAAATCTGGAGCATTTTATAAGTATAATGATGCTACAATCGGCCAAGGTCGCGAAGCTACTAAAAAATACTTAAAAGAAAATCCAGAAGTTCTGGCTGAGATTGACGCTAAAGTTCGCGAAAAGGTCACTGAACCAGAACCGAAAGATTAGAAGTAAAAAGAAAACAGTCCGCTAGAAGTATATCCGAGCTAAGTTTAGTGGCGTAGTATCTTTGAATACCATGATAATTTATGCGAACTATAGTAGCTTGCTGGTCGGTAAATGGCCGCTTTTTCAGCTATAATAATGATATGGTCCAGCAGCAAGAACGATATACTGTGACGTCACTTTCGCCGCAAGTCCGCGATTTGGATCGCGTCAACGTGTATATTGATGGCAAATATGATTTTAGCCTGGATATTTCGCAGGTTGTTGATCTTGGAATTAAGGCTGGCCAGGTTTTATCGAAAGAGGAGTTAGCTAATCTCAAGCAAGAGAGTGAATTCGGCAAAGTATATGCCCGAGCACTTGAGTATGTATTGATGCGGCCGCGCAGTAGCAGTGAAGTGCGTGATTATCTTTATCGTAAAACGTTGGCTCGTAAATATAAAAATAGAAAAACTGGTAAGTTAGCGGAAAAGCCAGGTGTCGCTAAAACCGTGACGGAGCGTGTTTTTGCGAAGTTGCAAGCGCGCGGTTATATTGACGATCAGAAATTTGCTAACTGGTGGGTTGAAAATCGACATCAGGTTAAAGGCGTATCTATGCGAAAACTGCGTAGCGAATTGGCGGCAAAAGGTATAGCACAGACAATCATTGATTCGGTAATCGCAGATTCGTCGCGTAATGATATCGACGAGCTGGCTAAAGTTATTGCTAAAAAACGCCGGCGTTACTCTGATGAGCAAAAGTTCATGCAATATCTAGCGCGCCAGGGATTTAGCTTTGATGATATCAAAACCGCTTTGCGCCGAGAAGATTACTAATCAATATCTGAATTCTGTCGAGCCTGCTTTGGTTTGCGGAACGGATTGATATAGCTACCGACTACTTCATGAAGTTCTGGCTCAGGGGCTTTAGCTTGGGAATGAACGACAATTGAATCGTTATTAATCTCGATAATCTGGCTGCGATGTACCAAAATCTCAGTATCATTGAAACTACGCAGTAGCGGCCGCTTGACCGACAGCTGCATAATGAGAAACTGCGTGGTATCTATTGTGAAGTCGATGACTTTACCAAGTTTATGGCGTTTTTCATCAAGTACCAGTTTGCCGATGATATCAAACTTTAGCTGGTAGACGTCGTTGACGCGCACAACGTCGGTCGGAGCTATGAATTGGTCGATGTCGTCGACAATGAAGCCCATATTGCTCAGTTCGCGGACATCGCTAAGCAACATCAGTGCGGGGTGTTGCTGAACTAGCGGTCCTGACACTTCGAAGGCGATAATTTGCAGATTGGCGGGATTAATGATTGCGCGGGTTGTGCGCGCTACCTTGCCGCCAGTTTGGATACTGAATATTTCTGCATTGAGTACCGCTGAACCGAGCAAAATCATAGACTAAAACGGGTTTGTCCTATCGTTGGCTGGCGGCGGCGTGCTCGGTGCGTTGCCAGCTGATTTTAGCTTGCGGATGCGTTTGATGGTAGTATCATCAAAACTAGCGGAGGTGCTAGCTTGCGGTTCTTCTGCTGGCGTAGTGAGTGTTTGGTAGAGCAGGATGGTAGCAATTGACAATCCGCCGGCAGCTAACATGAAAAACAATAAAAAGTGATACCGGCCAAAGAATTTAGCTGTCTTTGCGCCAAGAATGCGAAATGCGTCTGAGACTTCCATTATTTTGTATATACCTCCAGAGTTAGTGCGCTAACTGTGATGCCGTTGTTGTCATCTTTGGCTAAGGCTAGGTTAGAAATTTGCATCCGGAAAAGCCCTTGTTCTAAAGAGCGCAAGAAAATGTATGCTTGCTCATAAGATACCGGATTACTTAAGTTAACGGTAGCGGTAACCGATTTGAAGCCGTCTGGCGCTGGTTTTTTAGTGTTCTTGGCGGTGCTAGACGACGATGAGCTTGATGAGCTGCTGGATTTACTTTCATTTGCTGAAAAATCGATTGAAGCGATTTTAATACCAGCGCTATTTGCGTGATTTTCGATGTCGCTGACAATTTGATCTTGATAATGATATTTCTTGCTGGTCGAAACGATTTGTTCGGCGCGCTTTACGTCGTTTTTGCTGTTGTCTAGTTTCGATTTGAGGCTTGAAAGGGCTTGTAGCTCGTTGCTAGAGGCTTGCGCCTCGGTATTGAGTTTGCGGGTTTCTTCTGCATATTTAACAATCTCTTGGTGTCCGAAGACGAAACTGCCTGCGCCCGCCGCCGCAATAACTAGTAAACTGACGATAAGCAAAATGCGGAATGTAGTTGGTTTTAGAACGAATTTCATGGCAGTACCTTCTTTGAATAGATTACAGTGTAATTTGCCTGAAATGTATTGTCGCCAATTTCGTGCGTAGCGTTTGATAGGCTAACACTGTCAAAAACTTTAACTTTATTGATAGACGTCTCTTGCAAGCTATTTTTGACTTCAATGGCTTGCGCGTACGAACTGACGTGGGTTTGAATTTGCACGGAAGTAGTTCCAAAAGTCGTCGGGTCGATTGATATGCCAGTGAGCGAGGCGCCGTTTGGCAACCTCTTGGCAATCGCATTTAGAATATCAGTATATGGCGCTTGAGTGTCAAGAATGTATTTTGCTACCCGCAGGTTAGAACGATACTTTTCGGCATCGCTCTTGACCGAGCTGAAGGCTGAAGATTTACTTTGATTGTCATTTATGGTTTCTCTACTGGCAGACTGGTTGAATACTAGCATAAAATACGAGCTGATTAGTTCAACTACGATAATCACAACAACTATCAGCGACATGACAACATAACGCATCAAAATTGAGTTAGCCCGGGCGGCCTTAATTTGCTTGCGTTCTTCGGGTGAAAGTAGGTTGATCATTTTTTTACCTCCGATGGCCGTACGCTAGCCAGACCAGCGACGGTGATATAACGCGGACGAAACTGGCGGTGCGGTTTCTCAAGCGACCCGAAATCAAGATCTTGCCACGGGCTAGCGACGCGGGCCGGCAAAATGAAAGCGTTAGTAAAGTATTCGCCGATACCTGGCATGTTTGCGCCGCCGCCAACGATAAGAATTTGCTCGATTTTTTTATCCTCCGAAATACGTTCGCTGTAGTAACGGATGACCTTTTTGGCTTCTCCGACGATACGACCGAGGCTTGGTTTGAGGGCGGCTTCAATTTTGTCATGATCATCGCTTTGTCCGAGGCCGTTGAGGACTTTATACTGGTGAGCTTTTTCTAGCGACACTTGCATTTTACTAGCGATATCTAGAGTGAAGTTATTGCCGCCGACATTAGCCGAACCGGTAATGAGAATCGCTGAATCTTCCAGGACGGCAATATCGGTACTGGTAGCGCCGACGTCGATAACTAGCGTGGTACGATTGCCTTCCTCGGTTTTGGTCAGGATGCGGGCGACCGCATTCATGCTCGGTTCAACGGCAACTGGACGCAGATCGACTTCCTTGGCAACTTGCGTAACTGCATCAACCAGTGCGCGCGGTGCGGCCGAGACGACAACCATCAGGGTCTCTTTGGTGCGTTTAATAATTTCGTAGTCAGTGTATAACGAGTCTGACGGTACTGGTATATAGCGTTCGACTTCTAGCTGGGCAGCGCTGGCAATATGCTTTTCTTCGCTTGCTGGTAGAGTAAAGGTGCGCGAATAAGTGCGGCTCGTTGGCAAGCCAATTACTACGTGGTTAGAAGGCAGAGAGCCGATAATGCGATCTCGAAACATATTGGCTATGTGCTCGCGCAGATACTCGTGATCGTCGGTGTCGAGTGCCTCCTGTGTCTTAACCGGGTCAAGATCGACTGAGCCGTAGCCGCGAACGTCAGCGTGTTTCTGGTTGATGGCCATGACTTTAACACCAGTATAATTGATGTCGAGCCCGATGATCGGTTTGTCTTTGAAAAATAGTTTTACCATGGATGCCCTTTTCTATATACAGTATAGCATAAGTTTTATTGTTTAATACTCGTTGATAAGCCGGCAATTGGCATCATAACGCTGGCGGCAATTAGCCCCACCATGCCACCCATCAGCACGATCATTACCGGTTCAATAATTGAGCCGATACTATCGATGGCGACATCAACTTCTTCTTCGTAAAAGTCGGCTACTTTGACTAGTACGACGTCGGTTTGGCCAGTTTCTTCGCCGACAGCTAGCATCTGCGAGACGATTGGCGGGAATAATCCAGTTTTTTCGATGATTGTTGATAAGTTTTTGCCGTTTTCGACTTCCTTGGCAGCTTTTAGTAGAGCTTCCTCGTAAACAACATTGCCGACTGAATGCGAAGTGACTTCGAGCGATTCTAGAACAGCCGCGCCAGACCCCATGAGCGCCGAAAACGTACGAGCAAAGCGGGCGACAGCTACTTTCTGAATAATGCTACTAATAGCTGGTATCTTGAGGACGAGACGGTGAAAAGTGTGTTTGCCAGCTGTGGTATTCAGCCAGCGCCGCAAGAAGTAAACGATAGCGATTAGTACTGGTACCAGCAAGTATCCTTTAGTTGTCAAAAAGCCGCTAATTGACAGCATCACTTGAGTCAAAGCTGGCAATTCGGCATCTTCGCCACCAAACCCTTTAATCATTTCGCCGATTTGCGGGATGACAAACACCATTAAAACCAGGAAAGCAACAATTGTGATAACCAGCAAAACTAGCGGGTAAGTCATCGCTCCTTTAATTTTTTTGCGGATGCCAGCGCTTTTTTCTTGCTGAATAGCTAGGCGCCTAAGGATATCGTCAAGGATACCGCCAGCCTCACCGGCACGGACCATATTTACATAAACATCGTTGAAAGTGGCGGGGTGTTTTTCGAGAGCGTCAGCTAGCTGCATGCCGGATTGAACATCTTTAATTATACTGCCGAGAACTGCCTTCAGCGCAGGACTGTCAGTATGGTCATGCTGTGAAGATAGCGCGCGCAGCAAAGGTACGCCGGCGCTAACCATGGCGCTCATTTGGCGCGTGAACATAACAATGTCGTCGGTTTTGACCTTTTTTTTGCCGCTGCCAAAACTAATGCTAGCCAGCCCCTTTTTTTCAAGTGAATCAATACTCAGAGGCGATAAGCCTTGCTTGGTTAGAGTGGACAAAGCTCCAGGCCGGTCGCTAGCCTCAATTTTGCCTTGGACAACATCGCCGGATTTGTTGGTCGCAACATAGGAAAAGGACGGCATCTATGATTCCCTCGTGACACGCAACACTTCGTCGAGCGTCGTGTTGCCTCGTAATGTTTTGACTAGTCCGTCAGATTGCATCGTAATCATACCCTCCTCGATTGCTTGATCTTGAATTTGGTTGCTAGTGGCATCAGAAGTAATCATCTTTT
The DNA here is from genome assembly GCA_963539155.1 of uncultured Candidatus Saccharibacteria bacterium. Lineage (GTDB taxonomy): Bacteria > Patescibacteriota > Saccharimonadia > Saccharimonadales > Saccharimonadaceae > Saccharimonas. The sequence goes on from CAUTJX010000001.1 coordinate 34,272, forward strand.
GAATGGCGCGTGACATGCCAAGTACTTCATAAATACCGACACGCCCTTTGAAGCCGACATGTCCGCACTCGTCGCAGCCACCTGGATGCGCTCGCCAAAGTGTTCGAATGGTGGTGTCGTCGGTGCCGGCTGGTGTATCGCCGCCAACTTTTTGCTCAATTGCCTGCAGCTCTAAATCGTGAATGTGAGCAAATGTTTGGCCGGGCTTTAGGTTGAATAGCGAAACAATTTCGTTGATTTCGTCCTGTGTCGGCACGTATTGTTCGCGGCAGTTCATGCACAGTCGCCGCACCAAGCGCTGGCCGACCACTGCCTTGACGGTCGAAGCAATCAAAAACGGCTCAATCCCCATGTCCAGCAAGCGCGGCAAACAAGTAGCGGCGTTATTAGTGTGCAGCGTCGAAAATACCAAGTGCCCGGTCAGTGCTGCCTGCACGCCTAGATTGGCGGTCTCGCCGTCACGAATCTCACCGACCATGATGATATTCGGGTCTTGGCGCAGCAAGGCTCTTAGTCCCGAAGCGAAGGTCATACCAGCTTTGGCGTTGGTCTGGGTTTGGTTGACGCCGGGGATTTTGTATTCGACTGGATCCTCAATAGTCGAGATATTAACTTCCGGCGTGTTTAGCATAGATAGTACTGAAAATAAGGAAGTAGACTTGCCGCTACCAGTTGGTCCGGTTACTAGAATCATGCCGTTTGGCTCGGCAATAGCGTTATTTATGATGGCTAGCGATCTGCCCCAATAACCAAGTTGTTGCAGCGTGATTGCTTGGTTGGACTCGTCGAGAATTCGCATGACAACTTTCTCGCCGTCGGTAATTGGCAGAGTGCTAACGCGCAAGGCGTATTGTTTGCCAGCGACTTTAATTTTGAAGCGGCCGTCTTGCGGCACGCGACGCTCGTCGATTTTTAGATTAGATAAAATTTTGATACGGCTGACCAGTGCATTTAGCACGTTGCGCGGTAATTGATTGACTTCTTTGAGGACGCCGTCGATGCGGTAGCGTACTTGCACGAAATTCTCACGCGGCTCAATGTGAATATCTGAGGCCTGAGAACGGATAGCATATTCTAACAGCAAATTAACGGTTTGGGCGATTGGCGAATCCTCGGCAACATCAGCTTCGGAGACTTTCTGATCCGAGCCGTCATCTTCGCGCTGCACGTCAATGACTTCATTGAGCTCTTGATTGACATCGCCGCGATAATTTTCTAAACATTGCAAGATATTAGAATGCGGTGCGATATAAATTTTGGTATTGCTGCCGATCTCTTTCTCGATAAAATTAGTAGCCAGCACATCATCTGGATCATCCATCGCCAAGTGCATGGTACCGTCTTCGTCGATTTGAAAAATCACTGCATTGTATTGGCGGGCGATACGCTCTGGGATGCGGTTCAGTACCTCGCTCGGAATATTACGTGGATCGACCTCAATGTAAGGTATATCGGCATACTGCGCGAAAAGCTTTGTCAAGTCGGTTTCAGATACAAGCTTTGAATCTAATACAATATCTTGCAGCGGCCGCGAAGAACGCTCCGCCTCTTCCATTAGCGGTTTGAGAGTTTCTTCGGTCGCAATATTATTACGCGTCAGAATCTTGACCAGAGTATTATTTAGGATCCTCATAATTCTTATGCTAATTGTAGCGCATTTTATTTAGAAAAGCTATCAATGCAGCGCAGATTGGTAAAGGATGGCCAAATCGAGTATAATAACAGAGATATGAAGCGAACTTTTAATACACAGGCGGCGCAACTTGCCGGCGAAAAAATTTCAGTTAGCGGCTGGGTACACTCGCGCCGCGATCACGGCGGGCTAATTTTTGTTGATTTACGCGACCACACCGGTTTGTTGCAGCTAGTTTTTAATTCTGATAATCCGGAAGCATTTTCGCTTGCTGATGAGTTGCGCGATGAATTTGTCATTCGCGCCGAAGGCATGGTGTGCGAACGCGCGGCTGGACTAAAAAACGATAAAATTCCGACTGGCGCAGTTGAACTGGTGGTCGAGAGGTTGACGCTACTTAATCGTGCCGAGACCTTGCCAATCCAGCCCTTCGCTGAGGAAAACCAAGCGGGCGAGGATCTGCGTTTTAAGTATCGTTACCTCGACCTGCGCCGTCCAAAGATGCAACAGATGCTGAAAAAACGTGCTGAAATGTACCGGCGCATCCATCAGTACATGGACGACCGTGATTTCATTGAGATTCAGACACCGATTTTGGCAAACTCTAGCCCTGAGGGCGCGCGTGATTTTCTGATCCCCAGCCGCTTGCAGGAAGGTAAATTCTACGCGCTACCGCAAGCTCCGCAACAGTTCAAACAGCTGTTGATGGTTGGCGGTGTGCCGCGATATTACCAGCTGGCGGCGTGTTTTCGCGACGAGGATCCGCGAGCTGATCGACTGTACGGTGAGTTTTATCAGCTGGATCTGGAGATGAGCTTCGTTGAAGACGGCGAGGAAGTTCGTCAGGAGGTTGAGCCGCTGATGCGGCAGCTCGCGACTGAGTTTGCGGGCAAGAAGTTGCTGGACTTGAGCGGTCTCGCGGTCGGTGACGGCAGTCCAATTCCGCGTATTTCCTATCGCGACGCCATGGAAACGTATGGATCGGACAAGCCAGATTTGCGATTTGGTATGGAGCTGATTGAGCTGACTGATGTGTTTGCCAACACCGAATTTGGTGTGTTCAAAAACGCTGAGTGCATCAAGGCGATTTGTGTGAAAAATGGCACCAGTCTCAGCCGTAAGCAAATCGACCAATTTACTGACATTGCTAAAAGTGAAGGGGCGGGCGGTTTAGCTTACATCACTTACCAAGATGGCGAGGCAAAATCACCAATTGCTAAGTTCTTGAGCGAAACAGAGCTTACGGCGATTCAGCAAAAAACTGGTGCGGCTGATGGCGACGCAGTTTTCTTTGGTGCCGACGCTCGCTCAGTCGTCAACGCCGTGCTTGGTCGCTTGCGAAACGAATTTGCTACTCATTTCAACCTGAAAGACTCGAGCGTGGTGGCGTTTGCCTGGATCATCGATTTTCCGTTCTATGAATGGGATGACCGCGGCAAGAAGCTTGATTTTGGACACAATCCATTTAGCATGCCGAAGGGCGGATTACAAGCGCTGGAGTCAGTCACTACTGACGCCGACAAACTGGCCATCGTGGCCGATCAATTTGATATGGTGATGAACGGCTACGAAATCTGCTCCGGCGGTGTGCGTAACCACAACCCAGCGGTGCTATACAAAGTATTCGATTTGCTCGGCTTTAGCGAAAGCTACGTTGAGGAAAAGTTTGGCGCCATGCTAAACGCCTTCAAATACGGCGCACCGCCACACGCTGGCTGTGCCTTTGGCGTTGATCGCATCCTCATGGAGCTCATCGACGAAACGAACGTCCGCGAAACCTTGGCTTTTCCAAAGAACGGCTCCGGCGTTGACGTGATGATGGATTCGCCATCAACGGTTGATCCAGCGCAGCTAAAGGAATTGGGATTATGAGCGCAATGTATGATCGACACGAAGTTAGCGTAAAAGTGGCGCTGTATAGCAGCGACGGCAAGCGTGTGCTACTGATGTATTATCCGCACGATGATGGTTTTGGCTTGCCAGGCGGGCATATTGACGCCGGCGAAACGCCTGACGTAGCACTAGAGCGAGAGTTGCGCGAGGAATTAGGCATCACGATTGATGCGACGCCAGCCGATTTCTATGTCCGCAACCCTTATGACGACAATATTAAGGATCATAAAATTATCCTCGGCTATACGGCGACGGCAAAAAAGGGTATGACTTTGCCAAATAGTGCATGTGATGGTAGTGAAGGAGATATCGTCTGGTTGACGCGGGCAGAAGTTGAAACTACCGATAAACTTTCGCCAGGCTATCGAGATTTTGTGCTGAAGTGGTGGCCGTAAGAAACGTAATATCTTAGGAGGTACAAGCAGGCTATGAAATCAATTCCCAAACGAACGCTAAAATTCATTGATTCATGGCTAATGCTGCGCAGCCAGTGGGCGCGCTGGCCGGGATTTACGGTAGCTATAGCCAAAGACGGCGAAGTGGTTTTTCATAAAGTCTACGGTCTGGCAAATATAGAAAATAATGAGAAATTAACAACCAACCATCTCTTTCACATTGCTTCACAATCGAAAACATTTACTGCCACGGCCGTAATGCAGTTGCAGGAGCATGGCAAGTTGCGCATTGATGATTCAGTTACGACACATCTACAGTGGCTGGCGCAGCACAGCGACCAGCGTTGGCATGACGTAACCTTGCGTCAATTGTTGAGCCACTCGGCGGGCGTGATTCGCGACGGCCAGGCGTCAGGTTTTTGGCAGTTCCAAGGAGAATTTCCAGATAAAGACGAATTCAAGAAGCAGATTATGCAATCGCAGCTAGTGTTTGAGCCAAATTCTGAGTTTAAGTATTCCAATTTTGGTTTTGGCTTACTGGGTTTGGTGATTGAACAAGTTAGTGGTAAGCCGTACGCTGATTTTATGGCAGAAAACATCATCACGCCGCTCGGCTTAACTCAAACCGCCACGGAATATTCGCCAGAACTTCGTATGGCTACTGGCTATAGTAGGTTTGACTTACACCAGCAGCGCCGTCCATTCCAGCACGTTACAACTGGCGTACTGCAGCCGGCCACAGGATTTTGCTCAACGGCACATGATTTGGCGAAATTCTTTGCTGCTCTGCAAATCGGCTCAGGTAAGCTATTGAGCGACACTTCTAAAAGGGAAATGCAGCGCCCATCGTGGCAAGTTGCCGACGAGGCAAATGCAGGAAGTTATGGGTTGGGCGTTGATGTTGCAAAAGCTAAAGACGGTAAGCGGCTCGTCGGTCATAGCGGCGGTTATCCAGGATTTGTTGGCCGCACCTGGTCGCGGATAGATGACGGAATAACTGTTTCGGTGCTGGCGAACGCGTATGATACAGCGCCAGGAATAGTTGCAAATTCGATATTAGGAATTATTGATCAATTTGGTGACGTTTCTGATAAAAAACGTCGAAAGTTTGAGACGCGGTTCGTTAACGATTACGGCGTATATGAAGTTGTTGATACAGAAAAAGGATTGAGGGGCTTATGGTCTAATGATTGGCAGCCATTCAACATGGCTGAGGAGCTGGAAATAGTCGATGACGCCACCTTGAAAATTGCGAAGGGTAATCATTTTAGCTATTTTGGCGAATTGATGAAATATGAATTTGATGCCAAAAATAAGCCTTCCGCCATGTATCGCAGCGGCGCTAAGAATCATGTTAGTTTAGATGGCGATATAAAAGTATGAAAGGATTTTCATGTCAAACATAGAATACGAAGCAAAAATATATGATGTCGATCCCGCCGATATCATAGAAAAGTTGACAAGTCTCGGCGCTAAGGAAGTCGGTAATTACAATTTTTGCCGTTACGTATTTGATACGATGCCAGCGGTGCCAGATCGCTGGGTGCGGTTACGCTCTGATGGGCAACACGCCACTCTGACTGTCAAAGAAATAACCGCCGACACTATTGATGGTACTCACGAATGGGAAGTTGAAGTGTCTGATATGGAAACGACACTGGAAATATTAGCAAAAATTGGCATTAAACCGCGCGGTTATCAAGAAAACAAACGCCAAGAATACGACCTCGACGGTGTTCAGGTTGTCATCGACCGCTGGCCGAAGTTAAAGCCATATGTCGAAATAGAAGCGAACAGCGTAGCGGAAGTGGTAAAAACGGCAGCGCTGCTTGGCTTTGCTGAGAGCGATTTGATAACGAAAAGCACTTCTGATTTATACCGGAATATCGGTATAGACATCGAGAAACTTGCGGAATTAAAATTTGATAAATAGACTGGTCTGCGAAATGAAGGTTTTTCCGAACAAATTTGGCGGTTCGCCTGGCTTCAGCTGATGTAGCTGATATATTAGCACAGTCTAACACGTAGACTTGACCGTCTGGGAATATTTCGCCATAATAATACGTAATGAAAAGAAGCCTTATTATATTGTGTGCGTTAGTCTATGTCGCTTGTGCTCCAACGGTTAGCGCCGAAGGTCCAACTATGACTCTATTGACTGAGCGGCAGCTTAATTTGGTGCGCAGTAATTGTGCGACGACTAAAACTGTTTTAGAGCGTATTCGTGCTAACGACGCTTTGGTGCGCATCAACCTCGGCCGCGAATATGATGCAATTTCTACCAAACTGATGGCGCCGATGAATAGCCGTATTGCTCTCAATAAGCTCAACGGCATCGACTTGACCAAAACAACCGTCGATTTCGACCATCAAATCGGACAATTTCGCAGCTCTTATCAGCGTTACGAGCAGATAATGTCGTATATAGCCCAGACGGATTGCCAAGATAAACCAGCAGACTTTTATATGGATATTGAACGAGCGCGTTATTATCGCGGTGATGTACGAAAAGCAGTAGTCGAACTCGAAAAGCTAATTAAGCAATATAGCTCACAAATCGACAAATTAGATTTGTCAAAAACGGGTTTGAGTAGTCAAGGAGGTAGTAATGACTAGACTTCACGCTCGTGCTCGTCTGAAAAAGCGGGCTGATCATATTTGCCAGCGGTGCGGCTTTGCGGCTATGCTGGTCTGTGTAATTATAGTATCGCTCGTCATGGTGGCGGTAGCTTTAGAGATGTATAACACTAGTGGCGCAGCACAAGTTGATTTGAGCCGCCCAGGTTTTAGCTCTGTGCAGAAACAGGCTGGCGCTAGCGAAGAAACTGAAAAAGGTTTCTCGGCGCAAGGGGAGATTGATCAAAAAACTATCAAAGATTTTAAAAATGTATACGATAAACACGCCAAACGTGCGGCTGCATCGACCAGTTTTGGTGGCGAGGCGTTATCAGATAGTTCAATTCAAGTCTTTAATGAACGTTCATCGGGAACAACGTCAAGCGGAGAGGCTTCAAACTAGTGAGCGAACTGCTCAATCCTGACGATTTTGTTATTGTTCGCAAGCGCAAAAAATACAAATTTGCCAAGTTTCATAACGCCGAGAATTGCTTTGAGTTTGACGAATGGCGCGATTTTTACCAGCAGCACCAGCCGGGTATTTTCGGGTTAGAGATTGGCGCTGGTACTGGTTTGTTTAGCGTCGAATTAGCAGCGCGTTATCCAGATAAGTTGTTTGCGGCGATTGACGTTAAGGCTGACCGTTTGCAAAAAGGTGCTTACACGGCTCTAGGAAAAGGCCTTAGTAACATCTATTTTATCCGGGCGCGCGCCGACCAAGTTGGCGATTTGTTCGCTTTGTCGACGCTAGTGAATATTTGGGTGACTTTTCCTGATCCGTTTCCGAAAAAGCGGGCTGCCGGGCGGCGGTTGACGCATCCGTATTTTTTGCGTCGTTACGCGCAATTATTGCAGCCTGGCGGCGAGCTGCTTTTCAAACACGACGACCGCGACTTTTTTTGTTGGAGTTTGGAGCAATTGGTGGCAGAAAAATGGCAAATTACAGAACTGAGCTTCGATCTGCACGAATCATCTCTGGACGACGAGTACAAAATCATGACGACATACGAGCAGCGATGGCTGAACGAGGGCAAGGCGATTAATTTTGTGAAAGCTACGCGTTGATGTTGTGCTATCGTACCAGTGGAAGCGGGTTAGCCCTCGCTAGCACCCTGCCAAGCAATGTCAAATAGGCGTGTTTGCACCGAGGCTAGGCTGGCGTTGTCGATAATTACTCCGTGCATAGAGTTATATTTGTCCAGGGTAATAATAGCCATTTTACTGGCATACAATATTGTGTAGCAGCCGTCATTTAGTTTTGGCCCGGCTAAGTAGCGGCTGTCCGCCAAGCCTGTCGTCGCGCGCAGGGGATTGGCGTGGCGCAAGACGCGTACTCGTAGGTTTCGTTTAGCGCGTTCGCGGCTAAAATTCGGAAAGTTGTTGTACAGATAGCGGCTGACGTGTGGCGAAGAAATTACGCGGTACAAGTTAATCTTTTGCAGGCGGCAGGTGCTTAATATATCGCGCAAAATATTTGCCAAACCTTCGTCGCCCTCGTAAAATGCCGCCATATGCCGGGTTTCGGCGACTTTGTTTGCGGTTCGCAGGCGGACAATGTATTGATCAAGCTGCTGGTTGGCTACCTGCAGAGCTTGCTGCTTCTCGTGTAAAATTTCTGTCAAGACGGCTGGATCCTCGGCGCGGTAGCGCAGCTGCTTGCCCCGAGCAACGCTGTTGACTAGTCCGGCTGCGCGCAGGCTTTTGATGGATTCATAGACGCTGCCGCGGTTGATATTTGTGGTTTCTGCAATGGCTCGCAGCGAACTATTAGGAATTGCCAGCAGCGCCTCATATACGCGTTTGTCACGAATAGACAAGCCGATAATTGAAAAATCCATATCTGTAATATAGCATAAAAAACAAAATTGTCATAAAATATCAACCATTTTGTCTGGAACCGACGGTGATAGTAGAGTATGATTTTTTGGTAACGAAAGGAGGAGTGTTATGACTATTGGAAAAGCACCGGAAGGTTATGGAATTACAAGAGATATAAAAGGGCCTACTAAATGGTATTCGGGTCCGCCAATAGGTGAAGGTGGACATACTGTTTCAGTGAGCATGCCAGAGGGTTTGTTTAATGAATTGACAACAGTAGCGAAAGTGGAGGGAAAAACTCCGGGTTGTGTTGTAAGAGAAGCCTCTAAAGAATATGCTGAAGCGATAATTAAAGATCCAGAATTTCTGCAAAAAGTGGGAGAATTAGCTGAGCGTTTAGACAAATATAAGTCAAACCCGAAACCAAACCCTCGCGAAAACGGATAATCAGGTTCACGCCAAATAGCTGGCGGCTAGTAATTACTGTTATAATACGTATAAACAGGAGGGGAACATGAATTTTCAAGATTATTCGCAAAAGGCCATTTCAACGCTGACGAGCGATCATGCCTACGGCGATATCAGCGCTGATTTGATGGCGCAAATACTAGGTTTGGCTGGCGAATCGGGCGAGGTGATGGAGAAGTTCAAAAAGCTAATTCGCGATAAGCAGGGTAGATTAAATGACGATGATCGCGCAGAAATTATCAAAGAATTGGGCGACGTGCTGTGGTACGTTAACTCGGCGGCGCATTTGCTCGGTTCTAGCTTGGAAGAGGTGGCGCGGCTTAATAACGAAAAACTAGCCAGCCGCCAGCAGCGCGGCCAGTTGCATGGCAGCGGCGATAATCGGTAAAACTCTAAATCAAATCTTCAGATGCTGCCGCAGCCACTCGTCAATGGTGCCAGCGCCCATACAGAGGACTAGTTTGCCTAATTCGCGGTCAAGCATGATAGACTTCCACAAATCATCGTTGAGGCTGGCAATATGTACTTCGGGGCGGGTGAGGTTTTTGGTTAAGTCTGCGGGCGTCAGTATCGGTAAATCCGGATTCTCGCGCGTCAAATATGTCGGTAGCCAATATACGCTGTCAGCGTAGCGAAAAACTTCATTTGTGTACATTGATTGAATTTCATGCTGGCGGACGTTTTGGTGCGGCTGGTAAACAAGAGTTACTTCACGGGATATTTCGTGCGCCATCTGCAGCGTAGCATATATTTCGGCTGGATGGTGGCCATAATCAGAGTACAGCCCAGGCGCCAAGCGTTCAAATCGCCGCTGCGTACCAGGAAAATTCTCGACGGCAACCTTTACGATATCAGGATTACCCAGCTTTAGCCGCTCGCAGGCTTTGGCAACCAGCGTGGCGTTGGCTCGATTATGCCAGCCTGGAATGCGAAAACTTTTAACTTCCTTGTCTTTGAGTACCCAAGATTTATTAACTGGTTCTAAACCGGTAAGAGTGTCCTTTTTCCAGAGAATAGATAGTTCGCTTTGTCCGAGAAATTGTTGGAAAGCTCTGGTATAAGCGGCTTGAGTTGGGTATGTATCTGGATGATCGTAATCTATAGAAGTAATCAGCGAAAGGTATGGGCTGAAATGCAAAAAGTTACGATCGAATTCATCGCACTCATATATGAAATATTCGCTGTTCGGCGCGTAGTGCCCGCTCGGCCCAAAACTGATAGTGGTGCCAATTGAATAACTGATTGGGACGCCGAGTTGACGCAGCACCCAAATCATCATGCCGGTAGTTGTCGTTTTACCGTGGGTGCCAGCAATAGCGATCATCTTGAGATTCTTCTCGCTCATAATATAGCGCAGTAGCTCGTCGCGCTTAGCTGTGTAAATGCCTAATTTTTGCGCTCTCACTAGTTCTGGGTGGTCAGCGGGCAAGGCGGCGGTGTAAACGAGCCAGTCGATACGGCGCTGCTTATGGCAGTATTCTAGGTAATCGCCAGACTGGTCATTAGTGACGACAATGCCGCGCTGCATTAATTCGCTAGTTTCTAGACTCGAGTGCGCGTCCGAGCCTTGTACGCTATGTCCGGCGTCATGAGCTAATTCAGCTAACGGTCCGATAGCGACGCCGCCAATGCCAGAGAAATAAATATTCATACTTCTACTATAACGCAATCAAGCTGCTCGTGGTATACTATTAAGTAATGAAGGGCGGGAATAATGGCCGATAAACGCGCGGCGAGGCGAAATCTTCGGCGTCTTGAGCGAGTCAAGACCTGGCAATTATTGATTTTGTTTGTACTAGTTTGTTTTGTAGCGGCAACTTTTTTGCGTATTAATAATGTTGGCATGATACAGCGCCGAAGTGCTGTGGCGACAGCTGACAAATCAGGCAACGAAACACAAATATTTAATCGTCTGCAAGATTTGCAGCGTTACTCAACCACGCATATGAATGCCAGCAGCGGCGTGATTTATTTGCAGCATCAGTATGAACGCGACTCGCAAGCAGCCATCCAGAAAGCTTCAGCGGCGTCGTCCGAGAACGCAAGAGTTCACGCTCAGGCTGAAGCAGTTTGCCATCCGCAATATAGCGGTTGGTCGATGGCTTATATTCAATGCTTTGTTAACGAATTATCAAAATATCCCACCTCTGACAAACTCAAAGACCCAGAATTGCCCAACACTGAACTATACCGCCACGAATATACGTCGCCGCTTTGGACGCCTGATTTTGCTGGCTGGTCGATAGTTTTGGCGGTAGTGATTTTGATAGTTATAGTACTGCGTTTGATTAGCCTTGTAATATTACACCTATTATTGCGCTATAAATATCGAGCTGCTTGACTGGTACGGCTAGGGGTGCAAAGTGTTGACACTCAATGCAGGTTACGATAAGCTAACAGATGTAAACCAATACTAATAGGAGGTATAAAACAATGGCTTACAAGCACACGAATTCAAAGGGCGTCACTTATTATCTACACAAAACTGAGGTTACACTTCGCGGCGGTAAACCGCAAACTATCTATTTTTTCACTAAGGTAGAGAAAAACGAAAAAGGCGAGCCGTGCGATTTGCCAGATGACCGCGTCGTTAAAGAAAACCCGCGCAATGGCTTTCTGACGGTTTCTAAGAAGAAATAAATTTTGCTGTTTTTTAAAGCCCTCGGCTTGTCAGCTGAGGGCTTTTTGTGATGGCAAAGTGCTTGCGTTTAGATAGTAAGTTTGCTACTCTAGATATGTAAACAAACAGGTGCACAAAATTACCTCCCCGATTACCCTAAGGGAGGTTTTTTGATCTCTGTGGTTGATTATGGTGGTGGGGGCGGTTGGGATCGAACCAACGACCAACAGGTTATGAGCCCGCTGCTCTAACCCCTGAGCTACGCCCCCATTACTGATATTATAGCGTAAAATCATTGCAACGTACAGATTATTTGTTGACTGGCTCGATTTGCTTATGTTACTATGTCAAGTATATAACTCAAGTGAGGTAGGAGTATGAAAATACACAGGAAAAATATCAAATATAAATACCGCCGTATTGGCGTTGGAATAACCGTATTCATTGCGGCATTAAGTTTGGTGCTGGTGAATTTGCCGCGAGCTCAGGCGTCGCAGCTTAACAAAAAGTACTCTTTCATTAAAACCAATTACACCGTCCCAACGAGTAATGTCGCGTGGGTAGCGCCGAATGGCAACGACACCTCAGGTAATGGTTCCGAAGGCTCGCCATACGCTACATTCAAGAAAGCTCTCAGCTCTATTAGTAATGGCGGCACAGTAGTCGCGAAGTCGGGTATTTATCGTGAATCGCATTTTTTCATCTCTGGCGATAATGTGACTATTCAAGCGGCGCCGGGGGCAGAAGTTTGGCTAAAGGGCAGTGATGTCGTAAATTCATGGACTAGTGAAAATGGCATATGGAAAACAACTGGGAATTATCACAACTTCTGTCATGTTTGTACCACAAATGCGAATCCAAGCGTTGAAGGTACCGCGGCCTACCCAGAGCAGGTCTTCATTAATGACGAGCCGCTAAAGCAGGTTAAAACTAAAGCAGAGGTAACGCCTGGTAGTAATACTTTTTATGTTGAAGACAATACTCCTACTACGCTCAAAACCCCTAACAATAATGCAGACGGCTATAATATTGGCCAGCAAGATGCGATATCTTATTATATTGGCAAGAATCCAGCTAGCGGCGTAACCGAGATATCAGAGCGGGCGCGAGCTTTCACTAGTACTGGCAAAAACGTTTCCGTGAAAGGCATTAACGTTGCTCAGTATTCGCCTGTTCAGGTTTGGGGTTTTAAGGATCCTTACGATCCTGCCGCTGAAAGAGGGGTTTATTCGGGCCCAACTGCGGTGAGTATTAATGGATCTGGCTCGCTAGTTCAAGATATGATTGTCACCCAAAGTGCAAGCCAAGGCCTATTCTTTAACAAGGCAGAGTCGTCGACGGCGCGCGGCGTAAAGGCGATAGATAATGGCGGCTCGGGAGTTGGGGCTAACAAATCTCACAACACAGTATTTACTAACGGTGAATTATATGGCAACAACGCGGAAGGTTTCTTGACGATTGGCTGCGGAGCTTATTGTACGATGGCCGATATCAAAGTTACGCATACGCGAAATTTCACGTTCCGCAATAATATAATTGATTATTCTCGCGACACTAAAGCGTATTCTACTGCTGCTAACGCCAATAGCGAAGGTATGATTGGCTTTTGGTGCGATGAAGGTTGCGTAGAAACGAAAATCGTTGGCAACTTCTTTACTAATTCTCCGCTTGCTATCATGTATGAGGTTTCTGGTAATGGTATAATTGCCTCTAATATAATCGAAAGTTCCGGTACGGGTATTCGTGTAGCTGGCAGCGATGATGTTAAGGTGTATAACAATACCATATCTCGCACTTATCGGCCAATATACATATTTGAAGACAGTCGTGTTGACGGATGTAATTATTGGAAAGGCGGGTCCTGCGTAGCTAACGAAAGTTGGTCGCAGGGGCTGGGCCTAGATTGGAATACTTCGGGCGTTGAATTGTATAACAACATTATATCTTCGCGGCCGTTAGCTCGAGCAGAGGATCTTTCTGGCGGTAATTATCAACGCGCGTATTCACTGCGTGTTGAAGGATCTCAGAATGATCAAAATAGACCGTATGTCGATGCCAACGATATGCTCAAAGGGTTTGATTATAATGTATATTACCGTAACGAATCAGACGATATAAATTTGTCGGTGTGGGATTTCAAACAGATTCCTTCAAAGACCGATACAGTTATAAGCAGAGCTTCTGATATCGCGAATAATCCAAAATTGTCGAACTCGATTGACGGCCGCGATGCGCATTCGCTTGATACTTTTGGCTCGCGAGCAAATAATCCGTATTTCGTGAAAGAAGCAGTAAATAATAACGACTACAAAAAGAGCAATTACAATCTCAAACCAGGTAGCCCAGCCATCAATAAGGGTAAACCGTTATCTAGCGACGTAGCGCAAGTGATTGACCCAACAGGCAAAACTGTTAAAGCTGGCGTACCGGTAAATGCTGGTGCTCTGGTTAATGTGCTGATGGATGCGACGGGCGGGCAGACTCCGCCGACACCTCCAGTAACTGTCAATATTCCTGATGCTGGCCTCAAGGCAGCTATCAATAAAACGCTTGATAGCAATCGTCCGAGCACTCAGGATATCACAGTGGACGAGCTAGCTCAATTGACGCAACTTACCGTAGACGGCGGTGTCAAAGTCAAAAATCTAACAGGTCTCGAGAAGGCAACTAATTTGCAAGAGCTGAAGATCGACAATAACGAAGTTGCTGATTTGGCGCCTTTGTCATCGTTAGCAAAATTGGCCAAGTTGACAATGACAAATAACAAAGTCGCGTCGATTGAACCGTTGGCGCATTTGGCTAACTTAAGCGTACTTTTAGCGTCTGGTAATCCGATTGCTTCGACCAAGCCGCTAGCTAATCTGACGCGTTTGACACAAGTAAGTGTCGATAGTAAATCGACAGCGTTTGATATTTCTGATTTTGCCAAGAGTGCGGGCACCTTGACGACATTGCAACTGTCTGGTGCTGATAATGGTACACCACAGCTAGTGCATAGCGAAGTTCTAAAGCAACTTACTAAAGTAACGACTCTCCAAGTATCGTCAACCTCGTTAACCGATAACGATCTGAATAGTATTGGCGCGATGACGCAATTAACGTCACTGCAAGCAGACCGCAGTAATATTAGCGATATGTCGTTTGCGAGCCGCTTAACTAAATTAACTAAGCTTGACGTTTCTAATCAGCGTGTCCGTATGAGTACAAATACAACGCCGTTTACATCGCCGCTCAAAGATGTATCGGGTACGGCTGTTGCTATAACCAACAGTGCTGATTTGGCTAATGATGGGGCTGGTCGTGTCAAAATTGTCTCGCCAATTTATGATAATAATACTCATGAGTTGTCAGCAACTTGGGCTAAGAATGTTACAGTTGGCACTGCTACCGCCCAATTCAACGGTCAACTAACAGTGTCTGCAACGCTGCCAAAAGCTGATAAAGCTCAGCTCCAAGCGCAAATTGATCGCGCGAATAACTCTGCAGATTATATCAAAGCAGATGCGGCGGTAGCCAGTGCGCTGTCAGCTGCGAAAAACGTTGTTGCTAAACCAAATCCGACACCTGCCGAAATTAGCCAAGCAACAAACGACCTCAAGCAAGCACTTGACGCCGCAATAGCTAAAGAAACGGCAGCTCAAGCGGCCGCACGGACAGCGGTTGATAAGGCAAAAAACAGTAAGTCGCCTGCTGATATTCGCGCTGCAGAGGCACTTTTAGCGCACGTTCAGGACACAGACAAGAAATCAGCGATGCAAGATGAGCTCAACGCCGTCAAACAGGAAATTACCGATGCGCGGACAGCCTTATCGAAATTGATTGACAAGGCGAAGAACACGCCGACGGATGGTCTAGCGGCCGAGACTGTTGCTGCTTTGAATACCGCAATTGCTGCAGCTAAAGCAGTCAATAACGACCAAGAGTCAACTGTGGCGCAGCTCACTGAGGCTAAAATCAAACTGCAATCAGCTCTTGATAATCTCAAAACCGATAAGACAGCGCTAGCCAAAGCTATAGCGGATGCTGACAAAGAACCAGTTTATATCAAGAACGATTCAGCGGTTAAAACTGCCCTGCAACATGCTAAAAATGTTTATGCTGCGGCTAATCCAACGCCAGCAGAAGTTAACACGGCTGTCAATAATTTGAAGTTGGCAATTGATGCTGCTAAAAAGAAAGAAACTGATGCTCAAACGGCTGCTGCCAATGCGGTTGCGACAGCAGAAGGCGCTAAAACGGCGCAGTCAATAACGGCGGCTCAAACTCTCGTTGACGCTGTCCAAGACGCGTCGGTTAAGTCTGCTCTGCAGGCGCGTCTTGATGCTGTATTGCAGCAGCTCAGCAATGCTAAACAAACGCTTGGTACACTTATTACTAAAGCTGAGGCTGTCGATACGACCGGTATGAGTGCTGACACTGTCAATGCGCTAAAGGCTAAAATTAAGCAGGCTAAACAAGTTTACAATGACGCTTCAGTGTCAGTAATGCGCCTGCAAACGGCGGCGTCGGAGTTGCAAGCAGCTCTCGATGCTTTGCGGCCAGACAAGACTACTTTGCGCGACGTGATTGCTCGGGCGGAAGCGCAGCCAGCGTATATCCGAAACGATCCTGCAGTCAAATCTGCTTTGCAGCATGCCAAGAACGTTGAGGCCGCTGCTAGCTCGACGCCAGCTGATATTAGTTCCGCGATACAGCAGCTCAATTCGGCAGTTACTGCCGCTCAGAAGAAAGAAGCTGACGCCCAGGCGTCCGCGCAGGCAGCTGTTGCTGATGCTGAAAGTCAGAAAACTGCTCAGTCTATAGCGTATGCGCGAACATTAGTCGATAAAGTACAGGATCAAGCCGTTAAGACAAACCTTCAGGCGCGCCTAGATGCGATTGTTGTCCAAACCTTTGTCAATAAGCAAACAATTCGCCAAGCAAACAATACCAATATTACGCTGTCTACCTCAGGCGATAAATGTTACAACATCAAAAACGCTGCTGCGGTAGGGCAGCCGAAAAATATTCCGACTGGCTATCAGATGCAGGGCTCGGCCAAGTTTACGATCAACTGTGACGGACATGCGCAGCCAGCGGTTGGGTATACTACCAAAATTACTCTCGAATTATCGCGTATCTACAAAGTTAATCGCCTAAAAGTAATCAAGTACAGTATCAATGGCGCTAATGCTACCGATATTACCGAGAAAGTCGCGTTCAAAACATCAGTCGATGGCAAACGCACTATTGTTGAATACTCAATTACCGATGGCGGCTTTGGCGACATGGATAAAACTGCTAACGGTGTTATCGACGATCCGGTTATAATTTATGAGCGGTCGGAGAATAATACTACGCCAGCTAATGGTGGTAATCAACCTGGAGCTCCAGCAAAGAATGGCAAGACTACCGCTAACGGCGGACGCTTATCTGAAACTGGCGATAGCCTATACGGTTATATTATCGGCGCTGGCGTGCTGGTGCTAGGCGGCGCTGCCGGCGTATACGCTATTATCCGTCGTCGCCAATAAGAGTCGTTTTATCTCGCTATCTCGATTACCGCTCATGGTTTATAATAGTTGATAGATGAAACTTGCTGAAAGATTACGCCAACAACTGCATTATATCTGGTTCAATTATGCGAACTTTAACGGATTGGTGCTGTTGTTGGCGATTATCATTGCGATTAGCTGGGTGATGGGTACAATGTCGACGATCCAGACGAACTTTAGCGCCCAACGAGCGCTTGATGAAAAAAAACAACAATTACGGCTGGCGCAGCTAGAAGTAGAGACGCTGAAATACGAACAAAATTATTATAAGAGCGATGAATATAAAGAGCTAGAAGCGCGCAGTAAGTTAGGTCTGGCAGATCCTGGCGAGAAGCAGCTAATACTGCCAGAGAATAGCGCCGCAGTGAAATCTCTCGATAGCCAGGACGATAACTCATCGTATGTTAAAACAGCTCCACGCAACAATACGCCTGCCGTGCACAAGTCAAACTTCCAGCAATGGATTGATTTTCTGACTGGCAAAACTGCTGCTTCGCGCTTGCAGAAGTGATACGTAATTTGCTATAATAGTACCCGTATCGCGGGGTGGAGCAGCCTGGTCAGCTCGCTTGGCTCATAACCAAGAGGTCGCTGGTTCAAATCCAGCCCCCGCTACCAAGAAAAAAGCTTAACTTTTGGTTGAGCTTTTTTCTTGGTTAACTGGCTGGTTTAAGCTAATTTGCTAGCAGCGACCCGAATAGCTTCACTCCAGCTCAAGAAAACGTGTGGCGTGTCTGCTAAGTCTTTAGCGGTTAGGCCGTGCCGCACAGCTAGGGCAATTTCGTGGATACTATCGCTAGCATTCGGCGCGACAATAGTACCGCCAGCTATAACGCCTTTCTTGTCGCATACTAGTTTGACGAAGCCGTCTCGGAAATCGCTGGTATTTGAGCGGCCGATGATTGATAGCGGTGCCATGGCTTTGTTGATTTTGAGGTCGCGTTTGATACAATCGTCTTCGGTCAAACCAACAGATGACACTTCTGGGAAGGTGAAGGTTGTCCGCGGTGTAGCAGTATAATCTGGCGCGATTTGATTCTTTGAAAAAAGGTTATGAGCAGCAATCCGCGATTCTAACAGTGCAGTATGCGTGTGCTCAGAGTTGCCGATAATATCCCCAGCTGCATAAATGTGGCGAGCGCTTGTCTGTAAATATTCGTTAACATGGATGCCGGTTGGGTCGTATTGGACGCTGGCGTTCTCTAGTCCTAAATCAAGGTTTGGCCGACGTCCAGTCGCCACCAAGATATCTTCGACACGTACCGACTTTTCGACACCGCCGCGCAGGAATGATACGCGGTAGCCGAGTCCGTCTTTGACTGCTGCGACCGTTCGTGTTTGCGTCAATGACGTAATGCCTTTATGCTTCTTGAGGTAGACTTCTAGCAGCTCGCCAACTTCTTCGTCTTCTTTTGGTAAAATGCGGGCAGCGATATCAGTCAAATAAACCCTAGTACCGAAAGTAGCCATCAGCTGCGCGATCTCGACGCCAACGCTGCCAGCACCTATGATGTAAAGACTCTTCGGTGGACGCATCGACTCTAAGATGGTGCGTGCTGTCAAAAATGGGATTTCGTCTAATCCTGGCACTTCTGGCGCTACCCAGTGCGAACCCGTAGCGACTAGGAATCTTTCGGCGCTAATGTGCTTGCGTCGAACGGAAATTTCATTGGGCGACAGAAAGTGGGCATGTCCAGTATAGGTAGTAATGCCTTGGTTTTCGTAGAATTTGCGATTACCGGCAGCCCCAGTTCGCTTAACGGCGAGGTCTTTCCAGGCGCGAATACTCGGATAATTGTAGCCAAGCGTGTTAGAGCGTAAGCCGAACTTGGCGCCGTGGCGTGCTTGATCATAGAGGTGTGCGACGTGTAATAAGGCGTTGGTTGGTACATCGCTCCAGTTAGGCGAATCGCCGCCAAAGGTATCTTCCTCGATAATCGCTACGCGCGCGCCATTGCGAGCGGCGATAGTGGCAGCGGCTGATCCGCCAGCTCCGCTACCGATAACTACTAAATCGTAATCAAATTTATTGTGTCTCTTCGCCATTCATGTCTCCTACATCATTTTTTTGTGGTGTTTATATAAATATGCTGCGTCAGGATGATTATGCTCTAGAAATCGTCCAGCTTGCGCGCGAATATCGGTGGTGGTGATATCTGATTTTTGGCCGCTCCAAGCTTCGACCTCGCGAGCAGCTTGATCGGCTAAATTGCGAGCTAGCCCCTCGGGGCTTTTAGCACTAAGGCAGGCGGCGTACAGGCTAGCGCGCAGCTTTTTGGCATCGAAATCTTCTGGCGGGCGTTTGCCTCGTTTGAAAACGGTAACTTTCATACAGCATTCACTTGAATGATTAAGTCGGAAACAGTATTAACATATATATAAAAGCCAAGGATAATCAAACCCAGCCCGGCAGCGAATTGTAAAAAGTATTTGTTTTGTTCGCGCCAGCGCTGGATGCGGCTCAGTTGGCGTCCGCTGCCAATCAATAGGGCGACGATGAGCAGCCCGAGCGAAGCAGCTAGCGTATAACCTGCTGCGCCAACGATTTGCCAAATCGGTGGCAGTCCGATGATAGCGCAGGCTGCGGTAATGATTGGCACGATAGTAAATAGTAGTTCCGCAACAACACTAGTTAACCCTAGGCTAAACGCTTCGGCGGCAAGGCTGGCTTTGGCGGTGCGTTTACGCAAGAATCGGGCAAAACTGCGTGAAATCCACAATTCGGTACCTTCGGTTTTACGATAGTAAAAAAGGATAACTGCCAAGCCAACGATCATTAGGCCGGCAGTCAAAGTGATCCACAACAAATTACTGTGCGGCGCGAATACACCGATAGCATAGCTAGCGAAACTAACACATAAAAGTGTCATAGTGAAGGCGCCAGCTACAAAGCTAAATAGCAGCCGTAACGTGCGCCGAGCGGCCAGTTTGCGTCCTAAGGCGTGCCCCGATAGAGATGTAGCCATACTAACGCTTAACTGAAAGCTAGCGTGGATAAGTCCTGCCAGGGCGATGATGCTAACAGCGATGAGAGTATTCATGTTTGTCTTGATAATCCTTATATTATTTATACCATAAGCGGTCTGGCGAAGTCAAAAGATTTTGTAAAAAGCTATTGCTTTTTTGGCAAGTTTGTGTTATACTAAAAGTATAAGTAATTAACTTATACAAAAAGGAAAAATAAAAATGGAAGTCACCGAATCAAATAACTCATTACATAACGAGAACGCTACCTGGAATCGGCCGCGTACAACGGTAGAACTGCGAGAATTTATTAATCGCCGTAATGACCTGTTAGACGTTGAGGATTTTGCGTTTTAGCGGCAGTTTAAGCGCAAAGAAAAATCCCCGCGGCAAAGGCGGGGAGCTTTCTTTGGTAGCACTGACTGGGATCGAACCAGTGACCTTAGGCTTATGAGTCCTACGCTCTAACCAACTGAGCTACAGTGCCGCAAGAGTAAAGCACTGTAGATTATAGCAGATAACAGTAATCGGTGGCAAGCTAGGTTTTTTAAGGATAATTTAATGAAGCTGTCGGACAATATGCTTCGAGAAATATTTCTCGTATTTCTCTAGTGAGCCGCCCTTCTGTGTCAAGGGCGGTTTGCTATTCTGTGCTATAATTTTGCCGTGAACGATGAGCTAGAATTAAATGAACGAGTAGAAGTTATTGCGACGTTTGGCAGCGGTTTAGAATTGTGCGTACCGCGGCGGTTTAGGCGTCCGAATGGGCGTGAGATTGAAGTAAGCGAGCTAGGCTTGCGGCATCCAGTAGCTAAAGGACGGCGAACGATGCATATTTTTGATGTAACGGACGGGCAAGCTGATTATCGGCTGGAATTTGATAGTGAGCGATTGACTTGGCGATTGACGCGCGAGGCGGAGCATGGTTGAATCGGCTAGCCAAAGTAAGCAATCCTCCACGAATGGCTTAAGTCCGGAGCATAATCAAACATTACCGCTGATTATGCATATAGATCTCAATAGCTGTTTTGCGACTATTGAACAGCAGTCGCGGCCGCTGCTGCGCGGTCGGCCAGTGGCGGTAGTTAATCGTTTGGTCGAGAACACTTCGGTTATCACTGTGAGCTATGAAGCGAAGGCTTACGGTGTTAGGGCTGGTATGAAATATCGCCAGGCTAAACGGTTGTGTCCCGAGCTAGTAGCGCTTGACAGCGACCCGCCGAAATATCGCTGGGTATATCGGCAGCTGCTACGAATTATGAACAGCTATAGTCCGTCGGTGGTAATGAAAAGCATTGATGAAGGTATAATTGATTTTGCAGTAGCGCCCGAATCGATGCGGCCGCGCGGTTTAGAAGCCATCGGCAAAGAGATAAAGCAGCGATTGCGCACCGAAGTAGGTTCGTATATGCGTTGTAATATCGGTATCGGTACTAACCGTTTTTGGGCCAAGATGGCGGCTAGCTTGCATAAACCTGACGGGCTTGATGTTGTGACGGCGCAAAATGTACAAACGGTGTTAGCTAGCTTAACTTTACGCAATCTAACGGGAATTGCGCGGCACAACGAGCAGCGGCTGAACGCGGTGGGCATTTTTACGCCGCTGCAAATGTATGAATCGCCGCCAGAGGCACTTCATGCTGCTCTTCATAGTATTAATGGTGAAAAGTGGCACCAGCGTCTACATGGCTGGGAAGTTGATGACTTGGTTAGCGACGTTAAAACATGCGGTCGCCAATACGTGCTAGAAGAGCGCAATATGTCGCGGCAGCAAATAGCCGCTCGATTGCATAATTTAGTCGAGGCGGTTGGACAAAAATTGCGCTCGCAGCGCAAGTCGGCGCGCGGCGTCGGTATTTATGTGCGAATGGCGGGCGTGGGTAGCGACTCAAAACTATCGTCGAATAATGGACGCTGGGGCCGCGCGGGCAATTACTGGCAGCGTAAATATTTAGCGCCGCTGCCAATGTTTAGCGATGCTGCGTTGTGGCGCGTGGCCGAAGAGCTATTCTGCCAGGCGCCGGCTGGCGATATACGCGAGATAGGCGTGCATTGTTATAATCTGTATAACAGCACCAGCGATCAACTGAGTTTGTTTGGCGACGAATTAGCGCGCGAGCAGCAAACCACTTGGGCGATTGACGAGATTAATCAGCGGTACGGCGCTCGGACTATTCACGCTGCTAGTACGCTTAATACCGAGGCGGTTCGCACCAAGATTCCGTTTGGCAGTACGCGCTACTTATAAATGTATTACTGCATATAAGTATCAGTTAACGCTAGCGTCCTGATGGATTATAATAAAGGTAATATGACGTACCTAGTGGCAGTTTCTGGCGGTGTGGATAGCGTGTGTTTATTGGATATGCTAAGCCGGTCGGAACATCGGCTAATTGTAGCGCATGTCGAACATGGAATCCGCGGCGAGGCTTCGCGCGCTGATGCGCGGTTTGTGGCAGCGTTAGCGCAGAAATATAATTTGCCGTTCGTTTCGACGGCGCTTAATCTCGGGCCGAATGCTAGCGAAGAATTAGCGCGCCAGAAGCGGTATGACTTTTTGCTAGCACAGGCGCAGAAGTTTGGCGTGGTGCTGGTTACGGCGCATCATGCTGAAGATGTTGCCGAAACAATTGCTATCAATGTTGAGCGAGGTACGGGATGGCGCGGGTTGGCTGTGCTAGCGCGCATAGGGGTTAAACGTCCGCTGATTTCTTTTACCAAGACGCAATTGTACGATTATGCGCTGCAGCATCGCTTGGAGTGGGTTGAAGATGCAACGAACGCAAGCGGTCTTTATCAACGCAATCGTGTCAGAAAAGCACTAAAAAGTGTTGTTAATCGACGCACAATTATAAAACTATTGCAGTTACGTGCTAGACAACTAGCTTTACGGAAAGATATTGAACGCGAAACTGAGCGGATCACACTGCGCAATAGCGGTTCGCGGTATTTTTTGTCGCAGGTTGATGATGATGTAGCGTTAGAGCTGTTAGCGAGCGATATTGCCAGGCAAACTGGCGGACTGCGACCGACTCGGCCGCGTACTCAACGGGCTTTGCTGGCTATCAAGACGACGCGGCCGGGCGCTAAAATTGATGTCGGCGATGGCGTGCAATTAGAAATTACCTCTCGAACTTACTGCGCGAAGGTGGTATAATTACAGATATATTCTGAATTTGATTATAAAACCACGAAAGGATACATATTTCAATGCCTAAACCTCGTAAACAAAAGGTGAGTAATAAAGTTCGGCTCGGTTTATTCTGGGCAATTATCGTTTTGATTGGACTGTCGCTATATGCGGCATTTATGCCGGCTAAGCCGCTCCAGGAAGTGCCAATCGCTCAGGTGATTCGAGACGCCAACGAAGGCAAAGTAGCCAAGATCGAAGGCCAAGGCGGCGACCTTCAGGTGACCATGAAGGGCGAGAATAAGCCATCTAAGCGGACATACTTAGGCGGCGGGGTTTCGTCGCTGCTGAAAGACAATATACTTAACGAAAAAGGCCGTGCAGTTGTTTCGGATAGCGCGCCAGTTGATAATTCTTTGATGCTGACTTTGATGACGGTGGTTTTGCCAGTGTTGCTGATCGGCGCGCTGTTTGTTTTTATGATGCGGCAAGCTCAGGGCCAGAATAGCCAGGCGATGAGTTTTGGTAAAAGTAAGGCTAGGCTATACGGCCTTGATAAAGAGCGGGTGGTGTTTGACGATATCGCTGGCAATGATAATGCTAAACAGGATTTACAAGAGGTCGTTGACTTTCTCAAGCATCCGAAAAAATATCAAAGTCTCGGTGCCAAAATCCCGAAGGGCGTGCTGCTAGTTGGCGATCCAGGTACTGGCAAGACGATGCTAGCGCGAGCAGTCGCTGGCGAGGCGGATGTACCTTTCTTCTCTATTTCTGGTTCAGAGTTTGTTGAAATGTTTGTCGGTGTTGGTGCCAGCCGCGTGCGCGACCTTTTCCAGAAGGCTAAGAAAAACGCGCCGGCGATTGTTTTTATAGATGAGATTGACGCCGTCGGGCGCAAACGCGGCAGCGGTATGGGCGGCGGTCATGACGAGCGCGAGCAGACACTGAATCAAATTTTGGTAGAAATGGACGGTTTTGAGGCGGACACCAATGTGATTGTAATCGCGGCGACCAACCGGGCTGACGTGCTTGATCCGGCACTGCTCAGGCCAGGCCGCTTTGACCGGCACGTGACGATTAGTTTGCCGGAGCGCAAAGATCGCGAAGCTATTTTGAAAGTTCATTTCAAAAATAAGCCGACTGACGACACAGTCAATCTCGATAAGCTGGCAGCCAAAACGGCTGGCTCTAGCGGTGCCGATTTGGCGAATATTGCCAACGAGGCGGCAATCATTGCAGCGCGGCGCAACTCCAAGAAAGTGTCGAATGACGACCTGACTGAAGCTTTTGAAAAAGTGGCTATCGGCCCGGAGCGTAAAGCTAAAGTAATGAACGACCACGAAAAGGAATTAACTGCTTATCACGAAGCTGGCCATGCTATTGTTGGTCATGTTTTGCCAGATAGCGATCCAGTACACAAAATCACTATCATTCCGCGCGGCGGTACGGGCGGCGTGACGTGGTTCTTGCCTCCAGAAGACAGAAGTTACACTAATGTTTACGAGTTCAAAGATATTCTAGCGCGAGCGCTGGGCGGCCGGATTGCCGAGAAGCTGATTTACGGTGATGATGGTATCACTACTGGCGCTGGCAGTGATTTGCGCCACGCCGCTAAAGTTGCCCGCAATATGATAGTTGAACAGGGCATGGGCTCGAAACTGCGCGACCAAGTCTTCCACGAGGACAATGGCGGCATGGTTTTTGACAAAATTACCCACGACCGGCCATATTCAGAGGCGACAGCACAAGAGATCGACAACGAGGTCGAGGCGCTAATCAAGGAAGCGTCGGCTCGTGCCGAGACAATACTCAGCAAGAATCGGGCAGTGCTTGAAAAGCTCAAGGATGCTTTGCTCAAAAACGAAACTCTTGAAGAAGAAGACGCCGCTAAATACATGAAGGATGCGGTGCTGCCAAAGGAAGTAAAACTACACGCATAAACTATGGCGGGGCGAGGAAGTCGAGTACGGTCGGTTGTTGCGAAAGCGAATAGCAAATTGTCAGTACAGTGGGCGGCAATTCTGCTGTCTGGATCGACAATGCTGTCAAGCTTGCTGGGGATTTACCGCGATCGTTTAATTAATGGCATGTACCTAGACACTTATAAAGTGGGTGCTGATGCCTATGTAGCGGCGTTTACCGTGCCGGATTTTATGTATTTCCTGCTAGTGTCGGGCGCTTTGAGCGTATCGTTTATCCCAGTGTTTAATCAGCGTTTGGCGAGCGGCAATAAGCGATCGGCGTGGGAGCTGAGTTCAAGCTTACTGAATCTCTTTGCGGTATTGACGTTAATCACTAGCGTGCTGATTATCATCTTTGCCGACCCGCTGGTGCGCTATGTTGTTGGCCCGGGCTTTGGCGAACAAGGACATGCTTTGGCGGTGAGTATGATGCGTATAATTGCCGTCAATCCGTTTTTGTTTGCGATTGCGACGGTAGTGTCGAGTATGCAGCAAGCAATCGGCCGGTTTACTTTTTTGGCATTGGCGCCGACCATCTATAATCTAGGTATCGTCGTCGGTGCTAAGTATTTCACTAACGGCATTAATATTTTTGGCTGGCAGATTTTTGAGGGCGGCATTATGGGCGTGGCGCTTGGCGTGGTGCTAGGAGCAATTTTGCAGCTGGTAGTTAGTTCAATTGGCCTGGTCGGCGTAAACTTTGACTATCGCCCGGTGATTTCTTGGCGCAACAAAGGTTTTCGCCAAGTTTTGAAACTTCTACCGCCGCGCTCAATTGATCAAGGAATTGATTATTTTAATGGAATTGTTGAAATTAATCTAGCGTCACGGATGGGCGACGGAATTATGCGTGTTTACCAGCAGGCGTCAAGCTTGAGTTTGATGCCGGTAAATCTAGTCGGCGTAGCTATTAGCAATGCGGCTTTTCCGCGGATGACTGAACGGTTAGCGGAAGGGCGAGTTGACCTCTTCAAAAAAGAGCTGCGCTCGGTTTTCCGCTGGATTGTCTGGCTGGCCTTGCCGATTGCTGTGATTACTTTCTTTGCGCGTGGTTATGTGGTGGCGTTCATCAAGAACGGCGGGCAGCCGGCGATTGCTAGTGTTCTCGGCGCGTTGGTAATATCGATATTCTTCCGGACGCTTTATCACATCATGGCGCGAACGTTCTACGCACAGCAAGACACGCGAACACCTCTGTATATTTCGATAGCGACGATATCGTTGAATATTGTATTGGCAATAATTTTCACGCAGCTGTTCGGCTGGGGAGTGTTTGGTTTGGCTTGGGCGCAATCGATTGTTTCGGTGGTAGAGATTGCGATTTTGCTGACTATATTACACGTACGTACACCAGGTATTTTTAATCGCAAGACACTACGCAGTATTATTACTATGATGATTGCTAGTGCAATTATGGGTGTGGTGACTTATTTTGTAGTACAGATGTTACAGCTGCAGTCGCGCGATATGAATTTTATGGCGGTTTTCCCGAAGTTTACTGTCATTGTGGTAGTGAGTTTTGCGGTATACATAGCTTTAAGTAAAGTATTTAAGCTTGAAGAGGCGGATCCGATTGTTGCGAAATTACGACAGCTGCTATTCGGCAGAGTGAGGCGTTAGAGTGGAGCGTATCCGTAATTTTTGCATCATTGCTCATATCGATCACGGCAAATCGACGCTGGCTGACCGGATGATGGAGATGACGGGGACGGTGGAGAAGCGCGAGATGAAATCGCAGCTGCTGGATAGTATGGATTTGGAGCGCGAGAAGGGGATCACCATTAAGCTCGCGCCAGTGCGGATGAAATATGAATATCAGGAGGTGAAAGTGAGTGGCACATCACCGCTCCCATCGTCGAAGACTCTTGCAGAGTCTTCACGTCGGTCGCTAGACGCGGGTCCTGCCAGTCGATCCGCCTCTTCTTCTGAAAAATCAGAGATTTCTTCAGAAGCGGGCGCTACCCCATCGACTACTACCCGCTTAGCGCAGTCTGATTCTCGGGCTTGTGCAGATGTTGGCGTGAATGGGCTGGTTCAGTCAACTGTCTACGACCTCAACCTCATCGACACGCCCGGTCACGTTGACTTTAGCTATGAGGTGTCGCGTAGTTTGCAAGCCTGCGAGGGAGCGGTGCTGGTGGTTGACGCCAGCCAGGGCATTCAGGCGCAGACGCTGGCGAATGTGTACCTGGCCATGGAGCAGGACTTGACAATTATTCCGGTGCTGAATAAAGTTGATTTGCCAGCCGCCGATGTGCCGCGCGTTTCCAAGCAAGTGATCAATCTGCTGGGCTGCGATGAAAGCGAAATTATTCATATTTCTGCTAAAACCGGGCAGAACGTCGATCAAGTCTTAGAGGCGATTGTTGAGCGAATTCCAGCACCAAAAGGCCAGCCGGACGACCCGACGCGAGCGCTGATTTTTGACAGTTATTATGATGATTACCGCGGGGTGATTTTGTACGTGCGAGTGGTGGATGGGCAAATCAAAAAAGGTGAAGCAATTCATATGATGGCGACTGGCGCTAATGGTTTGGCGTTGGAAGTCGGTCACCTCAGCCCCGGCATGATCTCTGACCCATCGCTGGATACCGGTGAAATTGGCTATATTGTTACCAACCTCAAAACCACCCGTGAAGCGCGGGTGGGTGATACGGTGACATTGAAAAAGTACTTCACGAAAGAGACCAAATAGGAGGCTAGAAGTGAGCAAAGGCATCATCTACGTCATGACCACCGCAGTGTCAGGCCTCATCAAAATCGGTAAGACACAAACCAAGCAGTACCCAGAGCGGATGCGTTTCCTTGAGGCGAACGGCTACTACAATGTGGTTGGTTTGAAGCGGTTGTTTGCGATCGAGGTGGCTGACTATTCCGAAAAGGAAACATTACTGCACGAAATATTTGCCAAGCATCGAGTCGGTAGTAGCGAGCTTTTTGCGCTTGATTATGATTTGGTACAGCAGCTGTTGCTGTCGTTTGAGGGCGAGGTGGTCTTTCCGGAGCAGAAAAATAAAGAAGCGGAATTTGACAAAATCACCAAAGCCAAAAACAGTAATCAAAAGTTTAGCTTTTACCGGAAAGGTCTCAAAAATGGCGATGAGGTTGTCTTTCTCAAAGATAAAACAATTGTAGCAAAAATTGTTGGCGAGCGCGAAGTTGAATATGGCGGGCAGAGGTGGTTTTTGTCACCGCTGGTGCGAAAAATATTTGAGGACAGGAATCAAGTTAATGATAGCGGCGCGTACCAGGGTGCAGCCTACTTTTGTTTTGATGGCAAGAAATTGAAGGACTTGCCGGATGTAGAACTGTAGGAACGTGTGCTATTATTAAAATGTACAAATGAAAACAAAAATACTCAAATTAATCTTAGCTTTAGTGTGTTTCAGTGTAAGCGCTTATACTTCGTATGATTATTTGCTGCATGAAGTGCCAGTCTATCTGAAAAGTAAAAATTTGGTTGAAGCAAGAACTCAGAAAACCCGTTTTCTAATACCAAAGCAGTGGCAAAGGATTGATGTAAAAAACGGTAAAACTGAAGGTTACGGCGATAAACTGGGCAAGGATAATAAGTCAATTAGCGGTGTTGGCGTGACTCAGGATTCGGAGCGGTTGGTGTTACCGGCTGCGCCTGATGAAGCTTATGAATTAGTGCGCAAAATGGCTTATGATAGCAAAGAGTTGCGCGAAGACGCGAAAAGATTCTTTACTATTAAGGGATTGGAAAATTGTCAAACGACTGTCGATATCAAGGACGATACTTTGGAACAAAATGGTTTAGTTGGTATTGTCAGAATTACATCAAGTTACGGTTCTCGACCTGAAAATACTAAAATGGTAACACGCTTAGCTGTTGGCCGCGAAGACGGATGTCTTCGTTACATATCGGTATTCTCTTACAATGAATATTGGAAACAAAATAGTAAAGTATTTGAAGAAATATTAAATAGCGCATCGTATATAGATACGCAAAGCGCATGAGGCGGAAATTGGATACAGAATGAATAACTTCAAAAATTTTACAGAGAAAATTAGCTGCCGGGTGATTCCGATAACGCGCGACCGCCGCGTCTGGTTGGATGAAAAAGTTGTTGACGATGATTTGTATTGTGCTTTTATAAATGGCCGATCGTACGAGCTCGGTGAGGAATATGATGATTTTTTATGCGTTACGGCTGACAGTTTTGCCGAGCTAGCAGACGTTATTCTCCGCGAGTTGTATGCACGCGGATTTTCATCGTCAGGCTATAAACTAGTCAACGAAAATTATGTTCATCTAGATTATAGCTTTTTGAGCGATGACACACCTTGGATTACTTGGCATAATGTTGATGCGATAGTTAAGGGTGATATCACCGATGAAAACGACCATCGCCGTGACAAGACAAAACGTGGTCGGTGGATGGGCTACGCTGAATTGATTCAGACTATTGGCAAGAATCAAGCTCATAAGATTTTTGAGCAGTTATAAATTAGGCCGCAGTATGCGCAAGGAATAATTCGCTGAGAATAAATAGGCGTGCAAGGAGCGATTTATTGTGCGTTTATACGAAAACGCTGAGCTGATATAATACCAAATAGTTAGAATCTAATAATATTTTTCCTGGCATCCAACGAAGATTACAATGATTTCAAGAAGAATGGCTGAAAGCTTAGTCTTGGCGATATTGATTGACCTCGCTCCTATAGGGCGAGTATACTTGGTTATAAGAAGTAGCTAACGAGATGGGAAGGCTCGTATATTGGGTAGAATTATGGTAAGAATGTCTCGCAGTAACAACATATCATCAGCTAACTTTGAATTTTTGGTTGCGCAAGCTGTCAAGGCGCCATCAGGTCATAATACTCAGCCGTGGTGCTTTCGTCAGAACGAGTCGGCAGTAGAAATTCACCCTGATTTTGACAGAAGATTACCGGTGGTCGATCCTGACGACAGGGAGTTGTTTGTGAGTTTGGGCTGTGCAGTAGAGAATCTTTGCTTGGCGGCGCAAACTAAGGGCTATAAATCTGCCGTTTCGGTTGGTGATAAGGGGGTTATCACGGTTTCGCTCGCGGAAGAGGCAGGCGTCAAACCAAGCCCATTGTTCAATCAGATAGACGCGCGGCAGACTAACCGCAGTGTTTATAACGGTGAGGAAATTGCCTTAGATGTACTAAAGAAATTACAATCTATCCGCAGCGAAAAGGGGATTTCTGTTCATTATTATACGCGTCAAACTAAACAGTTTAATGATATTGAGCAATACGTTCTTCAGGGCAATACGCGTCAAATGCAAAATGAGGCATTTAAGGCTGAGCTGAAAAGCTGGATGCGATTTAATAAGAAGCATCAAGATCAAACACTTGACGGGCTGAGTTACGCCGTGTTTGGCGCGCCTAATGTGCCGCGCTGGATGGCTGAGCCAATCATGTCGATGGCTATCAATACCAAGACTCAGAATAAGGCCGATCGCGACAAGATAGATTCGGCTTCTCATCTGGTTCTTTTTACGACGAGAGAAAATAGTCGGCGCGAATGGGTGGATCTAGGTCGGACGCTGCAGCGTTTCTTGCTGACTGCCACGGAACTTGGGATCTCTCATGCCTATCTGAACCAGCCAAACGAAGAAGCAGAGATTGCCTCAGAGATGGCAAGGATGCTGGGTTTGGCCGGAGAATACCCGACTATTTTGCTACGCATCGGTTATGGCGAGCGGCAGGCTTATTCCAAGCGGCGGTCTGTTAAAGACGTTGTATAGAGGATTGAGTGCTAGATCGTTGTGAATTATAGATGCCGTTGTGTTTTATTGGTACGACAGTATGTGTGGAGTGCATCATTCTTCGCCAGGAGGGTGGTATAATTGACTATATGTCAAATATCACTGTCCAACCCCTGCCTGGTTACAAAGAAGTCAAGCCCTTCGTCTACGCGGGCTTTTTTCCGGTGAGCAATGAGGATTATAACGACCTGAAAGAGGCGATCGAGAAGCTGAGCCTCAGCGATTCGGCGTTGCAATTTGAGCCGGAGAATTCGCCTGTGCTGGGTTATGGTGTGCGGATTGGCTTCCTCGGCTTGCTCCACATGGATATTATTCGTGAGCGGCTGGAACGTGAGTATAACCTGGACCTCATCGTCACCAATCCGAGCACGGATTATCAAGTCAGCCTGACTAACGGCGAGGAGTTGGATATTAAGTCAGCCAGCGAATTGCCCGATCCAGCGCAGATAACGGAGGTTCGCGAGCCGTGGATTGATGGCGAAATTGTGGTGCCGCAGGACTATATCGGTGCGGTGATTCAGCTGATTGTCGCCAAGCGCGGCCGGCAAAAAAATCTTAGCTACATCGATGAGAGGGCGCTGATTTCGTTTACCGCGCCGCTGGCAAATCTGCTGACGGATTTTTATGATCAACTGAAGTCGGTGACCAGCGGCTACGGTTCGTTTAATTATGAACTGGCGGGCTATCAGCCGGAAGATTTGGTACGGGTGGATTTTTATGTGGCGGGTGAGATGATTGATGCGCTGAGTGTAATGTGCCACCGCTCTGAGGCGGCAGGTTTGGGTCGCGAGATTGTCAAAAAACTCAAAGACGTGGTGCCGCGCCAGAGTTTTGAGGTGGCGTTGCAGGCGGCGATTGGCGGCAGGTTTATCGCCCGTGAAAACATCGGCGCCTACCGCAAAGACGTTACTGGCTATCTGTACGGTGGCGACGTTAGCCGTAAAAAGAAGCTCCTCGCCAAACAAGCCCGCGGCAAAAAACGCATGAAACGCTTCGGTAAGGTTGACATTCCGAGTGAAGCGTTTATGGTGATGTTAAAGAGGGATTGATTATCTGTGTGAAGCGAATATTTATTAGCTCGCAGTTTCCTGATTGGCAATCGGTGTTGGATGAGTTATTATAGACAAATATTATGTCAAATATCGAAAAGCTTATCAAAGAATATCAACCTAGCGAGTCGGTTCGCCAGCTTGTTATTCAAACCAAAATTGTGTTGCTCGTCGGTATATCGGGCGCAGGCAAGGATACGACCAAGCAGCGGTTAATGCAGTCGCCGGAGTTTGCTGATATTGTGTCGTATACGACTCGCCAGCCGCGTCAAAATAAAGGTGTATGGGAGCGTGAAGGTATTGATTATAACTATATTGATGAAGCGACTGCCGCTAGATTGTTGGAAAGTCATGCTTTTGTCGAGGCGAAATTTGTGCACGGTACAGTTTATGGTACTGGTGTCAAGCAGATTCAGGATATTCATGATGCTGGTAAAATTGCGGTTACTGATATTGATGTGCAAGGTGTCGATGAATATAAAAAGCTGTCGCCAGGCGTGGTAGCGATATTTTTGTTACCGCCAAATTATCAAGAATGGCGTCGTCGTCTCAGTGTACGTTACGTTTCGCAAGAGGAATTTGATCGCGAATGGCCGAAACGCTACAATAGTGCAATTCGTGAAATTACTCATGCGCTTGAAGTGCCATATTATCATTTTGTTATAAACGATGACATCGACGAAACTGCGCGTATTGTTCGCGAAATTGCCTCGAAACCGGACGTTTATAATCGCAAGGATGATGAGGCCAGGTTGGCAGCGCGTGATTTGCTAGAGCAATTGAAAGCGGCTGGTTAGCACTCGCCTTGCAAGAGTGCTAAATGTGCGATATAATAGGAGTATGACCGAACGTCAACAGGCGATTTTAGCTGCCATCATTGAGCAGTATGCCGAGATTGCGGCGCCAGTTGGCAGCGTGACGCTAGCTAAATTGTTTGGTGTGTCCAGCGCCACTATTCGCAGCGAAATGGCCAAGCTCGAGGAGATGGGTTTTATTGAAGCGCCGCACACCAGCGCTGGCCGGATTCCTACCGACAAAGGCTATCGTTTTTATGTCAATGGCATCACCGACGCGCAGATGACGGAGCTGCCGAGCGGCATCGATCGCAGTGCGAGAGCGATCGAAGCGCATGTTAACTCGCACGTTGATACGTCTGATCGAGCGATTCGTAGTGCTGTCGATAGCCTGGTTGAATTGACTGGTAATTTTGGTTTCGCCTCATTTGGCGATCATCTATACATGAATGGTATGACGCAGCTGTTTTCTCAGCCGGAGTTCGCTGGCGGCGATCACGTGCAGGCGATTGCTAGGCTGATTGACAATATCGAGCCGTGGCTACGTGAAGCCGCACCCAACCAACCGCTGAATGTATTTATCGGTAGCGAAAATCCAATTGGTAAAGCAAGCGGCGCTACGCTGATTATCAGCAAATTCCGCTCGCCGTTTAGCGACAGCAGCTACATTGGCGTCATCGGCCCGACGCGGCAAAACTACCGCCGGACGATGGAATTGGTACGCCGGACTGGCGCCATGCTGGAGGCGAACTTATAATGGCGGAGTGGCTCGGCGGATTATTAAGCGGCTTACCGACGTGGCTGGCGGTGATAGTTTTGATAGTTATATGTATAGTCGCAGCGATTGGCATTTTAGCTTTTGCACCCGGTATGGTCGGCGGCGAACCAGTTTGGTTGTTTAGAAGGAGGAGAAAATGACAAAGCAGCACAAAAAACTTGATGAAAGAACCGAGGATTTGCAGCAGCAGCTGGGCGAGTTGACTCTGGATTTGCAGCGGACGCGGGCGGATTTTGAGAATTATCGCAAGCGTGTCGAGGCGGAGAAGCAATCGGCACACCAAATGGGCCAGGCGAAGTCGGTGATGAAACTATTGCCAGTGATCGATACGATTGAGCGAGCAATCGCCAACGTGCCAGAGGAGCTGAAAGATAATCCGTGGGCGAAAGGCGTGGCTGGCCTGAATAAACAGCTCGACAAGCAACTCAAAGAAATCGGCCTTGAGAAAATTGACGCCAAACCCGGTACGCCGTTTAACCCTGAACTACACCAAGCTATTCAATTTGACGAATCAGCAGAAGGCGACAAAGAAGTGATTGCCGAGGAACTGCGTGCTGGCTACACGCTAGACGGTGTAGTGATTCGCGACGCTATGGTCAAAGTTACGCGCCAATAAATCCAGCATTCCCGTACTTATTTCGCTTGCATTGTATCGTCATTAGCTATATAATCATAAGCGTCATCAGGCGTTAAAACAAAAAGAGTTGAGGGATTCAATGAAAAAGAAAATAGTAGGATTATTCATCGCCGCTGTTGTTGCGGTGAATTTTATCGCGCCGCCGGCTGCGCATGCCGGTTCAAAAACCATTCGGCTTCGCAGCGTGGTCAAAAGCTCACTATCGAAAGCCGAACAGAATTCCATCGCCTCAGGAAAAATAACGTTGACCGCTAATGACGCCAATTCGGAGTTCTTGCTGGCATACCAAGGCGGCGGACGTTTGGCTGAAACGGGCAGCGATGCGAGGATTTTGGTAGCGTATTTTGCTGTTGGCGGCTTGCTGGCGGCGCTGGGCGGCTATTTCTTGCTGCGCAGCAAAAAGGGCCGAGCTCTGCTGTTACTAGCGGTTAGCGTTGGCGGGTTGGCGCTTAACAATCAAGCGGCTTCGGCTATCATTGATAGTATCGGCGCAACCGACACGGTGACCGTGCAAGACGGCGAAAGTGTTGAGTATTCTCCACCAAAGATCGACGGCTATGAATATCTGGGGTATGCCAAGAGACCGGTTTCTGCGTCATCGGCAAATAATAACACAACTCCAAATCCGACACCAACTCCTACGCCTACACCTACACCGACTCCGTCGCCAACCGTCCCGGCAGCAGCTGGCAAATATAATCGCTTAGCTTTTGAAGATAATTTTGACTCAATCAGTACTATCGACACTGGCAATACTGGCGCGCCAGGCTTCAAATGGTACCCGGCGGGCGTGCACAAGTGGGGCAAGCCCGATACCCAGCCAAGCGAATACTCTGTGAATAATTCTGTGCTGCGGATTGCTCCGACGCATAGCACTTACAACCGTAATTTCATGACGCGCGACCCGAATACTGGCGAGGGGCAATCGTTTGGACGCGGTTATTACGAAGTGCGGATGCGCGTTGATGCCGACGGCGTGCGTAATGTGCCGCCGGAGAATTCCTCTTGGCCGGCGTTTTGGGCGCAATCAAACCACTTGCATCGTTTGAATCAGCGGCCGTATGTCGAGCTTGATATGGTTGAGATTATGCGCAAAGATGAGTTTCTGGGTACGCTATGGGCTCATCACGGCGGCCAGTTTGATAAATCTTTAATGATTAAAAATCGAAAAGCCGATTATCGAAATTCGAACTATCATTCAGCGGATTGGCATACGTACGGTTGTTTATGGGACACAAACGGCGTTGAATGGTATATCGACGGCGCGTTAGTATTAAAGCAATATTGGGGAGAAAAGCGGAACCTCTTGGCGCCGAATGATCCGCAGCAAAATCCGGTAGCTGCCGATGGCACTAATCCGACGCTTAGTAACCCGTTTGGACTGTTTGATTCTGAGACAGCGATTGACGTTATTCTGGGTACTGGAAAGACCTGGCCGATGGAAGTTGACTGGGTTCGGGTTTGGCAGCACCCTTGATAAAATCGACCAAGCCAGTATGGGATCTTTGTTGCGATTTTCGCTGGCAGCCTATAAAATAAAAGTATCAATAAGCAGGAGGTTGGAATGAAAAATTGGAAAATACCAGCAGTCATCGCCGGCGTGGTATTGCTGCTAATAATGATAGTCGCTGGATCTTATAATAGCATGGTGGCTAGCCGCGAGTCGGTTAATACAGCATGGAGCAAGGTTGAGTCGCAATATCAACGGCGCAGCGACTTAATTCCTAACCTCGTGAACACCGTCAAGGGCGCGGCTAATTTCGAGCAAGAGACATTAACAAAGGTGGTCGAGGCGCGCGCTAAAGCTACGCAAATCAAAGTCGATGCCAATAATCCAGATGACATAGCCAAGTTTCAGCAGGCCCAAAGCGAGGTTAGCTCGTCGCTCAGTCGGCTGTTGGCGGTAGCTGAAAACTATCCTCAGCTCAAAGCAACGGAAAACTTCAAAGACTTGCAGTCGCAGTTAGAAGGTACAGAAAATCGTATAACTGTGGCGCGCAATGACTTTAATGACGCTGCTAAATCATATAACACGAAGATTAAGTCGTTTCCGACAAATTTGTTAGCGGGTATGTTCGGTTTCAAGGAGCGACCGTATTTTGAGTCGGACGCTGGCGCTAATAAAGCTCCGTCGGTTGATTTCAGCGCAGCAAATTCAACCAAACAAGAAAACTAGATATGCGTTGGCGAAGCTATGTAATCAGTTTAGCTGGATTGTTGTCATTGGCAGTGTTATTTGGCTGCCTGTTTAGTAACACGGCTTTCGCTAAACTAGAAGTGCCAGCATCGCCGCCGCTTGAACGTCCTATAATTGACCAGACGGAAAGTTTGGCAAATGAAGATATTGACCGCATTGCGCAGCTGATTAATGCTGAGCGCCAGAAAAAATCATTCCAAATTGGCGTGTTGATGATTCCGACGCTTGGCAGTGATGATAGTCTAGAGGAATATAGCCTCAAAGTAGCCCGCCAATGGGGCATCGGCGACAAGAAAAAGAGTAATGGCGTATTACTGCTTATTGCCAAGAATGACCGTAAAATGCGAATCGAGATCGGCAATGGTATGGAAGGTTCGTTAACCGATGCGCGAGCTAGTCAAATTATCCGTAACACAATCGCACCAAAGTTTCGCAGCGGCGATTATGCTGGCGGCGTTGAAGCTGGCGTGAAACGAATCATCGACGCTGCGGAAGGCAAAGACCAATCAGCCGATAGCGAGGACATGGAATCGATAGTCTCATTAGTACTGATTATAATCCTCATATTTATTGTTGCAATAATAGCTACAAGAAGGGGTGGCCGATCTGGCAGACGCCGATCAAGCCGCTGGTGGTGGATTGGCGGTATCGGTTCGGGCGACAGTTCTAACAGTTCAGGCAGCTCGTCTGGCGGCAGCTTTGGCGGCGGCGGATTCTCGGGCGGCGGTGCCAGCGGCGGTTGGTAAAATTTAACTTTCTGTATTATAATTCTAAGTATGCGTAAAGTTTTTGGGATAATTTTAGCTGCGCTTGTCGCAGTGTCGGCTGGGGGTTCGTTTGCTAGTGCAGCCGGTTATGTAAATCAAGCTGATATTGATATAATTACCGCTTCGGATAAGGCGTATACAGATTTTATAAAATCGACAAATGACGAGAAATCCGTAACCAACGGCATGGTACTTGTTCGAGCTACAGCTGCGTCATCGGCATTCAGAGATGTTGCCAATCATAATTTTTCTTCCAAGCTAGGTGCTGAATATAGCAGGAAAGCGGCGGAAGTTAAAAAGTATGCCGGAGAAACCAAGGTGCTGCTCGACAAGATTGCTGCCGCTTTGCGCGGAAATGACTATAATAGCGCTAACCAATATTTGAACCAAATCCAGAACTCTGCCAAGAAATACTATGCAGCTACGGAAGGGATGAATAAAGCTGTTAGCGAGTCTAATTCGCATTCAGGAATTTTGTACTTGTCGGTGACAATTGTTGCAGCGGTCATAGCAGCCGGATCGTTTGTTTGGTTCGCTATTGGCAGAGGTAAGCAGTTGAGCCCTAGTCTTTTGGCGGCGCGTAAATCGGTTGCCTTTTCGTCATTAGCTCCGCTGGTTGGCGCTGTTATCACGTATGCAACGTTTATACTAGCCAGCAATACCGGCGGTACTTACACGATTGCTTACGGTTTGATTTTGATTGGTTCGGTAGTTTATATTCTTTCAGTTGTGCAATATATTAATCTAGCCAAAAAGACGTCAGCGGTACCGCCAGTCCAGCCGACTACTACAAAATAGACAGTAATGCAAAAATCTAAATTAGCACTCTTGACACCAGAGTGCTAATTATTTATACTGAAATAGTTGGCACTCGATGCAAAAGAGTGCTAAAATGAATATAAGAAAAACCAGATGTGATCGAAACAAGAAAGGGGAATCATATGGGTAAAATTATCGGAATTGACCTTGGTACAACCAACAGCGCCTTTGCGTACATGCTGGCAGGTAAGCCAGAAGTTATCGCTAATGCTGAAGGTAACCGTACTACACCATCGGTGGTGGCGATTAATAAAAAGGGTGAGCGTTTGGTTGGACAAGTGGCGCAGCGTCAGCGGGTGACCAATCCAAAGAACACCATTTACGGGGTGAAGCGTTTAAT
Organism: uncultured Candidatus Saccharibacteria bacterium; assembly: GCA_963539155.1. Lineage (GTDB taxonomy): Bacteria > Patescibacteriota > Saccharimonadia > Saccharimonadales > Saccharimonadaceae > Saccharimonas. The sequence continues at coordinate 72,444 of CAUTJX010000001.1, forward strand.
TGGCCGTAAATTTAATGACAAGGAAGTTCAAAAAGATTTGGATATCATGCCGTACCAGATTGTCAAAAAGGGCACTGGCGTGGCGGTCAAGATGGGCGACAAGGAATACACGCCAGAAGAAGTTTCAGCCATGATCCTCAGTAAAATCAAAGCTGATGCCGAGGCGTTCCTGGGTGAAAAAGTCACCGAAGCGGTCATCACTGTGCCGGCCTACTTCGACGATTCGCAGCGCCAGGCGACCAAGGATGCTGGTAAAATTGCTGGCCTGGAAGTCAAGCGTATCATTAATGAGCCAACGGCGGCAGCTCTGGCGTACGGCCTGGAAAAAGGTAAAAATGACGAAACCATCGTGGTGTTTGACCTTGGTGGCGGTACCTTTGACGTTTCCATTCTGGAACTTGGCGATGGCGTGTTTGAGGTGAAAGCGACAAATGGTGACACCCACCTGGGCGGTGAGGACTTTGACAACATCATCGTTAACTATTTCCTGGATGACTTTAAGTCTAAAGAAGGCATTGACCTGCGCAAAGACAATGCGGCCATGCAGCGCCTAAAGGACGAAGCTGAAAAGGCCAAGAAGGAACTGTCGACAGTCACTGAATACGAAGTTAATATTCCGTTTATCACCGCTGACGCTGACGGGCCAAAGCACTTTGAACTGAGCCTGACGCGAGCCAAGTTGGAAGATTTGGTAAAAGATCTGCTAGCGCGCCTCGACGGCCCAGTTGAAAAAGCGCTCAAAGACGCCAAACTCAGCAAATCAGACATCCAAAACGTGGTGATGGTTGGCGGTATGACTCGTATGCCAGCAGTGGTTGAGCGAGTGAAGAAACTGTTCGGTAAAGACCCAATGCAAGGTGTCAACCCAGACGAAGTGGTGGCTGTCGGTGCCGCCATTCAGGGCGGCGTGTTGGCTGGCGATGTCAAGGATGTGCTGCTGCTGGACGTGACGCCGTTGAGCCTTGGTATTGAGACGATGGGCGGCGTGTCGACCAAGCTGATCGAGCGTAATACCACTGTGCCGACCAGCAAGAGCGAAGTGTTCTCGACGGCTGCCGATAATCAGCCGCAAGTGGAGATCCATGTCTTGCAGGGTGAGCGCGAATTTGCCAATGACAACAAGAGCTTGGGCCGCTTTGTGCTTGACGGTATCGCGCCAGCACCGCGCGGCGTGCCGCAGATTGAAGTGACGTTTAATATCGACGCTAATGGTATTCTTAACGTTACTGCCAAGGACAAAGGCACTGGCAAAGAGCAATCGATTACCATCCAAAACTCTGGCAATATGAGCAAGGAAGATATCGAAAAGGCACAAAAAGAAGCCGAGCTGCACGCTGATGAGGACAAGAAAAAACGTGAAACCGTTGACGCTAAAAACCAGCTAGAAAACGCCATCTACCAAGCAAAGAAAATGCCGGATGAGTTCAAAGATAAGATTTCTGACGACGACAAGAAGGCGATTGACGAAGCGGTCAAAGAAGCAGAAAAACACAAAGACGCTGACGACAAAGACGAGCTAGAGGCGGCAGCCAAGGCACTGCAGGATACCATCATGCCAATCGGCGCCAAAATGTACCAGCAAGCCGCTGAGGACAAAAAGGCTGATGAGTCTAAGGACGACAAAAAATCTGACAAGGACGAACCAGTCGAAGGCGAGGTGGTTGACGAGAAATAGTAGAGTCTAATATGGATTAATATAATGCCCCGAGTCTCTGGGGGGTATTATATTTTTCGTTGGACGATACGATTAGGCTGCGGAACATCGGCGGTTGGTGCCCTCTCGTGCTATACTAAAATTAGCATAAAGGGAATTAAGCATGGAATTGATTTTTCTGTTAGTAATTGTCATCGTGATAATTAAGGTGGCGCAGAGAGGTAATAATCGACTGCCCCGTCAATCTGAGGATTATCAGCGCGGTTACTGGGACGGCGTGTGCGATGCGCAGAATGGCCGTGCGAAAATTGAAGGTAGCGACGGTCAGGTCAAACTTATTACCGAGAATCAGGCTGCAGCTTCACAATTTGCTGGTTTTGTAGTAACTCGCAACGAATCGAACGAGCCTGATGTAGTATTGCCTACTAATGCTGTGCCAGTTGAAGAAGATACAAATACTCCTGACGAAAAGACGCAGATTGTCAAGTGGCTATCTCCAGCCAGTAATAAAGATAAAGAGAAAAATCGTCAAACCACCATCAATGTGGCGCTCTACACCGCATCGCTACTACTAACCGCTGGTATATTATTGTTGGCGCAAACGATTGAACTTTCAGCGCCGCTCAGGTTTAGTTTGGTCTGGCTGTTTATTTTTGTCTATTATGCCATTGGCCAGGTGTTATATGCTCGCTTGCCGATTTTGAAGCCGGCCTCGACGGCGTTTATTGGTACGGCGCTGGCTGCTGTGCCGATCGGCGGGTGGAGCATGCATTTGCTTTTGGGGATTGACCCGGCATTGTGCTGGCTTATCACCTCCTTCATCGGTACTTTCCTATGTGTTGATGCTACAGTCAGGCTCAATAGCCAGCCGCTCGCCTATATTTCGCTGCTGTCGATGTTTACGATGACCACTAGCTTGCCAGCTGTTATGCACGCTCAGTTGGTGTGGTATTATGCTACGGTGCTATTGTTCGGATGCCTGATGACCTTGGCTGCGTATTTTTCTAGTCGTTTTCCACGCCAATTCACCGAGCCGTTGACGCTGGTTAATCCATTTATCGTCCCGTCCACTTTGCTTCTCGCTATCGGTTCGTCGGTGCATATGGGAACGCTTGACGTCAGTATGCTACTGCTTATCAGCGTTATATATTATTTTACTGTTGCCCTCGTCGAGAAATCAAAGGATATGCGCACGTATGAACTAACGACGGCGCGCGTGTTGTTGATGGCGATGATTGCTAGTTTTACTATGTATCTGTCAAATAATGATGGTCTGGTCACAGGTATAGCGCTGGGGCTAGTTGCGCTTGGTAATATGATTTGGTCTATCAGGTCGATGTATGTACAAAAACAGCCCGATAAGCAGCACGAAATAGTATTGTGGGTTAGTTTTGTCGTGTCGCTGGCCGCTTTCTTGGTTATAACTGGCGTCGAAAGTCCGCTAAGAGATATGATCATATTTATCCTGCTAAGTATGATATCGGCAGTAAGTTTTATGGCGCTTTCATTGCTGCGCCGCGCCCGTTTTGGCGGCATGGTAGTAATGTCTGGAATTTTGTTAGTGCCGGCTGGCGTCAGGCTATTTAGCCTCGATCCCATAACAGCCCTGCATGCACATTACTCTATCTTTATGCTTATGGCTTTCCTGCCAGTCATCTGCCGATTATTAGTTTTGAAACGCCCAAATATTATCAAAAGTCAAGCAATACTAGTGTACGGCGCGGCGGCCGCTTGGTGGTTAATGACGGTGTTTATAGCCTTAGCTTTTTTGACTGCTTATCCAGCAGGAGAAGGTTTGCTGTATTTGTCAGATTCGGTGGCGGTTGTCGCTATCATCATGGGTATCGCTGTGTGGCGCGAGAAAGCCTACGGTTTAGTGATTGGTATTCATGCCTCTTTTCTGGCGATAGCGTTGCTGCTGGCTTCGTATTTCAAGCTGGCTGGTGAAGACCTTGCTATTTTGATGGCGTGGTTGAACGGCTTGTCGTTGCTGTTATTAGTAGAGTGGCTGTACAATTACCGCAACGAGGCGGCGGTTAAGTGCCGCGAATTGTTGCTATATTCTGCTATTGGAGCGGCTGGTCTAATCATCTTTTCGTCTATTCATCCGGCGGTTTGGCTGCCGTTAGCAGCGCTGTTGTACTATACGTTTTATCGGCGGCGTGAAGATAGTTATCTGGGCGGAGCATACTTGGCGACGATTGCTTTGGCGTTATTGTTCTTGCATTGGTTGAGCGTGCCGCTAAGTGACAATTTCACCATCACTGCTTGGGTGACGCTCGTTGGCTTCGGGGTAGTATATTGGTCGCTGGCGATGAATAAGCGAGCGTCAACTATCAGTGATATGACTCTACTAGCTGCTACGGTACCAGCGGTGATATTACCGATGATAAATCTGTCGACGACATATGAATTGCCGTTCAAAATCTTGGGCTGGTTGGCAGCTGTCGCGGCACTTTATATGGTAGTGTATGCCAAGCGGGACTGGCGGCTGATGGCAGCAATGGCACATCCAAGTTTGGTGCTACTATGTTATTTAACGGCGCAATGGCTCGGCATTAAACTTGAGTTTATGTCGATTATTTCACTAGTCCTCTTCGCGGTATTTTATGGCGCCGCTGCAGCTGCACGAACCAGGAAACTGCCAACTAGTTGGTATTATGCATCGTTTTGGAGCGCTATTGGCTGGTCGATGACTTTACTGCTGATGGCCATGCCAGCCAGTGTCACAACCGAGTCAGTACTGTTAGTAACACTAATGTGGGCGGTCAACGGCAGTGCCCTAATAGCCGAGGGAGTGCCGAAGAAGAATATTCTATATTTCGACTCGGGCGCCCTTTTAATATTGTGCGGTATTTTATTTGCTATCCATATGCTAATTGCGCCTGTTCACGACATAGTGGTGCCATACCTGTGTTCAGCAGCAATTCTTTCAGGGGCGGTGATGTCGTGGCGCTGGCTAGGGTATGCTCATGTATACACCATCGCGCATTTGGTGCTGGCGCTTACTGTGTTCAGCTTATCGACCCTTGTCCTGGCGCTAAGGAGAGATAATGCTATGGAAATATTGTTCCTGGCCGAGCATTCGCTGATGGTTATCATCGGCTTGGTGCTTGGCAGGCGGCTGGTTACTATCTGGGGTGCTGTCGGCGTGACGCTGGCTTTAATTTATCTGCTGTCAGGCTATGCTTATGCGCTGGCTATTTTGGCTGGACTATCGATTATCACGGCAGTGGTGGTTGTGGTAGCCAAAGGACAGAGGAATAAGCAGAAAAAAGTTGCAAAGAAATAGAGCCCGACTCTGACAGCGAGGTAATAATCTATACACAGAGACGTTGTTGGTCAGGTTTGACGAGGAAATATAAAGTCCGAAAAGATAGCGTCTTTCTTTTAGATTAAAGTATATTTTCTAGCTTCAACAATTTAATTTTCTTTTCGATTCCGCCAGCATACCCCGTCAGTTTACCATTACTGCCGACAACCCGATGGCATGGTACGAAAATTGAAATTGGATTGCGCCCGACTGCTCCGCCGACGGCTCGTGCCGACATTTTGGCGATACCGCGTTTCTTGGCGATATTTTTAGCAATTTCTCCGTAGGTAGTGCGCTCGCCGTACGGTATGGTTTGCAAGATACGCCAGACTTCCAACTGAAAAGGCGTTCCATCAAGCTGTATTGGCGGGATTTCTCCAGGATTTTTGCCAGCGAAATACGCATCAAGCCAGCGCATTGCCTTAGTGAAAATCGGTAAATCAGAATTTGCGTTATTCTCGCCTAGCTCAGCGTCAAAATGTTTTTGCTTAGCGAACCACAGGCCAGTGATAGCGCTGCCGTTGCTTGCTATGGTAATTTCGTCCAGCGGCGATTGGTATTTACAAAAGAAATTACTCATAATAAACGTATTTTAACACAGTAACTCTGTCCGATATTGTATAATAAATATATGATATTAGAGGTGAGCTTGCAGACGGCGGATGATTTGATACAGTTTGGCGCGAAGCTTGGCGGCTTATTGCATGGCGGCGAGACGCTCGAACTTGTCGGCGATATTGGCGCTGGCAAAACTACACTGACCAAGGGATTGGCGCGCGGCTTGCAGATTGACGACGAGGTTCAGAGTCCGACGTTTACGATTAGCCGCAATTACGAGGCTGCGGACGGCTTGCGGTTGGCTCATTATGATTTTTACCGCTTACCAGATGCTGGTATCATGAAAATGGAACTTGATGAAGCGATTCACGATTCACATACAATTACTGTGATTGAGTGGAGTGATGTAGTAAATAACGTACTGCCAACGGATGTATTGCAGATCGTCATCCAGGTGCAGCCTGATGATAGTCGCCAGCTAACTTTGAAGAGCGGCGGTGAAAAATCGCGTCGAATTGTGGAGAAATTACGATGATTGTATTGTGGAATAGTGCTGAAATGACGGTGCAATTAACGCTAATTGACGGTGACAAACGAACCGACTACGAATGGGCGGCTGAACGCAATCTCGCGCGCGACATGCTAGCTTATTTACGCGACCGCTTAGCAGAGAATGGGGCCAGTTTTGCTGATATTTCGGGCATTGGTGTATTTCGCGGTCCGGGGAGTTTCACTGGTTTGAGGATTGGTCTGGCAGTGTTGAATACTATAGCGCACGAACAACGTATTCCGATCGTTGGAGTTACCGGCGATGTTTGGCGTGAAGAGTGCTTGGCTCGGCTGCAAAATGGCCGCAATGATGAAATAGTTCTGCCTGAATATGGCGCTGAGGCTCGCGTTACCAAACCGCGTAAATAGTTGCTTATTTTGTTATAAACGCGGTACAATGGTAATGTCTACGAATGTGACATTGATAAGTTTAAATTTTGATAATTTTGCGGTTTTTTGACTTGATGCGTTGACTAATTGCCGCGAAAGAAAGGAAAAATATGGTTGAGGGAATTATTGCCGCGATTGTTGGTATTATTGCTGGCGTGGGCGGTAAAGTGGTATATGATCGCCAACAGGAGACCAAGAGCAAAAATACGGCTGAACAGGTTATAGCGCAAGCTGAGCGCAAAGCTAGCGATATCGTACTCAAAGCTAAAGATGAAGCGCTGCGAATCGAGAAAGAGCGCCGCAAAGAGCTTCAAAAAACCGAGAATCGACTGGCGGACCGCGAGGAATCGCTTGATAAGAAGCTTGATCAGCTTGATAAACGCAGCGAAAAATTACGCAAGCAAGAAGACGAAGTTGAAGAATTGAAGAATGAGATCCGTGACATTCGTACGCGTCAGCAGGAAAAGCTTGAGAAAATTGCTGGCCTCAAGAAGAAAGATGCCGCTGATAAGTTGATGAAGATGACTGAACGCGACATTAAGGGTGATCTACTAAATCTGGTTGCCAAAATGCAGCAAGACGTCGAAGCTGACGCCGAGGAGCGCGCTCAAACCATCCTCGTCGAAACGATGGAACGCATGGCTAGCGAGGTAACTGCTGAGCGCACGGTCACTGCGGTTAAGCTGCCAGACGACGACATGAAGGGCCGGATTATCGGCAAAGAAGGCCGTAATATTCAAGCGATGCAGCGCGTTACTGGCGTGGATTTCTTGGTTGATGATACGCCGGGCATGGTAGTTCTATCGAGCTTTGACCCAATTCGCCGCCAGGTAGCGCGTCTCGGTCTCGAGATGTTAATGAAAGACGGCCGTATTCACCCAGGGCGTATCGAAGAAGTCTTTGCGAAAGCTGAAAAGCAAATCGACAAGGAAACCCAGCGTGCTGGCGAAGATGCGGCGCGCGAAGTTGGCGTTACCGGTATCCCGCGCGATTTGTTAAAGCTACTTGGCGAGCTAAAGTTTCGGACTAGCTATGGTCAAAATGTTCTTAAGCATTCGACCGAGATGGCGCATATGGCTGGCATGATTGCTAGCGAGATTGGCGCTGATGTCCGCACCTCCAAAATAGCGACGTTGCTGCATGATATGGGCAAGGCAGTTACCCACAAGATTGAAGGTAAACATCACCATATCGGCGCTGAGCTGGCCCGCAAAGCTGGCCTGAGCGAGGGTATCTGTCATGCGATTGAGGCTCATCACGACGACATTGAAGCGACTACGCCAGAGGCCATCGTCGTTCGTATTTGCGATGCAATCAGTGCTGCTCGGCCGGGTGCGCGTAATATCTCTGCTGAGAATTTTGCTGAGCGCATGCGTGATCTCGAAAATGTTGCGACTAGTTTCCAAGGAATTGAGAAAGCGTACGCCATAAGCGCCGGCCGCGAGATTCGCGTGATTGTCACGCCAGAGAAAATCGACGACCTTAGCGCTATCAAACTAGCACGCGATATCGCGACTAAGATTGAGTCAACTATGCAGTATCCTGGAACTATCAAGGTGAATGTCATCCGTGAAACACGCGCGGTTGAGTTTGCCAAATAACTACCTTTTTATCTGCCTGCAATTTATAATCAAAATACTCTACTGTACGACAATGTATGACAACTGGTAGAGTATTTTATTGTTCGACTTGACCGAGCAGTTTGCCTGTGATGACGATACGGCCAGCATCAGAGCCGCCAAGTTCGCAACTGTATAGAGTCAGCTTTGCTTCTTGGGACGGAGCTTCGATTTCAGTCTGGTCTGGTTTGACATCAAATATTTTAGTGATTTCGTATGCATAGCGAGCACCTTCGTAATCGACTACAATGTTATCGCCTAGTTTCATCTTATCAATGTTATAAAAGGGTGATTTCTCAACAGTACCTTGTGGTGTTGGCTGGATACTGAAGCGGTGGGCGGCAATAATGAAATTACCGCCATCTTTGGGGTTGCCATGGTTTGGCTGTCGCCATTCAGCACCGCGATCGAGTGCGGTGCGGCCTTTGTCGTAGTGAATATTGACGCCGATGCGCGGTATAACAATACGGTTCTCGCCGATTTTGGCTTTTGGCAGCGATTTAGCATCAATCGGCTTGGTAAAAATCAGAGGCGCTACCGACGGCGATAAGGTCAGCATCATAAAATACACGCCAGTGCTAATCAGGCATATCGCCACTGCAAAAATAGCATATGGACGGCGGTGCTTTTTTTGTTTGATCGAGAGCAACTGACCTCCTAAAACGATTATTCGTTAGTAGTATAACATAATTAGTTTGATATGAAAAACACCTCTTGACAAAGAAAAGGCGTTTTTCGCTTTGTTAGAAGTAAAACCTACAGTTTTATTTATTCGCTAAATGGCTGCGCTAGCGTCAATGATTGGTCAGCTTCGGCGATACGTAATAACTCGTTATATTTAGCGACGCGATCGGTTCGCGATAGCGATCCAGTTTTAATCTGGCCGCAACCCAGGCCAACGGCCAAGTGGCTGATTGTCGTGTCTTCGGTTTCGCCAGAGCGATGGCTCATGACGGTGCGCCAGCCAGCATTTTGCGCCATTTTAACAGCTTGAATAGTCTCGGTCAGCGAGCCAATTTGATTTGGTTTAACTAGCAGCGCGTTGGCAGTTTGTTCAGCGATAGCCCGTTCAATCAGCGAGGTGTTCGTGACAAGCAAATCGTCGCCGACTAGCTGGATGCGGTCGCCGAGCCGTTCGCGCAGCAGCTTCCAGCCATCCCAATCATTTTCGGCTAGACCATCCTCGATTGAGACAATTGGAAATTTATTTGTCAAGGCTTCTAGCCAATCAACCATTTCGCTGCTTGCTAGTGACTTGCCTTCGCATTTAAGCTCGTAGCGTCCTTCTTGATAGAATTCGCTTGACGCCGCGTCCATCGCAAAGACAACGTCGCGGCCGAGTTCGTAGCCGGCGTTTTGAATGGCTTCGGACAATAAGGCCAGCGCTTCGCGGTTGCCGTTGCGGACGCGCGGTGCGTAGCCGCCTTCATCGCCGACAGTAGTTGGATAATCATAATTTTTTAGTACTTTGGCTAGCGCATGAAAGATCTCGGTGCCCATTTTGAGTGTGTCTGCAAAAGTCTGCGCACCTTTACAAATGATCATAAATTCCTGAATATCGGTAGCGAAAGCTGCGTGAGCGCCGCCATTGAGCACGTTCATCATTGGTAATGGCAGGACAGGTGTGCTGTCGGTCATCTCTGCGACGTAGCGCCACAGCGGCTGATTCTTAGCGCTGGCGGCAGCTTTAGCGGCGGCTAGGCTGACGCTGAGAATGGCGTTAGCGCCAAGCTTGGACTTATTATCGGTGCCGTCTAAATTGAGCATTATTTGGTCGAGAGCAGCTTGGTCGCTGACATCGTGTCCGGCTAGCGCTGGTGCAATGACTTCGTTAACATTGCGTACTGCCTGGTAAACCGCTTTGCCCGACCAGTCAATGCCGCCATCGCGCAATTCAAGCGCTTCAGCCGAGCCAGTGCTAGCGCCGCTCGGTACGGCAGCACGGCCAAGCGTGCCGTTACTTAAAATAACGTCTGCTTCAACGGTTGGGTTGCCGCGGCTGTCGAGGATTTGTCTTGCTTTGATTGATTGAATTGTGAAATCGTTCATAGTTATATTATAGCATTTAATGCAGAAGACTAGACTGTTTGAAATCTCACGGATAAAATATTTCAGGCAACTCGATTTTCGCGGTATAATGAATTTATGGAAGTGCAAAAACAGGGAATCTTAGTTATTAGCCGCCACGCAGAAAGTGAGTGGAATTTATTAGGTAAGTGGACCGGCTGGACGGATGTCAATTTGACAGAAAAAGGCATGCGCGAAGCCGAGCAGCTTGGTGAAATTATTCGCGATATTCACTTTGATGCCGCTTATACTAGCGAGCTCAAACGTACGCAGCAGACTTGCGATGGAATTCTGCGCGGCAAGGGCGACCAGGCGGATCTCGAACGGATTATCGCCAAGCCGCTTAACGAGCGCGATTACGGCGACTTAACCGGCAAAAACAAATGGGAAGTCAAAGACGAGATTGGCAGTGAGGCATTTCAGGGAATTCGCCGCGGCTGGGATTATCCAGTACCAGGTGGCGAGACACTCAAAGATGTTTATGCGCGGGCAATTCCGTACTTTCAAAACGAAATCTTGCCGCGTCTGCAAAGAGGCGAAAATATACTGCTCGTTTCGCACGGTAACACTATTCGCGCACTGATGAAGTATCTCGACCAGATTCCTGATGAAGAGATTGGTAAAGTAGAAATGCCGTTTGGCACACTGCTCGTCTATAAATTTGACACCGAGCATCAATTGCCGCTAGACAAGCAAACGCGCACCATAGACATCATCCCGCCGAAGGCTTGAACTACCAAATTTCTTTATGTGGCACGCGTAGGATTTTAGCTAAGGCATATTGGATAAGCCAATAAACAGCTGATACCACTAAGCAGAAATTACCGACAATGGTCATAACTTGGTGCGGTAGTTTAGGAATTGTCGGTGCAAAGAGTAGCAGAATGACTGGCAGAACCGTCAATATTAATTTAATGCAGATTATCAGTTTGTACGACAAGTTTAATTTCCATTTTTTTGCTGGTTGTTGTTTTGGCGGGCGGGTATTGGCGGCTATCACGTTGGCTGCCGAATGCGTGATTTTAGCGCCAGTCTTGCCGATTTTCTTTGGCAATCCTATCAGCGTGATTATTGACATAACAATAATTGCAGCTGTAATGGCAATAGAGACAATGGCAATGAAGGGGGCGGCGTCGCTATAGCATCCAGAGTGACTCACGACGGGTCGAGGCGCTTGGCGTTCTGGTAGAAAAATCTTTTGTACAGCTTCTGATTGGAATAACGGATATAGTAATATAATTGCCGTCCATGTCCACTGCAAAAATACTGACAAATACCCTAATGTGCCAAAAATATTAACGACTATGCGGCGGCGCGAGTGTTGTTTGCTTTTCATATAGTTATGATAGCATGAGGAGTATGGGAGGGCAAAATAGGACAATAGCAAAACCTGCCGCTCGTCGGCAGGTTCATAATTCAAATGGTCGGGGTGAAAGGACTCAAACCTTCGACCTCACGGTCCCAAACCGCGCGCGCTATCAACTGCGCCACACCCCGATAGATGTGCAAAGCTATTATATATTATTTTGCGAGTTTTTCCTAGTCGTAATATAATCAAAGCATGAAAATATTATTTTGGAAGCATAGTAATGACTATGACAAGGTTTATAGGTGGCTGATAATTGCTGTGCCAGTAGTAGCGGCAGCTCTTAGTTTATGGATTGGCTTGCGGCAGAGCGTTTGGTTTGATGAAGCATATTCGATAATGGTAGCCAAGCGGTCTGCCAGCGAGATTATTAGGCTGTCGGCGCTTGATACTCATCCGCCGCTGTATTATCTCGTTCTGAAAATTTGGGCGAATGTTTTTGGCTGGAGCGAACTGGCATTGCGCTCGCTAAGCGTGATCTTTTATGGAGCCTCAATTGCTGTAGCTGGTTGTTTTATTAAAAAGCATTTTAATGCGCGAGCAGCCATTTATGTATTAACGATGTTGCTCCTGGCGCCATTATTAATGCGCTACGGTTTCGAAATTCGCATGTACGCTATGGCGTCGTTAATCGGCGTAGCGGCGACGGCAATGTTGGTACGGGCGCACTCTAGCAAGTGGTGGACTGACTGGCTTATTTATGGAGTGCTAGTGGCGCTCGGTATGTACACGCTATACTATTTGGCGCTTTTGTGGCTGGCTCATCTAGCCTGGCTAGTCGCGATGGATGCTGGTCGGTTGCGTAAGTCTTCATGGAAAGAGTGTCGTTGGATAGGAGCTTATACATTTAGCCTGTTGCTGTTTCTCCCGTGGCTGTCGTCTTTTTTGAAGCAGGTTGGCAATGGCGCACTCGCACCAATTGGACAGCCAATGAATCTCGAGCAGTTAGTTGGTATTGTTTCGTTTAATACAATATATCAGCCGCTTTGGCAACTGGGGGTGATTGCCTCAATATTGGTGCTGGCGATAATTTTTGTATCTGTCCGCTCGATTGTCATTACTTTTCATATTAAGAAAAAAAACGATATTTTGTGGTTATTAGTTAGTTATATTAGCGTGCCGATAATATTATTGATGGTGATTTCTCTGTATAAACCGATGTATGTCGAGCGTTATTTGGCGCACGTTGCGATTGGCTTAGTTATGCTCGTGGGAGCTAGTCTCGCGCTGTCGACCGAACATGAGAATCGTGAAGTTTGGCGAATAGCTTCACCGTTAGTTTTGCTGGTAGTTCTGGCGATTGGGGCAAATAATCTCAGCCAGGTTGGCAATTATAACTTTCAGCGTATGCAAAAGCCAAACGTCAACTCTGTTGCTTCTATAGTTAAATGTAGCGAAAACGATGTGGTGTTAGCGGCCGATCCGTATGTGGCGATTGAGCTAGATTATTATCTACAGAATTGCCAGATATATTTTGCTAGTAGCGACCAACATCTTGGCGGCGGTTATGCTCCGCTAGATGGTAGCAGCCGCCAAGTTGTCGACACGAAAAAAACATTTACCCGCGCAAAGAATATCTATAACGTCTACTATAGCGATATGAAAGCTAGTCTGCCAGGCAACTATCGCGAGGTCGAAACGATTGATTTATCACCGCTAAAAATCACTAAGTTTAGCGCGGAATAATCTTCATCAAAAATTTGCTTCGCACTGCTAGGTAAATAATTGCAATTACCAAAATTGATAGCGCGAGGTTTTGAGGAATCTCGGCTAGACGGTCAAACGAATTAAAATAACTAGCTGGCGCGCCATATTGCGGATTGACTATTAGATGTGCTCCCATGACTACGAAGGCATGAATTGAATAAACGTAAAGCGAATTAGTCCCAAACGGAATAAGTAGCCAGCCGAGATAGCGTTTGATTTGTTTTTCAAAACGCTGAAAAACCATAAAAAACCCAATAAACCAGAGCAACGACATAGCTACGCGCGCTGGCGTTAGAGCTAACTTATCGAAGCTGGCCGCTAGAATAGGGCGAAAATTATTAATAGCTGTCGAAAGATTATCGTTCAAGGCTGGCGCGAAAAACTCGGCAAAAACATTGGCGATGAAAGTGATGATAAATATGGTAAAGATGACAGTTTTAGTACGGTGCCGTGTTTTGGCAGACAAACTATTCCACCATGATTTAATTTGCGGCGAGTAAAATCCTAGCGTGAAGGCGATGAAAAAAATGAATTGCCAAGTAAATGGCTGAGTGAATTCGTTAACCGGCTTTGGCGTTAGCAGCCAAACTAGAGTACTGACGGTTAGAACGATGTACCATTTGCCGCGGCGCAGTAGCCAAAGCGCAGCTGGTGTTAGCGCCAAAAATATCGCATATAGACGCAAGTAATCGGCCCAGCCGTAGAATTCTTGCAAGGTAACTATTCTCCAAAATAAACTAAAGATATTGCTATCTAGCGGAGGCAAAGGCGACTTGACACCGTCGTTGCCAACAAAATGCCAGCCGATCGCAATCGATAATATTGTAATGATGATACTGGTCAGATATAGCATGAAGCTTCGCCGCCAGATCAATTTAGCAGCGTATCTAAACGAACGCTCTGTTAATTTAGCACCGCGGACAATACCTAATACTAATCCAGAAATAATAAAGAATCCTTCGGCGGCAGTGACGTATAATCTGCTGTCGCCGCTTATGAACACGAGGCCGTTTGGAAAATAACTCAAATGATCAAGTATGATTATCACCAAAAACCAGCCTCTCATTAAATCTAGGCTGACAATACGATTAATTTTTGGTTTTTTTACAGCGCTCATTTTGGTCACTTCTACCAGTATAGCAGGTCCAATCTGAGGATAGTGTTAAAAGTAACGGCTAGCGCGGGCGTTTTTTGGCGATATTACGAGCCTGTTCAGTGTATTTGTCTTCAAGCGGGTCTAAAACGACGGCGCCGTATTTACGGATTATAGCTTGCGAAATCATCCAATCGGCGATGTGTGGATTCTTTGGCAAGAGCGGACCGTGCAAATAGGTACCGATAACGTTACGATAACGGGCGCCTTCACGGCCATCAATATTATTGTTGCCTACGCCTTTGATGACGTCGCCGAGTGCTGTGGTATTTTGGCTAAGCGTAGTTAGCCCAGAATGATTCTCATAACCGATAATTTCACCGAATTCTGGACTTTTGACGATAATATTACCAACAATGCGCTCGTCACCACCAATTGTTTCTAGGTCAAGAATACCGACACCAGGAATTATGTCGCCGTCTTTGGTAGTAAACGAGCGGCCGAATAGTTGGTATAAACCGCAAATAACTAACATTGGTAAATCGTCGTCAGCTAATCGTTTGAGTTGAGGGGCAATCTTTTGCAGGTCGCCACTAATTCGTAATTGTCCGGAGTCCTGTCCACCACCACCGACGATTAAATCAACATCATCTGGAAAAGCGTCGCCAACATTGTACTCAATTAACTTGGTAGTAAAACCACGCCATTCTAGCCGCCGCTTGAGAGTCAGGACATTGCCCCAATCACCGTAAATGTTCATATCGCGCGGATAAAGTTGCAAGATAGTGATAGATTGCGGTTGCTTTTTCATCGGATTTCCTCCACGTCGGTATAACGGGCTAGTAGTCGTCGTAATGCTAACATCGCGGTGTAGCTACAATAAATGCGCTTTGGCTGGCGAGTGTGTTTAGTGATAAGTTGGCGCAGCGCAACCGTCAGGTCAGTATCGACAAAATCGATAGGCACTTCGTCGTATTCTAGTCGCAGCGCCATATCATAAGCGCGGACGCCAGATACAGCAGTGACGCCTTGTTCTTGTAAGCTATCGAAATCGACATCCCAAAGCCAGCTCATGTCGCGGCCATCAGCGTAAGCATCGTTAATAGCTATCATAGTGGCGTAGTTTGCTGGGTCGAACGAAGCTAGGGCCAAACGGAAGCCAGCCGGATTTTTGACCAATACTAGCTCGCAGGGTTGTCCATCTATTATTAATTGCTCGCCGCGGCCAAAAGCTGGCTTAATGTTTGATAGCGCTTCGAGCATAGAATCAACATTTAGACTATTACCGAGAATTGCGCGCACTAAAGCAACAGCACCAGTGGCATTTTGTAGATTGTAGATGCCCCGCAAGTTTAGATCTATCGAGTGATCGTTGCCACCAAAAGCGATAATGGCGTGCTGGTCTTTAAACTCTTCAAGACTGGTGTCGTCAGCGTACAATTTAGCCGCATTTTGCTCGCTACTACGTAGAGAATCATCAGAAGGGAAAGTCTGCGAATATTTTGGGTTAACGCCAAAACTTCGCAGCGGTGATTTAATATCGTTTACAAAATCAGGACTACTTAATCGCGGGTCGTCGCGGTTAAGGACTACGCACTTTGTTGTGTTTATTGCAACATTGTGGAGGAGTTTGGCGGTATTGTCAATTTCGCCGAAGCGGTCGAGTTGGTCGCGCATAACGTTGAGCAGCAAACAGTAGTTTGGCTTGATTGCTTTTACAAAGTGAACAGCATAAGCCTCGTCGAGTTCAAGCACGGCAATATCGGCGTTAATTCGTCCATGCAAATCAACTTCGCCTAATAGCGCTGCTGCCACGCCGCGCGTGAAGTTGCTGCCAGTACGGTTGGTAAATACTTTCAGGCTTTGGCTTTCTAGTAATTCGACAACAATTTTGGTGGTAGTGGTTTTGCCATTAGTGCCGCTGATGAGTGCTACGCCCATTGGTAGTTGCTGTAATGTGCGGCTGACAAAATCTGAGTCGATTTTTTCAATTACCAAGCCTGGTAAGGCTGAGCCGCTACCGCCGCGAATCTGTGCAGCTTTCTTGACAGTCTTCCCCAGCATAGTCGTGAGAGTTTGACGCATAAAACTCATTATACCTGTTTTTGCCGCATTATAGTAGCGTCCAAACGCTTTTTGAACTATAATAAAAAGCATATGTTTATTGTGGGCATGATTTCGTGGTGGTATAGCGTTGGTTGGAAGCGGGCAGCAGTAGATGTTTGGGAATCTATCGAGCGATTATACGATACGTTTTCGCTGGGATTATTACTCAAAACACTATTCGCGCCGTGGCGGCAAATTTCAGCTGGGAAAGTGCGCGGACCAATCGGGGTGCAGCTGCGGGCGTTTTTTGATCGCTTGGTATCGCGGATTATTGGCGGCTTTATAAGGATAATAACGCTGCTGATAGGTGTAGCAGCCTTGTGCTTGATGCTGTTGATTGGTCTACTACGTTTGGCTATTTGGCCGTTGGTGCCAGTGACGCCGGCGGTAATGGTTGTTGCGGCAATATCGGGGTGGGTACCATGGCATCTTTAGGTACTTTTAGATATGCGTCTCAGCGAGCTAGCGAAGCGCGCTTTGGGCGGCTGCTGTCGCCGATGATTGCAAAAAGTCTTTCATGGTTAGCGTTATTGTTGGTAGTATCGGGCGTAATGCTGGTAACTATGGAGCGTCTGTCGCTAGGTTGGTTATGCGGTGCTCTGGCAGCAGTATTATATATGGCGGTGAAATTTTATAATTGGCACGTTCACGATCTGCCAGCTGGTAGGGGCGGCTCAGTTGATGATTTGTTAGCTGGCGACGTGTTGGGCCGGTTGTCGCGAGAACCGAATGTGCGAGAGATTGCTAAAGTAATTGGTGAAGTACCAAGCGGCCAATTCATGGGGGTGCGGCTTGGTATGACGCCGTCATTTTTAGCCACTATCGCTGAGAGTTCGACGATTTCCGTTGACGAACTGTGGAGTGTAGCTGACGACATTCGCCAAGCCAATCAGCTAGACCGTATCAGCGGTGCCGTATTAGCTACAGCGCTAGTGAGGAGCTTTCCGAATTATCAATCGATAATAGCGCAAACTCATTTAGGAGATGAAGATTTGGATGCTGGTATTTTGTGGCAAGAGCATTTGATGGAGATTGTTCGGCATTTTGGCCAGCGGCGGCGGACTGGCGGCTTGGCGCGCGATTGGTCGTTTGGCTGGATTCCGCACCTTGAACGATTCGGGCAAAATATCAGCGAGCAAATTGGCGCTAGCCGTAATACCTTGTCGATTGACATACCATCGCATGTTCAGGTGATTGATCAGCTAGTGGAAGCTTTTGGTACGGGCGGGCGGCAAAACGCGGTTCTTATCGGCCAAGCTGGTGTTGGCAAAACATCAGTAATTCATGCTTTCGCGGAACGAATTTTGGACGCTGATGCGAATGTACCCGAAAATCTTCGCTTCCGCCAGATCTTCATTCTTGACTCGGCGTCGCTGATTGCGGCAGCGCCAGGACGCGGCGAACTTGAAAACTTAATCATGCAGGTTTTAGGTGAAGCCTACAATGCCAAGAATATCATTGTTTGTCTTGATGACGCGCAGTTATTCTTCGAAGAGGGCGTAGGGTCAGTAGATTTAACAAATGTTTTGCAGCCGATTTTAGACGCTGGCAGGTTACGCTTAATTTTAAGCATGGATGAACAGCGTTATCTCGAAATTAGCCGCCGCAACCCGTCGCTAGCTAACTCGCTTAATCGTATTAATGTTGCCGAGACCAACGAAGCAGAGACTAAAAAGGTTCTGCAAGAACAGTTGATTGCAATTGAGTTCAACCGCAAAGTTACTTATATGATCCAAGCGATTAACGAAGCTTATCGCTTGAGCCAGCGTTACATTCACGATATAGCTATGCCTGGCCGGGCGCTTAAATTGCTAGAGTCGGCGGCTAGTTTCAGCGAGTCGGGTATCGTGACCATGAATTCTGTGCAGCAAGCGATCGAGCGGACAATGGACGTTAAAGTTAGCGTAGCTAATACGACCGAAGACCGCGAGCGGCTGCTGCATATGGAGGATTTAATTCATGAACGAATGGTTAATCAAGTTCGCGCCGTTAATGTCGTCAGTGATGCTCTGCGCCGCGCTCGCGCGGGCGTACGCAATGAGAATCGGCCGATTGGTACCTTTCTGTTTCTGGGGCCGACTGGTGTCGGCAAGACGGAGCTATCAAAAGCACTGGCCGACGTATACTTTGGCGGCGAAGGCAAGTTAATTCGTTTGGATTTGAACGAGTTTGTTCGCTCCGATGATGTCGCTCGTTTAATCGCTGATGGCGCGGATGACCCGATGAGCTTGACTGCGCAAGTAATGAAACAGCCTTTCAGTGTGGTGTTGCTCGACGAGATCGAGAAGGCCGCGCCAGAAGTGCTAACTACACTCTTGCAATTACTCGACGAAGGGATTTTGCGCGACGCCAAGAACCGTGAGATCAGCTTTCGCGATGCCATCGTAATTGCTACTAGTAACGCTGGCGCTGATAGGATCCGCGAATATATCGAGCGCGGCTATCGGCTTGAACAGTTTGAACAGCAGTTTATTAACGAATTGATTAGTTCGAACCAGTTTCGGCCAGAATTTCTCAATCGCTTTGACGAAATTGTACTATTTCGTCCATTTACGCCAGCCGAGTTGGTGCAAGTGCTCGATCTGATTTTGGCTGGCGTTAATAAAACCCTATTGCCGCAAAAAGTGTCAGTGACTGTTGATGACGACGCGAAACAGCTCCTCGTTCAGCAAGGATACGACCCGCGGCTAGGCGCTCGGCCGATGCGCCGCGTCGTTCAGAAAGCGGTGGAGAATACTATCGCTAAGCTCATGCTATCGGGGGCGGTCAATCCGGGCGATTCGGTGAACATTGATGCCGAGCAAGTACGGCGAATTTTTGAAGAATCTGAATCGCAAGTAGCTCCATTGCAAGGCGATGTGCCTAACCAGCAGAACCAAGCTTAAGAAAGTTTTCTAACAAGAGTTTTGGCGGCGCGGCGGTTGACTGGTGCAACAATACCAACGGCTAGTGCGCCAATACCGCGAACGAGCGCCCGTGCTTTGGTTTTGTAGCGTTCTTTTCTGCCGAGAGATGTATTAGTGGTGTCAAGTCGCGGCGACTCGGACCAAAATGCTAGCCGCACCGCTCTGACGCCGAGTGCCAAGCCTCGCTTTTTATTACCGGCAAGCGTCTCGGCGTAGCTGGCTCGAGCGGTAAAATTAATATCATATTGATCAATTTCAGGATTTAGTCCGTCGGCATGTTTGTGCGAATCCTCGAGTTTTTCTAGTCCGTAACGAAAAGTTTCAACAGTCTTGGTATTATTTTTTGGAGTATCAAAAGTTTCATCGCTTGCTATGCGCGACAATTGCATGGTTGCCAGCATGGCTGCGCTAGCTCCCAGTTCGCGCAGCGTGCTGCGATTTGGTTCTTGTTCAGCTAAGGCTTCATGTTGATTGACTGCCTCAGCAAGCCATTTTTCAGCTTCTTCGTAGTTGTCTAGATGTCTATAGGCATTACCCGCGTCGCGCGCCATCCGAGCCTTTTCGGATGGATCTGACGTTGTATTATACGCCATTGTCGCTAGCGTTGCGGCAAGAAAATAAGATCCATCGTGAATTGCTTGTACAGCCGATCTTGAACAGTCGTCAAAACTTAGTTCGCTGCCTTTAGTCTCCATATTTATATTATAACATGAATAATTATATAATGCAAGGTATGCGTTTCGTATTTTTGCCGGCAATTACCCCGCTAGTCGCCAAGACTTATTTTGATAGTGACGTAGCTAGTTGGCTCGTGGTCGAATTTATTGGCGTCTATTTTGGCGTACGGTTTGGCTATCTCGGAGGTACCGTATACATAATCTTTATGCAGAGTCTGCGGTATAACGCTCAGGTATAAAATATGGCCGTTAGTATCCTTGAACGTATCACTTTGAATGATGGTATCTTTATCTTTCGTACTGATAAGCGAGAAGCCGGCCTCTTTAATTTTTTTGGTTAAATCTATACGAGTTTTACTTACAGAAGTATTATGGCCATACTCTGTAGTGATGGATTTATCATTCGAAATATTACTTTTATAAACTGCTAGTCTATAAGATTTATCTAGCTTCAAATTGTTATATATACTATGAATTTGATTATAACGAGCAGTGTTGGTA
>CAUTJX010000002.1:0-92501 GCA_963539155.1 uncultured Candidatus Saccharibacteria bacterium
TTTTATATTTATTCGCTATATAAAAAATACCGCCAACCAGCAGTTCTATAGATATAAGTCCACGCACTCGAAAACAAACTCGAAATTTAAATTGTAGTAATTAGCACATGTTTATAGACTTAAGTTATCCACAGAAAAAATCTCAGCGCTGTGAGAATAAATTTGCATTTTTTCAAAAATATTGTCCCCTACTACTTTTCCCGCCCCACCTGCTTTATTTGACTTTTTGCATTTTCAATATTTTAATATAGTTTTTTTACCTAGCCTTTTTAGCTGCTTAATAGAACAAAAGTAGAACATAACCCACCAATACAAGAGTAGCCTACTATCTAAAGCTTCTTACTCATTTATAAAAAGCACGCCTACTCACCCGCACATCAATATACTCTGCAGCTACGCCTCTGTTCGTTAAATAGCGGATGGCACGCACCGCGTCTTCGACTTGGCCAGCCGCTGGGCGGTCAACTGTCATTTTAATCGAGTACCCCACCCCGTCGAGACTGACTAGCACCTGGCGAGTAGTACTAGCTGGCAGAATCATTTTATTAACAGTAAGATTGTTTTCTTTGAAATGCCCCACAACCTTACCGATAAACTGCAGGAAACGGCCGCTAATTACTGAATTGCCAACGCTTGCACGAATTCCAGTTTGATCCTCGACGGCGATAACTGACGTGCCGAGGATATTACGTTCAAATACTACACCTGTGCTATCAACATAAGCTTTCATGTTACCAGACTGCCAATAAACCACTGGCGAGCGCAAATTAACCGAAAAATCGGCCGACCAGAGAGCACCTTTAGCTGGCGGCGACACGCTGGATACTTCTGGGTATCTACTTTGAATAGCTCGGCTAAGATTATTAGCATTGATGTTTACAGCCAACCGCTCGAGCGGATTAGCAGAGAGGTAATCTTGAATTGCTGCTGCATAATCGCGGGCGGCAGTTTGTACTTCTGAATCGTTACTAGTGCTGACAATTTGCACTTTCGGCTCGACAATAATCTGAGTAAGCAGCCACCCCAAACCAGCAATTAGCACTAATGCGCTAATCAACGCTAAGCGGATAGAGCGGCGTTTGCGCTTCAGGTTGTGCGCCTGCACGCGCGGTGATTGCAAGCTAGCCGATTGCTCATTAGGACTAGGCACCGAGGAAATGAGGCTACCAGTCAAGGTACGATTACGCCGAAATAATGTTCCCGTACTAGGCGAGCTATCATCAACCACAGCACGGCGCCGCACAGGCTGTGCGGCGCGGCGTGATTTAGATTTTTTCGATCTCATACCAAACATGCTTGTGGTATTAATTATATCATTTTGCAGCGCTATCAGGGTTTGTTCGGCGGCTATTAGCAGCATCTAGAATCATATCAGCCATATCTTTAGCAGCACCAGGGTGCGCAAACGACAGAAAAGCCTGCCCCATTCGCCGTGCTTCTGCGGGATCGTCAATAAGGTTTTTTATCTCGTCGACGAGCAGCTGCGGCGTTTTTTCCATTTGCATTTCATCGATAACTTTGACAGCGCCTTTATCTTCATACACCTTAGCATTTTTAATTTGATGACCGCCGGTCAAGAAGCCGTTCGGCACCAAGATTGTCGGCTTGGCCAGCGCTGCCAACTCGAGAATCGTAGTCGCGCCAGCTCGTGCTACCACAACATCAGCCGCACCAAGCATATCAATCATACCGTCGCTAACGAAATCGTAAACTTTAACTTGATCTGTATCCTCTGGCAATCGCCGCCGAATCTCGGCATACTGGCCAGTACCAGTTATTAAAATTACGCTAGTGAACTGTGTAAGTTCGCTAATAGTATCTGCCACAGCATTATTCAACCGTTCCGCGCCCAAACCGCCACCAGTAACCAGCACTAACGGCCTGTTACTTGGAAATCCTAGTTTTTCCTTAACCACGCGGCGCTGCTGCTCGCTGTACGGCTTGAACCCCTCGCGGATCGGTACGCCAACGTAACGACTAATCGCCTTGGGGTATGGATAATATTCTAGCGGAGCACCAGTACCAATGCGGTCAGCCCAACGTGCCAATACGCGATTAGTTAACCCTGGATGAGCGTCTGAGTCGTGAATTACCAGCGGAATGCGCAGCACATGTGCCGCCAAACCAACCGGCATGCAAACGTAGCCTCCTTTTGTGAATATCACGTCTGGACGCCAGGCGATTAGTTTCACTAGGCTCTGAACAAAACCCACGCACACCTTTAGCGCATCAACAAAATTTGGCCACACAATCGTCCGTAAGCGTAACAGCTGACGCACAACGCTAAGATTATGATAGCGGCGCAATTTGCCGCTAGCAATGACATCTACACGCACCGAGTTATCAAAGCTAGCCATAACATTGCGCGCTTGCTTGCTAAATTTGCGGTCAACCCAAAACCGCAGTTCTGCATCTGGCTGCTGTTTTTTAACTTCTCGCAACACGGCGACGACTGGAGTAACGTGACCCCCCGAGCCGCCGCCTACGGCTAATATCCGCATCTTGGCCTCCTATATCTATTGGTTTATGTGCAGTATATCGCGATAACTGGAAAACAATCCCCAAAGCTGCGCCCGAAAACAGCATACTACTGCCGCCAGCACTCAAGAACGGCAGCGTTATACCTGTTAACGGCGCTAAATGAATCATTGATGCAATATTCATGAAGAAGTGCGCAAATAACCAGCCAAAAATACCCGCCACTACCAATCGCCTGGTCATATCTGGCGAGTATTCAGCAACTCGCAAAACCCGCAGCAACAAAGCTGCAAACAACACTACTACCAATACCGTCCCGGCAAAACCAAAAATCTCGCCAATTACAGCAAAAATCGAATCGTTAATTGCCTCTGGCAAGTAGCCTGTCGATTGAATACTCTTGCCGATACCGCGGCCAGTTAACCCGCCTGTCCCCAACGCAATCATTGCGTTTTTGATATGATAATCGTTATCGTCTTGCGAAGCTGATTTACTCGCTCCGAAAAACGTCGTAATCCGCTCCAACCGGTGCGGCGCCGTTACTGCCGTGAGTCCCAAAAACAGCACGCCCACTAATGCAATTTGCATCAAAGTTTTCATTCTTATCGTACTCACCATAAATATCGACGCCGCAGCCGCCGCTATCGCCACTCCCGAGCCCATGTCTTTTTGCAACACTACGACAATAAATAACAAAAAGCCGACCAACGCCGCTGCTGGGTAGACTGTTTCTTTCAAGTCGTTTATCTTGCCCTCTTGGTAGCGTTTACCCAAAAACACCGCCATATACAAAGTCATTGCTAATTTTAGCAGCTCGGACGGCTGAAAATTAACTGGTCCCAAGTGAAACCAGCGATAAGCGCCTAGCGTGTTCTGCGCTATTGCATCAATATGCAGAATATTTCCAATCAAAAAAAGCAAAAACGATAAGCCAATTCCAATCATCATTAACTGAAAAATATACTTCTTGAGATAATCAAACGGTACTAATATCAACAGTACAAAACCACTAACTGCCAGGCTAATACCCATAAGCTGTTTGAAAAAGAAATACGTGCTAGAATAATCGCTGCCATAAGCACTATTCTGCAAATTAGCATACTGCGGCCCGACCGAATAAACAATTATCATTCCTACCAGCATTAACAACGCCGCACATAACACTAACCAATAATCAGGCCGGTGTTTACGCTGAATTTTGCCATCGGTAAATTGTACGTACCTGTCGCGGTGCCGAGCGCCAATCACGGAGCAATATGCCCCCCGGTCATCGCCATTGCTATACCCACGAAAGCCGCCACGCCAGCAATCACCCAAAAACGCATCGTCACTTTAGCCTCTGGCCAGCCTGATGCCTCCAGATGATGATGAATCGGCGCCGACAGGAATATCTTGCGATGGAATAATTTCTTGCTGGTCATCTGCAACAAGCTAGACCCAGCCTCGACCACGAACAATATGCCGATAATCGGCAGCAAAAACAGCGTGTTGGTCATCATCGCCACCACGCCCA
Source organism: uncultured Candidatus Saccharibacteria bacterium (assembly GCA_963539155.1). Classification (GTDB taxonomy): domain Bacteria; phylum Patescibacteriota; class Saccharimonadia; order Saccharimonadales; family Saccharimonadaceae; genus Saccharimonas. The sequence continues at coordinate 3,992 of CAUTJX010000002.1, forward strand.
AGCTCGTCCCAAAAGCAAAGCTGCCAACGTCGCCCATAAAGAACCGCGCTGGAAAGATGTTGAACCACAGATAGCTCAGCAAAGCGCCAACCACCGTGAAGCAGAACGCCGCTAACTTCAAATGGCCTTGTAATAGCGCAATCACACCAAATGCTGAAAACGACATTACCAGCAAACCGCCCGCCAAACCGTCCAGGCCGTCACTTATATTGACTGCGTTACCCGTTGCTACCACCGCAAACACAAACAATCCGACAATCCACACGCCCATTTGCCAATCGCCAACGTATGGGATATGCACCGACGAGTAGCCGAGCTTACAGAAGAAAAACCAGCCCAGCACCAGCCCGACGCCGATAATCATGGCAAATTTCACCCAGCTGCGCAGACCAGCGTCCTTGCGGTTAGAGCCAAAAACATTCAAAATATCATCAATCAAACCAATCGCCGCGCCGCCAACCAAAGCCGCCAATGGCAGCCAAGTTTGCGCTCGATCCAAATTAAAGGCCAGCGTCACCGCCATAATCGCCACTACGGCAATTATTCCCGCCATGGTCGGAATATGCCGCTCGATTTTCTTCTTATGTAATAAGTTAAAAATCTTGAGTTTTTCGCCAGTTACCGCTGCTGTACGCTGTGTTTTCCAGAACTTATATTTGTAAGCAAAATATGTATATACTGGCGTTAGCAGCATCGCCAGTAGAAATGCCATCAAGCTCATTAGAAAAACCGAGTTCAATTCGTTTCCAAAAGTTACAATCGACATATTACCATTATACTCCCTACCCTACTCTCTCGGGGCTAATTTTAAGTATTTTATCATCCAGTTGGATATCTCGTTAAAAATAGGCTTGGCATCCGAGCCGCCGCCCATACCGCGGCCGTCTGCCGCTATCTCTACCATGATAACGTAACGCGGAATTTTACCGTATTCGCCGCCAAAACCCAGATAGGTACCAATCGTCTCGTTATCATCATACTTGCCGTTAACAATCACCTGCGAAGTACCGGTCTTGCCGCCGACTAGCCAGCGTTCCGAGTCGTCATGCGGCTTATATGTCGCATAATGAGCCTGATGCACCATTTCGCGCACTGTCTGCGACGAAGCTTCGCTGATAGCACGAGCGCTAGTCTTCGCCGCCGTAGCCGCGAACTTGCCGCCATCACCCATCGTGCCGTTAATAATCGTTGGCGCGTGATATACGCCGCCATTAACTACCGAACAAAAACCGCTCGCCACCTGCAGCATTGTCACATTCATACCCTGGCCAAACACCATATTACTGTAACGCACAGCATTACCTTCTTGCTGTGCTGGCGAGATAACTGTGCCGCCCGCCTCATTCGCTAGCTCAATACCAGTCAGCTGCCCCAGCCGGAAACGATTATAAAAGTAATCATAAATCGTATCGCGAGCGCCGCGAGTAATATAAGAACCATTTCCCAGCCGCTGCGCAATCGTTACCATACCAGTATTCAGCGACCAGTTCAGCGCTGTCTGCATAGTAATGTCGCCGTTCAAGAAGCTGTTTTTAGAGGCGTTATTGATTGTAATGTCTTCAACCTTGATTTTGCCAGTATTGTTGTAAGTACTCTGCGGCGAGATAACGCCTTTGTCGATTCCGGTCGCTACCGTGAAAGTCTTGACATCAGAGCCCGCTTCGTACGGATGCGAAATCGTATCATTGTTAAAGACCGACACGTCAGAAGTATTGATATTCGATGGATCATACGTCGGCATATTAGCCATTGCCAGCACTTTGCCAGTACTTGGCTCCATGACAATAGCGCTTGCTCTGGTGGCTTTACTACGCTTAGCGCCAGCCTCTAGAGCCGACTCGACTTGTGTCTGAATATTACGATCAATCGTCAAAACAATACTCTGGCCATTTACTGCCGGCTGGCGGACATTCTTATCGCCAATTGTCAGCGGTACATCGCGAGCATCCGTCACCGTTTTGAGCATGCCATCGCGCCCAGACAGAGTTTGGTTATTAGCTTGCTCGAAGCCATATACTCCCTTACCCTCGTGATTAACAAAACCCAAAACCTGGCTGGCCAATCGTCCCTCAGGATAAACCCGGCGCGTTCCAACTTCGAAGCCAATGCCTGCTAGCTTTTTCTTCTTGATTAATTCAGCCTGCGTCCGCGTAATATATTTCGTTAAAATTTGGTAACGGCTAGGTTTTTTGTCAATCAGCGCTGCAAAACCGTCAACTACATTGCCGCCAGCTACGCTATTCAGCGTATCTACCACCGCCTGCTTGTCAGACACCTGTGTTGGATCTGCCCAAACTTTATAGACAGTCTCGTTCATCACCAGCGGCTTCGGGTCGCTGCCGTCCATAGCGTAAATCTCGCCGCGCTGCGCTTTGAGCGTGAACTTCTTAATCTGCTCATTATCAGCCTGTGTTACATAGTAATCATGCCGCACTACCTGCACTACGAAAAGCTGCACTACAAAAATGGCCGAGACGACCAACACTATACTAAACAAAAAGCCAACTCTCGAGCGTCGAATAAAACGAGTTGGCGATACGCTCATTATCCTAAAACTCCTATTTGCTTACATACTGAGTATCAGCCGGGGTAGCCATCCTTTGAGCAACGCTGCTGTCTTTAACTGATTGCAGAGCTGTTAGGCGAGCATTCTCAACCGCCAAATCGCTCTTCTGCTCGGTCAACGTCGAAATTTTATTACTGACGTCATTTGACTCATAATCATAGCCCGAAACACTCCCCGCTTGTGTTAAGTATAACAGACCTAGCAGCGTCAAGAGAAGTGCAATAATAATCGCATTAGAAATCGGGCCGAGTTTGATAGCCGATGCAAAAGCAACTGTATTGCGGTTGCGCCCATAATTACCTTGGCGCCGGCTATTAAATTGTGTAGTTCGTGAATATGACATGTGGTGGATTTGTTTTTGTTATTTATTTTGACACTCAAAAGTCAGAGGAACGTTAGGAGAAAAACGAAAATTACGCTCCTCTGCCCTATGAGTTGTGTTATTTTTGCCTAAGCGGCGCGGCGCACGACAGTGATGTCATGCTGAACGTCGGCTTGGACTTGTACTTGGATGCGGCGAGTCATGCTACATCTTCCTTTCTGTTTTTATATTTTCACAGCGACACGAAGTTTAGCACTTCGCGAGCGCGGATTGTGAACATCTCTAATAGCTCCATCGACAGGATGCTTCGTAATGATACGAAGTTCCGCCTCGTAGCCGTTCTTGGCCTGTTCGGCAAAGTATTGCTTAACAATACGATCCTCCAGGCTATGAAAGCTAATTACACCGACTCGCCCGCCCTGCGACAACAGCTCGGGTAATAATGGCATAATCGCTCGTACTTGCTCAAGCTCATCGTTTACAAAAATCCGAATCGCCTGAAAAGTACGTGTCGCCGGATGCGTTCGCTGGCGCCGTCCGACATGCGCCCTCAAGATAGCCGATGTCAAATCTTCAGTTGTCGCCAGTGGTCTAGCCTTAATAATCGCAGCAGCATAACGCCGCGCAATATTTGGCCGCTCTTCGCCGTAATCGCGAATAATCCGCTCCAGCTCGCCCTGCGAATAGGTGTTAACCACCTGCTCTGCAGTTAAAGCTTGCCGCCGATCCATCCGCATGTCCAGCGGACCGCTATGCGAAAATGAAAATCCTCGCTCAGCCCTATCAAGCTGTGGTGACGACACCCCCAAATCAATCAATATCATATCAAACCGCTTGCCTATAGCAATCAACTGCCGGGCAGCGCTGACAAAATCAGCGTGTATTAACTCTGCCCCTTTGCTGACAAATGCCGCTAGGTTTGCTTGTGCAAATTCATCGCGGTCAACCAAAGTCATTCCGCGATAATTATGCGTTCGTTTGACAATGGCGCCCGCGTGCCCGCCGTATCCAGCCGTCAGGTCGAGATAACTCTCGCCATCTTTAGGATTAAGCAGCCGCACAACGTCATTAAGTAATACTGGAACATGAAGTGGTGGATGTTCTTTAATACTCATTCCCCCATCATACCATATGGTCTGGCGAGGGACTCGAGATCACCAATCTGATAGCGAGCTGTTTGTTTTCGCATAGGTGTGTTTGTTTTAGTTTAGTCAAGTATGCTTAAAATCAAGAGCTGTCAAACAACTCATATCGTATTTAGCATACCTTTGAGAGACTTGTGTGTGAGGTGGAGTTTTTGGGAGGTGTTGTGTTAGAGGAAAGAACTTTCGACAATTTTAGCGTGGGTCGATATTCCACTGCTCACTATCAGGTTGTTGATCTCGAGGATGTCCAACTTCAAATTGTAAAAGTACCACAAACTATACGGCTACGCGCCCAAAGACAGCGTCGCCCGCGATACGTAAGCATCAGGTACGCAAACCAAGACGCCCGCCCTACCGTACATAGATTGGCTAATAGCTGCGTCAGTCATGACTACCCTACTTTCTTTTGTTATTTTACGCGGTGGTGTTTGTTTTGACTCGAGATTCTTATCTCTTGCCTTGCCACTGGCTTTATCATACAACGTTTCATCATGCTTGTGCAATACCTTTTTTACTAAAAATGATAACTTCTTTACTTTTCCACAAAAACGTGGAAAACTATAGCGTTTCAACAAGCAAATAGACGCTATATCTAGCGTCTATAGAGGTCAGCCACGACAGAAAACGCTGCTTATGCAAAATATATCCGCATCAGCTGGCGTGCTACTGCGTCAGGGTCATGCCGGATAAAACTGCGTACCGCTGCAATCGGATCGCTCGATTGGGCGCCCGACCAAACTTTCTTCGCTAGGATACTCGCGCCGCGGAATTCGTAGTGCTGGCGTTTTAGCTCGCTGATATCATATTGCACCACATGCTCACCGTCATGAGCATACTTATCCATTAGTTCTGCCGATGGCTGATCAGTATTAAAAACTACATAATCAAGGAATTCGCTACCCGCCAAACGCTCAATCTCGCTAGCAAAGTCCACTACGCTCAGATTATCGGTCGGGCCAGGCTTAGTCACTAAATTACAAACAAAGACGCATTTCGCCCGAGTCGCTGCCAATGCTTCCTGAATTTCACCAATTACCAGCGCCGGCGCTAAACTGCCGTATAGGTTACCTGGTGCAATTACCACCATATCAGCTTCCAGAATCGCCTGGACGGCCGCTGGATGCGCTACTGCTTCTGGCTCTAACCATACTTTTGGCTGCTTAGCGATATCGGCATGCGCGATCTTGAATTGCCCTTTGATCGGCTCGCCCGAAGCGCTCTCGACACACAGCGTAATATCGGTTAAAGTTGTCGGAATTACCCTGCCTTGAATATTGAGAACTTGGCTAGCCAGCTGCACTGCCTCGCCAAAGCTGCCAGTCATTTTCTCGAGTGCTGTCAAAAACAGATTACCGAAAGCATGCCCCTTCAAACTACCATCGTCAAAACGATAATTAAACAAATCGCGCACCCGCGGGCTATCGCTCAGCGCTACTAAGCACTGCCGCACATCGCCCGGCGGCAGCACGCCAAGTTCGTCGCGCAGCTGTCCCGTTGATCCGCCATCATCTGCCATATTGACCAGCGCTGTCAAATCAGACACGTATTTTTTGAGACCTGTTAGCAGCGTGAAGCTGCCAGTGCCGCCTCCGATAACTACAATTTTTGCTCCGCTGTCGCCATGTTCTTCGCTCATCATTCCCCTTCTGGCGTATTCACTCCGCTGTCGCCGCGCAGCTCCTTCTTGCCTTTTAATTCATACTTGATACCAGTCATATCGCTAGTCATATAATCATCATTTAGCAAGTTAACGAATTTAGCCGCATCCTTGGCATCCATAATGATAATCTGGCCAGTAGCGTCGTCAGTCATCAGTTCTAGACCCATTTCGTCGGCCTGCTCGATAACCTGCTCTTGCGTCACCAGACCAATTTCAACTTTCTGCAGCTTAGTTACTAGCGACTTAGTATCGCGCACTAACGCATCAAAAGTCATACCTTCAGGGAACTTTAACTTAAAGTTTTTCTCGATCTCAGCAATTTTTTCCTCGGCAACAGCGAACTGCTTAGCGTCGTAGCCAAACAAACGAATGAATTTCGACTCGTTAAAGGCAAAGATATCACCGCCGGCAATCAACACTTGATTGTCTGGCGTGATTTTCAGGCCGACATCAGCACTGAACGGTTGAAACGAATCGCCGTTATACATCCAAGCGGTTGCGCCTTTAAGCACTTGCGACTGCGGTAAAATCTTAGCCACAAAAAACGGCTCGGCCCCCTGGCGGCTGAAGCGCGCTACGATTCCCTTGACCTTCTTGAACTCATGGTCGCCTTCGCGGAATACCTCTAATGTTTCCTCGCCGTAGCGAATCTGCTCAATCACCTCTTGCGCATGATCCACTCGGTCCAGAGTAGTACGCTCCAACACATTATCCTCAGCAGCAGCCGCTTCAAAGTCGCGCACCATCATACCAGTAGCCGCACCAGTTTGTACCTGGCTAATCATATCGTAAAGGAATAATACCTTGAGCTGCGCCTTGAGCTCCTTGGCGTAATTAGTGGCATAAACAGTGTATCCCTTCGTAAATAGAAACAAGTCGATTTCGAGCTCGTCCTTATGCGCATCAGCTTGGTTCGCCCAGAGGAAAATATCAGTTGGCTCTGGCGGCTGGTCATCAGCCGGTGTTGATTGGTCATTATTCATGATATATATTCTACTACAATTATTAGGCGCTATTCTACTATTGCACGGCATCCTCGCCAAAATGTTTTTGCAAACGCATTTTGATTGAACCATGATGGCGGCCGAGTTTCTGGCTCATCGCAGCAATACTTTCGCCGTTAATGAACATTTGGCGCAATTCATCGTCATCAGCCTTAATCCATGGTTTGTAAGCATTAGGATAAGTCTGGCGCATTTTAGCAATTTTAGCCGACCAGCTAGAATTGGCGCTGTTCGCTTTTTTGGCAGGTTTAAGTTCGCCGGCCGCGCGTTTGTCAGCTTTTGGTTGTAAATGCGCAAACTTTTTAGCATCATCTGCCGCCCGCGCACGCAGCTGCTTGTCAATAGCATAGGCTTCATCGCTCATCTGCAAAGCCATGCGGTTAATACCAGTCAAATACAAATTATCAATATCGCGCACCCGGCTAAGCGCCACATAGCCCATGCCCGGCACAAAGGCTTTGCGCAGGTCAATTCGCGCACTATCCAGCGTCATGCCTTGGCTTTTATGAACAGTAATCGCCCACGCCAAACGCAGCGGAACTTGGCTAATGCTAGCTCGTTTGCGCGTACCATCGCGCAACTCCCAAGTGTCAGGCTGCATAGTCACTGTCCGGCCATTACGAAACTCCACTACCGGATAATCCGTCGCTGGCTCGAAATCGACCACCATACCGATACTGCCATTAGCATAGCGCCGCGCCTGATCGTTTTTGACCGCCATCACTAATGCGCCTATTTTGAGCGTCAGCACCTCTGGCGCTAGTACGCTGCGCTGCAAATTATCAACGTAGTTGTTACTACCAGTAGTATGGCGCTGATACAACACCTCGTCGCCTGGCAATTCAGCCAGCCTGGCTTGATTAATTCTATCGACGTCAACATTCACAGTATGCAATTCTGTCAAATCTGCCCCGGCTGGCGGCTGAAATTCGGTCCGCTCTAACAGCTGTTCGGCATGGCGGCGGCGCAAATCGCCAGCCCGCATCGCCGTCAAGATTTCTAACAGCGTATCGCCGTCGCGCTGGCGAAACTGCTCGCTCAGATACAATACCGTCGGATCAAGCTCGCGCCACGCCGATGAATTCACTACAAAACCGCCCTCGCGGCCTTGCGCTCGATTAACTGGCGGCAACTGAAAGAAGTCGCCAGAAAGCACCACTTGGATGCCGCCGAACGGCTCGTCGACTCGTTTTCGCACCAAACGGCAAACTTCGTCAACCATGTCCAAACGGTAATCGTGCAACATGCTAATCTCATCAATAATCAAGACATCGGTTTTTTCGATAATTTCGCGGCGGCTTTTGCTAACATGTTCAGCAAAACCATTTGGCAGGCGGTCGCTGACGCCAATCCCCGACCAAGCATGAATCGTCGTGCCGCCCAGATGCGTCGCCGCTAGCCCAGTCGTCGCCGTCACCGAGACATACTTACCGCTAGCCTTGCTCAAGTTAATGAATTGATTCAGTACGAAAGTCTTGCCCGTTCCTGCCGGGCCGGTCAGCAGTGCGCTTTCGCCGCTCAATAATATTTCTAAGGCTAAATCTTGCTTCACTACCCTTATTATACAACTTAAGGCGCGGAGCTACTTATCCCAAGCAAAGCCGTTACCAAAATGACCGTAGCGCGCTGTTAGTTCGTATTGCGGACGAGCCAACTGTAGCGTATCAATAATACCCGCTGGACTGAGATCATAACCTGCGATTGGCTGCTCAACGCCGTCAACTACCGCTGTAGCCTCAACTGGTTGGTCGTGGCCGATTGCGTACGCCAAGCGCACCAACACTTCCTGAGCTGCAAACTTTTTAAGATAATCAACTGCGACCCGCCGCGCCATATAGGCACCGCCGCGATCAACTTTGGTAGCATCTTTACCGCTAAACGCCCCGCCGCCTAGCGGAATCCGCGGGCCATAATTATCAACTGCTAATTTACGCCCGGTCAAACCAGCGTCCGCCGCGAAACCGCCAATTTGCCAATCGCCTGCCGGATTTATATGCAGAGAAATGCCATCAAAATCACCTGCCACATATTCTTGCTGCACAAACCACTGCCGCACTGCAGCCGCCAACTCGTCGTGCGGCGCATTCTGGAAGCTGGCAACAATTGCCGCAATCTGGCCGCCATAAGTCGTCACCTGCGTTTTGCCATCATACGGCCATTTCTCATACAAAAAGCGATTCAAGGCCCGCGCCAAAGCATACTCTAGCGGCAATAATTCTGGTGTCTCAGCGCAAGCATAACCAATCATTACCCCTTGATCGCCGGCACCGCCTGCGTCCACGCCCTGGGCAATCTCTGGGCTCTGGCGTGCAATCCGCTCAATAATTTCCACGTCGTCGCCAGCCAGCCGCTGCGCAATCTGCTTGACGTCAACTAGCTCGCTCGACGATACTTCGCCGGTTAGAAACAGTGCACCATGGCCGCCGCAAGCTTCAATCGCCACTCGGGCTTGCGGGTCTTTGGCAAGATACGCGTCCAGAATAGCGTCGCTGATTTGGTCGCAAATCTTGTCCGGATGTTTCGGCGAAACGCTCTCGGCCGTACGATATACTGCTTGATTATTAGATTCTACAGACATAAAAACTCCTTTCTATCTGCCCCGCTTGAGGCCAAGAAAGGAGCCGCAAAGACAATATCTCTCCTGGTCAAGCAGGCTGGAATTAGCACCTTGCTGCAAAAGCAGGTTGCCGGCGAGTCATCAGGCCAGTCCCTCGTCGCACTCTGGATATTAAATTATTAACAAGTTCATTATAGCACGCCCCGCCCCGCCGAATCTAGATCGACAGCAAAAACAGCCAAGACTCTCGCTATAGACGAACGCCCACCCGCGCTTTATTCGCCCACTCGTCCGCTAGCTCGTTTTGCTCATGACCGACGTGGCCGCGTACCCAAACCAGCTTCGGCTGCGTCGATTGGTAAAGCGCATACGCTTGCTGCACGAGATCAAGATTCTTAATTTCGCCGCCTTTTTTACGCCAACCTTTAGCAGCCCAGCCTGGTGCCCACTTGGTTAACACATTGATCCAAAATTCGCTATCGCTATGAATTTCGCACGGCTCATCGCCAGCTAGCTCCATCGCTGCAATCAGCGCCATGCCCTCCATACGAATATTCGTCGTCTGGCCGTCTTCGCTACCCAATGCTACCGGCCGGCCGTTTTCAATTACCGCATAGCCGCCTGGTCCTGGATTCGGGCTAGCACTACCGTCTGTAAAAAATACTCTCATCTAATTCTTCCCTGCTTTCTAGATGTCGCGCACTGGCCGCAGCAGTTTCAGCTCGTCTGGCATATACCATTTATTACCGCGGTTGTCCTGTTCATATTTATATTCAATCATGTGGTTGGCCTGAAAATAGTCGCCCGTACCAACAATCTTGTACTGAATATACATTTTACGCACTGAATCGCTCTGCGGCATCGGCCCGCGATACAAGCGCAGCTCGAAAATCTCGCCCGGTTTGAGAAACTTATTCAAGTCGCCTCGCTGTCCTAATATCTCATATTTATCAAGCTCCACATCAAAGCTCGCGTGATTGCGTATGTGCGCCCACACCTCGAGGTACTTATTGTCGCCCGACGGATGCGCCTCGGTGCGCTCAACCTCTATCTCGGGAATCACTTTTTGCCCGTTAGCCGAGTGATATTGATCGGGCTGAGGCTTTCCATCTGGCTTCCTGGCAACTGCAGCAACCCCTGAAGTGTCTTTATCAAAGTTATTTTCGTCCCTACTGCCGCGATTATCTTGCGACGAGGCCATATCATTATTATTAAGACGCGCCAGATATTCGTCATCACCATCCGGCTCACCAAAAATTAAATCACGCAACCATCCCATACATCTATTGTACAGTATTTAGACAAAGCTACACATACGCTATATATAGTGCCGCTATATATAGCGTATGTACTACCGTGGAAAAATCAGGGAAATCTTCGAGGCACACTAGACTACTGTTATTCTACTTATGTTTGGCACTCTTGACACGCGAGTGCCAACCAATTACAATAAAATGTAGAGCAAAAGCTCGCCAAATCATAAACGAAAGGAGTAATACAAATGAGTAAACTCGTTCGATTCGACCCGTTTGCCGAAATGGATGCCCTGCAGCGCCATTTCTTTAATGACGACAACTGGATGCCGCGCCAAGTGCGCTCGGTCGGCTTGCCTACCACTGATGTTTACATGAAAGATAACGCGCTAGTCGTCGAGGTTCACCTGCCGAAATTCGATGAAGACGACGTCAATATTTCTGTCGAAAACGGCAACTTGGTCATCCAAGCCCAACGGCACGAGAAAGAAGAAGACAAGGAGAAAAAGTACGTCGTACGCGAGTCGAGCAGCAGCTTCTACCGCAGTGTTCAGCTGCCAGAGCGCGCCGACGCCGATGCTATCGAAGCGCACCTGGACGATGGCGTCCTGAAGGTCACCGTGCCAGTCACGCCAGCGCCAGAGCCAAAGAAAATTACCGTCAAATCACGCGGCAAGAAGAAAGAGTAAGCCTTTCTCAGCTTTGGCCATCAAGAAGGCCTCGGGGTTACCCGAGGCCTTTTGCTAATAACGAAATTCCGTAGTCTAGCTAGAAAGTGTCAAACTATTCCGCATATTTTTCAACGAACCGCCGCAATATCTTGACCGGCTCGGTTACCAATTCCGATTCGCGGTACGCCGCATCGATCAGATCCTTAGCTTCCTCCGGCGCGAAATAGCCAGCATGCTTATAAATATTAATCCGCAGTGCCAAGCCGTCAGCATCAAGCTCGGGATGAAATTGCGCCGCATAAACATTTTTCCCGGCGCGCAGCAACTGTATGCAGGTCTCAGAACGTGCTAGCACCACGCTGTTCGGCGGCGCCGTATCTGTCCCCTCTTTATGCCCGACGAAGCCGCGAAAACTAGCCGGCAAGCCAGCCAGCAGCGGATCGTCCTGCGCTTCCGGCGTCAAATTTATATCCACCGCGCAAACCGGCTCGCCATGATCGAAGTCCGTCCGACCGCCCAGCGCCGTTACCAGCGCCCCCACGCCCAAGCAAGTGCCTAAAAACGGCTTATCCTCAGCTGCAATCCGGCGAAGCAGCGGCATGATATAATCTTCAAACTGCAATTGTTCCGGCGATTTTTCCTCTGGCGGATAAGCAAAATTAGCCGGCCCGCCGCCCATAAAAATACCGCTATAATCATCCAAATTAACTGGCGAGAACTCGCCGCGGTCAAGCCGCAAGCGCTGCAACTGCTCCGGCTGCAAACCGCCAAATTTTAAAAAAGCTGCATATTCGTCGTCAGACGCTTCGTCCTCAGGACGGGATTGTAAAAGAAGAAAAGGTTTTGTCATAAATCAAGTGTAACATGCCGAAGGTTAATCGGCCAACGTCGACGAATTACGAATCGCATACCCTAATTGCTACTAAATTTTAAGATATTCGGCGTATTTAATTTTTCAGCCTGGCGGGCCCGTACCTCAGCCGGATGTAATCTATAATTTATGATATGACAGGCCTTCGCCAGCCCAGCAACACAAATCGAAGCTACCGCGACAATACCACAACATAAACTACATTTATCAAAACCGTTCGCAAAAGCTAAAATTTCAGTCCCAGTTGCTAACAAAACAGCTCGAGAGGAATAATTACCTATTCTTTCTCCAGTAACGTCAGCTAATTCCAATATGGCCGCTCTACGATCGCTTATGTACAGACCATCTTGCTCGTCCGCCATATGCTGGAATTCATGACAGGCAATCTTTGCTGCATCCTCGCAGCATCTAATTCTAATACAATGCCGTCCACCCAAGTTTTGATAATAGCCTGAACAGCCACCAGGCAATAGCTTGCTACTACCTTCTGAGGCAACTACAAAATCAACTCCGTTTATTTCCCGCTCGCTCAGACCAACAGCAGCCGCCGCTTCATAAATCGCCTCAATATCCACATCAATAATTTCACCAAGCTTTAAGACTCTTCCAACTGTCGTTTCAAACGATACTAGTGGACCACAGTCTGGTAAATCGGCACCGCAAATACGCGACTGAGGCTCGCGCTCAATACCTTGCCAAACATCACAATTTTTTCGCACTGATGAATTATATAATGCAGTATGATTTACGTCAAGAGATTTTGCTAGCTTTTTTAATATAATCACGAGGCGTTAAATCTTCAACCGACTCAACATCGCGAAGCCACGGAAAATACCGTAGCACGTTGTCTTGATGCAGCACTTCTGCCAAAGGCGCTGATTTAACCGTAATATCTTCGCCAGCGTCAAGATGCTGTGCTGCTCGATGTAACGCTCCCGTAGCCAGGAGCAAATAGGTAAACCACTCGATTTTCTTCTCCATCTGCACGACATCTAGCAATCCCCAATAAGAATCAGGAAAAGTACAGCCTGTTTCTTCTCTCAATTCGCGCTGCGCCGCTGCTAATACCGACTCGTCGCTAGAGTCAACCCGGCCGACTGGCAAATGGTTCTTGCGGACAATCCCGCCCGGCTGCTCTTCGTCGATTACTAGCACATCGCCAGCCTCATCAAGCGCAATGACCATCACAGTATCTGGACGGCGCAGCATTTCAAAAGTTTCTACGCTGCCATCGGGCATCTTTTGCGGCCATTGATATACTTTGTAAATCTCACCTCTAAAAACACAATCTGCTTCCCGAGGAATCAGACGAGCACCTTTCGGCAAAACACGTTCGGTCATTACACTATGCCTCCAACTTTTTCATCAAAATATCATAACCGTCAGTCACCTCATCTTGATGGCTGACGCCCAGTTCCGCCATAATGCGCCACAAATCAGCGGTTATCGCGGCAGGGTCGGCGTTCTCGTCGGCTAATTGTTCCAGCTCCATAAAGTCGCCTAAACCCTCCACCGAGTCGATGCATACCTCCACATCGTTCAGTTTGCCAGTCTGGCGAGTCTTCGACAAGTCCGAAAACGGCACGAAACCTAACTCCTTAACTATAGCGATCATAACGCCTGGGTCGCCAACTTCTGTTTCGCGCTCAATGCTATCCAACTGCCCAGTGACTGATCGTTTTAGAGTGAATAACGTCCGCTTGGTTTCATTTTCACCATGTCCGCGTGTTTCGGTGCGCACTCGCAGCCAAGGCACCGTGTTGCCGTCGCCGCCAGCTTCTCCCGGCAGACCAAACACTCGATCGCGCTGATGCACTGGCTCGCCGAGAGCAACACCCTTAGCCGCCAGCGCAGCCAACAGCCCTTCTTTATCTTGCAACCTAACTTTTATCTCAATCTCTCTCATATATAAATGATATCACGTTTAGAACACATCCACCGGGCCGATAATATCAGTATTGCCAAAGTAAAAATCGGTTAAGACCTGCCGCCATGGCGTGCTGGTTGCCGCAGCATATATCATTTTGCCAATATCGCCATGGCAAGCCAACAACACTGTTTGATCTGGATGTTGATGCGCCACGAAATCAAGCACCCGCTGGCCGCGAGTCAATAACTCAGGAAAAGTCTCAGCGCCGTCAGGATGCAAAAAATAGGTCACGTTTTCTGTTTTGATGATGTCCGGCGCACAAATTTCCTCAATATCAGCGGCCGGCTTACCAGTCATAATGCCAAAATCACGCTCGATTAACTCATCGTGAACTATCGGCTCAGCAAGGCCCAGTGCTGTCGCTACAATCGCGGCCGTCTCGAAAGCTCGATCAAGCGGCGATGCATACACCGCGTCAAAAACCAGTCCCCTATCCTTAATGTGCCGCGCCAATTGCCGCGCTTGCTGGCGTCCCAAATCAGTCAGCGGCAGGTCGCGATGGCCGTTCAGAATCCCGCGCACATTGTCTTCATTCTGGCCGTGGCGAGCGATATAGATAGTAGTCATGAATCTTAGTATATCATCTCTATCGGGCGGCAAGAAACCTCATAGAAACCCTACTTACCACTAAAACTCCTTGTTATCAAACCATTGATACGTCCCGCGAATGACGCTCCAGCCAATCAGCAATCGCATCAATATCGAGATGATCGGTCGCGACGCGGACAGCGAAATCTTCTAATTCAACAGCCGCCGCAGTCATTCTCCAGCCGTTTCTCGCCAAAAAGATGCCAGTAATCGTCACCGCTGTACGCTTATTGCCATCGGTAAAGATGTGGTCTGCTATGCAATTACGCAAATAAACCGCCGCCTTTTCGTGAACTGACACATATTGCTCCTCACCAAAAACAATTGTTCGCGGCGCCGCCACCAGCGACTTTAGCCCCAGCTCATCGCGTACGCCATGCGAGCCGCCAAAATCCTCAATTATCCAAAAATGCAGCTCTAGAATTTCGTCAATCTCCAGATAGCGAATCATCGGTCTGCCAAGTTTTTCAGCGTTTTGCCGTACTGTTTTTTGAAATCATCGTAATCCTGACGAAGCGACGGCTTATTTGCTTGCTCAATTGGCTTTACCTGCTCAACCGTTAATCGCACCTCGTCGCCATCGCGAATCCCCAGCGCCCGCAAATCCCGCGCCGGCAGCGTCACGCCGCAGCTTGAACCAATCTTGATAACTTTTTGAATTGTAGTGATTGTCATACAAACATTATAACAAAATTATAATTTTATTGCAATATTAGCGAAACCAAATCAATATTTACCGCACGATTTCGCTATGCAGTTCCTGCCATTTCATATGCGCCCCATAGGCTCGAGCTGGCGCGTCAACCTCGCTCTTCTGAAGCAATAATTCCTCAGGATTAATAAACATTATTTCATCACCCTCTTCGCCTGGTATAAAATCAAAGTTCTCCGGCCAGACGCGACAATAAAAACAGATTTGATTTGCATCAAGCCGCTCAATGTACATCTGTTCCGACGCGTCAAACAGCTGATAGCGCAAATCGCCTTTATAGCCAACTTCTTCGTACAACTCGCGTTTCAGCGATGATTCAAAATCCTCATCATAATCCATGCCTCCGCCCGGCAAATCCCAATAAGTCCGATTAATTTCCTTAACGACCAAAATTTGCCCAGCGTCGTTATAAATTAGCGCTTTGAGCGAGATACGGTAGAGATAATCATGGCGAGTCACTCCGACTGAATCTTGCGTTACGAGATGCCCGTTGGTGAGTTTTGTCATAGGGACAATTATAACATTTTTAGCCTAAACCAATATGAATTTCTTTCGAGATTGATTATATTATTTCCTGTGGTTTATTTAGAATACAGGTGTAGTATGTTTCGAATCCACCCCCTATTGGCAATACTGTCAAGCTTCTTCCCAACTGTACCTAGAAGTAGCGATTCAATTGCATTAGCTTGCACTCGAGCTTGGGTTAGATACTTTTGAGGGCTATACATCGGCTTAATAATATCACCCAAATATCGCTCTTTTATAAATCTGCTTTTTTCTTGAAATTCTTCAAACGCTTTGGTGGTTAATTCTTCTCGCGTTTGCTTGGGATTCTTATTAGTATTAGCGTCGAATATCTTTTCTGCTAATACGCCTACATAATCGGCTACTAGTCTATGTGCATTTACTCTTATCTGCTCTTCGTTTTTCACAAACGCCTGAGAGTTATATCGTGCATTTTGGTCATAAAATTTGCATTTACTATAAAATTTATCGATTGCCGACCATTCATCTGAACGAAAATCTTTTATAAAATCTTGTCGATTTGTAGACCAACTTTCTATTGGCATCAAAAATATATTCTCTGGCACTTCTATATATTCATCGTTTTTCGATAACTCTTCTTTAATCTTCTCAAGATTCATTTCCGCCGTTTGAATTTCAATAAAAATTGCCTTTGCCGCATTTCTCTTCTTATCCCATTTCTGTTTACTATAAACACCGAAAGCTATAAAACCAACCAATAGAGTTATGATGCTATTTGCATCAAACGACAAAATATCCAACATCAGACTAATTCCTCCGTCTTAGCACGCCGCTGCTCCGTCGTATCCCGCTCACGCACGGTGACCGTGCCGTCCTCCAGCGTCTGGAAGTCGATGACCACGCAGTGCGGCGTGCCGATTTCGTCTTGGCGTCGGTAGCGTTTGCCGATGTTGCCGTTGTCGTCCCACATCACTCGGCCAGGGTTGGCTTTGGCGAGCTGAGCGTAGACTTCGCGAGCTTTTTCCACTAATTCTGGCTTGTTCTTCAGCAGTGGTGAAACAGCAAACCTAACTGGCGCCAAGTACTCTGGCAGCGCCAAATACACCCGCTTTTCACCGTTTTGCTCGTCCTCACGGTACGCGCCCGACAGCACCGCCATCAGCGCCCGCTCCACACCAAACGACGGCTCGATGACGTGCGGAACAAATTTTGTGTTCGTTCCCTTGACGGTGTATTCCATGCTCTTGCCACTGGCGCGTTGGATGTTCATCAGATCAAAATCGGTCCGGTAAGCGATACCCATCAGCTCTTCGCGGCCAATTGGATAATCGTATTCGATGTCGATCGTCTTTTTGCTGTAGTGCGCCCGATCCTCCGCCGGCACGTCCAGCTCGTGGATGTGCTCTGGCTTCAAACCTAGCTCTGCCAAAAATGCATGCGTCGCCGCCAGCAATTCATCAAACGCCTCTTGCCAATGCTCAGGGTCAACGAAATATTCAATCTCCATCTGCTCAAACTCGCGAGAGCGGAAGACGAAGTCGCGCGGTGCAATTTCATTACGAAATGCCTTGCCCTGTTGAGCAATGCCAAACGGCAAATTAGGATAGAAACTATCGACGACGTTTTTGAAATTAGTGAAGATACCTTGAGCGGTTTCCGGGCGGAGATAAGAAATACTGTCTTCACTCTCAGTCGCGCCAACGTGCGTTTTGAACATCATGTTGAAGGTGCGCGACTTGCTTAGCGGATTGCCGTCGGGGCTTTTGATGCCTTTTTCGGCGATCACCGCATCCATCTGTTCCATAGTCATGCCATCGGCGTCAACGCCATTGTCCTTGAGAATATGATCGGTGCGAAAACGGCGGTGATTGACCGTATCTTCGCACAGCGGATCGACGAAGGCATCCACATGCCCGCTCGCCTGCCAGACCTTCTGATTCATCAAAATCGCCGCATCCACGCCGTACATATCGTCACGCTCATCAACAAACCGGCGCCACCACAAATTCATGATATTACGCTTCAGTTGCACGCCTAGCGGGCCGTAATCCCACGTACCGCTCAGGCCGCCATACACATCCGAACCCTGATAAATAAAGCCGCGGCGCTTACACAGGCTAATAATTGCTTCCATTTTTGCTTGACTCACAAGAAGTCTCCTTTCTCCTCTCTACGTTGGTGAGTGCGAGTATTTAACTCTTTACGTTTTAGTATAACACGCTTTGGTTTTCAGTAGTTTCGCTGCAACGCGGCCAATTCGACGGCTAAACGCCAGCGTGTTGGCGAGCCAATAACCAGCAGCCTGGCAGTATCTGCTCAACCCCGCCAATTTGCGCCACCAGACGCAACGATTTATTCGCTGCTAAGCGCAAAAACTTAATATGATCAGCGGTAAGCTCTCCTTGTTCGCTCAGTCGCAAGCCTCGTTCAATCGAATCGTACATGTAGCGCTTTTGGCGATCAAGCGGCTGGCCAGCAACATCGTTCACCAAACTCAGCTCATAACCCGTTAGCTCAGCGTAGCGCAAGTAAAACCATACTTGCACCAACTGCAAAGAAACTGCATCGCCCAAGCCTGCCAGCGTCTCGCTCAGCACTTCAAACCATTCTGGAATATCGACATCGCGGCTGGCGCGCTCAACCAGTTTGATACATTCATAACCAGATTGCAAGCGATCATAATCTTGCAAAATCTGGCGGTAAAAATGATCAAGCCGCGCCTGCGTAATCGTATATAAACTTCCTTTACCGCGACGCAACACTACATCGCTAACCGCAAACAGCTCGATGCCGCCCGCCAAGCGGCTTTTCTCGCGCCGCACGTCGCGCGCTATAGCACTGCGTTGCCCTAGCGGCGTTAATAGCGTCAAAATGCGATCTGCCTCGCCGTAATTCGTCCGGCGCAGCACTATCGCTTTAGTACGTTCAATAGCAGTCATGCTGCCACCTCTCGCACCGCTTTGGCAATATCATCTGGATACATTGATACTTTATCTAATAATAATCGCACGCCGTACGGCCGCAACTGCTCGAGAGTGATGTCATTTGCACTTGTTGTACACACGACAACAGGAATGCGGCCTAGGTCGTCGTGCGACTGCAACTCGTGCAGCAGCACTAAACCGTTTGGGCCCGGCATAAATAAATCAAGAATAATCACCTCAGGCTGAAAACTATCTATCAAATCAAGCGCCTCTATAGCATTTGAGACGCTCTGGACTACTATATCGTTGTGCTCGAGACGCCGCGTAAACAGTTTCGCTAGCCACTCGTCATCATCAATTACTAGCACGCGCGTCATAATAGCCTCAGCTGTGTTGACGCTGGTACATCAACATAAAAAGTTGCGCCATCGCGATGACGGATAACGCCAATTTGCGCGCCAATCGCTAAAGCAAACTCATTAGCGATAAACATGCCTAGCCCGCTGCTACCTGGACGGTTATGTAGCGGCAGCGGCTCGCGCAAACCCTGGCGCAACGCCCGCCAAGCTCGCGCTGGAATTGCCGGCCCAAAATCGCGTACCCCGATCCGTACCCGCTGATTGTTGTCGGTAGCCCGTACCGAGATCGCTACCGACGAATCATCAGCGCTATAGTGTAGTGCGTTATCAGCAAAGTTAGCCACAATCCGCCGCAACAAATCGCGGTTAGCCACTATCAACCGCTGACGAGATTTTACCTGGGTTTTTAGAGATTTATTATGAGCATGGTACAGCGGTTGAAGTTCGCTCATCACTTCGTTACAAAGACCGGCCGCATCAATCGCTTCTAACGTGAATAAGGCGTTTTCTAGGCGGCGAGCTTTAGTTAAATCTGTCGTCAAGCGCAGCGCCCTTTCCGCCGTCAGTGTGATCCGCTGCGCCAAGACAGCCCGCTCAAGCGCCGTATACTCCCCTGCTTCTAACTCAATCGCCAACTGGCGAATCAGAGCAAGCGGCGCTTTCAGTTCGTGCGCCGCCACTGTAAACGACGGCGAATCTGCCCACAAACCAGCCTGCGCCTTACCCTCCTGCATACACCTAGTTTAGCATGCTGCAACAGGCTGTTCTAGCACAAGCAAAACACTTATTCGTTGAATTTGAGCGTCTTCAGCAGCTTCTCGTAGTCAGCAGTGAAAACGTCGCCGTCAGTACGCATCGTCAGTGTACGATCGCGCATCTTCAACAGTACTGCCGTACCGTAAGTGTCTTTATCAAAGTTACCAACTAGCTTGGTACCTGTATGCTTGCCATCGTTGTAAACACTAGACTTCAAGTCGCCTCTTTTAATTAACGGATCATAAGTGGATACAGATTTATCATAAGTTTTTTGCTCAATTGTTATCCTCAGGGCGATTTTCGATTCTCTAACAATCGGCGGGATTGTCACTGGGTTCAGATAAGCTTCATATGTCACGCCGCCGCCCTTGCTAATATCGGTTGCCTGATAAGCACTCCAAGTCTTGGGATATTCAAACGTCAAGGCGCCGTAATCTGACGGCCCGTTAAACTGCCGATTCGGTTCTTTCTCGCGCTTTTCGAAGTCGCTCTCTAGCTTCTCGCTATTCTCTTTGACAGCTTGAGCTTTAGCTGTCTCGATTTTCTCGTCGACGTTTTCTTTCTGGTCGAGATATTGCATATATGACCAAATACTAAAACCGCCGAACCCCAGCACCAACACTACCAATACCGCAATAGCGACAATACTGCCAGTGATGGCGCCTTTTTCTGTATAATGCCTACTCTTCATGCTTACGATTATACTTTGTCGAGGCTAAATATGCAAAGGTTTAACTCTGCGGCTGCAGCAAATAGAGATTATGCGCGCCCGCGGTCTTATGCAAAGTAAGCCCAGCCGCCTCGAAACCGTAGCTCAATAGCCAAATATCATGCCCAAGGCGGTTAGTCTCATGCTGTAAATATTGAACCATCTTGGCGATATCACGACCGTCGCCAAAAAGATAGACGACCGTCGTCTCGTCTGGCAGCGGCGTGCGCCAAAAATTAGCTAACCGCACCGACACTTTCTCGTCATGCCGCGATAACCAACGTGAAATCAGTACTAGCAGCGGTTGTAGTTCGTAACCAATCGCCCGCGCGCCGCGGCGGCTCGCTTCGCGCAACACTACGCCGTCGCCCGAGCCAATATCCACCAACACATCGGTTTTTTTGAGCTGGTACAGCTCATCAAAAGCTTTTTGCAAGTCGCGGCGTCGCGACGGCACATACGGCGCGCCTGTGAAAGCCACAAAGCCAAACAGCAGCACCACAGCAGCGACAGCGGCAAAAATCACGCAAATTTTTCCTTGAGGACGGTAATTTTATTGCGCAAGCCGTTCAAATCTTTTTCGATATCGCTAGCTAGTTTCTCGGCTGCTTGATAGCGTTCTATCGCCTGTTCAATATCGAAGTCATCGCTTTCAAACCACGCCACCATCTGGCGCAGCTCTTCGATTTTTTGGTTGATAGTTTTCTCATTTTTGCTTGACATTTTTAACCTCCGCTTTGATAATTATTTTTTCTTCCTCGATACTAATAATTTCGCCAATTTCGGTCGAACCGCGCACAATCGCGTAACCGCGCGCCAGCGCCAACTGCGGATTGTACGCCGCCAAAATCCGCTGAAATTGCTTGATCTCGCTCGTTAAGACGTCAGTTCTGCTATCTAGATGTAGCAACGCGCGCTGCCGCAAGCTGTCAACCTCACTACTTAAATCGCTAATCGCTGACTCCGTCCGGTAGGCCATACCGTCAACCAGCACTTTTATTTCTCGCAGCAGTTCTCGTCGGTCTGGCACAATGATTTGCGCCGCGTTACTCGGCGTAGAAGCCCGCACATCGGCAGCCAAATCCGCCAGTGTCATATCGACTTCGTGCCCAATGCCGACCAATGTCGGCACGCGGCTGGCAGCAATCGCTCTAACCAACAATTCATCGTTAAACGTATTCAAATCGTCAGCACTGCCGCCGCCGCGAATGACCACCAGCACCTCGGGCGGCGTTTGACTCTCGTTAAAACTATTAATTGCCGCAACAATCTGATCAGCCGCCGCCTCGCCTTGCACTTGAACATGCGCTACGTCAATTTGCAAGCCGCCCCAGCGCTCATTTACGATTTTGATAAAGTCCGCGTAGCCTGCCGCCTGAGTGCTGCTTATCACGCCGATACGCGCTGGAATTTGTGGCAAACAACGCTTGCGCTCCGCGGCAAATATTCCTTCCTTCTCCAACTTAGTACGCAACAGCTGGAAACTTTTGCGCAAGCTGCCCTCACCTAGCAGACGGTAATTTTGCACGGTCACACTAAATTTACCCCACTTCGTCACTTTGGGCTGCGCCCGCACCACTAGCTTCATGCCGTCTTCAATCGGCGTTCGCAGTTGATAAACTGGCATAAAACAACCGACGCTCGCTTCCTCGTCTTTCAAATCAAAAAACACCCATTTGCCTTGATTTACCTTGAAACTGGCGACCTCGCCCTCAATCTCAACAGCGCTGCACGAAAACTCCAGCACTTGATTAATCAGCTCGACGAAACCGCTAACGCCGAACCTTGGGATCGGATTTTCGTCCATACTTCACTATTGTTAGCTGGTAAAATACATAGCCTAGCAGCAACGCCGTCAGCAGTACAATCACCCGGTAAAGTACAATCGCTGCAATCGACTGGCCGCTACCTATACCTGATAAAGCCAAAACACTAACCATGATTGCCTCGTAGGCGCCCGTTCCGCCCGGCGTTACCACAATGAATCCAGCAATTGTCGCTATGCCATAAGCAATCAAAATCGACGCTGGATTGACGCTCATTCCCAACGCTTGAAAAGTAATCCAGATTGGCGCAATTTCGGTAGCGGTAAATAACATCGCCCACAAAAACGGCTTCAGCAACACGCGCTTATCGCGCTTTAGCTCGTTAAAATCGTCGTGCATATCATAAAAAAATTTCTCTATCGACTCCTGCTTCAACACCACCTGCGGCCGCCGCGCAAAAAATGACGCCGTACCGTTAGTTATCGTCGTAATCCTCTTGGCTAATTTTTTCATCCGGTGGACGCTATTCAAAAAGTACGCGCCCAGCAGCGTCGCCATCACCAGCAAAAATACCAGCGTTGAGCTCATTAAAATTATCCAGCGGTTAACACGGCCGTCAATCGTCACCATCAAAACAGAAATCACCAAAAAGACCACAATCGCCATAAACCCCACCACATAACGCACAAATTGCGCCATCGTCGCCCGTCCGATTGGCACACCGTACTTGCCTAAACGCCAGTTAGCATACGAAATACCACTGACACCGCCGCTAGGAAAAGCATGATTAACAAAATTTAGCTCTAGCGATATGCGTGCCAGAGTTGCCGGATTAATATTCTTCACGAAGCCTTTCTGACGCAAATACGAAAAAATCATCTCGCCAGTCGCCAAATATCCGGCCGCAATAATTGGCAACATCCACACAAGCTTGCCAAGGTCAATTTTACCTAGCAAACCCCAAGCATATACCAGTTCGCTTCTAGCTAGAAAAAGTATCAAAGCAATCAACAGCAACGTGGCAATACTCAACCACAGTCGAAAAGACAGTCTCCTTTTCATACAATCTAGTATACTATATTTATGCATATCACAATACTTGGCCGCCAGCCAGCACTTGGAATAGCCGAGCTAGAACAGCTCTACGGTGCTGACAATGTCCGATGGTTTTCGCAGCAGACAGCGCTTGTAGATTCGCCTGATTTTGACTTCGAGACCCTCGGCGGCAGCCAAAAAGCCGGCCGGGTCGTTCTCGAGCTCGACCGCGGCAATTGGCTAACCGCCAGCCGCCAAATCATTCAGCACTACACCGCCAAATGGCGCGCCAGCGAGCATAAAATAACTCTTGGCATCAGCGCTTACGGCTTCAAAATCTCGCCTCGCGATGTCCAAAAAACTGGCTTGCTCATCAAGAAAAAATTACGCGACAGCGGCACTAGCTTACGCCTTATCCCGAACCCAGAAATCGCCCTTAACACCGCTACTAGCCATCACAACAAGCTTGGGCTATCGCCGACGAAAGTTGAACTGCTAGTCGTCCGAGCACCAAATAACCGTCTCATTATCGCTGAAAGCGTCGGCGCCCAGAACATCACCGCGCTGGCTGCCCGCGACCAAGCTCGCCCGCGCACCGATGCTTTCGTCGGTATGCTACCGCCGAAATTAGCGCGTATGATGATAAATCTATCTGGCGAGACGAAACCCGGCCGCCTCTGGGATCCTTTTTGCGGTACTGGCACCGTTCTCCAAGAAGCGCGGCTCAAAGGGATAGACGTCTACGGTAGCGACCTAAGCCAAAAAATGGTTGATTATGCCACAGAAAACATGCAGTGGCTCGATAATAAATACCAGATCGACCCCCAGTGGCAGATCTTCCAAGCTGACGCCACCGATGTCAAGCTCAATACTGCCCAAAAATCCGAAATCACCCGCATCGTCTGCGAGGCCTACCTCGGCCAACCCTTCTCGGCCCCGCCAAAGCCTGCCAAGCTCACCGCAGTCCGCGGTAATTGCAATCATATCATCAGCCAATTTTTAGCAAACATCCGCCCGCAAATCAATCCGAGTACAACGCTAGTCGTCGGCATGCCCGCCTGGCGCGACCATAGCGGTAAATTTACGCATTTACCGCTTATTAATCAGTTAGCAGATTTAGGCTACCAACGCCTACATCTAAACTTAGTCAGCGACGACCAGCTGCTCTACTACCGCGAAAACCAGGTGGTAGCACGAGAGATTTTACTGCTTAAACCTCTCGATGAAAATTAAAAGCATCTCGCCCGCCAAGCTCGCGCCTGCTACAGTAATTACTTTCGTAAAGCTTGACATTTCCGATAGCTTCGCGTACAATAGCATAGATTGTCTTATATTAAATTAAAGGAGTTTTATGTCACACGTTAAAGCTGGCGGTTCGAGCGATAATACCCACAAAAGTGCTGGTAGGCGCAATGGCGTCAAGCGTTTCGGCGGGCAAAAAGTCAACCAGGGCGAGGTGCTGGTTCGCCAGACTGGCAGTACCAAAGTTGCTGGCCCGGGTACTTATATTAGCCGCAACTACACAATTCACGCAGCCAAGAGCGGCACCGTAGTTTTCAAACATATCAAGAAGCCATCGTTCACTGGCAACACGCACAAACGTACGCAAGTCTGCGTCGAATAACCGCCTAAGCACTAATCACCAGCCATATACCGGCTCGCTCTCTTCCCGCGAGAATAAGCGTCGTCGGTTTCTGCTTGATTCTGCCGCGATACGGCTGCATTCATAAAGTTCCGCAACTCTGCGACACTGTCTTTCAGTGCTATTGTATGTCGCAAATAGTCATCGTTACTGACATCATTCCAACGCTGTTCAGCGACAACATTATTTTCAGCGACAACATTATTTTCAGCGATAACATTATTTAATGCAGTGAGTCTGTGTCTAATTTCGTCTACTGCGTTATTAAGTCGAGACGCTTCTACTAGTGGCAAACCGTCTATAGCTCCCTCGACAGCCCCAACAAAGCCGCTTAACATGCCTGGGACGTTCGATACCAGCCATTGCATATCGCCAGAAGATAGCGACACGTAATCCCTGCTGCGCGCCCGTATAGTATTAATCGCATTTTCTACTGTGTCTACCATAGCTTGCAAGCGATGGTTCGTGCTGTCCGCTAATGATTTTAGGGCTTCAGAGGATTCCTTATCGCTTCGCTCTTCATCTTCATCTTCATCTTTATTCTTATCAGGACTATCGTTTTGCTCATTTTGCTCGTCTGGCTCTTTAGTCTCATCAGAATCGCCGTCTGCGCGTTCAACCGACTCGTCTGCAGGTTCGCTGGAATCTGAATGTTCAGAATTAGATTCTGGCTCGCCAAGAGAATCGGCCGGCGGTTTAACAGTAGGATTTTCGAGCATATCAACCGCCCGAAACGCCGTACGGCCAATACCGAGAGCGAGTCTAGTTTCGGCGGCTTGGGTTTCTAAAGATGGTATTGGAGCTTCCAGCTTTGCGTCTTCTCTAGCTTTCAAAGCTCGGCGCAAAGCCGCCAATGGGTCTTCTGGCTGATCGCTAGCCGCTGGAGCTTCTGGCCTTGAATGCTGATCAGCAGTTTTCTGCTGACCGCTGCTCTCCGAATACTCCGGCTCCGCATACTGATCAGCAGCTTCGGCCGGACTTTCTGGTTGGCTAGCCGCCAAACCTTCCGGTTCTGAATATCGATCAGCAGTTTTCTGCAAATCTTCTAAATTTGCGTCATGTATGTTTAGCTCATTATTTGCCATGTGTATTTTTCTGTTTTAATCTTTATATGTTTTTATTATAGCAAAAAATACACGATTTGTCAATAAGCTAACGCTAATCCACTCCTTTGCAGATCACAAACTAGACAGAGATCCTGAGAGGCTCTGCATAACGCGGTCTCCGCCCAAAAATAGCAGCTATTTCTAAGCCGCCATACCCAAATGATACCGCACCCGCTCGACGACATCGCCGATAACTACTTGCGATTTTACTAAATAATCGTCAACACCGAGCTGCTCGGCGCGTTCTTTGTCTTTGGGCTGACTAAGCGCTGTTAGCATAATCACCCGGATATTAGTAGTCTCCGGCGTATTGCGCAAGATATCAAGCACGTCAAAACCGCTAATTTTCGGCATCATGACGTCCAACAAAATCAAGTCAGGATGTTCAGACACTGCCAACGACAGCGCATCCTCGCCATTATTCGCTTCACAGACGTCAAAACCCTCTAGCTCAAGACGCGACCGATATACCGATGCTAGCGCAGTGTCATCTTCTACTAGCAAAATCTTGCGTTTGCGTGTATCCATAGTTTATATAGTATACCAGCCTGGCAATAAGCACAAGGGCTATGACGCTAATTCTTTAGCGCGCGCCATTTGCGGGTCGCGCCCAGCGTTATTATCATCCGAGCTCATCTTGACCGTCTGGTTCGGCTGAATGCCTTCTTTGGTGATGTTTCTGTCTTGCGGCGTGTACCAGCGGGCCACTGTCACCTTGAGGATACGATCGTCGGATAGGTTGATCACCTTTTGTACCGTTCCCTTGCCGAAGGTTTTTTCACCAACCAAAGTGGCTGCCTGATAATCTTTCAGCGCGCCAGCCACAATCTCGCTAGCACTGGCTGAGCTACCGTTGACGAGAACGACAGTTTTCTTGCCTTTGAGCGTCGGATTGCCTGATGTTTTGACAGTTTCAGTCACCTGGCCGCGGCTTTTCTCGGTAACGACTGTCTTGCCGCTATCTAGCCATAGACTCGCTACTTCTTGCGCTGCCGTCAAATAGCCGCCGCCGTTGTTACGCAAATCAATAATCACACCTTTAACACCTTTGTCAATGAATTCTTTAGCGGCTTTGCGGACTAGCGAACCGGTATTATCGTCAAATCGCGAGATCGTCAAGACACCAATATCATCGCTAACCGACCAACGAACGCTAGGATCGCTAATCTGGGCCCGGGTAATCGAGAAGTCTAGCGATTCGCTGCCGCGGCGCATAGTTAGCTTGACGGTCGTGCCCGCTTCGCCAGTAACCTTATCAGCCACGCCGCTAGCCGTCTCGCCCGCTACTGACGTACCGTTCACAGCCACAAAGATATCGCCTGTTTTAAGGCCGGCTTTCTTGGCTGGAGAGTCATCGAGAACTCGCAGTACTGTCGGCTGCAAATTACGCACGCCAATTTCGGCACCAATGCCAGAAACTTCGCCGTTTAGACTTTTGTTAAATTCTGCCGCTTCTTCCTTATCTAGAAATGTCGTGTAGTCGTCGCCGACCGCTTTGACCATGCCGCGAGCCGCCCCGTCAGACAGCTTATTAGCATCCAAATCACCGTCATAATTCGCCGCTAGTTGACGATAAGCTTCTTTCATCACCTCGGTATCAAGCGGCTGCTTAGCCACCTTGATGCCAAAAATCGGCGCTGCTATCTGATAGATTTCTTCGCTGCGCGTACCAGCCGCAAACGATACGATTATCGCCAAGACCAACGACGCCAAGAAAACACCCTGTGAAACCTTCCGCTGCCGAGGCTTCCGCCCCTTATTTTCAACTCCCTGTTCGTTTGCCATAATCATAATTATAGCGCACTCTGGCTGAGTACGCTATAATTTACTGATTATTATATTGATCTCGCTAGAAATATATATAAGTTAGCCCAGCACTTGAACGCGTGTAGTAGTGATAGCGGCCCCAGCCTAAACCGTCGATATTATTGTTGTAGTCGCTAACAGTAATCGTACCATCGCCATTAACTGCTTCGACATACATAGCGTGGCCGTAAGCGCCAACATACTGAATAGCTACCGAGCCGGCTTTTGGTGTTGGACCGTTGGCAATACCATAGCGAGATGTTGTACTAGGCCACTGATTAGCGTTACCTGCCCCGCCAAAATGCGGTACGTAACGGCCAGTACTAGCTACTTTCCAGGCGGTGTAGCTAACGCATTCGCGGTTATAGAGACCCCAGTTATCAACGATCGTATCTTGCTCGGCATTAGCCCAAACCGACGGATATCCGCCGCCGCTAGCCGAGCCAGTACCAATATTAGTAGAGCCTGAAGCACGAGCAGCTGCAGCCATAGCGGCAGCCTGTTGAGCGCGGACACTGCTGATTTCGCTGTTACGCTTGGCGACCAGGTTATTGTAAGCTGATTCCTCACCGCGCGTGTCCGAAACTAATTTAGCCTGTTCAGCCTCTTTGGCAGCTAGCGCGGCTTTTTGCGACTTCTGATCGCGCAGTACGTTCTCAACTTGCTTTTTCTGCTTTTCGAGCTGCGCTTTGAGCGATTTAATCTGTTTGATCTTGGTGCTCAGATTGTCCTGCATTGACGAGCGGTATTCCTGCTTGTCAACGTAATCGCCAATATTTTTGCTGCTAGCCAGCATCTCGAGCGGCGAGATTGAGCTATCAACGTACATATCGGCAACAATTTCGCCAAGAGCTTCTTTGTTAATCTCGATTTTCTTTTCGGTAGCAGCGATATCTTTCTCAAGCTTATCGCGCTTAGCTTGGCTAGTATTAATTTGCGCTTGGATTTCATTTTTTTGCTTGGTTAATACATCAAGCTGCGCTTGCAGCGTTGACGCCAGCGCGCCAAGCGTCGCCGCCTGCTGCTGATATGAATCAGCTTCTGATTGAAGTTTTTTGACCTGTTCGTCGTACTGGTCGGCCAACACGTTTTGCGCGAAGGCAACCGGTATACTTGCGCTCATCAAAACAGCTGCTGCGACGATTGACGACTTCGCAACGTGCCGCCTTGACGAAACTGGTGTGGTGGACCTATGTTTCATACCTCTAGCGTAACAAAGCATTACCGCTTTGTCAATAAAGCTACGTCGAATAAGCACCCCCTTTCGTAAATTACTCTACAATTTGAGATAACGGCGAGTAGCCAGTGTCGAGGAAATAATCCCAATCAACGAGCCTAACAACATCATACTTAGCAAGACCAACAGCAAATTATTTATCAAAAAGTGCGACGTAGCTACAGCAGCAATTCCATAAGCCTGTAATTTGCCAGAAATCGTCGCGAAAACCCCTACCCCTATAGCGGTCGCTACAACCGCAGCAATACAACCATACACCATTGCCTCTACCAAAAACGGGCCGCGGATAAAGCTTTTGTCAGCACCGATGAGTTTCATCATCTCGATCTCGCTTTTACGGTTGAATATTGCCATTCTAATGGTATTAAAAACAATCAACGAAGATATTACGACAAAGAGGACGCTCGCTGCCAAACCAGCCCGCTGCGCAAAATCTGTCCAGCGGCCGATATTTTCGATAGCATCGCGCCGGTCGCCAGCAAACGACGGTTCGCGCTTATCATCGATAATTTTTTTGAGCGACTTATTAGTTTTGACAAAATCGCTAAGACTGTCGGTGTCATTGATATTCTCTAGATTAACGCGAATCACTGCTGGCATTTTATTGGCAGCTTGATTGAGGGCATCTAGTATATCTTGGTCGGCTTTGTTGTCTTCGGCGCTTTGTTGGCGCGCTTTTTCCGAGGAAACGAATTCAACGCGCTCGACATTATGCAGTTTGCGCAAATCGGCAATAATCGGTTTAGCCTGCTCTTCGGTAGTACCCGTTTTGAGATAAATTGACATATCGACTTTTTTACTCAGCTCCGTTACCGAGTCTGCCAAAATATTGCGCGCCACCACCGTAGTAAAGATAATCAGCAACGTAATCGTCATCACCGCGGTAGCCGCAATGGTTAGCCAAGCATTACGAGTGAAATTATTGACGCCGTAGCGGCACATTCGCACGAAAGTCAGCCATTTGCGCTGGCGGCTGCGCCTTTGTCTGGTCAAGGCGCGCGCACCGGTATTTTTTTTGTCCTCGCGGCGGCTTTTCTTTTTGGCAGCCGCTGTCTTGACTTTGTCTCGTCTCATTGCCGATAACTCCCCTGCGCTTGGTCGCTAGTAATCTTGCCGTGGTCAACAGTGATAACGCGGCGCTTCAACCTATTGACAATCTCGACATTATGTGTTGTAAGTATAACAGTCGTGCCATACCGGTTAATCTTCTCGAGTAGGCGGACAATATCCCAACTGTGCTTCGGATCGAGATTACCCGTTGGCTCGTCAGCGATTAGAATCTTTGGCTGGCGCACTACTGCCCGGGCAATCGCCACGCGCTGGCGCTCGCCACCTGATAATTGGTGCGGGAACTGCTTTTCCTTGCCCTTTAGACCCACCAAGTCAATCACTTTTGGTACAGTATTTTTAATTTCGCGGTTAGTCATGCCAGCAATTTCTAGCGCAAAGGCCACATTTTCGAACACCGTTCGGTTCGGTAGTAACTTAAAATCCTGAAAAACTACGCCAATTTTGCGACGCAGCAACGGGATATGCTTGTCCTTGAGCTGGTCGTAATCAATACCGCCAACGACAATCTTGCCGCTAGTCGGCTTTTCTTCGCGCGTCAATAATTTGAGCAAGGTCGATTTGCCAGCTCCACTCGTCCCAACGATAATTACAAACTCATTCGGCTCAACATGCAGATTAACACGGTCAAGCGCTGGCTTACTGCCCTTACCATACACCTTGGTCACTCTATCTAACAGAATCATCACTACCTATTGTAGCATAAGCTAGTTTATAGCGATAGCTAGCTACTCGGTCGCCGCTTGCTGCTCGAGATATGCTTCGATAAAACCGTCAATGTCGCCATCTAGCACGCCGCGGGCGTTATGCGTCTCGAACTTAGTACGCGTATCCTTGACTAATGCGTAAGGGTGAAGCACGTAATTACGGATCTGCGCACCCCAACTAGCCGACTCGCCTGCCCGCAGATCAGCTAGCGTTTCGGCGCGTTGTTCTAGCTGCATTTGCGCTAAGCGGCTTTTGAGGATTTTTAGCGCGGTTTCTTTGTTTTGGAGCTGGCTGCGCTCGTTTTGGATCGCCACCACCGTGCCTGTCGGCAAGTGAGTGATGCGCACTGCGGAATCAGTTGTATTGACTCCTTGCCCGCCGTTGCCGCCGCTACGATAAATATCAATTCGCAAATCTTTGTCGTCGATCTCGACCTCGCCTGGCGCGTCCATTTCCGGCATGATTTCGACCAGTGCAAAGCTAGTCTGCCGCAAATTATCAGCGTTAAACGGACTGAGCCGCACCAGCCGGTGCACCCCGTGCTCGCTGCGCAATTTGCCGTAAGCGAAAGCACCGCGGATAATGTATGTCGCATTCTTGATACCGGCCTCTTCGCCTGTCGAACGCTCGACTAGCTCGGTCTGCATATCATGCTTTTCAGCCCAGCGCAGATACATTCGCTCTAGCATTTCTGCCCAATCCTGCGCATCCGTACCGCCAGCGCCAGCGCTCAACTTGAGAATCGCCGCTCGATTATCGTATTCGCCTGAGAATAGCAAATCTTTGCGACGCTCCTGGTATTCTGCTTCGAGAGCTGCTAGCTGCTCGGTGAATTCTGTCAGCATCGAATCGTCACCTAGATCCATCAGTTCGATTATATCCGAGACTTGTGAACGCAAAATCTGCCACGGCTCAATTTGCGAACGCAAGCTCGCTGCCTGCCGCGTCAGCATCTGCGCCCGCTCAACATTCGCCCAGACATTCGAATCGGCCAGCTGCTCATCAAGCACTGCCAGCTCTTCAGCGCGAGCGTCAATATGCAAAGCTTGGCAAGCGCTAGCCACGCGAGTACGGAGATCTTCAGCTTGTTTTCGTAACGGCTGCATAGAACCTAGGCAGCAGTCTCGTCTTGATTTTGGCTGGTGTCATCTGATTTGCGGCGAGTTGATTTCTTGGTAGAGGTTGACTCTACGGTTGTCGGCTCGGTAGTAGGTTCTGATTCAGCAGGTTCAGAAACATTAGGCTGAACAGCAGCTGACGCAACGTTCTGCGACTGATTTTGCGGCTCAACGACGCCCTTCCAATAGTCAATCTGGCTCAACCGGCGCACCAAAAACGGATGATCGCTGAATGTCTGTGCAAAATGATTCATCGGGCGTTCAGCTGTGTACTGCATCCACTGGCGCGCTACCTCGTTCATGCTGTCTGCCGCATCAGGTCCGACATGCACCTTGATCAGCGATTTCTTGACTAATTCGCTATCGCCCAAATACATCAAAGCTAGACGATCGGCGGTTAGCTCGGCACGACGATGCCAGAATCCAGAGATCCAACTACCCAATACGCTGATAATCGGAATCGACAAAAACGGCATCAAATACACGTTAGCGTTGGCATGGCGGTATTTGATATGTGCCATCTCATGTACGACAATCACTTTTAGCTCATCCTTGGTTAAGTAGCGAATCGATCCAGAATGCAGCACGATAGAATATGGCCTAGCAAAACCAAAAGCATAAGCATTCATCACTGGATTCTGGGTGATGAAAATTTCGACTTGCGGCATCTCTAAATCAGCCGATACCTGGTTGGCCCAATCGCGCAACCACGCGTAAGCGCTATATTCAACCTGCAAAGCATTGCCCAGCATTTGCTGGCGCATCATCCGCACCATAAACATGCCAATACCCAGCAGCATACCCAATCCCATAATCATAAAAACTATCGCCAGCAATACAGCAATCACGCCATCGCTGAACGATAACTCAACGTGGTGCCCGGCATTGTCTGTTGACATTTCCTGGAATGTTGTATAGATAAAATAGCTAGCCGCAAAGAAACAAAAGATAATGATAGTTATTGTCAGAACGACATTATCTTGCGCATTGCGAGCCCGCGCTACGGCAAGCTGGCCTTTGGTTTGCGCCTGCGATTGCGGCGGCTGCTGATACTGTTGGTATTGCTGGTACGGCTGTTGATCCATAAACCCTCCGATTAGATACTATCTCAAGACTCGCGCCTATTCTGCTACATTATAACAGGATTAATCATAATAAGCAGCAACTCCACCGTTTTTGATCACGCTAAATATCACAACTAACTACCAAGAACGCGAGTCACCTAACAAGCTAACTTTTCCACTGCTGCCACGAACTGTTCGCCGCGGTCATTATAACTCTTAAACATATCGAAGCTAGCGGCGGCCGGACTGAGAATCACCGCGTCGCCAGGCTGCACTAGACCCGCTGCCGCTTCGACGACCATTGGCATTGGCGTCATTTCCAGCTGCATGATCTGGCAAGAAACCTTATTTTTATGCAAGATTTCGGCGAGTTTGCCGGCATTAGCGCCGTTGACAATCACCGCTCGCATTTGCTGCCTAGCGATTTCCTGCGCTAATTCCGTATAGTCCGCACCCTTGTCAGATCCGCCCAAAATCAAAACTTTTGGCTCCGTGAAAGCTTTTAACGCGGCAATGGCGCTACCGGGCGTGGTCGAAATACTATCATCGTAATATTTCACGCCGTTTTTCTCAGCGACAAATTTCAAACGGTGCGGCAGACCTGTGAAACTCTCCAGTCCAGCAGCAAATTGCTCATCAGTCACCGCAACAGGCAATTCTGTCACCGCGCTCATGGCTGCGCAGGCGTTTTCGAGGTTGTGCGCGCCCGGCAACCGCAAATGGCTGGTGCTGCAAATCTGCCGATTTTGCACGCAAAAGTAACCGTCCTGGACATAAACTTGGTCATCGTCAGCAATAGCATAGCGCTGCGCAAAATCCAGCGTATCACCGTGATTGTCACCTGTATCAAGCGGCGTAGCAGCCACTTCCCGCGAATATTTATTCGTCGGGTGATATAAGCACATATCAGTAAGCTGCTGGTGGTGGCGAATATTTTTCTTGGCATTGAGATAGTCGGCGAAATCCGCGTGAACATTCAGATGATCCGGCTCGATCATCAGCACCACCGCGATATGCGGCGACTTTTCTAGATCCCACAGCTGAAAACTAGACAATTCGTAAACGACAATGTCGGTTTTTTTAATCTTCGGCAAGACATCCAGCGCCGGCACGCCGATGTTGCCGACCAGATGTACCGTTTGCCCGGCTTGCTGCAAAACCGAGGCAATCAAACTGCACGTTGTCCCCTTGCCCTTCGTTCCCGTTACACCAATAATCGGCGCTGGACATTTATCAAAAAACTCGTTGGTTGCCGACCAAATCTTGCCGCTAGTCTTGATGTTACGCGGCGGCAAACTAGCCGTCCGCACCACCAAATCAGCATCGCCCAGCTGTTCGCTGAAGGCATTTTTGCCAGAAATCAACCTAACGCCACTCGGAATAGCCGGCAGTTTATCCGCCGGACGTTCATCAGCCACCACAAACTCCGCGTCAGGAAATTTCTGCCGGAAATATATCAGATTTGATATACCTTCTACGCCGTAGCCAGCGATAATAATCTTCATAACGACTATTATAGCACGCGCCTAACCCGCTAAAATACCAGTATTTCACGCGTTGATTTGACAACAAAATCATTTATTGATATATAATCTTTTGCGCCGACCAGGAGATAGAACGTTTCCGTCTATCATAAGAAAGGAGGGCTGCCATGTGGTGGCTCCTCGCAGCGGTAGTCTGTACCATCAGCGGACTTCTTTTTGCTGCCTGTTTCGCTTTTG
The DNA here is from genome assembly GCA_963539155.1 of uncultured Candidatus Saccharibacteria bacterium. Lineage (GTDB taxonomy): Bacteria > Patescibacteriota > Saccharimonadia > Saccharimonadales > Saccharimonadaceae > Saccharimonas. The sequence goes on from CAUTJX010000002.1 coordinate 38,776, forward strand.
CCGTCTCCGACTACGGAGATAGTAGAGAGATTTACCGTAGTAATGATTACTACTATAGTGATACTGTATGCAATTGCAAATTCAATTGCATACAACAAAACCTCTGGACATGAAATCAGAGTAGCGACGTACGCCGAAGCAGCGTCAGCATACGATTTTTCTAGTGGATATGAATATCCACTAGACATAGGCAGTCGATCAATGACCGCCTCTGGCGAGGTTTCCGTCAGCGGCGGAATGTTTTCCGTCAATGCGTACGCTAAGATACAGGGCGGTAGTAGCGCCCTGATTGGGTTCCAGCACCAAAACGGCGCACGAGAGATCATCGAAGTTCCACTATCGAATATCGAATTTCGTATCGTCAATGACGAGACTTCATCGTCGATGGTAATTGGCTTCGGTCGAATCTCAACACTAGCATACGGCTACACTGCTGAGGATATGCCCGATGACTGCCATCTCCACATCCGTTGGGGATGGCTAACAAACGAGTGTAGTCTTATCAAAGGCGCTAAGGTAAATTCACCCACTGACGAGGGGCTATCGGGACTTCTCCAAAAAGCCCTTGCCAGCGGTAACGCTGGTAAGTTCGTAGTTGTGAGCGTGACCGAAGCCGGGTATCGGCAGATTCTCGGCTCCGCCGATAGCGCCACAGAGACGGAAACACCAACTCCGTCGCCCGCCCATTGAGAGTAAAATGCTCCGCTGGGTCGGCGGCGGAACATTTTACTTTTGATTGAAATTATTATTCTAAAACAGCTTTTCTAGCTTATCATTTAGCCGCGTCAGTGATTTCTGATCGCTAGCACTGACACCAGCCAGCACCCAGGTGTCCGCGCCGATAAATTCGCGCGCCGTCGCAATCATCCGTTCGCGGGTGATGTTGCGAATTGCCCCGGGAACGCGCTCGTAATCCTTGACAAAACCATCGCCAAAATAGCGTCCGCTATAGAAATTGCTAATCTGCGCGACTGTCTGCGCCCCCATTTGATGACGGCCGAGCGCGTAAGATTGCGCCGCCGCCAGTTCTTTCTCACTAATCTGGCCATCCAGCACTGCTTTCACTTCGCGAGCAATGATATCGAAAAGCCGATCAGCGGTCTCGACATTGACCTGCCCGCCAAAATCCCAGCTGCTATCATAAAAGCCAGCGCTCGCTTCGCTAAACATACCGTACGCCAAGCCCTTTTTGCGGGCAGCACCGAAAATACGCGAGTGCATAGTGCCGGTCAAGATATGATTCAAACACGACATCGCCTCTAGTTCGGCATCATTGATTTCGCGCGGCAGCGACATGCTCCAACCAAAGGTCAGATTAGTCGCTTCTTTACGCTTGATAAGGGTCGGAGCGGCCTTTTTCAAAACATCGCGCGGCACCACGAAACGTTCGCCGCGCGGCAGTTCCCAACCCTCGAGCATACTCTTAATACGCTCGCGCCGGCCGTCGAGCTTGCCCGCGATTACAAAACGCATATTGTCAGAAGTGTGGGTTTTGCGATGATGACGCTGAATATCCTCGAGCTTGATATTATCAATCGTTCGCAAACGCTGCCAAAACGTATAAACATCCTCGCCTAGCAATTGCTGAACTTTCGGCCAAAGCACGCGGCCGTGATTGTTCAAATACCCCGTTAGTTCGCTGCGAACATTGCCCTTTTCGGCCTCTAGCGATTCTTGCTGAAAGCGCGGCTGGCAAATCGCCACTTGTTGCAATTCTAAAATCCGATCCCATTCAAAATCAGCGCAATCAGCCACATACACCATTGATAAGTCGCTCGTCCAAGCATTATGGTACGCGCCATTTTTGGTGAATTCTGCTTCGTAAGCATGCTCGCTCGAGAACTTAGCATTAGCACCAAATGACATATGCTCCATCACGTGAGCGGTTTCATAAATATTTTTGCGTCCAACATAGCGGTTGCCAGCGCGAAATTGAAACTGGAAGCTCATCACCGTCGCGCCAGGCACGTCAATAAGCAGCCCACGCGAACCATTGTCGAGCCGTACTTCTGTTACTGTGTGTTTCATCTAGCGGCTCTTTTTTCGATTCTGGCGCTTGGCCTTTTTCTTTTTGCGGGCAACGTTGCGCCTATGATTAGTTTCGGCGGTCGAGGCAGCTCTTTTTATTGAACCGCCGAAATCGTGATCGCGATTCTCTTCGCCGCCGGTGATTTCGTTGACTCCATGCTCGACCGAGGTCTCGGCAAGCTTCGTCAATTCCGTTTGGTGATCATCGTCAATTGATTCGCGGCTAATAGCGTCGGTGGCGCGCACATGATAAATAGCACGCAAGACTTCCTCGCGCAATGTCGCTTGCAAGCTATCAAACAGCTTCTGCGACTCACTGCGGTATTCAACCAGCGGATCGCGCTGGCCGACACTGCGCCAGTGAATACCTTCGCGCAAATGCTGCATATTCTCGAGGTGCTGCATCCACAGCGTATCAAGTACTTGCAGATAAACTTCGCGCTCAACCCCGCGGATTAGATCGTCGCCGAGCTCTCTTTCTTTGGCTGTATACATTTTTTGTGCAGCAGCTAACGCTTTATCGCGGCGCTGACTATCTTTTTTGATCGCGCCAATTTTTTCAATTTCGTCGATCTCTAGCGGGATAATCTCTGCAAATTCTTCGACAAATTTTGGATTATTCTTGGCCGGCACCTCTGTTAATTTATTAACCATCGCCCGTAGCAAACGCTGAATTTCTGGTTTGATATTATCGCCTTCGAGGATTTTGCGGCGTACCGTGTAGACAACTTTGCGATGGCGGTTAATAACATTATCGTACTGAACAACATTTTTGCGCGTATCAAAGTTATAGCCTTCGACTCGCTTCTGCGCTGCCTCCAATGTCTTGCTGACGGCACGATTCTGGATTGCCGTTTCCTCATCGACACCTAAGCGTTCCAGCACGTTAGCAATCCGCTCGCCCTGAAAGATACGCATCAAATCGTCCTCGGTCGAAACATAAAACTGCGTATCGCCCGGGTCTCCCTGCCGGCCGCCGCGGCCACGCAGCTGATTGTCAATCCGGCGCGATTCGTGGCGCTCTGAACCGATCACCACTAGTCCTCCCAATTCTTTGACGCCAGGCCCGAGTTTGATGTCGGTACCGCGGCCAGCAATGTTAGTAGCTAGCGTAATCGCGCCTTTCTCGCCAGCATGCGAGATAATCTCTGCTTCGCGCTCGTTGTTCTTGGCATTTAGAATTTCGTACTTAATACCTTCGCTATCCAAATATTTGGCGATCATTTCGTTTTTGGCGATTGAACCGGAGCCAACCAACACCGGACGGCCTTCATCGTGATACTCTTTGATCGCTTGAGCTACTGCTTTCAGTTTGCCTTTCTCGGTCTTGTAGATCAAGTCCTGATGGTCCTGGCGAGTAATTGGCTTGTTCGGCGGCACCACCACTACGTCAAGCGAATAAATTTGTTGAAACTCTTCAGCCTCAGTGAAAGCAGTACCAGTCATGCCGCTAAGTTTTTTGTACAAACGGAAGTAATTCTGGAAAGAAATTGTCGCCAGCGTCATGCTTTCCTGTAGCACCGGTACGCCTTCTTTGGCTTCAATCGCTTGGTGCAAACCTTCGCTATAACGATTGCCTTGTTTGAGCCGACCAGTGTGCTCGTCAACGATTATCACTTCGCCGTCGTTCGTCACCACATAGTCTTTGTCACGATGAAACAGCGTTTGCGCCCGCAAAGCTTGATCCATGTGATAAACGCTGCGCACATATTCTGGAGTGTATAAGTTTTTTATACCCAGCATTTTTTGCACTTTCTCGACGCCCTCGTCGGTCAGCGCGACCTGCTTGCGCTTCTCTTCTAAGGTATAATCATCTGGCGTTAACTTCGCTGCAATCTTAGCAAATTGATAATAACTGTCCGGGTTTTCAGCGGCCGGCGCACTAATAATCAGCGGCGTCCGCGCTTCGTCGATCAGAATCGAGTCCACCTCGTCGACAATCGCAAAATTCAAATCGCGCTGGCGCACCAGCTCGATATCGTTAACCATGTTGTCGCGCAAATAATCAAAGCCGAATTCATTATTAGTACCATAGGTAATATCTGCCTGGTAAGCTTCTTTACGCGTACAAGGACGAAGCTTCTTCATGCGCGGATCAGTATGCGCCTCATTGTCATAATTTTCGTCATACAAGAATGAAGCCTCATTGATAATCACCCCAGTCGATAAACCTAACGCATTATAAATTTGCCCCATCCAGCCAGCATCGCGCTGCGCCAAATAATCGTTGACAGTCACAACATGTACGCCTTTGCCTTCAAGCGCATTCAAGTAGGCTGCTAACGTCGACATCAATGTCTTACCCTCGCCAGTCTTCAGCTCGGCCACGCTACCCTCATGCAATACCATTGAACCAATCAGCTGCACATCGTAATGGCGCTCGCCGATTGTCCGATCGGCCATCTCGCGCACCACCGCAAAAGCGTCTGGCAAAATCGTATCAAGCGTCACAGATTTCTTCTGCAAACGTTTGCGCAGAACATCGGTTTGGCCAGCCAATTCCTTGTCAGATAGTTTCTTGTATTTCGGGCCAAGCGCATTAATTTCGTCGACTTTCTTTTGTAAACGCCGCAAAATCCGCTTCTGCGGGTCACCGAAAACCTTCGTCAGCACCTTCTGTTGTGTTATCGCCATAACGTCAAATTTCCCTCACTTTCAGGTATTTTCCAAAAACTCCCCTAATTATAACTGTTTTCGGGGAGTTTTGGAAGAGGCTGCTACTAAATCGCTACTGTGTTTCGCGGTCAAAACCGCGTTTGAACCGCGCTAGTATATCGCGCCGGCCGACGTGAGCTAACAAATTTTGCTTGTACTTGCGAAGCTGCCCGGCTAGCTTGCGCTCGACTATATCAGTTGCTGCCATAACATTCATTGTCGAATCTTTGGCTTTGATAACCTGGTCTGGCACGTTAATAATCACTTCGACTTCATATTTGTTGCCGTTATCGCGATTGACTTCCTCAATCTTCACCGAAGCACTCATAGTTTTGCGAGCATGCCGCGTCACTAAGCGATCTAATCTGCCGATTTTCTTGCTAATATATTTTTTCGTCGGTTCATCCAAAACGTAGCCGCCTACGCCAGTTATATCAATATCTGCAATCACTTTGACCCCTTTCGTTAAACCGATAATGTATTTTAATTATAGCATTTAGCCGCGGTGAGCGCTACCAATCGCCTCAGTAATATTCTGAAAGCCATCGCGATCGAGCAACTTAACTAGGCCTTCGTTAATTTCGCCGACAACCTGCGGCCCCTCAAACATTAGCGCCGTCACCATAGCCACCAGGCTCGCACCAGCACAAATCTTCTCGTAAGCATCCTCGGCAGTAAATACGCCGCCGACACCGATAATCACAAAACGATCGCGGTATTTGGCATAAGTTTTGAAAATTAAGCCAGTAGTAAGCTCCCGCGCCGGCTGGCCGCTGAGATTTCCCCTGATCTCGTTATCCAGCAATTTTGAATTACGCAGCGCTGAGCGGTCCTTGACTAGATTACCAATCGTTAAACCAGCAACCTCATGCCGATCAATTACTGCTAGCAGCTTCATAAATTCCGGCCACTTTTTGTCTGTCGGCATCTTAACGAAAATTGGCCGCGTTAAGCGCAAGTCATCTACCGCCGTCAATAATTTATCCAGCCGTGCTGGCGTCGTAAACGGCTCGCCGCCATAAGTATTCGGACAGCTAATATTAATTTCGTACAACGGCGCGCAACCAGCTGCCTCTAGCTGGCGCAAACTTTGGCAATAGTCGGCAATCGCTTCGCTATCGCTAACATTTTCGGGATTATTGGTTTTAGCAATTGACACGCTCAACGGGAAATCGCGCCACAGCCGCCGCGGATACCGCTTAATCCGCTGTATATTGCGGGCGACTCCGTTATTTGCCAGGCCGACGTTAACTACAATCGATTTCTCGCTCGGTAAGCGGCGAAACCACGGCCGCGGATTACCAGCACAAACCTGTGCAGTAGTCGAACCGCCAATTTCGAAACCTAAGCCAATCCGTTTAGCTATTGGCGGCAAGTCGAAGTTCTTGTCCAGCCCAGCTGACATTCCTAGCGGATTTTTGAATTTTAGGCCTAAAATCTCCTGCTCGAGCCGCGAATTGCGATAATTCCACACCCGCAAAATATTCTCGCCGCGCACTCGGTGCAGTGCTCGCGCCGCTTTGATCATACCCTCATGCGCTTTGTCTGGATGTTGTCGAAAAAGCAACGGTTTAGCAAGTTTCTGATAGCCGCTGCGCGAAACTTTGCGCATCACTCGCTTCATCACAATTCCTCGCGATTACCTAGATACGGCCGCAGTACCTCTGGTACGCGCAGTTTACCGTCATCGGTCTGGTAATTCTCGATGATTGCTACTAGCGAGCGCGCCAAGCTCACCGCTGTACCGTTAAGCGTGTGAAGTACCTGCAGCGAGCCGTCGCTGCGGCGCACGCGAATATTGAGATTACGCGCCTGAAAATCAGTACAATTCGAGCAGCTAGTCAACTCGCGATACTGGTTATCGACTGGCGACCAGTACTCGATATCATATTTTTTGGCTGCTGGCGCACCGAGGTCACCAGCCGCGATATTCACCACATGGTACGGCACGCCTAAGTTTTGCCAAATTTCTTCCTCGATCGACAAGATTTTTTCGTGCATTTGGACTGATTGTTCTGGCGTACAAAAGATGTACATTTCCAGCTTATTGAACTGGTGCACGCGGAACAGTCCGCGGCTAAACTTGCCAGCCGCACCCGCTTCTTTACGGTAGCAAGGGCTATAGCCAGCATAGAGCAGCGGCAAATCTTTCTCGTCGATGATTTCGTCAGCATGAAAGCCAGTCAGCGGCGCCTCGGCCGTACCAATTAGCATGACATCTTCGCCGTCGATGAAATACTCATTGCTTTCCTTGTCGCTCTTCGGAGCAAAACCGGAACCGCGCGCCACTCGGCCCGATACCATATGCGGCACTGTCATCGGCGTAAATCCTTTAGAAATCAACAAATTCAGCGCATACTGATAAATCGCATTCTCCAGCAGCATCAAATCGCCCTTAATATAGTAGAATTTCGTGCCTGCCACCTTGGCGCCGCGCTCAAAGTCAAGCCAATCGCGGCCAGCTGCAAAAGCTAAATGATCCTCGGCAGATTGGCGCTTATCGCCCCACTCTTTAATTTCCACGCTATCCGACTCACCACCAAGTGGCACGTCATCAAGCGTTATATTAGGCACTGCGTCCATTTGCGCTTGAAAATCCGCGTCAATATCATGCAATTCGCTTTCTAATTCCGCTAGCTTTTCCTTCAGCGACCGGCCTTTTTCGACTAATTCTGGCGCAGGCTTGCCGCCCTTCATCTGGCTAGCAATTTCGTTGCGCTGCGTGCGCAGTTCGTCGACCCGCTGCTGCAATTGCCGTCGCTGCTCATCAGTGTCTAACAAACGAGCAATCGATACGTCATTGTAGCCTTTATTTTTTGCCGATTCCTGAACGCGATCGGCGTTTTCTCGAATATAGCGAATATCTAGCATAGCATTAGTATATCATCTCGTGATACCGTACGCCAACAAATCTATTAATCGTATCAGACCAACTTATTTCGCTGTAAATTACTCTGTTCGCAGAGCCTCAATCGGGTCAAGTTTCGCCGCCTTGCGGCTCGGCAACCAACCAGCGACGATCGCCACCAGCATCAGCGCCAACACTACAACTGCGGCGTTTATCGGCTGGAAAATCAGCAAACTATATTTGCCCAGACCCAACGCATTAGAAATTGCCGGATTAGCCAGCGTACCAGCTCCCCAGGCACCCAGCACGCCAAGCATACCGCCCAAGAAACCGACCCATGCCGCCTCGTAACGGAACAGCCGGGCAATGTCGCGTTTCGACGCGCCCAGAGCCTTCATCAAACCAATCTGCTGCGTCCGCTCTAACACCGAGATATACATCGTATTAACAATACCGAACACACTGACTACCAGTGCCAAGATACCAAACCCCATGACAATGGTTTGCAATATATTCACAAAAGTAAAAATCATACTCTGCACGTCTTTCGAAGTCATCGACGGATAACCGGCATCTTTCAAGTTATCGCGAACCTCCTCGGGAGTTTTACCGCCAGTGGCAGTCGCATTAGCAAAAATATATTTCTGATAAGAATCCGTTCCGGCGGTGCTAAAATCAGTTAACTCCTTAGCGGCACTCGAGTCAATATACAAATTCGGCCGGCTGACCATCTGATCTGGCGATTTCTTGATAACTGCCGCAATTTTAAACTGTTTATTTAGCGTTTTACCGCTTAGCAACTCTTTCACGCCAGTTTCGCCTTCCTCGGCATATACCCGCTGAATTGTCGCACTATCTGCCTGCTGCGGCTGCTGGCTAACGGTAATCGTTAGCATCGAACCAACCACCTCTGCCGCTGTTTTACCTAATTTTTCAGTGTAGCTCTCTGGTATGACCGCTTCGTCTGGCGCTAGTTTTGTCCCCGATTTGATCTCGCGACCAGCCGCAGTCTCTAGCTGCAAGCTATTATCGCGCATCATGACTTGAGCGACGTATTTTTTGTCACCTTTTACGCTAAAAGTCACATATTTCGGCTGCAGCTGGTAGCCCGGCTCAACATTTTTGAGATCCTTGCGCTGGCGCAGCTTTTCGATATCGCTTTGAGTGAGTGTGTCGTAATCTTGGCCGTAGTATGATTTTGCATTCGGATTGTACTCGGTTAGCTCATTTCTGCTGCCAGTGGCTGCACCGGCAGTAACAACCCGCTTATCTTTGGCAATAATCAAGCCATTCGGATCAATATTACTGCTAATTATCCGATCAACGTACTGCCTAGCGCCCTCTCCAACCATCAAGCTAGCCATAATCGCAAAACCGCCCACCGCAATAGCTACGCTAGTCAAAATCGTTCGCATTTTAGCGCGGCGCAAATTGCGGCCGGCTCTAGCGATAATATCAGTTGTTTTCATTGTTTTGTCTCCTTTGCTGGCTTGCTAGCCGATTTATTTTTGGCAGCAGTTTTGGTTAATGCTTTGCTTTGGTTTTTAGCGGCCAGTTTCCTAGCGACAGAGTCTGATTCAATTTTGCCGTCTTTGATATGAATCACCCGCTGGCATTTTTGCGCTAAATCTTCATCGTGGGTCACGATAATTAGCGTAGCGTTGTTTTCTTTACAATAATTAAATAACAAATCCTCGATTACCTTTGAGGTTGCCGAATCTAGGTTGCCCGTCGGCTCGTCAGCAAATAGGATTTGCGGCCGGCCGACAATCGCTCGAGCAATCGCCAAACGCTGCTTTTGCCCGCCTGAAAGGTCTTTGGCGCGCGACTTAATCTTATCACCCAAGTCAACCGCTTCCAGCGCTTCAATAATCCGTTTCTTGCGGCCGATCCGCACCACGCCAGCCGTTTCTAACGCCAGACTGACATTATCGTAACAGCTCTCGCCGCCCTCGACGAAGAAACTCTGGAAGATAAAACCCATCTTCTGCGCCCGAAACCTATCAGTCGCCCGCGGTTTCAGCCGTAAAATATCTTCGCCGTCAATCAGCACTTTGCCTTTTTGCGGCTTGTCGAGGCCGGAAATCGCGTGCATCAGCGTCGATTTACCACTGCCGGATTTACCCAGAACCGCCACGCTCGAGCCCTCTTCAATATTCAGACTGACTCTATCCAGCGCCGTAAAAGCATTTTTCTTTTTACCGTATATTTTAGTAATGTTTTTGACTTCTATCATTCAGCTTTCCTCCTTATATCGCCGTTATTACGCCAGTCGTTAGCAATAATATAATTATCACGCCCAGCCCGATGCGGTACTGGATAAACAACGAAAAGTCATTGCCGGCGACAAATTTCAACAGCCAAGCAATTGACCAATAGCCAACCGCAAAAGCCACCGCTGTCGCCAAAATTGTTGGCACCCAGCCGACGCCGCCGCCAATGTATTTGTAAGCGGTCATCGCCTCTAGCAAACCTGCTGCCACCAAGGCTGGAATACCCAGAAAGAAGCTTAATTTCGTCACTGTTACCCGATCAAAACCGCGGAATAGTCCCACCGAAATCGTCGCCCCTGAGCGCGACACGCCTGGAATCAGCGCTAAGCACTGCCCCAAACCAATCGCCAGCGTATCCCGCCAAGTCGTCTGCCGCTCGCCGCGCCGCACAGCGCTGCATTTGTCGGCTAGCCACATCACCAGGCTCCAGCCAATCAATGCAAAAGCCACAAACCATAAACTGCGCAGCACTGTCTCGACCTCATTTTTGAGAGCATAGCCAATAGCCGCAATCGGCAGCGATCCAATAATAATTGCCCAGCCATATTTGTAATCAAACTGCCGCCGCGCCCGTTTCCACCACAAACCGCGCCACCAGGCACTCATCACCCGCCAAATATCATCTCGGAAATAAATTATCGCTGCAGCGATAGCGCCAATTTGAATAATAGCCGTAAAAGCCGTCAAACTCGGGTCGTTGATCCGCATACCCATCAACTTCTCGACAATCGTCAAATGCCCGGTCGACGACACTGGCAAAAACTCCGTTACTCCCTCGACAATACCCAATATGATAGCCTGCCACCATTCCATAATATTTAATAGTATAGCATCTGCAGCCGCCTCGGCAAAAATCTCAGCTATTTTTACCCATTTTACGCTAAAACTATTGACATAAGCGTGATTTTTTGCTATAAGTTGTATAGAAAGTCAGACAAAAATAAAAAAGGAATAAAACAAAATGTGGCGAGAAAGAATGCCAAGAGCAACAGGTACGGCCGAACACGAAGGTCCTGGACGATCGCCTACGCCAGAAGAAATAGCTGATGTCATAAATGGGGCCGAAGAACTCAATAGACAAGCTGCCGAGTCTGAGCAATCGCCTACATATAGCGCCGCAGCTGAAGCAGAACAATACACCGCAGAAGCCGCCGCCGAGTACGAAGGCGTCGAACCTGGCCGAGAAAGCGCCGAAGACGCCGCCGAGGTACAAGCTAACGAGACGCTGCGTACCGATGCTGAAATTCTAGGCAATCGCTATCTTGTTAGTCGAACGATAGCAGGTGCTGGCAATACGCTACAGTGGAGCAAGGAAAGAGCTGCAGCGGCTTGGAATAATGCTAAGGAGCAGCCAGGCCTACTTAAAGACAAATTTATGTACGGCCTAGCCAAGAGCTCGTATGACCGGCGCAAAGCAAAGTTCGACGAGGTTGCTCATCTCAGCGACAACCACCCGCTTAAAAAACGCCGCATGAGAAAGCTTGAAAAGGCTGAAAATCGAGTTAACAAACGCAAAGCAGATATAGACAGGCGACATAAGCGAATGAGCGGACGCCTAGAAACCGTCAAAAACGCCTACGAATCGCGCCGTGAGGCCACTATCGCCGAATTATCGGAACGTGCAGACAAAGCCCGCGCCCGCAAAGCTCTTCGTGAAGAAATGCGTAGTAAACGTAAAGAACAAAATGTTGATGTTGGTTGGTTTGAGGCTTGGGTAGTAGCCAAAGAACACGTCGACTCTATGCCAAAAGATCAACGCCGCCGCATCGCTAGCGCCGTCATGAATGCTGCCGAAGCTAGCAAAAACTCACAAGAGGCCAGCTGGCAAGCACGATACGCTGAGCGAGCTTCTGCTGACGCGCAAAATCGAGTTGAAATGCTTGGTCAAGAGCTTGGCCAGACCAGGGTTGATCTAGAAAATACGCGCCAGCAGGCTGGAGAGATAGCCGACATGGAGGCGAACCTCGTCACAGTCAAAGAAAATGTCGCTAAACTTCGAGAAAAAGCCGAATCGTTGTCTGACGATAACGCCAATAAATTCGCAGCCATGAACGAACTCATCAAAGCAGAAAAGCAACAGGCAGAGATGGAGCAAACGATTGCTAATCACCGACAACGCTTACATGAGTTGTGGGAGCGGCAAGGACAGCTAGCACAAGAACTGAGTCAAGCTAAAGTTAATGCCGAAAACGCCGCACAGGCACTCAAAGACAAAACGCAGCAGGAAGCTGCCGCAAAGAAGAAGGCCGAAGCAACCCAGCAAGCTAGAGACCGTAGCGTCGAAAATACCTTTGTCTAAACTTAAAACAGAAAAAGAAAGGATAACATCATGCCAATTTTAAGCCGCAGCCTCCTCGCAGATTTAGGAATCCATCTATCAGACGAAGATTACCAATCGCTTGCCGACCATTTTGAATCGACGCTAGAGGAACGCGTCATCAACGAAATCGTCCTCGAGCTATCGCCAGAGAAAGCTGAAGAGCTATCGCACATGCAAGAAGCCAGCGACGACCAAATCGTCGATTGGGTGCGCGCCAATGTACCAGACTTTGCAGATATTGTGTCTGATGAAATCGATATCTTGCTCGGCGAGCTAGCTGAAGATAGCGAGAAAATGGCCGCCTAAAAGCCAGTACCGATAGCATCGACAACTTCAAAAACTACAACTTCACTTCTGGATATATCGCCCGCGTCGTCTCGTCAATCTCATGACGCAGTTGTGGAAATGGCACGCCCTCGCGGGCAGTCACGCCTTCAAAAATCCAAAATACTCGCTCAGAATACCCCCAGCCACAAGCCGGCGGCATACCGTACTCCAACATTTCCACAAAGTCGATATCCAGCATCATCGCTTCTTCGTCGCCAGCATCGCGCATCTGTTGCTGCTCAATAAAGCGGTTCAGCTGGTCAATCGGGTCGTTCAGCTCGGAAAAACCATTCCCCAGCTCCGACCCGGCAATAATCGGCTGGAAACGCTCCACCGTTTGCGGATTGTCGGGGTTGGTCTTGGACAGCGGACTGACGAACTTCGGCGTATTCACCAACCACACCGGCCCCGCCACATCTTTACGAATATTCTTCCATAATTTATCGATACTGCGCGGAATGGAATCGGTCTTCTCCACTTCCAAACCATGTTCTTTCAACTTGGCAGCAACCTCTTCAATCGTTGTATTATACACATCAATTCCATAGTGCTTGTTGATCACTTCAGCATAATCCCAAACTTCCCACTCGCCGCTCATATCAACATTAAATTTGCCCAGCTGAAATTGCAACGTACCAAACGTCTTTTGAAGCACATCTTTATACATTGCCTCCATAAAGCGCATACCCTGCTTCCAGTCCCAATACGCGGCGTACCACTCCATGGCGATGTGCTCTGGCAAATGCTCATCGGAATAATTCTCATTGCGAAAACGCGGCCCGAGGTCATAAACCTTCTCAAACCCAGCGCCAACCAATCGCTTCAGCGGCAGCTCGTGAGAAATACGCAGATAAAACTGTTGGTCGTCCAGCGCGTCCATATGTGTCACAAATGGGTTAGCATCAGCGCCACCAGTCGTATGTTCCAAAACTGGTACATTTACCTCAGTAAACCCGTGGCTATTTAGATAATCACGCGTTGCCTGCCAAAACTTGCTACGACGAACAAACCGCTGGCGCACTTCAGGATTAACGTTCATATCGACATAGCGGCGACGGAAGCGTTCTTCTTTGTTTTCCAATTTCTCTGGCATCGGCCTGAGCGACTTGGTTAGTAATCGCAGCTCATGCACGCCAACCGACTTTTCGCCAGTCTGCGTTGTCGTCATCACTCCGCGCGCCTCGACAAAATCACCCGTATCCAAAAGCTTCAGCTGTTTCATGCCCAGCATACCGCGGCTAGCATCCAATTCTGCCACATCATCGCGCTGCAAATATAGCTGCACCTCACCAGACCGATCGCGCAGCTTAATGAAGGCTAGTTTGCCAAAACTACGAATCGAAACGATACGCCCCGCCACAACCACTTCCTGACCCGCCAGTTCATCATACCGCGCTAAAACTTCTCCGCAGCCATGCGTCCGCTCCGACCGCGCCGGATACGGATCAACGCCTAGTTCTCGCAGGGTTTCTAATTTTCGTAACCGTTCGTTTCGATAATCTTGTAGTGTCGCCATAATTATTTATTATAGCACACCCCTGTTAGTAGCTACGAAATTGCTTTGATTGCGTAGATAGTCTCGCCTTTGGGCGTGTTAATAGCGGCGGTATCGCCCACTACCTTATCAATTAGTGCCACGCCCAGCGGCGATTCGTCGCTAATTTTGCCATTCAGCGGATCGGCTTCAACCGGGCCAACAACCGTATATTCAAATATTTTACCGCCAGATTCAAGCGTCACTCGACTGCCCAAACTAACTTTGTGAGTGGTGCCGCCCTTGATATCCTCGGCGTTCTGCAAAATATCCTCAATCTCGGCAATACGCGTCTCGACTAGGCCTTGCTCTTCGCGCGCCTGATCATACTCGGCATTCTCGCTCAGATCGCCGTAACCGCGCGCTTCAGCGATTTTCTCGGCAATCTCGCCGCGGCGACCCTTCAGGGCAGCTAGCTCTTCTTCAAGCTCTTTTCTTCCATCCTCGGTGATCTGATATGCTTTTTTCATGAGTTTTACTCCTTTCGTTATACCGCCCGAAATTTTCTCTGTCTAGAGAAACCCCAGCCCTCCAATACAAAATACTCAGATTAGTTCAGTGTAGCAAGCAACTCATCTGCCGTCAAGAGTCGTTGTTCGCCAGTCTGACGCGTTGACACCTCCCATTTACCATCATCAAGCAAGCGATCGCTGACCGTCACCCGATACGGAATACCCAGCAGTTCGGCATCAGCAAATTTAACCCCTGGACGCTCGTCGCGATCGTCATAGATAGTCTCGATTCCGGCAGATTGCAACTTCTGGTAGAGTTCGTCAGCTGTAGCACGCGACTGGCTGCCAATTTGCACCAGATATACTTTAGCTGGTGCAATGTTTTCCGGCCAAACCAGCCCCTTGTCATCAGCAAATTTCTCAACAATTACGCCCATCACCCGGGTGATACCGATACCGTAGCTGCCCATATAAGCGTACTGCTCTACACCCTCAGCGTCAGTAAAGACCAGGCGCATTTCCTCGGACTTTTGCGTACCGAAGTTAAAGATGTTGCCAACCTCGGCAGTTTTGACTCTTTCTAGCTCGCTGCGGTCAATGCCCAGCTCCTTGACGGCTTCATCCAAAACCTCTTCGTTCACAGCAATATTTTTGCCGCGGTGCAGATAAATATAATCCTCGCCAGCGTCACAAATCGTCTGAAATTCGTGGCTAAATTTAGTGAAAGCTCCGCCCGAGGCAAACGTCACATATGTCTCATCGCCGATACCAAAGCGGTCGTAGCAGCGCTTATAAGCCTCAATCGCGGCGTTATAATACTTATCCAAGTCTTCTTTGCTGGCATGTACCGAGTACATATCTTTCATAACGAACTCGCGGCCGCGCATAATACCGCTTTTGGCGCGCAGCTCGTTGCGCAGCTTGTTCTGGAATTGGTAAACGCTAATTGGCAAATCCTTATAGCTCTTCAAATAATTACGCAGTAAATCAACAATCGGCTCTTCGTGCGTCCAGCCGAAACCGACCTCAGTGCCGTCTTGCAGATGAGACTTAAACCAAACATCGACCAACTCGTCGCTCCAGCGCCCAGTCTCCTGCCATGTTTCTTTACGCTGTAGTGTGCTCATGACTAGCTCTTGACTGTCAATTTTATTCATCTCTTCGCGGACAATTTGCTTGATATTCTCAACCACCTTTAGTCCCAGTGGCAAGTATGAATAAACGCCCGCCATCGTTTTATGCACGTAGCCAGCGCGAATCAGCAGCTGGGCATTACGCGCCACCTCGTCAGCTGGCGCCTGCTTGATAGTTCGAGTAAAATTCTTACTTAGTCTCATAATATCCTCATTTTACCGTGAATCACGCATATCAACAAATTACCAAAACGCCGCCGCAACATAAACCGCATAAAAAGCCACGCTATTCTTGATTGCGTGCAGCAAAAAGCCAGACCAAATCGATCCAGTATATTCACGCAGCGTACAAAGCACCAAACTCAGCGCAAACGTATCAATACCAACATTCCACTGCCCATGCGCCACCCCAAAAAGCAAACTAACAAAAAAAACGTTAGCTGCTACTGGCAGCTTCGCCAAACGCAGTTTGCCATACAGTATACCGCGAAAAATTAACTCCTCGCATAATGGCACCACTATAACTAGCACCACGAAAGCTATCGCTAAATCTAGCGAAAACAGCCTATCTGATACCCCAATATCCTGAGCTTGGTTTGGGTTAAATCCTGGTATAATGACTTGCGCAACAAATGATAAGCTCACTGTCAAAGCAATGTAAGCCACCGCGCCAACGATTGCCATACCGATATCGCGCCACTCAATCAACCGCTGCACACCAGCCTGTTTGACTGATACTGCTTTTTTGATACGCCAAGCTACCGTGCAAACGGCGGCAATTGTCAAGACATGAACAAAACATTGCAAAATTAGATTAACCACTGACACATTAGCTTGCGCCAACCAACCTGTCCGTAATAGCAATCGCCCAACGCCAGCTACCGCATAAGCAGCCGCTACCATCGATATCGCCACCAGCAGCGTCCAGCCGATCCACGATAGTATCTGCCGCCGGGAAAAACGAAGTTTTTTTAGATTACCCACCCGCCAGCGTTTCATTTGAATAGTTTCCCGACGTCAGAAATCGTTACTAATATTATCAATACTATCAAAACCAAGAAGCCAGTACCATGAATTTTTTCCTCGGTATCTTTGCGGAGCGGTTTCTTTATTAAGCGGAACAAAGCCGTCACAAACCACCGCCCGCCATCAAGCGCTGGAATCGGTAATATATTCATCACTGCCAGCGACAAAGCGATTAACCCAGCAATCATCAAGACATAGCGGCCGCCAGCCTCGCCAGCCGCTGGGAACAACATACCGAATATCGTCACTGGTCCGCCAACACTATTGCCAACTGTTGCTAATTTTTGATTAGCCTGCTGCTGCGCCTGGTCGTTCGGCACGATTTTCATAGCCAGCCCCGTCAAACCGTCATAAACAACTTGCCCAAGCCCTTGAATAGTTATCCCGGTCAATTGAGTAGTCAGTCCTACGCCGACAATTGGCGCCGACCAAGTCGAACGCATCAAGACTTCTTGAGATAAACTGGCGCCCAGATAACCGCGCTTGTCATCATTGCTAGACCGCAATGCTACAGGCAGCACTGCCTCTCGGCCGTTTCGCGAGTAGCGAATCTTGACTGTTTTGCCTTTGTCGCGAGCTAATCTCTTGGTCAGCTCATCTGGAGTTTTAATCTTATCGCCGTCAACCGACAGAATATCGTCGCCAGTTTTTAATCCGCTTTTTTGCGCCGGCAAGTCGTTCTCGACACCGGCTATCTTGACTTCTTTACCTGAAGTTGTCGTGTCGCTAGCCACGGTGAATTGATTAGCGACAAGCGGCGGCATACCCCACCACGCCAAAATCGTAAATATCAACACCGCACTCAGCCAGTTCACCGCTACGCCAGCCAGCAAGATCTGTGTTTTTTGCCAAAATGTCGCTGCGCCGTAGTCGCCAGGCTGCTTATCATCGTCGTGCTCGCCTTGTAACTTAACGAAACCGCCTAGCGGCAGCCAGTTAACACTGTAATCAACATTTTTGCCCAAAAAGCTTTTCTTGACCTTCTTCTTATAAGCTGCCGGCGGGAAGCCAATACCAAACTCCTCAACACGCACGCCGTAACGCCGCGCCACCAAAGCATGGCCTAACTCGTGCGTCACCACTAAAATAGTCAACACAATTATACCGACAATGATACCAAAAAATAAACTCATTTCACCCTCCAAACCGCCGCGAACGTTTCGCGTACTCATTTAGTATAGCGGTTATGTCGCGTTTTGTCATATCTGGCCACGATTTTTTAACAAAAATTAGCTCGCTATAAGCACTGCGCCACAGCATAAAATTGCTTAGCCGCTGTTCGCCGCTGGTGCGCACTATCAAGTCGCATGGCGGCACATCTGGCGTATACAAAAATTGCTCAAAGATTTGCGCTGTTACTTTTTTGTGTGTTGAAAGCGTTTTGCGCAAGGTGTTGACTGCATCTATAATTTCCTGGTGCCCGCCATAATTAAACGACAAAATTGCCGTGCCGTGCGTCAAATCTTTGGTGGCCGCTTCGGCCTCGTCAATCGCTTTTTTGACTCGGCGGCTGAGGCGCACACGCGTCCCCGCCACCCTTAACCGTATGCCGTGTTCAACGAAAATATGCAAATCACGCGTCAACATTTGCACCACCAAATCCATCAGATGCTTAATCTCCGGGCCGCTACGATGCCAATTCTCGGTACTAAAAATATACGCGCTAACATACGGAACGCCGCGATCGATAGTATCGATGATAATTTCGCGCAACTTTTCATAACCAGCGCTATGCCCTTCTTGCGCTGATAAACCCTGAGCTTTTGCCCAGCGGCGATTGCCGTCGACAATGAAGCCGACGTGTACTGGCAGTATTTTCTCGCTCATTAGATGGTTAGAATATCCTTTTCTTTGTCCTTGAAAGCGGCCTCTAGCTTGTCTTGGAATTCATTCATCAAGCGATCAAATTCTTTTTCGATCATTTTGAGATCGTCCTCGCTCAGTTCTTTAGCTTCCTTCATTTTTTTGGCATCCTTGATGCCGTCTTGGCGAATATTACGCAAAGCGATTCGCGCTTCTTCTAATTTCTCTGACGCTTGACGAACCAGCTGCTTACGGCGCTCCTCGGTCAGGGCTGGCACTGGCACGCGCACTACGCGCCCGTCGTCGCTCGGATTAAAGCCAAGGCTTTGATCGTTGCGAATCGCCGCAGCGATATTTTGCAAATTACTCGGATCAAAAGGTGTCACCAGCAACATTTGCGCCTCGGGAGCTGTTACGTTGGCCACCTGATTGAGTGGCATATTAGCACCGTAAGCTTCAACCATCACACCCGCTAACATACCTGGATGCGCCCGGCCAGTGCGAATCTTGCGCAGCTCCTCGCCAAAGTGCTCAAATGCGCCTGTCATTTTTGCTTCATATTCGTCTGTACTAAACATATATTCTCCTTTACTTTATTGTACCATTAAACGCTAATTTATCTGCGCTACTCCTAGCAAACTAGCCCGCCGGTCAAATCCCCGGCGCAAACGATACGCCTGGCGAAAATCCGGCGAGCCATCGACTTCTTGATAGGCATTTTCATCAAAAATCAACCACACGTCTAGCGGATAGTGCGGCCGTTCGGCTACCCGTGGCATCACTGTATGATACAAGCGGAAAAACGCATCAGTCGTGTGATATGGCATATATGGCACGAATGCTCGCCCCAAAACCTCCGGCTCGCTGCCATCCCGGTTTAGCGGCAAGCCGCCAGTCTCGCGAATCCGTTTAATAAACGCCGCCCGCCCTGTCTCGTTGGTAAATTTGCGCGATTGCAGCCCGCAAACAATAATCTCTTGGTACATGAAACGATGCAGAAACACTATATCCACATAGCGCGAAATCTCGTAAGTCTTGGTGCGATTCGGCCCCATGCCAACGAAAGGATTGTCGGCAAAATCATATCCATAAGCTGGAATATCAATATGAATAATTCCGTCTGTATCTTCGCTTAGCTGGTCTCGCAAAGCAATCAGCTGATCGTCAAGATCCTTGCTATCAATCCGCTCGTGGTCTTGAAAAACTTCGCTTTCTGGCCGCAAATCAATATCATCCAGCTCACTCGCACGCTCGCGCTCGCCGCCGCTTGGCTTTTCGCGGTTGCTATAAAAGTCAAAACTACCGGATTCAAAATTGCGCATCTACATTCCGCCATTGATTGCTCATGCTTTTATCATACCAAAATAACCGCCATATTTCAGCGGTTATATTGGTTGTATAAGACGTAGGCTTATTCGCCGCCAAGCTCGATACGCTTGAATTGACTAACGCGCACATTCTCGCCGCGCAGTGCTACTTGCTCTTTGATCAGCTCGCCGACGGTTTTGCTGTCGTCAAGTACGAAAGCCTGCTCGGACAGGACTTGTTCGGCAAAATATTTTTTGAGTTGTCCTTCGACAATTTGCTCGCGCATATTATCTGGCTTATCTTGCAAACTGTCGCTTGCCAAAAACTCCTGCTTTTTCGCTTCGTAAACGTCGCTCGGAATATCCTCGACCGTTGCATATTTTGGCGCCATCGCTGCGATCTGCATAGCAATTTGGTGCGCAAACTCTTTGAATTCTGGCAAGCGCGCCACGAAATCAGTTTCGCAGTTAACCTCGACAACCACGCCGATACGGCCCGAGTGTACGTAGCTCTCAATCAGACCTTCGCGCGTCTCGCGGTCGCCTTTTTTCTCGGCCTTAGTCAAGCCTTTCTTACGCAGTGCCTCGAGAGCTTTATCGAAGTCGCCTTCGGCTTCAACTAGCGCTTTTTTGGCATCGGTCAGACCAATACCGCTTAATTCTTTCAGCTTTTTAATGTCTTCAATTGATACGCCCATCCTATTTCTCCTCTTTTTTAGTTTTGCCTTCGTTCACTGCTGCTACAAAGTAGTCTAGCAACAATTGCAAACCTTTGATCGCGTCGTCGTTGCCTGGTATTGGATATTCAACTTTACTCGGGTCGGCATTAGTATCAGCAATTGCCACCACTGGGATACCGAGGTTTTCTGCTTCAGCGATTGCATTTTTATCAACCAGCATATCGAGCACGATTAAAGCGCCAGGCTTGCCATTCAATTCTTTGATACCGCCGTATTTAAAGTTCAAGCTATCAATTTCTTCTTGGTAGCGCTGAACTTCTAGCTTATTGTAGCGTTTCTCGAGATCGCCATTATCCATACGGCGCTCGAGGTCGCGCAGTTTCTTGATTTGTGCATTGGTAGTGGTGACATTGGTTAGCATACCGCCAATCCAGCGATTCACCACAAACGGCTGGCCAGCCGACTCGGCAGCCGCTTTGACGATATCTTTGGCCTGCTTTTTGGTACCAACAAACAAAACTTTTTTGCCGCTAGCGACCGTCTTGGTAATAAACGGTAAGGCTTTGTCTAGCGCCTCAACTGTCTTCGCTAAATCAATAATATGGCTATCCTGGCGTTTTGAGTGAATATACGGCGCCATCTTCGGGTGCCAGCGGCTAGTTTTGTGTCCAAAATGAACACCAGCCTCAAACAAAGCTTTCATGTCTACTTCTACAGACATTAAATTACTCCTTTTCCTCGCCCGCTACTTTTGGAGCTGTAACGGGCTGTGTCGTTAAAATTATTACCATAACAGTGTAACACTAAATAAGGTTATTGTAAAGTTACAATTTGCATTAGGCTGACTTTGCTACTACTGCTTATTTCTGTTATGCTTATGATTATGAAAGAGCGTTTTCGCAAGATTTCATCGCGTGCTTCGACGCTGGCTGGGTCGGCTGGCGTGTTTATCCTAGCGGCCGCTTCAATAGCTGTTTGGTTTATCACCGGGCCAATTTTCAACTTCTCTGACACCTGGCAGTTAGTTATCAACACTGGTACGACGATTGTTACTTTTTTGATGGTTTTCTTGATCCAAAATACCCAAAACCGCGATAGTCGTGCTATTCAGCTTAAGCTTGATGAACTAATCCGCTCCACCAAGGGCGCCCGCATGCGCTATGTTGGATTAGAAGACTTCAGCGACGAAGATTTAGCGGACATCGAGGAAGAAATTCGCGCTATTACCCAGCTGCCAGCTTCGCAGCGCGCGCTACGTAAACTTCACGACAAAATCAGCAGCGAGAAGGAACGCCGTAGCAACGAGAGACATCGTAAACTGCATCTTTGACAAGTAGACAGTTTTTTGCTAGAATACTACAGTTATGAAAAGCAGTATTCACCCACAGGACTATCGCCTGGTCGTATTTAGCGACGAACAAGCAGGCTTCGCGTTCTTGACTCGCTCAACAGCGCAATCTACCGAAACAATCAAATGGAAAGACGGTCAAACTTACCCGTTGGTCAAAGTCCACATTTCGAGTAAATCACATCCATTCTTCACTGGCGAAGAAAAGATCATCGACACCGAAGGCCGCGTTGACCGCTTCAAGGCCCGCCAAGCCGCCGCGAAGGCCCGCCGTGAAGCTCTCGTCAACAAAGCAAAAAAGGCTAACGCCGCTGCTGCCGCCAAGGCTCAGCAAGCTGCCGATGACAAAACCAGCGACAACAACGCCAAACCAGCCAAAACCTCCAAAAAAGCTAAGAAACAGGTCAACAAGAAAAACTAGACGCCATCAATCGCATAATAAAACATCGCTGCTATCTGTCAGCGATGTTTTATTTTTCTTGCCTGATCCACAAAAACACCTTTACATCTGACCTATCTGCCACCCTTAACCCTAATATGTACCCCACCAACATCTAAAACTTGCCACGAATCTAGCGACGATATTATACCTTAAAACTCTTATTCCGCCAATATATGCTATAATTTTATAAGCTATGGCAAAGATTTCTCTCGATTTAGACGCTTTGAAAGCCGAACGCGCTCGTCTCGGCGATTTTTTAGCAAGTCCCGACGCTTACAACTCGCCAGATTTTACTGCCAACAACAAACGTTTCGCCGAACTAGAAACCATTATCGCTACCGCTAGCGAACGCGATACTATCGAAAAGCAGCTAGCGGAGGCAAAAAATCTAGCCCAGGGCAACGATGAATTAGCCGAACTAGCCAAAGCAGAGATTCCCGAGGACGAAGCTAAAATCACCGAACTCGACGATAAGTTATTCATATTACTAACACCCAAAGACCCGAACGACGAGAAAAACATCATCATCGAGATCCGCGCTGGTGCTGGCGGCGACGAAGCCTCGTTATTTGCGGCGGAGCTGTACCGCATGTACTTGCGCTGGTGTGAAGCCAATGGCTATAAAACTGAGCTGATTAGCGAATCTGCCAACGATTCCGGCGGGTACAAAGAAGTCATTTTCATAGTCAAGGGCGACGCGCCATATGCCAAATTGAAATTTGAAGGCGGCGTCCACCGCGTCCAACGCGTCCCAGTCACTGAAAGTCAAGGCCGTATTCATACCAGCACCGCCACTGTCGCCGTCTTACCCGAAGCCGAAGAAACTGATGTTGAAATCAACCCGAACGACCTGCGCGTCGATATTTATCGCTCCAGCGGCCACGGCGGACAAAGCGTCAACACCACTGACTCAGCCGTGCGCATCACCCACCTGCCAACTGGCATAATGGTTACCAACCAAGACGAGAAGTCACAGATCAAGAACCGCGAAAAAGCCATGAGCGTGCTGCGTTCGCGGCTGCTGCAGATGAAAATTGACGAAGAAAACGCTAAATTAAGCGCTGAACGGCGTTCGCTAGTCGGCACTGGCGACCGCTCAGAGAAGATTCGCACCTATAACTTCCCGCAAGACCGCATCACCGACCACCGTATCCGTTATAGCCGCAGCAATATCCCTGCCGCCATGAACGGAGACATCAACGATTTGATTGAACAGCTGCAAGCTTATGAACGAGAGTTAAAAGTGCAAAACGCCGACCAGTAATAGTCTATCTATCACCCACCTCGCCCCTGATCATATTAATTTAGTTTGACCGCTACAAACTTGCATTTTATACTATTCATATGAATATATCGGCATGGCTCGATCACGCAATCAAACAATTACGAGAAATTGGCGTCGATTCTGCCAGGCTAGATGCAGAACTTATCTTGGCTAATACGCTGCGGAAAAATCGCACCTACCTGCACGCTCACCCCGAAGACGACATCGACCCGCGGCGTGTTGATATTGCTAATGCTCGGCTGCGTCTGCGGTTAGAACGCGTACCGCTTGCTTATATTTTAGGTTACCGCGATTTTTACGGCCGAAGATTTACAGTGTCGCCGCAGGTCCTAGTGCCTCGGCCAGAGTCAGAGGTCATCATAGAATTATTGAAAGAGCTCGGTGTTTCTGGCAAGCTGCTAGATATTGGCACTGGCAGCGGCTGCTTGGGCATCACCGCAAAATTAGAGATCCCGAAACTTAACGTAATTTTATCTGATATTAGCCAACCAGCTTTACGCATTGCCCGTCAAAATGCTGAAAAATTTCAAGCCGACGTCGCTCTGATAAAAAGTAATTTGTTGCGCGCCGTACCCGGCAAATTCGATATAATTATCGCTAATTTGCCATATGTCAACCGTTCGTGGCAGCGCTCGCCCGAGACTAATCATGAACCAGCATTAGCACTCTTCGCCAAAGACGAGGGCTTGGCGCTAATCTACCAGCTGATAGACCAGCTACCAGCACACTTAAGTCCTAGCGCCTTAATCTTTTTAGAAGCCGACCTGCGGCAGCACGGCGCAATAATAGCCTACGCTGGTTCGTGCCAACTGCGGCATAAGCTAACACGTGGCTTTATCGTCGTACTACAAGCATAATTTACTTATTCTTGATAGGCCGCTAGCGTCGCTTTGATATTTATCGTTTTACCGCTGCGCATCACCGTCAAATCAATAGTATCGCCCGGCTGATACTGCCCGAGAACGCTTGATAAATTACCTCGCGCGCCCAATTCAGTACCATTAACCTTGGTAATGATATCCTTGTCTTGAATACCGGCTTTAGCGGCCGGGCTGTTAGCGGTAACACCAACGTCTTCGCTGCGGCCGCCAGTCACGTACGCGCCATATTTTGATGGCAAACTATAATGCTTGGCTATCTCCGGCGTGATATCCGTGTAATTGACGCCCAGATACGCTCGCTGCACGCCTTTGCCAGCCAAAACTTGCTGGATTGTACCTTTTGCTGCGTTAATCGGGATCGAAAAGCCAATTCCTTCAGCATTCGAAGCTACCGCTGTATTAATACCGATAACCTGCCCGCTGTAGTTAATTAACGGCCCGCCAGAATTGCCAGAATTAATAGCCGTATCGGTTTGCAGCATATCAGTCAGAGATTCCCGCGAGTTACCGCTACTATCGCTCGCCGAGACCGCCCGGCCCTTACCAGAAATAATACCTTTAGAAACGGTGTTCTGATACTGTCCTAGCGCATTACCGATAGCAATAACGTTCTGCCCGACTCGGGCTGTCGACGAGTCGCCTAGAGCTGCTGGTGTTAAATTATTAACGTCTTTGATCTTTAAGTAAGCCAAATCATTCAACGGATCGGTACCAACTAGCGATACCGCGTCGTAAGTCGACCCGTCCGAGGCCACAATCGTAACCGACTGCGCGCCTTCTACAACATGCTTATTAGTAAGAACGAAGCCGTCTTTACTGAGAATAATACCTGTACCGGCCGCCTGCACCTGGCGGGAACCGCCAAATAGCGATTGCGACTTAGTATTGGTGACTATCGACACCACGCTTGGCGAAACTTTGTCAATAATATCAGAGACAGAAGCCTCCTTACTATCAGCCGCCAGATTACCGTCAACGAAAGTGTTCAGAGAACTGCGACCTCCTCGTATTAGCAGCGTACAAGTTATGCCGCCAGCCGCCAAAATAATCGCCGCAATCACGATAGAGATCGCTAGCCAAACCGTCTTCTTCTGGCAAGGTTTAGTAACCGCAACAACCTGAGGCGGTAGCGGCTGTGAGTCTGACGATCGCGGTGTAGCATTTTCCTGCTTATTATTCATCAGAAACCTCCTCTATTCGATAATTTGATCATATCCATTATACTTACTATGCGCATATAGTCTTAAAGAATCCTTAAAAATCTGCTTAACGCCCTACAAAGCATCGCTGCCGCTCAAAACCGCAAAGATATACGCCACAACCATCGTCATTGCCGTTAATAATATCGGCATTGCAATATCAGCGAAGCGAACTTCGCCGTGTTTATGATAGCTGCGCGCTGTCCGCTCGGCCACGAAACCCATCAATACTGCAAATATAGCGAATTGCGATACCTTGATAGCAGCTAAACCAGGAACAGTATAAGCAATCATCCAATAATACGAGATCCAGCCGAGTTCAGCGCACACTGTTGCTGCTGCTATCGCGTAAAGATTAGTGCTGATTCCCTCGTAGCGGCTAGCCACATGCCGCGCTGACGCATAAGCAATCACCCAAACAACTGCTACGAAATAAAATGAATCCCATGAATAAGCTGTCAACGACAGTGTCACTAGCCCCAAGAACAGCGCAGTACCAGCCTGAATAACCGCGTACGTGTATTTTGAGCGCTGCTTGATAAATAGCAGCCAGACAATATGCAACACTGTTAGCCCCAGCTGAAGTATCATGTATCCGCCCGACAGCCAAATTAACAGCGCAAAACTAACGCCAACTATAATATCCACCAAATTAGACAAAACATTAGCCACCCAAAAACGCGGCCTTACCGATAAAATCCGCCATTTGCCAAGCGCCACCAGCAGCAAAGCAAAAATTGGCGAATTAGTTACATAAATAGTTCCAAACACCGCCAGCGCCAGCAAAATATTAAGCGATGCATAAGCCAGCGAGCTTGCCTTAGAGCTATACTTATGCTTTTTTGTTGAACTCATACCGCTTAATTATACCACCTTAGTATTGTTTCTATAACCCGCCTACTCGCCGGCATTCGGCTTGACTGCTATGATAATAACGTAGTCCACCTCTGCATTATATTTGACACCTGGCACGCTCTGTACCGCTTCTGGGGCAGCGCCGTAAAGCGACTGCAGTTTTACAGACGTAGCTGTCTTGGCGCGCGTTGAGACTTTATATATCTTGTTGCTAGAATACGAGCCGTTTTGCGGCGCATTACCGACAGTACTAACCGTCATGCCAAGCTCAGTTAATTTATCAGCTTGTTTTTGCGCCACGCCTGATACGCCAGTAGCATTAAGTACAACGACGTTAGCATTTTCTTTAGTGATATCTGTCGCATAGAGGTTTTTCTTAACGAAAGCCCGCAGCTGGCTGTAGTCATACGTTCCGGCCGTCGGCACCACCGAACTAGCGCCGCCGTACGTGCCAGTTGTCAAGATAGCCGGCTCGGCATCAATCAAACTGACGCTTTTAATATTATCGCTTTTGATGTCGTGTACTAGCTCGACCAGCGTACGCACTTCGCTCTTTTCGAAATTAGTTCGTAAATTCTTGCCAATCGCGTCGATAATACCAGAAATTTTAGTAAAATCTGCCAGCGTGCCGGCACTTAAGGCCTTGTCGCGAATAGCAACCATAATCTTTTGCTGATTTTTTTCGCGGTCGAAATTAGACTGTTCGAAACCGTACGTTGGCGCTCGGTCGCCGCGCGCCATCGCCAAATACAGCGCGTGCTCGGCATCTAATTCTACTTCACCGTTTGGATAGCTAATATAGTGGCCGCGCGGACAGCGCTGAGACTTCTCGGCAGACGTCGTACCGCACTTCCAGTCAAAATTACTATCCATCACACCATTCGGATTGCGGCTGTCGATGGTAATCTTAATACCGCCAAGCGCCCCCACCAAATCACGCATCACGCTATAATTCAGGTGAACCGAATATTGCACATCAATACCAAATATATTACCAACAAAAGCTCTAGTTGCCGTCTGACGCTCTTCCTCGGCGCTGTCGCTCGACCAATTATCGTTGACGCAGTTAAAATAAGCGTTAATCTTGCCAGAATAACCCGCTTGGCAGCTCTTACCATATTTGACGTATAAGTCTCGAGGCACGCTAATCATATAAGCATCCTTTTTGTTCTGGTCAACACTAAGGATCATCATCGAGTCGGTTAGATATCCCGCTTCGTGACCAGCGTCGTCTTCTGAAGTGCCAAGTATCAAAATATTGCTGCGGCCATGAGCATCTTGCTTGAGCGGTTTCTTCTGTACGAAACCGAATATATCGCCCTTAAAAACAGCATTGCCTGCCATCAAAGCCCGTACCCCCAGGAAAATACCAATACCAAGTACAATAACAGTTATTGCAATTGCCGCACGCTTGGCGATTTTTTTCCAATCGCGCTTTTTCCGACCATTTTTTGGCGAGCCCTTGCCAGAATGCTTGGATGGAGATAAATCAAGATTATTACTAATCTCGCGCAGAGACTCGTCGATATCGCTGCGAACACCTCTATTTGGCACCGAAGTAATCGGCCGCGGCGGCAATTGCTGCTGGTGCCGTACAGACACAGTATGCCCCATATCGCCGAAATTAACCGCTGGTTTTTTCTGGCTATCAACAGGCGCTCTACGCGCAGGAGTATTTCGCGGTACAAAACCGTCTATCGCTCGCTTCACCATATCTATGTACTATAAAGGATTTTAGCTAAAAAATAAATATCGCGCTTATTGTTTCGTTGGTTTTTACAGCGTATAATACGTGTAATGGAAGCTAGCTATCTCACCCGCCATCCGCGTCTTCGAGATTTTCTAAATTTTAGCGGATTTGTTATTGCAGTGCTAATTGGCACTTTGCTATTAAATGCTTACGTTTTTCGCAGTTTTTCCGTCTCTGGACACAGCATGGATAATACTCTCGCCGACGGCGACCGGTTAATCATTAACCGAATACCTGTAACCATGGCACAGATACAAAATAAACCGTATTTGCCAGAACGTGGAAAGATTGTTGTTTTTGTCAATCCAGTCTATAGGCCTGGAGCGCCAGATCGCTACATCATCAAACGCGTAATTGCCTTCCCCGGCGAACGCGTCGTTGTCAAGGACGGCGTGCTAACAGTTTACAATAATAAATATCCCGAAGGCTTTCATCCAGACGACAGCACACGCAAGAACAACGTTGGTCCAAAATCGCCAACTAGCCACAGCGGCGAATGGACAGTACCAGAAGGCTCTATTTTCGTAGCGGGCGATAATCGAGTCGGCGACAACTCATTCGACTCGCGTAGCGGACTGGGCTTCATTCCAACTTATGATATCGTCGGACCAGTAGCTCTGCGGATTTTTCCGTTAGGCAATATAGACTCGTTTTGAGTTTAAAATTAAGATTACAAGCTAGCAGCCTAAAAATTCAATTTGTAATTTTTACAACGTTAGATTAGTGCAATTCGGGGTTATTCACCTAACAACTTGGCAATTCGCTCGAAATCTGCTTGATCTTTGAATGAAATAATAATCCGTCCGGCGCCTTTCCGAGTCTCTTTGACGGCGACTGGCGTTCCGAAACGCTTAGCAAAACACTCCTCTTCGCGAATAAATCTCGAGCTGCGGACGGCTTTTCTACCTTTAGTCGATGTTGTGCCATGCAACTTTTTATAATTCGAGACATAGCGCTCAATCGTCCGCGCGCTCCATTGTTCTTTTATAATTATCGGGACAACCCGCAAAATTTCTTCTTCTGGCAAGCTCGTCAACGACCGCGCCTGGCCTTCGCTTAGTTCGCCGCGCGCTACTACATCGCGCACCGCCCCCGGCAAGCGCAACAAGCGCATAGTATTAGCAATCGCCGCCGACGTTTTACCGACACGCTTGCCGATATCATCTAAAGTCAGATTAAATTGATCGCGCAGCTTTAAATACGCCGTCGCTGTTTCTAGCGGATTAAGGTCGCGGCGCTGGATATTCTCGATCAACGACAGCTCTAACCGGTGCTGGCCCGATAGCGTCCGTACCAGCGCTGGAATCCGATCAAGCTTCGCTAGCTTAGAAGCCCGGAAACGGCGTTCGCCAGCCACAATCATATAGCCGTCGCCATGCGGCCGCACCACCACTGGCTGCAATACGCCATGCTCTTTGATCGATTTACTCAATTCAACCAACGCATCGTCGTCAAATTCGCGACGCGGCTGATCTGGATCGGGCATAATCGACGCTAATTTAATATAGCGCAAATCGCTAACGCGTTCATCTTGCTCGGCCGTCGGATCAAATGATTCGTCTAGCAGCTCTGTCGGAATAAGCGAGTCAAAACCTCGCCCTAGGCCCTTTTTAGCCGGCACGCTCAATCACCTCCTTGGCTAGCGCTTTATAAGCGCGAGCGCCTTTACTAAACCTATCATACGCGCCAATTGGCAAGCCATGGCTCGGTGCCTCGGCCAAGCGAACATTACGCGGAATCTTCGTTTTGAACACTTTAGCTGGAAAATGCTTAGAAATCTCGTCTAATACTTGCGTCGACAGTGATGTGCGGTTATCAACCATTGTCGGCAACACACCTACCAAATCAAGCGTTGGATTGAGATTTTTGCGCACTAGTTTCATCGTTTCCAGTAACTGGCCTAGGCCCTCTAACGCATAGAATTCTGCTTGTACTGGCAGCAAAACATACTGAGCGGCAATCAATGCATTAACCGTCAACAAGCTCAAACTCGGCGGACAATCAATGATAATGTAATCGTAATCTATGGTGCAAGCCTTGATAGCATATTTCAGGCGGCTGAAACGATAATCAGTCTGAGCCAGCTCTACTTCGGTATTAGCTAAGGTTGGCACAGCAGGCACCAACGATAGGTTATCAAACTCGGTTGGAACCGTTACTTCTACTAATTTTTTACGGCCGAGAATAGCATCAGCAATAGTTACTTCTAAGCTCTGCTTATCAATACCTAAGCCGCTAGTTGCATTGCCCTGCGGATCGAAATCAATCAATAGCGTCCGCTTGCCCATCTTTGCCAGATAGTAAGCCAGATTGATTGACGTTGTCGTCTTGCCAACGCCGCCTTTCTGATTGGTAACCGTTATGATAGATGCCACTGTTTATCTGCCCTCTCTGCTTACGTTTAATTATACCACAAACATCTAGTAAATATGAAATTGCCCTGCTTCAAAGAACAGGGCAATTTATCAAGTTTGTATCTACTATTTAATCGACGTGATCTCGATACGGCTATATTTTTGACGATGGCCGTTTTCTTTGTGAACGCGTTTTTTAGCTTTGTAGCGAATGACGCGGATTTTGTCGCCTTTGACTTCCGCCTCAACGACTTTCGCTTTTACCACCGCGCCTTTTACGGTCGGCGTGCCAACTTTTGTTTTATCACCATCAATCACTAAAAGTGCGTCGAGAGTGAGTTCTTTTGTGCCTTCAGGGAGGAGATCCACCAAGAGGGACTCTTTTTCGCTGACAACATATTGCTTGCCAGAGATCTTTACGACTGCTTTCATTTCGTTCCTTAATAATTAGTTTTCAATCTGTACTATTGTACCAGAGGTACGATGGTAAATCAAGGTTCGCAGGCAGTTTGGTTCACTCCTACTTGAGGAATGTTAAGTTAAGGTTCTATTGCTGCGTACCGTAGCGTTTAGTATATAGCGCACTCTTTGCGCCTTCAAACGGCGATTTACGGTCTGATTCTGTCATACCATCTCGCGGCTTAGACATAGTTGGTCCTTCCACAATAAGACCTGCTACCGGATATTGACCCACAATCCACCTCTTTCCAAATACAATATCAGGCATTACCTCACCTTGAGGTTTTTCTAACGCTGAACCTTTTTCGTTTTCCTTGCCTTCAGGTAGGATCAAGCCGTCGCCAATAGCGAAAGTTTCAACATCACCTGTTTCTGGATCTTTAGTAATTAGTATAGACGCCTGACCGTCGCCTTCGTATGTGTCGCGGATATATTTATCATGCACCTTAGGATCGATCGAAAATGAAATGCCATCGCCGGTACGACCATCATAAATGATACCCGTAGCACCATCAGCAAAATATACATCCTCACTACGATTATTTACTCTTTCTGGCGGTATTCCTCTTTCTGGCGGTATTCCTCTTTCTGGTTGCCCCATAGAACGTTCGCTTGCCATTACCCATGATCCCTTTCTTTTTACGGCATTGCTAATAGTTCCCTACTATACTCTCTTTCTCTTGATTTGTCAAGTATTTTTAACATTTTCTGTGATTTTTACAATGGACTAATTTGCCTGCAACTCGGCCATGGCGTTATTAGCACGCAGCCAGCCACTCGGTGAGCCGCATTCCATGTAGTCGCCCTTAGCCTCACCAACCGCGATGACACCGCCACTCGCGATGTACGCGTTAATGGCATCAGTTAGCTCAAATTCACCGCGCTGTGGATTGGCAGGCAATGTACGCGCCAACTCGAAAATCTCCTTATTGAGAACGTAAAGGCTGGAATTGCTGAGATTACTTGGCGCTTCCTCCAGTTTCGGTTTTTCAATGATTCGCACAAAATTGCCTTGTTCGTCCGTCTCTATGATACCAGTTTGTGGAATAAATTCCTCGTCAACAGGATTGCCTAGCAGACCAGCCGTCAAACCGCGCGACTCGACCAACTCCGCCAAATCCGCCGCGTTCGACCCGCCATCTTCCCGCCAGAAAAACTGATCGCCCATCACCACGAAAGCCGATTCGCCCGGCTCAATAAATTCGCTCGCCAAGCCCACTGGAATGCTAGTGCCGTAACCACCCGTACCAGGCTGAGTTAAAAAATGTATTCGCACATCGCGCAGCGGCGCCACCAGAGGTAATTTATCTTGTTTACCAGCGCGCCGCAAATAATCGTTCAGCTGGATATTCGACCGATAGTAGCTTTGTACCTGAGTGCTTTGCTCGCCAACCACGAAATAAATATCCTTGACACCCGCCCGAATTATATCCTGCACGATATAGTCAACCACCGGACGCGTCCCCACCGGCAACATACACTTTTCGATTGATTTGGTAATCGGCAGCATCCGCGTGCCCCAACCGGCGACTGGAATAATAGCTTTGGTAATCATATTTCCTCCTTACATCTTCAGTTCTTTATGCGATTTCTGTAAAATATCCGTCATTTTCGCATAGCGCATCTCACCCTCGGCAATCCTGGAATAGAGATAGACGACATTATCTACCGCCCCAATATTAACCTTACTTTTTCACTTCATCGAAGAAATAATCGCGACGATAAATACCAACAGCACCAGAGCTACTCCGGAAACTGTACCAACAACCATAGCCGTTACTCCCAAGTTGCCAGATTTTGCATACGGAGCATACAGGCGCAAGTTTTCGTACCACCAATGAATGCCTTTATCATTAGCTGCATTTCCCTGCGCAGCCAAGGTGGTAAATCCAATAACCGGACTAACAGCCGCACTAGCCAAAAGAAACAGACTTTCCCGACTATTAAAATTAAGATTTAGACGTCTGCCAGCAGCTGTAATATACAAATGATCAAAGTTAATTTTAACTTTCGTAATTTGGCTAGGATCAACATCAAGCTCAAGCCCCAGCGGCCGGTTGGTATTCTCATCAATCCGAACCAGCCGAATTCTGTTAGCTGTCGTCCATTCCAGCATACACGCCGGCGAATCATTGAATATCGTTACGCCATAACTGATAACTTTTACATAGTTAACCAAAGGCACATTATCAAGAGCACTGACCATCGATGTCGGCTGAACCGGCACTTGAGCTGGCTGCTGCACTTGCATAATTTGGTTTTGCTGCGGATTCATTTCATTATCCTTTCTAATTTCTATAGCATTGCACAAAATATATTAATTAT
Organism: uncultured Candidatus Saccharibacteria bacterium; assembly: GCA_963539155.1. Classification (GTDB taxonomy): domain Bacteria; phylum Patescibacteriota; class Saccharimonadia; order Saccharimonadales; family Saccharimonadaceae; genus Saccharimonas. The sequence continues at coordinate 72,060 of CAUTJX010000002.1, forward strand.
GCTTTTTCAAGTAGATTTCCACCGGTTTGCCGTCAACTTTAACGTCGTACTTTTCCATATCGTCCGCCGCCGCAGAGCCTAGCTTTACAGCCAGCGTCTCGGCCTTGATGGTATCAGCAAACATATCGACAGCTTGGGTGATTTCTGAGTCGCTACTAGTGATACCAAGCTCAATCCGGTCGTCCACCTGCAACCCAGCTTTCTTACGCGCACTCTGAACATGGCGAACGATCTCGCGCATCAGGCCTTCGCGTTTGAGCTCGGGAGTGATGGTGAGATCGTAGACAACACTTGGCTGAGCGGACACTTCAGAACCATCAAGCTCTGAACCAGTAAAGACCTCTACGGTTTTAACATTCAACTCGTCCCGTGCAATATCGACTAGGAACTGAGCAACTTCCTCTGGCGTATTTTGCGAAATAGTACTGACAAGCTTCGCGGATGCCAGTGGCTGACGAACCTTAATTCCCTCAGCGGCACGCTTCGACAAACCATCATTCACAGCAGCACGCAGTGCGTTCATATCGCGCAGTATTGCCCTGTTAACTTCTCCCGCTGGCAGCCAATCCTTCAAGTGAATCGACTCATCATCGCCGGTCAGATTATGGTACAACTCCTCAGCCAAAAACGGCGTAAACGGCGCCAAAATATAGCTCAGACGCACCAGCACGTAATGTAGCGTGCGATAAGCATCGTTCTTGTCACCATCACCTTCAGCGCCCGCGGCCTCTTTCGACGATCTCCAGAAGCGGCGGCGACTGCGACGAACGTACCAGTTGGACGCGTCGTCCAGGAATGGCAAAATCGGACTCAGCGCATCAGGAATATTGTAGGCATCCATATGCTTCTCGACCTCCGCCACCAGCTCGTGCAAACGACTGATAATCCAGATATCGAGCGGGTTAGATAATTTATCAATATCGACGCTAATCTGGAACGAGTTCTCAGTTCCAGTGCGAGACAAGGATTCGGGAGTATCGGAGTGAGTCGTATTGGTGATACGGTGAACGAGAAACGCATCCGAAGACGCCGTATCGTACGGAAATGTGAACTCGTCAACTTCCGCATACATGGTGAAGAAATCATACATATTCCAAATCATACTGAGCTTACGCGCCACGTCACCAACGTCTTTGTCGTGCAAGGCAAAGTCTTCACCGTTCAGTAGCGGACTACTCAGTAGCAGGAAACGCAAGGAATCCGCACTAAACTTATCCATCAGCTCATTCGGGTCGGTAAAATTGCCGAGAGACTTACTCATCTTGCGGCCGTCATTGCCCGCCACCACACCGGTGGTGATGACGTTGCTGTAGGCGTTTTTGTGCTGCGCACCAGCCTCGCCGAAAGCACCAATTTCGGCCAAGGCGGCGTTGACGGCGTGCACATAGTAAAACCACGCCCGCACCTGGCCGATGTACTCAACGATGAAGTCCGCCGGGTAATTCTGCTCAAACTTGACCTGGTTTTCAAACGGATAATGCAGCTGGGCAAACGGCATACTACCGCTCTCAAACCAACAGTCGAGCACCTTATCAATGCGGGTAAACGTTTCGCCGTCGATTTCAAAAGTAATGTCATCCACCCACGGGCGGTGGTAATCATCCAGCTCCACGCCGCTGAGCTCCTTGAGCTCTGCATACGACCCGACCACTTTGACCGTACCCTGGTCGCCCTTCCACACCGGCATGGCCGTCGCCCAGAAGCGGTCGCGGCTCAGATTCCAATCTGGTGCTTGCTCAATGTTCTTAGCAAAGCGGCCGTGCTTGAGATGAGCCGGGAACCAATTGATATGCTCGTTTTGCTCCAACATCAGCGGCTTCTGGCCCTGGATATCAAAGAACCACGATGGAATCGCCCGGTACATGATGCGCTGCTTGCTTCTAGGATTGAATGGATATTCGTGGCGAATGTACTCAATCTTCCACACCACACCCTTTTCTTTCAGGTCTTTGGCGATGAATTTATTATTTTCCCACACCTCCAGGCCTTTGTAATTGGTATCGGTGTAGTAGCCATTATCATCAATCACATGGAAAGGCGCGATACCATTGGCTTTACCAAGCTCAAAGTCGTCCTCGCCATAGGCCGGCGCAATGTGCACGATGCCCGTACCCGACTCGTGCGAGACGAAATCCGCCGCGTAAATGGTGTGAATCTTGTCATTTTCTGGCCAGGTCGAGCCCGTATTGAGCGGCTGGTATTTCTTACCCACCAATTCGCTCCCTGGGAAGGTGCGCAATACTTCGTAATCAAGCGGCTGGTGCTTTTCATTCTGCAGGGTGCGCTCCAACGCTTCCTCAGCGATAATTAGCTTCTCACCCCCCACCAACACTTCGCAATACGTCATCTCTGGATTGACGGCCAACATCAGGTTAGCTGGCAACGTCCACGGCGTGGTCGTCCAGGCGAGAATATGGGTAGCGTTTTGTGCTTCGACAAATGCTTCAATCGCCTGCTGGGTTACACCTGTCACAGGACGGCTTAGCAGCTCTTCTGGTGTGCCTGTGGCGAAGCCTGTACCCTCGTGTAGTTTGAGTTTTTCAGCATCCACGCCAGTAATAATGTAAATAGAACATGCAACATTCGTTCCATTTTCGTGCTTGACGGTCTGCAGCAATAGATTGTTCGAATTTACTTCAAGCTCAAGCTCCTCCTGAAGCTCACGGCGCAGCGTCTCAATTGGCGACTCACCCTCATGACTAGTCCCGCCAAAGAGGCTCACCATACCTGGATTCGTGATACCTGGCTTATCATCTCGCTGCTGCGCAATGAGTTTTCCATTCGTATCCACCAACAAAGCACCGACATAACTCCTCTCGCATTCGTCGAAGCCTACTGGCTTTTGCGTATCATCAACTATTTCACCGCTAATCAACTTTTTGACTCGCTTTTCGATTTCGTCGCACGCCAATTCTGCCAGCTCTCGACTTTCGGCATGAGGGTCCTCAATCTTCCACCAAACAACGTTATCGCCCTTTAGCCAATCCGGTGTCTGGTTACGATTAGCGATATTGACAACTAGGTCGTAATCACACAGCATATCCTTCGTCAATTGTATCCGTTGGCTAGCTCCAACTTCGATACCTTTCTCTCGCATTAAGTCAATAACCGCCAGCGGATCAAGATTCTTAGCAACGAGATGAGCATCGAAATCCGCAACTGTTGGTATCTCAGCGGTAGGATACTTCTCTGCGTTAACGCCAGCCGAATCGGCATTCTGCGTCTTGGTGAAGTGATTATAAAAAGCCTGCGCCATCTGTGAACGGACAACATTTGCATTGCACACAAACAAAATCTTTGAACTTTTATCTAACGTTATCTTGCGCCTCGTGTTACCGCTAAGCAGCTTAAATTTCACATACACACTCGGATCAGTTACCGTCTGGTAAGCGTCATTATCCATAGTTACTTCTGCCTTGCTAACAGGGGTAGCAAACTTGGTGTCGTACATCAGCACCTTTTCGCCTTCATAGATTTTGCCAGCCTCATACAACTGTTTAAAGGCCCACCAGACGCTCTCCATGAAATTCTTGTCCATGGTGCGATAGGCGCCTTTGAAGTCCACCCAGCGACCAATGCGATCGATCACGCCCTGCCACGTCTCGCTATTCGCCACCATACTTTCGCGCGCTTTGTTGATGTACTTTTCCAGGCTAATGGTCGGCAGTGGGTTACCATCCTTATCTAGTGGCGCGAGCTGATCTAGGCTCGTGACAATTTGCCGCCGATCCACGATATTCATCTGCTTTTCGACGAAATTCTCTGCCGGCAACCCATGGCAGTCCCAACCCCAGCGGCGCTCCACGCGCTTGCCCTTCATCGTCCAGTAGCGCGGCACCGCGTCCTTAACGATTGAGCTCAGTAGCGTACCATGATGCGGCACCCCAGTGATAAACGGCGGCCCGTCGTAAAAAACGTAGGCATTATCTGCCGACCGCTGCGTCACCGACTTTTCAAACGTCTGATCGTCCTTCCAGCGTTGCACCCAGTCTTTTTCGTATTCTGCCGCGCGACGGCGTGTTCCGTGTTTGAATTTCATTACACTTTCTCCTTATTTACCTTATATTCACTGCTTTGTTTAAATTATTAATCAAACTTTCCTGTTCCCTGTTCATCATTCTATTAGTCTCCTCATCGCTTTTACTATCTCCTCATCAGCAACAGTCACAATTGTGTTGTTTGCTTTGAAATGAGAGTCTGGTTTCTTATCAAAATATTTTCGCATAATATCGCCCGCCTCCAGCGCCACGCTTTTCGCAAAATCTAGCCATTCTTGATGCTGATTAGTCATGATTTGCCTCTGTTTGCAACGATTTTGTCATTAACCGTAGCTTATATACCTGCGGATTAGGCTTGCCGAAGAGAAAATCATACGTATCGCTACCGCCTACCTGCTGATAACTGTAGCCTAGTTTTTCGTATAGTCTTTTCGCTGGTTCATTTGAGATTTCAACACCCAGTCCAATCATAGAAAAACCTTGGCGGCGGGCTTCATTTTCTGCTGCCGCGATAAGCATAGTCGCCAAGCCCCGACGTCGATAATCCTCATCAATTTCCAGCGCATTGATTTGCGGTAAACCTGGAAAATCCTTTTCAATGATAGATGTCTCATCACCCCAGTCATGCCGCAAGGTCACTCTGCCGACATAGCGTCCATCTGCCTCTACTGCCAACACTACTGCCTTTTTCTGTTTAATTAGATCGCGCAGTTCCGTCTCATAATCGTCAGATATATACATCTCTTTTTTAAGACGAGTAAATGAGCTGCTGCCAAACGACACCGCCTCAATAACTGGTGCGTTGTTATTAGGCGAGTATTCGCCGTTGGTATCTTTAAGCAACTCTTGTTTGCTAGCTGGCACTAGTATTATTTCCTTTCAAAAAATCACCTCTTTTGACTTCGAGAATCCGCTGGAGGTGTTTCAAACGGACGGTACCATCTCGATTCCAAAAGAAGTGATTCTTTTAGCTCTTTCTTATGCTATTTACGCAAGCTCACGGCGGGGTCTAATCTCAGCTTATAAAACCGATTTCTTCCCGCAGGCTTCGCGGTTGATAACCGCTCATTTCGCGCTAGCCCTGCCAGAGAATACCTCATCAAGCACACGCGAAAACGCCCTTACTCACATTTTACTACATAAAATTAAATAACGCTATATCTAGCGTAAGCACACTAGATATAGCGTTATCTCGAGCCAATCCAAACTAAATCATTTTACTTCCAAACCACCCAAAACGCACTCGCCGCGCAGATAGATTGTCTTTTTGGCGGAAGATTTGGATACGGTTTTATCCTCGCTGCCGCCCAAAATGCCGTGAACTTCGTTTTTAACGATCACGTCGTCAGGCATATTGATGTTGACACCGCCGCAAAACGTAAAGACGTCGATGACCGCGCCGTCCTTAATTTTCGCTTGGCGCAAATCCAACTCCACGCCGCCAAATATAGCCGTTACCGAACCGCTAGTATAATCACCTTTCACCCGCGACTCTTCACCGTAAAAAATTGCAATTTTTTCATTACCGCTATCATCAGCTGATTTTTTAGACCGCTTGCGGCCGCCTGAACCGACACTTACCGTCAAGCCGATAGCGATCAACATCACCGGCCAAAATATCTTCCAAACGCTAATATTAATTACACCGTAAGCGCCCAAGCCAATGGACACACCGATAGTCATTAGCAGTAATCCCCACACCCGCAGCGAGGCCCTGCGAGAACTGAATATCGTCATCAGACCAGCCAAAACCAGACCAACCGCCCAAACAGTTTCCCAGAACACGTGCCAGCTATCAAACTTGATAATCTCGAGATTCCTCAGTAACAGAACCCCGCCGAACGCCGCAATGGTAACGCCAAAGAACGCTCTAACAAGAAAATTTTTCTTCATACCATCATTATGACATATCAATCTCAGCTAGTAAAACTATCGCTTCCGGCAACAACTTCTTCATTGCCATAACCAACCACTAAATTGCCTGAACTAGACAATTTGACTACCAAACTTAGCCAAAATCGCCATAATCACCAGCGCCGCCACCGAGGCCAGTACTAACGTATCGTAGCCCTTGTCAACAAACTGGCGCAACCCGCGGTGTTCAATAATTTTGTTCAAAACATTGTGCCTGGTTAGTCCATAAAAAATCAGCAGCATACCCGCGTCCAGTGTCAAGCACCACGGACACAACGCACCAATCTCGACATAACTCATGTAGAACATCCAACCAGCAAATAGCAAGCCCGCCACCGCGCCAAGCTGCGCGCCCCACATAAACCACTTCGGAAACTTCGTACCCGCCAGCAACGCCACCGCAATTGTCACCATCACCGGCAGCGTCATCATACCAATAAAACTATTAGGGAAGCCAAGCGGCGCCGCCGACCAATGGTTCGCCACCGTCGAACAACTCATCGCCGCGTTCAAGTCACAGTTCAACACGGCATGCGAATTTTTAGCAAGCGTCAGCGATTCAATCGACAACACAAACGAAGCCAACAAGCCCAAGCCGCTACCAACCAGCATCAATAGCGCCGCCAACTGCCGGCGCTTTACTTCTTTGCCTGGCAGCTGCTTGTGCAACTTCTCAAACATAAAAACTTACCTCGCTAATTGTTGGCAGAGGAAGCCCGCGCCACATATTCTGCATCTGGCTATCAGCACTCAGCGCGATAATCGTTGGGTATTCAACGATATCGTACGTCCGGCAAAAATCACTGCCCTCAGCCGAATCTGGGTCAACTTCCTCAATCGTGTGCCCTGTCTGCCGATTAAAGTCATGCAAAAAATCTATAACTCGGCGCGCGTAATCGCTTTCCGCCCGGTACACCACAACTACTCGCATTATTCCTGCCCTTTCTGGCGGCGCTGCTCTAATATTTTGACGAAATCATCCAACGTCTTGAACTTTTGAAATACGCTGGCAAAGCGCACATATGCGACTTCGTTACGTTTTGCTAGCTCGTCAAGTACAAACTCGCCAATCAAACGAGATTCAATTTCGCTCTCACCCAAGCTATGCGCGCGGTCTTCCACGGCATCGATTATTTCCTCCAGTTCAACTTCCGATTTGAAGAACTTACCAACTGAACGGCGGATAGAATTGGCTAACTTTGCCCGCTCAAACAATTCGCGAGCTCCGCTAGATTTAATAACTGCCAAATTCGGACGTTCGATTCGCTCATACGTCGTAAAACGCTTGCCATCGGGGGTTTCGCGGCGGCGGCGAATCGTAATACCGTCAGCCGATTCTCTCGACTCTAGTACGCGACTGTTGCCGATTTTAATCCCTTTCATTTAATCCTCGTTGTTATGCTTATTTTTTCGGCGACGCCGCAAAAAGGCTGGCGTATCGTCTTCATCATCCTCATCAACCGAACTGCCCCATATATCTGCTGTATCCTCGCTGGCAAATTGTGCTGCTGCCGACTGATGCGACAAGTCCATATCGATGTCATCGACAGCTTCGCTAATTGATTGCGTTTGAACAGCTGGCGCTTGTTCTGCTGGCGCCGTTAATTCCTCTGCCTGCTGCTGATAGTACGCATTATCAAAGCCAGTCGCGATCACGGTGATAATTAACTCGTCTTCTAATTCCGGCTTCAATGTGGCGCCGAATATAATATTAGCATCTGGGCTAACAGCACTCGTGATAATTTCGGCAGCTTCTTGAATTTCCGCCATACTCATATCGTAACCGCCAGTGACATTAAAGAGTACACCCTTAGCACCATCGATCGATACTTCAATTAGCGGCGACTCAATCGCTTGCTGCGCCGCTTGCGCCGCCCGGCCTTCACCACTAGCCCGGCCGATACCCATTAGTGCTGATCCGGCATTACTCATGATGGCTTTGACATCGGCGAAGTCGAGATTAATCAAACCATGCTCAGTTATCAGCTCTGAAATACCCTGCACACCTTGGCGCAGTACATCATCGGCAATCTTGAAAGTCTCAAGCAACGGCGTCCGCCGGTCAATGGTTTGCAGCAGTCGATCATTCGGGATAGAAATTAGCGTATCGACTTGCCGACCCAGTTGAGCAATCGCCCACTCAGCATTAGCCCGGCGCTTTTCGCCTTCGAAGCTAAACGGCTTGGTAGCCACGCCAACAGTCAAAATACCGAGATCGCGCGCTACTTCAGCTACCACATGACCCGCTCCCGAGCCGGTTCCACCGCCAGCACCAATCGTCACAAACACCATATCGGCTCCCTCTAGCGATTCGCGAATTTCATCAATCGACTCGCGGGCTGCTGCTTCACCAACGGCTGGATCGGCCCCAGCTCCCAAACCATTCGTGGTATTATGACCCAAGTGAATTTTGACATCAGCTTTTGAATTATGCAAAGCCTGCGCGTCTGTATTCATAGCTATAAACTGGACGCCATTTAGCCCCGCGTCTTTCATACGGTTAACCGCCGAACCGCCGGCGCCGCCGACGCCAACGACTTTGATGCTTGCGAATGTTTGGATTTCGCTCGGTTTTACCTCTGGCATTACAACTCCTTACCCCTTATTCTCTGGATCTTATTTCTAGTATATCACCTATGGCCGAAACCTGTTAAATAGCGAACGGAAAAGCCCGCCTTTACTGCCCGACTTGCTAGAATCAACCGCAGCACTATGATAGCCGTCAGGATTAATATCAACCAACATTAAGCCAATTGCCGCCGCGAATTCAGGTTTATCAACATTATCGACCACGCCGCCATAACCCTTAGCTTTACCTTTACGAACAGCTACACCGAGCTGGGCTTTGGCAAATTCAACGATACCTTTCATATTAGCTGTCCCGCCCGTTAGAACAGCACCGCTCGGCAGGCGTCCGGCACGGCCAGCTTTCTTCAATTCTTTGTTAACCGCTTCAAAAATCTCTTCTAACCGCGCCTCAACAATTTCATCGATATCGGCAATATCAAATTCTAGACTCTCACCATCGTGTTTAATCGAAACTTTGCTAGATTTGTTGCGGTTAGTAGCCGATGCATGTTTTAGCTTTACTTCTTCAGCTATTTCTGGATCAATTTTCAGTCCAATCGCCAAGTCGTTCGTTATATTAATGCCGCCATACGGTACCACGCCAATATATTGCAGGTCACCCTCTTCATAGATTGCTACGCCAGTAGTCGCCCCACCGAGATCGATCACTGCCACGCCATTTTCCATCTGAGAATCGTCTAGCACAGCCTTAGCCGCTGCCATCACCGACGGTACCACGTCATTCGGCCGCACAGTAGCGCCCTCAACCGCCTTTTCGAGATTTACTACATACGGCGCCATCGCCGACACCACATTAGCGCTAATCTCAAGGCGCGTGCCCGTCATGCCTAGCGGGTTCTTAACTCCGCCCTGCCCGTCAATCGTGTAGCTAAACGGTACGACTTTCAATATTTTGCGGTTAGCTGGCACTTTGCCAGTCGTTGCAACATCTTCTATGCGATAAAGATCGTCTTCGTTAACTTCGTGGTCAGCCATACCAACGGCAATCATACCGTCAGTACGCGTACTCATAATGTGCGAGCCATTTATACTAACAGTCGCATCGTTGACTTGGTAGCCGCTCATTCGCTCAGCATCGCCCAGAGCCTTATCAATCGCCTCGGACGGTCCGTTCAAGTTCGAGACCGAACCTTTGCGCATACCACTGTTCGGGTATTCGCCAACGCCAACGATTGTCGGCGTGCCAGTCGTCGTATCTACATGCCCGACCACGCACCGAATCATCGTAGTTCCGACATCTATACCAACTGCATATCGAGATTGTTCTTGCATATAGGGATATTATAGCATAACCCGTATAGTTATTTACAACTGCGTAATAATTTCAGCGCCGTTTTCGGTAATCAAAACTGTGTGTTCAAAGTGTGCGGCCAAACTACCATCGCGCGTACGAATCGTCCAACCGTCATCTTTATCAGTAACAATTTTCTCGCCGCCCAGCGTCGCCATCGGTTCGATAGCAATCGTATCGCCCGGGTGTAACAGTACGCCAGTGTGTTTGCGGCCGTAGTTCGGCACATCTGGCGGCATATGCATTTTCAAACCGACACCGTGCCCAACTAATTCACGGATAATTCCTAATTTGCCATCTTTCAAAACTTTTTCAATCGCAGCTGCGATGTCGCCAGTACGAACATCGCCTTTAATTGCATCAATCCCGGCATACAAACTTCTCTCGGTGGTCGTTAACAGGTGTTTGACTGCGCCTTTCGGCTTATCGTCAACCACCATCGTGAAAGCGCTATCCGTCTTCATGTCTTTATAAGTAATCACCAAGTCAAAACTCACCACATCGCCCTTTTGAAAGATATAATCGCTCGCCGGGCTATGCACGATTTCGTCGTTAGTACTGATACAAATAACCCCCGGGAAGTTCACCTCATCTGTTTTGTAAGTAGCCGAAGCGCCATATTCTTTTATCTTGCCGTCAACGAACGCATCAACATCCTTTTCGCTCATACCAGCATGAATATAATCGCGAATATCTTGGAAAATCTGCGCTAATTTCTTGCCGCCATCGCGCATAGCCTGAATTTGCTCAGGAGTTTTCTCGCCAGTAATTAAACGATCCTGCATGCTTGCAGCTCCTCCATAATCCGATCGTGAACCTGCCCAACCGTACCTGTTCCGTCAAGGTGCGCAATATTCACTCCATGCTCCGTCAAATAATCAAGAACTGGATACATCTCGTGCCGATAAATCCGTAAGCGCTCATCAATTACCTCGGGCGTATCGTCGATACGGCCGCGCACCTTCAGGCGGTGCAGCAACTCAGCACGCGGCACCTCCAAGACAATCACCAACGCAACGTCCCGACCATGCTCAGGACGATGCTCAATCAACCATTTTGCTTGTGCTAATTGCCGCGGATAACCGTCTAGCACCACACGATCAATATCTTTGGCTCGGTCTAACGCTTCACCGATTAGTTTATTCACCTTTTCTGGATCAACCAAGCCGCCAGTCCGCATCTGCGCAAATAGCTCGGGATCGCGCGTGTCGCGCAGCAGCTGGCCCGCGCTCAACCAGCGCCAGCCATTACGCGCTGCCAGCATTTGCCCTTGGACACTTTTACCTGCGCCAGCCGGGCCAAAAAATACAATCATGATACCTTCTTTCTGTTAATCCAACTTTTGTTTTACAATACGAGCAATCGCCGCACCATCTGCCGCGTTGCCAACTTGCTTTTTAACTGCGCCAATAACCTGGCCCATTGCCTGCGGCCCAGTTACGCTAAGTTCGGCTATTTTCGCCTCAATAATCGCCGCCAGCTCAGTTTCATCTAACTGCTTCGGCAAATATGCCTGCAGAATCTCAATTTCCCGCTCTTCTGGTTCGGCCAAATCTGGACGGTTGTTATCTCGGTAGATTTTAGCCGATTCATTGCGTTTTTTGACTTCGCGGGCAACGACTTTTTCGATTTCTTCATCGCTCAGGCCTTCATCGCGCTTGCCTAGCTTAACCTCTTCATCCAGAATTGCTGCCGTCAGATTACGCAGCGTCTCGCCAACAAAACGATCGCCGCTAAGTAAAGCGGCTTTCATTTCATCTTTAATTCGCGCCTTCAGCGCCATTGGCTAGCGAACTCCCAAACGCAACTTCTGCGTCTTTTCCGCCTTGCGCATACGGCGAACAATTGCCCTGCTGCGCCGTACTGTTTTGCTAATCGGTTTTTCAAAGCGCATTGACGCTCTGGCTTTCTGCATCACGCCGCTTTGCAAAAGCCGGCGGTTGAAACGGCGAAGAACGTTTTCATTCGCCTCTTTCTCGTCTTTACGTGTAACTCGTACCATATCGTTATGCATTATATCAGATGAGGAATACTTTTGCAAAGCAAAATTTTACCCGGCCAAGTATCAATCCAGTAAAATAATATGCAGCAGTCGCCCCTCAACCGTCCGCACCCCCTGCCACTCATTGACAGTTGGCTGGAACCACGCCGTTACCTCGTCGCCTGGCTCGCGGAAAAATTCCTCTGATGCGTTGAACGCCAGCATCTGCAACACTTTACCATTTTTATCACGCAGCGCTAATTTAACGTGTTGCCCGTCCGCGCCCATTCGTCGCATGCTCAAAACTGATGCCCTGGTAATTTTTAGCACTGGTTCGGGATTACCATTACCAAATGGCTCCATTTTCGCTAGATTCTCTACTAATTCCTCATCAATTTCCGAAAAATCATCAATTTCTACATCAGCTCGCGGCAGCAAATATCGCTCTTGGTTTGTAAGCTGCAGCGAATCATAAAACTCATTAACGCGACGACGAAAATCGCCAATTTTCCCAGTCGCCAGCGTCACGCCCGCCGCTGCTCCGTGCCCGCCGCCTTTGATGATAATATCGTCCGCCGCCCGCACTGCATCTGCTGCCGAAAAATCACCAAAACTACGCGCCGAACCTGTGGCTTCGTCGCCACGCTCGCCAATGATAAACACCGGCTTTTTATATTTCTCCACCAATTTCGACGCCACAATGCCGATAACACCGTGATTCCAACCATCACTACTCACCACCAACACCCGATCATCAGCCAACTGCTCGGCTTGTACACACGCTTCCTCAAAAATCGCATCCTGAATACCGCGCCGCTTACCGTTCAATTCTTCCAACTTCTCGCTAGCCTCCAGTGCCGCCAGCCCATCGCGAGCCACCAGCATATCCAGCGCATGCTGCGCCGTCTCCAACCGACCCGCCGCATTCATCCGCGGCCCCAGACCAAACCCCAAATGCCTAGCATTGACCTGCTCTGGTTCAATACCCGCCACCGCCATCAACGCTTTCAGCCCTGGACGTTGTTGCTTTTTCAGAACCTCCAAGCCCCAATACACATTTGCCCTATTTTCATCAGCCAACGTCACAATGTCACAAACCGTCCCCAACGCCACCAAATCGAGCAGCCACTTTTCATAACCATCAGGCAGACCATCCAGCTCAGTCTGCAGCGCCTGTACTAGTTTAAATGCCACGCCCGCACCGCACAAATCACGAAATGGATAGCTGTGCCCTGGAAACTTCGGATTCACCGCTGCCACACTCGGCGGCGGCGTTTCAGCGACATTATGATGATCGGTCACCACCGTATCAATCCCCAAGCTAGCGGCATAGGCAATTTCCACATGACACAAACTACCAGTATCCACTGTCACGATCAAATCCGCTCCCATATCGCGCACCTTGTCCACCGCACCCATGGTCATGCCATAACCCTCAACAAACCGGTTCGGAATGAAAGCATCGACGTCCTCAAAACCAAACTTACCAAACGCATCCAGCAGCAGCGCCGTGGCGCTCAGCCCATCAATATCATAATCACCGTAAATGACGATTTTTTCGCCCTGCTCCCGCGCCTGTTTCAACCGTGCCACTGCCTTTTTCATGTCTGGCAGCAAAAACGGATCATGTTTCACCGCCATATAATCTGGCTGCAAAAAAGCCTGGCGCGCTGCCCGCGTCGTCAGACCGCGCGCCGTCAAAATCTGCTCGAATAAGGTCATCTACTAATCTCGGAAGTTGTACGTTTCGGCCGGTTGTTATTAGCGTGCTGCTGCGACTTAATGACAATACTTTGCAATTCTTTGAAGATCGGGAATTGTTTATTAGTCGAGTAAATACGTGTATTACCCTGCTTTTCGGCATGCAAAAAACCGACCTTTTCCAGCCGGCGCAATTCGCGCTGGATGTTGCCAGGGTCTTCCTTAATCAGCTTAGCCAAACCGCGGACATGCGTCCGAAAATCTGGATATTTGGCATAGACGACAACTATCTTACGACGCACCCGCGAGGTAATGAATACATCAAGCATCTAGCCAAGCCCCTTTCTTCCAGTTTAGTTTGTTCTGTTGCTTTTTATTCTACATTCTTTTCATAACCAATTCAAGACCATTTATCGCCAATTCAATATGATTTGGCTAATCTTATCAATTGATTGCTGTAGTGTTGGCACATTGTTATCTTCATAATAATGATCAACTCCCAAGAAATTCTCTTTAACATCCAGCAAATGTAGCTCATCAGCAGTAATGTGCAGCCGATCAACCACTGCCACCGACGCCACTGGCGATGCTACGACCAACCTCAGAATCCTAATCGGCTTCAAGAAGTCTAAAGCCACTCCAACGCTAGCAGTATTAGCAAAGCCATCCGATACCAGCACCACCACGCGATCTTTCAGCATATCTTTATCGACTGTACCGCCATCGCCGATCAAGCGATTGAGATTACTATATGTTTCGCGTCTCTTCTCGGCCAAATAACCGTGAAATTCGCTCGTATACTCATCAATCTCGCCTGCCGAAAATTCATCATTATATGTGAAATCGCCAGTTTGCGACACCGCTCCAAAATTCATTCCTTCGCCTGGTATCTCGATATCCTGCGATACCAACAACATCAACACGCAGTGCAGTTGCGCCGCAATTTGCTCGCCCACCACTACGCCGCCGTTGCTTAGCGCTACCACAGCGCAGTTTTCGTAGCGATATTTGGCTACCAATTGATCAGCCAAAATCTTTCCTGCTTGCGATCTACTCTCGAAATACATATGCTTATAGTAGCGTGTTAAATTGCCGTAGACAAGGTATAATTAGGCGATGCATTATTATGAAGTAGCGCCCACCAAAATCGTTAAAGCCGACGCTTGCGTATTCACTTACAGCAGCCAGCAACCTCTGGCTATCGGCGCTGTTGTCATTATATCAATCGGTCAGCAATTGCTCACCGGTATAGTTGTAAAAAAAACAACTAAACCTGATTTTGCTACTAAAGAAATTACAACAATCCTCGATCTACCCCCGTTACCGCGTCCGTTGTTGCAAACTGCACAATGGATGAGTTATTACTACATCGCTCATCTGGCATTAGTTTTACAAACCATCTTGCCAAGCGGCCTCACCAAGAAACGCCGCACTCTAAGCCCAAACAGCACTGCAACAACACGAAGAGATAGAACACATTTTGTACTCAACAAAGACCAGTCGGCCGCCATTGGCAGCCTGCTAAACGCCAAAAGCGGCACCGTTATTCTGCACGGCGTCACTGGCAGCGGCAAAACCGCCGTCTACATAGAATACGCCAAAAGACTAATCGCTACTGGCAAATCTGTCATCGTAATTGTTCCAGAAATTGCTTTGACCGCCCAGCTAATCGCCGAATTTCAACACTCTTTTCCCAACCTCATCGCTACCCATTCGCAACAAACCGAAGCCCAGCGCCACCACGCTTGGCTGCAAGCGCTCAATGCTACCCAGCCAAATGTCGTTATCGGTCCGCGCTCAGCCTTGTTTATGCCATTTAACAACATCGGCGCGATCATTATCGACGAAGCTCACGAACCAGCACTCAAACAAGACCAAACGCCGCGCTACTCTGCCTTGCGGACAGCCGCTATTCTAGCCCGGTATCACCATGCTACCGTAGTACAAGGTTCAGCCACGCCGCTGGTCAGCGAATATTACCTCGCTGCCAAAACTGGCCGGCCCATCATCAATTTACCAGCCCGCGCCAACCCAAATATCATCACTCCCTCTATAAACGTTGTGGATATGACATCGAAAAATGCCTTTTTGCGCCATCGTTTTCTATCCGACTTATTAATAAATACTATTAATCAGAATCTCGAAAACAACAAACAAACACTAATTTACCACAATCGCCGCGGCACCGCCAGCACCACTCTTTGTCAGAACTGCGGCTGGAGCGCTTTATGCCCGCGCTGCTTTATTCCAATGACTTTGCATGCCGACCGGCACGCGCTAATTTGCCACATTTGCGGATACCGCGAACGCGTGCCCACCGCCTGCCCTGATTGCGGCAGCACTGATATTGTTCACAAAGGCATCGGCACCAAACTGATTGAGAGCGAGCTGCAAAAGCTCTTCCCGCAGGCTGCCCTCGCCCGCTTCGACGGCGACATTACCAGCAAAAATAGCCTCAATCAGCGCTATCAAGAACTCTACGACGGACATATCAATATTATCATTGGCACCCAAGTTGTCGCCAAAGGCCTCGACCTGCCCCGTCTGGCGTCTGTCGGTATTATTCAGGCTGACGCTGGCCTGGCTCTACCCGACTTTACCACTCGCGAACGCACCTTTCAGCTGTTAGCCCAAGTTATCGGCCGAGTTGGACGGAATGATCAGCCGACATCAATTATCGTTCAAACTTATCAGCCGCAAAACCCAACCATTATCCAAGGTATCCGCCAGGATTACGCTAGCTTCTACGCCAGCGAACTAGCCGAACGCCGCCGCGGTATTTTTCCGCCGTTTGTTTATTTACTCAAGCTAACTTGCATTTACAAAACCGAAGCCACCGCCATTCGCAACGCCCAAAAATTCGCCACCAAACTCCGCAGCGAGCACCCCGATACTACATTCTTTGGGCCGGCACCAGCCTTCTACGAGCGAGTTCGCGATACCTACCGCTGGCAAATTGTTGTCAAATCGACCAACCGCACCAAACTGCTCGCCATCGCCAGCCAATTACCCCGAACACACTGGCAATACGACATCGATCCAGCAAATCTGTTATAATATAAAGTTGTGAAGAAAGAAGCTATCATTACCCTGCCAAATCCGCACCTGCGCCAGAAATCGCAGCGAGTTCATGTCGTCTCTGACGAAACCCGCCAGCTCATCAAGGATATGACTGACGCCAGTATCGACTGGGAGAATTCCCGGCCGCACGAAATTAGCGCTGCCCTGGCCGCCGTGCAAATCGACCGCCTCGAGCGTGTCGTCATCGTTCGCGCCGATTTCGAGGACAAAGACAACCAAGAATTTATCCCGCTAATCAATCCAGAAATCGTCAAGTACGAAGGCGAAATCACCTACGATTACGAGGGCTGCCTCAGCGTCAAGGATTTTTACGGCAAAGTCCCCCGCTACAGCAAAATCCGCGTTAAAGCCATCAATATCGACGGCGACGAAATCCGCATCAAGGCCAACGGCTTTCTAGCGCGCGTCTTGCAGCACGAAATCGACCATTGCAACGGCATCGTTTTCGTCGACCATATCCGCGATGATCACCAGGCTTTTTACCGCTTAAACGACGAAGGCGAGCTAGATCCGCTCGACTACGAAAGATATGTCAAAGACAATGCCGACCTCTGGGATTAGCCGCCAGCCGATAGTATTCTTCGGCACCGAAGACTTTAGTCTGTACAGCCTGCACGCACTCGTTGAAGCTGATTTTAATATCGTAGCCGTCATCACCAAGCCAGACTCCCGCCGCGGCCGCAGCGACAAGCTTATCCAGCCTGCCGTCAAACAATTCGCTAGCCAGCACCATATTCCAGTCTGGCAGCCAAACCGGCTAAAAGATATCATAAGTGATATAAAAAATATTACGCCGCAGCCAACTGGCGTCTTGGTTAGCTACGGCAAAATTATCTCGCAAACAATCATCGACCTATTCCAGCCTGGTATCATCAACGTTCATCCGTCGCTGCTGCCAAAATACCGCGGCCCGTCGCCCATCGAATCAGCTATCGCTAACGGAGATAAAAACACTGGTGTGACCATCATGCAGTTAGAACAAGCGATGGATGCCGGCCCGATATACTACCAAGAAACTTACCCGCTAGACTTTACCGAGACCCAGCCTGAGCTTTATCAAACTCTCGGCCAGCTCGGTGCGCAGTTATTAACACAGAAGTTACCTGACATCATAAACGGTATACTACAGCCAACACCGCAAGACGATAGCCGCGCCACCTATTGCTCGCTACTCAGCAAAGACGACAGCCGCCTCGATCCGCAACAGCTAACCGCAGACCAAGCGGAGGCCAAAATTCGCGCCCACCTGACTTATCCGCGTTCGCGCCTAAAAGTCGACCAATACGACCTAATAATCACCAAAGCTCGCGCCGTCTCTACTCCAGAAACACCGCTTGATATCAAATGCGCCGACGACACCTACCTAGCAATTGACGAACTAATCGCCCCTAGCGGCAAAACTATCAGTGCCGACGCTTTCTTGCGCGGCTACCCGCTACAAAGATAGTCGCAACCGTCAACCCACGACAATTGCAATCGCAAGCACCTAAATCCGCAACCGCGGCCGTAGCCTATGCTCCCGCGTCGCCTAGAAGAATCATATCGCGGTTCGCGATAACTTCTTCCTTGAGAGCCTTGACCGTTTGCATCACCACCTCGCGATAGTTCGGGCGATGCTGACCCAACCACTTTAGCGATGCGTACTCTGCTAGTATCGCATTTTGCGGCACGTTGGCTGGCGCATTAGCTTTCAATTGTACATAAATCTGATCATTTTCGAAATCCGGCGCGTTAGCATCCAGCCAGGACGTCACCCGCACCATATCGCGATCCATAAAACTCTCAAACTCCGCCAGCTGCATCTCGCTCAAACCCTCGCTAAGCTGCAAACCAACACGCAGCTCTAGCTGCTCGCGAAAGTGGTCGAGAAACAGTTTTTTCTGGTCGTCTGGCAAGCTGCCCAGACCCACCTCTTCGAGAAACTTATCGTCTAATTGAAACATTTCACCCCCTCTTGCCTATGCATTTAGTATACCGATTATAGCGCTGCTACGCAATACCGAGCTGCTCATTGACAGCGCGGCGCATATCGGCCAATTCTTCGACGTATTCATTCATGACTTCTTGCATGATTTTGCCGTAATCTGGCACAGCATAACGCATCCACAGCGCAGACGCGTAGAAACTCATCGCATCTTCGTCAGTTTCAAACAGTTCACGGATAGCCTGGTAATCCTGGCGGCTAGCATAATCGCCGTGAAACTCAGCCAACCAGCGCCGCGTTCGGTCTGGGTTACTGTTGACGTCTTCAAATTCCAATGACTCCTCTTTAGACAACCGTGCTAACAGCTGCTCGGACGCTCGCTTGTTTAGCTCCTTAGACATTTCGCGGCGATACTGTTCTTTTTTCTCTTCCGACAGCATCGCGACATTATAGCCAGCAGCTGCCAACACATTATCATCAATATTAAACATTCGCACACCCTTTCTTTTTCATTGTTATTTCATTTATGCCGCCAGGCCATAGTTGTCCTTCATATATTTGGCCAGAGTCTCCAGAACTGTTGCTGTATCGCTATTGCCATCTATCGACAGCCATTGGGTATCGCCGTAGCCATGCCACTGGATATTGTGGCCATCCCGCGCGGCAGCATCAGCTAATTCGTACAATTTAGATATAGCATTATTCTCGCCAAACTGATCAACCGCCCAATCCCACGGATATTCCCAGTTGCTAAACGAACCTGAGTTATCAATGTTGCCAGCAGCAGCTCGTTCAAGCCTATTATTAAGCTCGTCTATTCGTCGGTTTAGCTCATCAATTTTACCTTGGTACTCCCGTTCTGCGGCGGCAGCAGCAGTATCCTCTCTATGGATAAATTCGTGAACATTTCTTTTAGCGCTATCCACAGCCTGGCCTACCGGCGTATGGTCGTGGAGCTGCTGGCCGACCCAGCGGCCGCCCAGACCGCCGACAGCACCGCCGGCGAGTCTGCCGATACCTAGTGCCACTTTGTGCTTGTTGAGGCGTTCGTTTGTCTCTTTCGAGAGCCTATCGCCAGCAGCATAGCTATCCTTGCGAGAAAGTTTCAGCATTTTATCGGCCATAAACTCTTGGCTGCGTTTCTTGCCCTCGGCTTTTTCTTTTATCCTAGCAAACTTATCATCATCCACCAGCTGGCGCGAACCATTTTGTCCGCCGAGACCCCGCCTTATAGCATCCAAACGGATACCTCGCCTGACCATCCGGTCGCCAACTGCCGCAGCAACTATACTGACGCCTACCGAGATAGGCCAGGTCACGCCGAACAGTCCAGTCAGCGCACCAACAGCTGCACCCTTGACCAAACCGTGGCCGACACCAACAGCCGCCGCTTTCAGGCTATTTTTAGTAGATTTTTCCATGCCAATCCAGCTGCCAATCTTGGCCAAAATACGGTTGCGTAGCTTGTCGCTTTCGCTCCTTAGGATCTCGTCTTTGCGTTCTTGCAATCGCTGGCCGAATATCCTGCGCTGCTCATCAAACATCTCGTCAGACATTTGCTGCGCGATCTCGTCGTCGGTACCCTGATACTCGCCCTTCTGGCGCTTCGTTTCAACCTTTTGGCGCAAATAGGCCAAGACTTCCTTTTTCAAGGCTTTACCGGCCTCATCCAGCGCCTCGCGGCGCCTTTCGCGCTTGCGGTTATTGCCAGGCCCGCCGACCCAATGCATGATACTAAAGCGGAAGCCGCCGTCAGCTCTTTTGGACTCTTCCTTAGCCAAAAGTCTAGCGTATTCATCAAGTTTTGCAGTATAAGGAGCGTCTAGCTCTTCATTTAATCTCGCAAGTTCCTCTTCCAGCTTTTTCCTTCTTGCCTCTTTTTCGGCTCTGGTTTCGGGAGAGCGCGGGCCTTGTTGTGGGTTGGCTGGGTCGACATCAGGGTTGCCAGTACCTTGTTGTGGGT
>CAUTJX010000003.1:0-86788 GCA_963539155.1 uncultured Candidatus Saccharibacteria bacterium
ATAATAATACCTATCATAGATACTATGTCTAGAGGTTTGATATTCATATATTCCTTTGTTTATGGTTTATTGATAGGATTAATTATACACCCTGCTGTGGTGTACGGCTAGTAAGTTGACATTGACTAATTCTTTGGGTACAAAATTACTTACCTAATTCCGGCCAATTTCTGCTGCCGTCTAACCGCGCCTTGAGCGGCGGAACGAATTTTCTTCGGATCCTCTAGGATCTTTTTCATTTTATTTTGACGAGCTATCGCTGCTTGCTTTTTGATTTTATTTCTTAGAGAGTTTACTCCTACGGTCTTTCTAAGCTTATCCATATGGAGTATTCTATCATTCTTTGTATAAGTCATCAATGCTAGACCACGTTATTTTGTAGCTAACCGTGCTATTCTGCCAATGTTTCTTGATAAACTTAACGGCAACAGGCAATCCTTTATCAACAAATTCACTCTGGATAATTTTAAGATTCTTTTTTATTCCCAATATTGTCTTAGTAAATGCCTCGTCTTTAATTTCTCTTTTGGTTTTTTCTTTACGGATACGCGTGTATTCTTTAGCTTGCTCAACATCCTCGACCAGCACGACGATATATACAAGATAGCCATGGCGAATGGCGCGCCGCACATTATCGATTGCTTTGACGCCAGCAAATGTGCCATCTAGTATAAAGTTATAGCCGCCCTTAAAAGCACGATCCAAAATATTCTCAACAATCCTATTGCCGATACTGCGAAATCTACTGTCTTCTTCAGGCTGATATTCTTCAAAAATAGTGATGATTTCATCCAAGTCAATCCTCAGTGCGTTACGCTTGAATATTTCATTTTCTTCAATGAACGAGCTAATATACTCTGTTTTACCAGCGCCTGGCACACCAGCCATAATGAGCGCTAGCGAGAAGTCAACGCCCTCTTCGCGGGGTTTTGCCTCTGTTTTGTCAAAAAATGCTTGAGTTGCCTGGCGTTTTATTGCAGTGTTAGGCTGAAACAAGGAGATCTTCATATACTACCCTCTATTATATCATTTGGATAAATAAGAAAAGGCGCGAGACACCTCGCCCCGCGCCTCAAAAACCACCCATTGCTTTCAGGTGGCTTATGCTCCCGGTTTTGGTTTTGGGGTGTCTTATATTTTTGCTAGATAATCCCTCAACATCACAAACCCATCAACCGTCTTAACTGCCGCCAAGTACTCTTTCCACTCCTCATCATTCAATTCTGCTAGGCTACGGCCGGGAAAGCTCGGGTGTCCATAAATGTATAACAATTCCGTCCAGTCATGCAGATTATCGCCGCGCGGCTCATCAATGATAAACCCCTCTTCATCAGCCACGAAAATATGGTCTTCTTTATCGTCAAAATAACCAACCGCAAAAGAAAAGATAGCTCGACGATCAGTTTCACCTTGCATTAGTTTAATGATGCCGGGATAGCTAAAACTGTCCAGTAGCAATTTAACGAACGGCCCGGGAAAGCCTTTCAGCGCTGGGATGAAAAAACCGCGATCATCAACGATCAGGCGCTTGTTTGGAAAAGCTTTCTTAGCTTGCGCTAGTTTACTTTTGGCGATCGTTTGAATATCCAGCCCCCGCCCCTCGTCAAAATCATAGTCAAGTTGCTGCAGGTCAATACCGAGCGGTTGGAGGAGTTTCTGGAGGCTAGTGAACTTGCGCTGGTTGGAGGTGATGAAGTGAATTGGGTGGGACTGACTCGTCATGATATAAGTATACGTCATTCGGCACTATTTATGCGGACTTCTCGTGCTTTACTTATTACCCTCACCATAAGCCCCTAAAATCGTCCTCAAACTCACGCTATGCCGGAAGTTTATGCCGTCAATTTTATCCAGATCAACCCACTCCGGCGTGCCGTTGGTGTAGGTTTTTTCGCTGTCGGTTATGTTGTCGTTATTGATTTGCCCGCGCAGCTGACTATGGGTAAAGTACAGCTGGATTGACTGGTTGGCTTGCGCCTCGGCGTTGCGCTTGAAAAAAGTAGTTGCTTGGTGAATGATTTTATCCGGCATGATGGTTAGTCCAGTTTCTTCCTTAACTTCGCGGACAATTGACTCCTCAATTGTTTCGCCTTTCTCAACACCGCCGCCAATCAAGCTATAGCCGTCCCATTGCTGAGTCAAAAGAATCTTATTATCCTCAACAATAATTGCGTACACGCCGACGCGAATATTTAGTTCGTCAACAGGAACGGTATATTGATTGCCGAAGACGTCTTTGCAGATGATGGATTTAGTCATCTTTACTCCTTATCGCAGTAACTTTCTAAAATTTGCACTAATCAACCCGCTCGGCAAGCGACATCACCTGATAGCCGTACTGATCAATATCTTCTTGCTTCCAAAAATCAACTTCTTTCGTGCGTAAAACTTCGCCGACTACATGACGGACTTTGCGGCCGGTTGGCGTTCCGTCATAATTTATCTCAATCTGCTCCAGAATGTCGCCGGGTTGGATATCAAAATCAGCCACTCTCATATCAAATGTTTTCTCGCCCGCTAGGACTTTTTCGAATAAATCAGGATAGGATTTTTTGGTGATGATTTTCATACGTTTTATTACCTATCTCTTCGCGCTGCCATCGCAAACCACATAAAGTAGCTCTCCAACGATTCGTCTTCCATGCCGGCGAATAGTTCGCGGGCGCGCAGGACTTCGCGGAGTTTTGGCGATTTTTGGCGGGCGAGTTGTTCGGCGGTGGCGTCTAACAAGTCCAAGCCGCGCCGCCAGGCGCTAGTCATCGCAGCCGTATCGCCGCGGCGCCGGGCGGCAAACGCTCGCCCGACCTCTGAGCCGATGTTGCCCATTTGCTCGAATATCGTTAAGCTCTGCCACTTCTCTCGATCAAAGACATGTTCACTCACGGACGACTCCGGCGATAATATCGATAATTTGCTGTCGCACCGCTGGGTCGAGCACATCGCGCGACGGATTGCTTTGTCGTGGACGGATGTTTATCATGCTGTCAAACTCGATAAATTCATCGGTGTCAAACTTATCTGGATATAGGTTGATCCCCCATAGATCTGCTTGTTGCGATCCACGTTCTAACAGATACGCCTCGCCATCAGCATGCATATCCATGTCGATTACCACAATTTTCTTAGCAACATCGACATCCGCCTTAACCATCGTCCCGTACATTCTCTCGGCCATCGGGCGAAGCTCGGTGAGGGTTATCGTATCAACAATCTTCATGATTTAATTGTAGCACAGACGGTCGGCGCTTTAGCAGGATATGCTTTTAGCGGTGGATATGTCGTATGGGGTGGCAGGAGCTGGGGTTTTGTTTGATAGTAAGTGGTGCTTCTCCGCTTATTAAATATATAAGTCTTATTTGCTGCTTTTTTGCAGCCACGCCGCCAACTCTTGCCAAACCACTGCTGTTAATTCCGCTTTCTCTTCATCAGTCATTTCAGCGAGCGTTTTGTTTTTATTCTCTGGCAAGAAATATTTGTCGTAATTGCGTCCATTGTTGCCGCGCGGATTTTTCAACAGTGTACCGTGGATTTTCAGGGTGAATGTCCGCGGTTCACCGCCATCAAAGTAAGTAATCGTGCGCTGCGTGTACGCCCGAGCGGCAGCGCCGAGCAGCTGAATTATCCTGTCAATACCGATGGTGTCGAGCGCGTATTTGGTGTAAACACCGGGAAAGCCGCCCAGCTCGTTGATGAACAGACCTGAATCCATTACCACCAGCGGACGCTTAAGTAGATCGTAATATTTTAGCGCTTTATCGACAGAGACGGCTTGTTGATCGTCGGATTGGATTTCTGGCACATCAGGCAAGGTTTCGTCTGGCGCGATCAAGTTGATGTCCGTTCCTGCCAGCGCCTGTTTAGCGCCAGCAAATTTGTGTTTATTAGTCGTCGCGTAGATTAAGTCCATGGACTAATAATACATTTTGCTGCAATTTTCGTAAAATTGCTTGACAGCGGGTTCTATTATTGATATATATATATATATCAGCTTTTTGCGTAATTCTGCGCATTGAGCAGGCACTAGTAGAAAGGTGTAGTCCATGAGCGGCTACCAGGATGGTGAGCGTTGGCTCGACCCGGATGGGACCTCCCACACCGTCAACTCGACCAACGATCCCAACGTTCCGGGCGGATACTACTACAACCAGCACGGACCCACTGGGGATGGCTCTATCGGGCATGCGACGGCGGTCTACAACGCCGACGGCACGCTCGCAGATATCCCTCAGAACCGTGGCTGGCAGGATGTGCCCCGCCAGGATCAGGGCTAGTCTAATCTAGTCACTGCTTCGCAGACCTAAGCATGTCTGCCCTTGCCTTTGGCATAAACCAAAAACTGCTCTATCCTTGTATTATTATGAGATTTACTGATAAAATCGCCGCCGCTATTCGCGCCAACGACCTGCCAGCTTATCAGCGTGAGCGCTACCCCGTCATCCCAGACGGCGAGATTGTTCAGTTTGTTGATGAAAATTTTTCTGGTGTTGATTTTGGCCAGTTTGTCATGGGATTTTTCGTGTTTCAGAATTGTAATCTGGACGGTGCAAAGCATATTTACGGGCAGCCGATTTATTTTATCAATTCGTCGGTTCGGAATGTGGATTTTTGCGGCGTGAAAGCTATTATTGAGGCAGAGGGCTGCGACTTTCGCGGCATGAAATACGACGAGGAAACGCAATTTGTTTATGGTAGCGACGAATTGGCGGCGCGATCGCGCTTCGTAAACTGCCAGTTGGATGATGAGGCGCGTGAATTTTTGATGCGTCAGGGTGTGGTGATTATAAGTTACGATAAGTATGTAAAATTATAACCTCACCACAAACTGCATGCCCTGCCCGTGCGGCACAAACTCATAGTCCAGGCCTTTGGCGTCGAGCAGCATTTTCACGGTGTAGAGGCCGATGCCGCTGCTGTCGGCGTGTTGCTTCTTGTCGCTGTTGCTACGATAAAACGGGTCAAAGGCGTGCTGGAGTTGCTGTTTGGTGAGTGGTTTGCAAGCATTTTCGATAGCCAGCTCATTCTGGTTGCAAGTAATTTTTATCACGCTTCCCACATCTCCGTGGCGCACCGCGTTTGATACCAGATTCGAGATGACATGGCGCATCATGTCGCGATTAGCGCGAATGGTCGTTGGGCGTGCGTTAACCGTGAAAGTCATGCCGCGCGTTTTTGCTAGCAGCGTATAATCAGCGACCACCTCAGCGACCAGCTTATCGATCCTCAGCCGTTTTTCCTGACGTAAAGCCTGCTCGGCGACACTGCCAGAGCGCAAGACATCATTCACCATCGCCGCCAAGCGGTCAACCTGCGCCACCGATTCCGCCAGGTACTGATCGCGATTTTTATACTCGCCAATGTTGAGTTGCATATTTTCGAGCATGATCCGTAGCGCCGCCAACGGTGTTTTCAGCTCGTGCGAGGCGGCGCGGAGGAAGGCTATTTTTTCCTTTTCTAGCTGCGATATTCGCTGATTTTCCTGTTCTAGCGAACGAATCGTTTGCCACAGATTTTGATAGAGCTCATTAATATTTCGCCCCAGCACACCAATCTCATCATGACTATTGACTGGGTAGTGCGCACCCTTTTCCAGCCGCTGCATGGTCGTGGTCACTGCCGCCATCTGGCGAATCGGCCGCGTCACAAAACGGCTATAGATGTACGAAAACACGAGCGCCACCAGCAGCGAGCCGAGCATGGTATATGGCAATACCTGCAAGGTGGCGAGCTTGGCCTGAGTAACGGGCGCCACGTCAGCGAGCAGCTTCACCGCAATCACTCGCCCCTGGTTATCCGCCACACTGCCCTGCCGCAAAATCACCGAGCGCGGATCGACCGTTTGCCCATCAGCGATTTTCACCACGCTCGTATCGACCGATTTGCCGCTGTCCGTCACGATGTTGATCGACTGAAAACCTTGAAAGTACTGGTCGCGCCCGTCAATCGTCAGCGTGATATTGACGTTTTTCACCTGAGCAAACTCCTGGCTGATTCGGCGCATTTCCTCAGTCGATTTACCGCGTAGTTCAGCCACGAGCGCCGTGAGATTGTCCGCCGCCTCGCGCTCTTTTTGTTGCAGATAAAATTGCGGCATCAAGGTGTAAACCAACGCATGCACCAGGACGATCAACGCCGCAAACAGGCCGATTGATACCAAAAACGTTTTGGGGAATAATTTAAGATTCTTCATAGCGATAACCCACTCCCTTCACCGTGATGATGCAGTCCAGGTGTAATTTCTTGCGCAGATTTTTGATGTAGACGTCAATCACTCGATCGAACGGCACCTCGTCGTCGCGCCACAACTTATCAATGATAGCCTGCCGGCTCCAGACCATGTTTGGATTATCGACGAGCAGTTTGAGCAGCTGCACTTCCTTGGGTTTGAGATGTGCGTCATTGTCATCATAAAATCCCTGATAAGCCATAAAATCCACCGAAGCCAGGCCGCGCTGCCACAAGGTTTTTCTGACAGACCGCTGGCGGCGAAGTAACGCCTTAATTCGTTTTTCCAAAATCACCAGCGAAAACGGCTTACTCATATAATCATCCGCCAGCTCGTCAAAACTCGCAACTTGCGTCGGCTCATCGTGCAGCGCCGTCAACATCAGCACCGGCACGTCGCTGGTCTGGCGAATCTGATGTAGCGTCTCGATGCCGCTCATCCCCGGCAACATAATGTCGAGGATAATCACATCCGCCTGAGTAAATTTTTCCAGCGCTTCCTCGCCGCTGGTCGCCGTCACTACCGTAAAGCCACGCTGGCGGAGGAACTGCTCGGTGCCAGTGCGCAGGACGGGTTCGTCTTCAACTAGAAGGATTCGTGATTTTATTGCGTTACCCATTTCGGTTAATCTTGGATACTGTCCTCCTATGTTTTGAATTGGCTTGCGCTCGATATTCGGACAACAGTACTTGGTAATTCTGTGGTTAGTCAAGCTGCCAACGCGATGATTAGTTAATTACAATTATACCTTACCAAAGTAATTTGTCTACTTATACTTAAGTCTGGTCTAACGCCCCGTGGCATAACTAGAAAAAAGATTTGAGCGTAAGCTGACATCTTCGCTTAAGTGTCTATTGAACTCACTGCACAATAGGATCGGCCGAGACAGATTATTGATTTATTTTAGCCACTCTGCTACCATTCATAATGTACTATAAAGCGTCAGAGTTCCAGTCACGCCGGAACGAGCTGGGTGTCAAAAAACACCACGGGAGTGAAGCCGTAAAGTCACACAACCGAAATCGCGATCCATCGTAGAGCCGGTACTGAGCGCTATAATTCAGTAATGAACTATAGAACAAGGATGGGACCGCGGGAGGTCTCTTTTTTGATCTCTCGTTCCTTGGGTAAATAACATAAATTTATTGTGCCTGAGGAGGTTTTATCTAAATATGGCAAGAAAATTTCAAATCGGTGTAATGGGTTCGGCGGCCGATCTAAAATATAGCAAAGAAGTTGAAAGAGCAGCGTACGAGGTCGGCAGGTTAGTAGCCGAAGAAGACGGGATCTTGTTTTTTGGAGCCGAAAAAGATAGCGATTCCCTGTCGACGGCGGCATGTCGCGGTGCAAAAGATGCTGGCGGATTAACGGTTGGCATCACATATGGCAAAAGAAAAGACGTTTGGGAGAAAGATGCTGACATTATCATCCCCTGCGGATTGGAACGCGGCGGCGGTCGAGAAACCGTGCTAGTGACCGGCTGCGACGCGGTAATCGCGATAAGCGGCGGCTCGGGCACACTCACCGAATTAGCCGTCGCCTATCAGGCCGACATCCCGATGGTAGCACTAGCAGGCTACGGGGGCTGGGCCGATAAACTCGCCGATAAATATCTCGACACTCGTAATCGAATATTGACAATCGGTGCAGCGTCGCCAGAAGAAGCGGTCAAAAAAGCCTTTGCGGCAGCTGCTGAATATAGGAGGCGATATGCGTAAGATTCTATTTATCGCTGCTACTCATGGTAATGAACGAGATAGCGTTAAGGTGATGCGGCAGCTTGAGAAAGAATTACCTAAGGAAAAATACGGCTATAGTTGGATTATAGGAAATGAAAAGGCTTTTGCGGCCAACGCGCGTTTCATCGAACAGGATCTTAATCGCAGTGCTCCAGGCGATATTAATAGCCCCGTATATGAAGTTCGTCGCGCGGCAGAGCTAATTGAATACGGCAAAAATTTCGATGTTGTCATTGATCTTCACGGGACAAAAACAGACAGCGGCATCGTTACAATCATACCGTACCCTACAGAAGAAAATATTAGATTAGCAAAATCGGCGGGATTGAGCCGTAATGTTGTGTGGTATTCGGAAAAGTCAAAAATTGCCGGACCGTTAGCTCAGCACATGCCTGTGCCGGCTATAGAATTTGAATGCGGGCCAAAAGGTACTAAAAGGGCGTTTGATCTAACATACGCTGCGGTGCGTCGATTTATAGAGGCGAATCGGAACGGTCAAGAAGTTCGCGGCGGTAAAAATGTTGAGTTCTACAATGTCTATGGCAAATTGTATGGCGAACACGACCCAGCTCTTAGAGATTTTGTGCTAACAGAAAGAAATGACGAATCATTTTATCCGTTCCTGTCTAACGAATATAGCGGTATTGTTTGTTATAAGATGGAGAAAACCGAGAACGATAAAATGTCTATATAACGCAAAAAGCTGCCTTTTTCGGTGCTATGTTCAACAAGCTTCCAACCTACGAACAAATAAACTTTGGAACCCACGAAAATAGCCCGCCACCAGAGGTAAACGAGCTGTTTCAGATCCGAACGGAATGTAAATCCCTTTATGGTGACTCTACCGGGAATCGAACCCGGGTTGCCGGGATGAGAACCCGGTGTCCTAACCGCTAGACGATAGAGCCAGACTGCTGATATTATAGCAGCAGAGCTGGGCGTTGTCTAGCTACCGAGCTGCTGAATGATTTCGATTAGGCGGCGCGGCGTGATTTCAGCCTTAATCAGGTAGGCGTCGGCGTCGTTCTCTAGAGCGGCGCGGCTTTTCTCGTCTTGATCGAAATTTGTCATGACGACGATACGCGACTTCTCGGCGCTGTTTTCTTCGAATTTGCGGATAGCGGTCATGATTTCGGTACCGCGCATCTCTGGCAGCATGATGTCGAGCAAAATTAAATCATAATGCTGATTGGTGGCCATGACCAAACCATCGTGGCCATCAACTGCCCACTCGACGTTATAGCCAGCCATTTTGAGGCTGCGAACATACATCTCGCCGATGAAACGGTCGTCTTCGATGACTAAAATTGTGGAAATTGCCATAATACTCTCCTAATTACCCTGTGTATTTAGTGTGATTTTTAATCCAGCTGTTGCCCGCCGAGATGATTTCGGTGTTGGAATTGTCGGCGTCATGCAGTTTATCAGAAACAGCGGCGTAGATTGGTAGTGTGAAGGTGAAAGTTGCCCCCTGCCCTTCAATGCTTGATACGCCGATAGTGCCGCCGTGACTTTCGATGATAGCTTTGCTGAGATATAAGCCGATGCCAGTGCCAGCGACCGTCTCGCGGCTGCGGTGGCTGCGGTAGAATTTGTGGAAGAGGTTATTGATAACGCTGGCTGGAATGCCGATGCCATTGTCGGCGACCGAAACTTCAACGTGCTTGTCTTTGGCTCGAGCAGTGACACGGACGGCACCGCTTTCGTCGGAGTATTTGATAGCATTGTCGATAAGGTTGGATAGCACTTCGGAAATACTAGAGCGGTCGGCGGCAACGGTTGGCAAATCGCTCGGAATGTCAACGGACAGTGAACGATGCTGCGAGCGGGCGCGTAGCTCCATATCGTCGCGGATAGTCTCGTAGATTGTCGCCAACGAATCTTCGTGCAGTTGGAGTTTGAGGTGGCGGCGGTCGTAACGACTGGTGTTGAGAATATTGTTGATATAGCCAGACAAGCGATTGCCGCTAACGATTAACCGCTGAAATAATTCTTTTTGATCGGGCTCGAGTTTACTATCGAGTTCGAGCGCTAGCACGTCGAGGTAACCGCGGATAACAGTGATTGGCCCGCGCAACTCATGAGCTGCGAACGAGATGAAGTCAAGGTCGTCGTCCTCTGGCTGGTAGATTTCGGTCTCGTCGTAGGCGGTAATGATAGCATCCGCGGCGTTGCCTTGCTCAAAATCAATAGTGATATTGAAAATACGGCGGTCTTCCTGTCCGATGACCTTGTTGGGAACTCGCAGCCAAATTTTGCGGGCGCGAACATTGTCGGTACGGTGTTGATTGAGCCATTCAATCAGGTCGGTGCCGTCGTCAAATAGCAAGTCAAAATGATAAGCGCCTTTGGCGTCGAGCGAGATTGGCGCGGCGCGGTTAGCGAAAATTACGCCATTGTTCTTGTCAAGGATAATTATGCCAGTACTTGTCAGATTGAGGGCGCTGGCTAGTTCGTCAGTTGTGCTAGTTTTGTCTGGACTGGTTTCGACATGTTCTTTGTAGATAGATAGTAGCATATCGCTAAAACCGGTAGCCTTGTACTCTTTATTGCTAGGGTTTGGTAACTTTTGGTCAATTTTTTGTCCGGCAGCATTAACTAGCGCGGTCGAGAGGTCGCGTAGCGGAATCATCGCAAAAGACAACACTGCGAAATTTGTTGCAGTAGAAATGATTAACAGCGAAATGACAATTGTTGCAATAAGAAAGATATCCAAACGAACCTGCAAGATGATCATTATTGCAATAACCGATAAAGCGACCAATAATTGAACGAGAACAGATATTATTGCAACCTTGTTGCGATGAATACGCCAAAAATCACGCATTTCTGGTGTACGTTTGACTATTGGCTTGGCGTCGCTTACTGCCACGAGACACCTCCTCCGCCGCTGTTTGGCACAGCGGCAATCCAAGTTTGTCCGCGATTTAGCGCGACTGGTTTGCCAGCGGCGTCAATGAGCTCGAGCGGGCTAAAACGGTCATTCTTGCGCCAAGTGTATTCAGCGGCCGTACCGTTCTGAAACACTGTTGCAGTACCGGTGCCAGTAGTAACGATACTTTGCCGCCAGCCGTCTTCCATAACAGTAGTCTCGTTGACATGCAACGCTATGACGACGCTCGGCGCTAGCCTACCCTCTTCACGGTCGTTGCTGTCCTGCCCGCCGATACTGCGCAGATAGGTGTTGCTAGCCTTGTCGTAATCATAGTGCGTGTTGTACCAACTGCTAGAGAAATTGATGTCGATGCTGGTGGCATTAGGCTTGTCACTGGCTTTGCCGTCAGTGCGGGTGAAACTGGTGAATTGCGATGATTTATAGCCTTTGCCAGCGTTGAGCGCGTCTAATTTCTCGAAACTAGTATAGACATTATGCGGCGGCCGCCGATCATTAGCGCGCCAGTACGAACCGCCGTTGAAGAACTGATCGATGTCGCGATACTTACCGCCACGAATCTCTTGCAGTGAAGCGTGGCTGCCGCCGACATGGGCGACGCTAGCCTGATATGGCGCTAGCCAATCGACATAGTACATACGCAGGCTGCGGACTGGGCCGATGAGCTGCGGCTTGTGCTGCTGAAATAGCGTCAGAAAGCGCGTGATGCCTCCTTCGGCGATGGCTTCGTAGACGACTTCGGCCTGCTTGAGCCCGGAATGCGGCCTGGCATCAGGCGAATTTTCGATCATGATGGCAGTGACCGGTTTGGATAGGTCGGACTTAGAGGCAACTCCAATGCCATTGAGGTGGGAATAGTATTTTTCGGCAGTTTTAGGCGCTTTTTTGGCAGGAGCATGATACGCAGTGTCGGCAACTGGCGCGCGATATGTCAACACGAAGGCCACCGCCCCGCCGATAGCGACTAGGATTGCGCCGCAAATGCACATTGTTGCAATACGATGACGATTAATAAAATCGCGCAGTCGTTGCAGGCGCGACTGCTTGCTGTTAGCCGCATAGTGCTGCGCTACGAGCGGGCTTGGCTGTCTGTTTCGTATGTGTATTTTTTGCTTTCGCATCTTGGTAAAATTATAACATAATTGGTGTGAATTGGTTATGGTTTGCGCGATGTGCTGCGTATGCTATTATTGCGTCATGGGTTTGTTGAGAGGTGCAGCAATACACGAAATAAATCTACAGAATAGTACTAGAGCTACTGCGGATCCGAGCTTCGGTGTCGAATGGCAAGCAGGCGCAGCGTGCAGCCCTAGTACTGCTGAATTGTTCTTTCCTTTGGGTAACTATAGAGGTGGCAGACAGGAAGGACGTGTTAGACGCGCTAAAAAGATTTGCCGTAATTGTCCAGTTGTGCTTAAATGTTTGGAACATGCTTTAAGCAACAATCTTAATGAAACAGACGATGGTATCTGGGGTGGTATGACTCCAAGCGAGCGTCGAGAACTTAATAATCAAAATAATCAGTAGAATTTTTGACTAAAACGAGGATTTAGTAGTAAATTATTAGAAAGGGACGCTTAGACTAGTAGGATCCTTGTAGTGCAGATTGAACAATTTTGTATTAAAATTAAGAAGAGTCTGGAGAGATATACGATGAATTCGGTAATGCAATAGTTGTCTTTCTAAAAGCTTAAAGGTCATTCTGTAATTTGGCAGGTAATTGATAGTTATATGGAGCGCAACCCAGAAGTATTTGGTTTGCGTTATAGAGCGGGATTTAATCGGTGGATCGAGCAAGCAGAGAATGACCCGAACGTTGTCTATCATTACGACCCTGACACGCGAGTTGAATCTTGGGCATGGCAGCTAGCTAGTAAAAATGAAAATAGTACAACTAGCCTGCGGTAGCGGAGTCTAATCTGTCAGAAATGCCCTCGGTTAATTTGGTATAACCCACCAGCCTAGCTACAGAGCCAGAGCCGCCGAGGAAACTGAAAAAACCAGAAAAGTCAGAAAAATCGAAAAAGCCAAAGAAACCGGAAAGGCTTGCCCCACTACTTCGCAGACAGGCAACTAATAGTAATCATACATTGTATAGCGATGATCCAGGTTGCAGTCATGTGACTACAGATATGCCAACTTCGGTTCTTCAATGTGGGCGACCCTCCTATTCAGAAAAAGAAGGCTTAATAAAAGGCTTACGCTCGCCTGTTGAAGAACCAGCAGATCCAATAGCGACGCAGCTGACCGATTGGGGATTGCAAATTATTGAATATGCAGATGGTGGAGCGGCATTTTCAATTGAGTCAGATCCTGAAGGATGTAGCGAGAAAGCTTTGTATCCAGTAATAATTGGTATTTTAGGACGGAGCAGAAAACCAATGACCATCGAGGATATGTGTCGGGCGTTTGTAGAAAAAGAAGGGCTAGAATACAGTTCATTTATCGCCGGAAACGATGAAAGGACAGCAGATGCGAAGCTTGTACAAGAAGCTATAAGGTCGGTAGCTCATAAGGCTATTAGGATATTAAAGACTAAACTTTCTGAGAATTATTTATCCGAAAAACTGTACGAAGATGTAACTTATGTTGATGGTAATATGAGAAAAAAGCGAGTGACGTATCAGTTAGATGGTGTGCTGGGGGTAGAAAATTAAGAATTATTGCAATTCTTATATACTACTAGTTGATACTCAGAAAGCTCTGTAATCGCGCTAGCGTGCGTTCACAGCCAATCAGTGCCAGCGTATCGTTCAGCTGCGGGCTGAACGGCGCCCAGGTGACGGCGATGCGGATCAGGCTGAAGAGGATGCCGGGCTTTTGACTAGTTATCTCCAGTAATTTGTTCAGGCAGTTTTGGATTGATTCTGGTGTCCAGTCGGCGAGCTTGGCAAGTTCGTGGCGGGCGGTTTCTAGCAATTCGCGACGCTCGCTGTCAGACAACTTTTTTAGCTGTTTGTTGCCGTCAATAAGTTCCATGTTAATCTCAGGTTCCGCGAAAAAGTAGTCAAATCCACGTAAATCTTCAAACATCTTCAGGCGGTCTTGCGCTAAAGCCAGCACTTTCATGCGGTATTCCTTGGTTATGTTTGGAGCGTAGGCGGATTCCGGCCAGAAACCAGTCTGTCCCCTGTCTTTTTGCGGGTTATCGCCCTGTGGCGACACGTACTCGTAAAGCTTATCGACAGGAATATTGCGTATATGAGCGCCGTTAAGCCATAATAAGCGTTTTTCGTCAAATCGCGCGCCTGATTTTTGGACGCGTTTCAGGCTGAACTTTTCGATCAATTCGTCTCTGGTGAAAACTTCCTGTTCGGTGCCGTCGTTCCATCCCAGGCTGGCGAGGAAATTGAGCATGGCGTCTGGCAGATAGCCTTCTTCTCTGTAGGCTAGGATATCTTTGGCGCCGTCGCGTTTGGATAATTTCTTATTGCCCTGCTCGTTCATGATCGGCGGTACTGAGGCGAATATCGGCCAAGTTATATCCAGCGCATCGTAGAGATTAAGATATTTGGGCGTGCTGGCAAGGAACTCTTGCCCGCGGATAACGTGGGTGATTTCCATTTCGGCGTCATCGACAATGTGCGCAAAGTTGTACGTCGGAAAGCCGTCGGATTTGATTAAGATAAAGTCGTCAATTACCTCTGGGCCGGCGTGCATCTCGCCCATGACCTCGTCATGCCAGGTGTAAGCTTTCGGCTCTGAACGAAAACGCAGCGGCTGGATGCCATCCCAGGTTGGTGGGTTTTCCGGACGGTAATCACGGTACAAAAAAGGCTTTTTATGGGCTTTGGCTTCTTCGCGAAAAGCATCTAGCTGCTCCGGCGTATACGGATCGGCATAAGCGCGGCCAGCGTCAATGAGTTTTTGCGCATATTTCCGGTAAATATCAAGACGCTCTGATTGCTTGTACGGCCCAAATTTACCGCCAAAATTGCTGGGGCCTTCGTCTGGTGTAAGGTCAAGCCACCTCAGGCATTCATAAATATGCTCTACGCTGCCAGATACTTCCCTTTTTTGGTCGGTATCTTCTATGCGCAGGATGAATTTTCCATTTGACTGCCGAGCAATGAGCCAAGCAAACAGCGCGGTACGCATACCGCCGACGTGCATATAGCCAGTTGGGCTAGGCGCGAAGCGAGTACGCGTGGTCATGAGGCGCTCTCTTCTAATTTGGTGACGCGCCGGTCAAGTAATTCTAGCTCGTGCCGAGTGGTTTTGTCGTTATCAACGACAGCTCGTTTGATTGTTCTTACGTCGGTCTTGAGACTATCGAATTCCTCGCGTAAATTATTGAATTCCTCGCGTGTTGGCTGGTTTGACACAATCTCTAATACCGCGCTCATCTGCGAACGGATTTCTTCAAGAATGACGTTGGTGTAATTTTTGTCGTCGCCCATGGCCTAATTATAGCAAAAAGCACCCGGCAGGTGCAAAAGTCAATAGTTATCTCCATATCGCCAAAAACAAGGACTATCCTTATATTATACCACAAAAACCCATAAATTACAAACTGGCGGCTATCTTTTGGATTTGTTCTGGTGCTAGCTCGGCGTTGCCATCGACGGTGTAAAGAATACCAGCGTTAACCCAAGCGGCATGGGTGCCATAAGAATAGATGGTTAGGCCATTGGCGGCGGTCGTTGTGTATTTGTCGCGAGATTTCGGTTTGATGTAATTTTCGAGCACGGCCGATGAGTCCCATTCGGAGCGGGTTTGCGCTAAGGTGAAATTCTCGTTGCTGCCGTTAGCGGCAAATTTCATTACAACACTGCCCTGTTGGTACGCGACCGGGCCGGCGAGGCTATAGCCGGACGGCTGGTAATTCGGATAAGAAGCGTTAATACCAGCCTGCGAGGCGGCTATACGGGTGCTCAAAGCGGGCATATTGATATATGTGAAGTAGGCGCCTAGCAGTAGGACAGCTATAGCTGTGCTGCCAACGCTAACCAGGCGGCGCCAAAGCGAGGTATTTTTTGCTGGCTTGACTTCTTTGCGCTGTTGGCGCGTTAACATCTTGTCGGTAGCTTCCTGAATGGCTTGCTGCTTGATAACTTGTGATGGCAAGATGCTGCGCGTTTGCTGCTGCTTGGTGATAGCTTGCCGCTGGCGAGCAGTCTGTTCAAGCTGATTGGTGGTAGGCGCTATGTCTGGTGTTTCTGGGGTGGCTGGACGCTTGACGGACGGCTTGGTAGTAGTTGTAGCTTTGGCAAAATGCGCAATATTAGACGATCGGCGGATATCTTGGACGCGGCGAGTTCTCTTGCTGCGGCGAATGATTTGCGGCGGCGTACTGCGCTCGGCCGCTAAGCGCTGCGAACTGCGAACGGCAGAATTTTCTTTAATACCCGCTAGGGTGGCGGCTCGCACTGGCGCTACTGAATCAATGGTGCGCGGTTGTTTCTTGATATATTTGCGCTGCAAGGTGTGGGATTTTTGGGTGCCGCTATGAAAATTGCTAGCCGCGGCTGCTGGCGTGCGTGCCGATCGCTGGGCATCGAGAATATTGCCAGTTTCGGCGTCGTAGACATTGCCCTTGATGGTTATGTTGTTGTTTGTCATTTCCCTTACCTATGTTTGCGATACTACTCGTGCTTAACTATTATCATAGCCTAATTTGCTATTACGCGCAATAGCAAGTGGTATAATACGTACTATGAATCAGCAAAAAAATCGGCGCAAGCAGCGTATTAAATTAACCTTTACTTATGCTGTGATGACCCTAGCAGTTCTAGCGTTGGCAGTGGTTTGTTTGATGCTAGTACAAGGCTATCGTTTAGACTTTGATCGAGGCACGGTTAGACAAGGCGGCATGATGCAGTTTGACTCGCGGCCTGATGGCGCAACGATTCAGATAGATGCCGCCACCCTTGCCAACCGGACGGCGACGCGTATTGTAGCTACTGCCGGGCAGCACACGGTGACGGTATCGAAAGACGGCTTTGTGCCTTGGCAAAAACAAGTTAACGTCAAGGCCGGCTCAATCCTTTGGTTAAATTACGTCAAGCTAGTACCGACGAGCATTGAGGCTAAAGATGCGATGGAACTCGCTAGCCTCGACAGCGCAGCGGCAGCGCCTGATAAATCGCGCTTTGCGGTTATCCAAAATAAGCAGCAGCCAGCGGTTGATTTTCTCAAAGTTGATAACGACCGGATTGAACATAAGCAGCGTGTTCTACCTGCTGATAGTTACACGGCCGACGGCGCTAATCACAGTTTTGCAATTGAATCGTGGAGCAAGGATAGCAAACGAGTGCTAATCAGCCACTCTTTTGATGATTCAAAAGAATATCTTATCGTTGACCTCGATGGCAAGGCGCAGAATATCACCCGCGATATCGGCGTGCAAATCAGCAAATTAGCTTTCGATAAAAGCGACTCGCAGAATGTGTATGTGTTAACGGCCGATAGCGATGTTCGCCGGATTAGACTGTCGGATAAAACGTTGTCGGGTCCGCTAATTAGCGATGCTAGTGATTTTTATGTTTCTAGAAACGGTTGGATTAGCTACACTACCAAGCCGAATAATAGCGGCGAGCGGACGATTGGCTATTTGTCGAAAGGCGCATCAAAGCCGCGGGCCTTGCAAACTTTCAAGGATATGTCCGGGCGCAGTCTTAATCTAGCGATTGAGGAGTATTATTATGATAATTTTGCGCTCATTACTCACGGCAAAATGGTTGCTGTCAAGAAGGTAAAATTGCCAGCAAGCGATTCGACAGACGAACTGCAGCAAGAGTTGCTAGCGACGCTGCCGTTAGCTACTGACGTTTCGTATGCGGGCTTCTCGCCCAACGAACATCTGTATGTTTATGCGCAGGCTGGGGCTAGCTTGGTGACTTATAATTTAGAGCTGCGGTCGATTGCTAACGTCTCGATGAAGACTACCGCTACGAGTGAAATCGCTTGGCTGGATAATTCGCATATTATGCGGGTGTCTGGCGGCACCTTTGAGTTCGGCGATTATGACGGTACTAATATGCACACCATGGCGACCGATGCAGTTGGCTCGGCAGCAATGCAATCGTCGAATAACCGTTTTCTGTATTATTTCCGCAAACACGCTTCGGGCAAAATTACTGCTTCTTACATTAAGATGTACGACTAAGCTAAGTTCGCTAATTACCGATGCCAAATATTCGTTGCAAGAATGTCGGCGAGTTGGCTGGCATTTTCTTGGTCGAGGTGGCGGTATTGCTGTTTTGCTCGGCGGTTTTGGCTTCGTTTGGATTCGGGCTGATTTGCTCGCCAAAAACTAGTAGGCGGTTCTGCGCTGTGCCTAGCGGCGTACAAGTGATTAGCGTAATGTACGGCTTATCGTTGCCGATTTGCAGCGATGCGACGTCGGTTGGCTTGACTACCTTGGTGCCGGTAATTTTGTAAGTATAGCGCGTGCCGTTGTAGTTGGCGTAAACTACGTCGCCAGCGGCCATCTTCTCTAGTCTAGCGAAGATAAATTTATAATCGCCGCTGTCAGTCCAGTCGTTAGAGGAATGGCCAGAAACGACGAAATTGCCTTTTTCGCCAGGCTTAGCGTTGGCGCCTTGGATGTTGAACCAAACGATACCTTTGTCCATGGCCTTATTGAGCGAGTTGGTGTCGGCAGCATTAGCATCCCAAACAATTGGCACATCGACGGCAATTTTCGGGATAAGCAGCCGCGACTCGTTGGTGGCGACTTTGGTGGTGTTTGGCGAGACGATAATTGATTCGGGGTCAGCGGCGCCTGGCGAGACATACGCCTCGACGTAGGCGAACAAAACGCGATTATACTGCAAAAATAGAAAAATAATCATCACCGCGCAAGCTGCCATAATCGGCATAAAATGGCGGCTGCCGCGAACCTTCTTGGCTTTGTTGTTGATTTTGCGGCGAATGGAACTGCGCAAGTCGTTGACGGCTTCCTCTTGCGATACGGTGCCGTTGTTTGGCGTTGAGTTTTGGTTTTTTTGCGCTTGCTGAGCGGCTTGCTTTTTGAGCGACTTGCGAGTGGCATCAATCTGCGAGACATAGTAGCGCTCGTAATACTGCTGATAATATGTTTGCCAGGCGGTGTGGTATTTTTGCCAAGAAGCATCATGCGCAGCAGGCGTGGAGCTCTGGTTCATGGTGCGGGTATACGGGTTTTTGTCTGGGTCGACGGCGCCAGGGCCGACCGTAACGCTGTTAGACTGCGCACTATCAGCGACGGTGCTAGATGGCTGCGGATAGGCGTTTGTTTGCGGCGAGTGCGAGTTCTTTTGGGGTTCCTCGGCCTGTTTAGGTTTTTTCGCGTTAGAATTTGGTCGCTGGCCAGTTGCAGCAGTGGCGTGCGGATCGTTTTGAATAATCGAACTGATCTGTTGGCGGACAATATCAGCCGCTGCCGACCGGTGCTGGTCGGTTAGTGTGCTGTGATGAGGCGCTCCGTCTCTGGGCGGAACGGTTAATGATGAACGATCGTCTGGCTTCATACTTTCTATGCTAATTATAGCGTAATTAGCGGTTATTTACTAGTTAGCGCTGGTCTGTTACAATGAAAATGTACCTTTTCTGCCGCGGTGATGGAATTGGTAGACATGAGAGACTCAAAATCTCTTGAGCATTAGCTCGTGCCGGTTCAAGTCCGGCCCGCGGTACCATAAGATAGACGTATGTGGGCGTCTTTTTTTGATGCGCTTACCCCTGTTATGGTAGCGGCGTAAAGCATAAGTAACAATATTATGCAAAAGTGTTGACATAATTAAAAGTTTATGCTACAATGGCATCATAAGCGTGGAATAATGCACGCAGGGAGGAAATCAATGAAACTATCAATTAAGAATCTGGCGATTGTCGGCGCAGTTATAGCTGCTATCGCTGGCGGAATCTGGTTGGCCAAGCCATCAGAAGCATCTGTCTGTGACGGATGGATTAACGTGATTACTTGCGGTACGCCAAGTCATCAAGACCTTAAAAATGTTTACTACGGACGCAACGACATCAAAGCGCTGTATCAGTGGAACAACATAAATGATGCCATGATTGAAGGCAAAGGCATGAAGAACGGTACCGTTTATAAGGATGGCCGGATCGTTGTCGACGGCCAAGTTGTGGCAACTAACGCCAAGACCGTTCAGCGTAATACGCGCTACCCAGGCTCGTCATACGGCCGCGAGACGGTTGGCGGACATTCGTTCTACAAGTTTACGACTCAGAACAGCTTTGTCTACAATCAGTTTGATGCTTTCGTCTGGTTTGATGAAAACGGCAAGTTTATCGCAGCCATTATCAAGGATTGCGGTAACCCAGTCTGGGGTGATGCAACCTGGAAACCGAAAGATATCCAAGTCTGTGATCTTACCAGCAAGAAAATCATTACCATCAAAGAGAATGAGTTCAACAGCAGCAAACATTCCAAAGATATCAACGATTGTAAAGAAATCAAGGTCTGCGACCTGACTAGCAAGCAAATCGTAACTATCAAGGAAAAAGAGTTCAACAGTAAGAAGCACTCGAAAGACATTAACGACTGTAAGGAAATCCAAGTCTGCGACCTCTCAACCGATACTATCATTACTATCAAAGAGAAAGAATTTGACAGCAAGAAGCACTCTAAGAATTTCGCTGACTGTAATAAGGTAAAGGTTTGCGAACTCGAGACTGGTAACATCATCACCATCAAAGAGACCGAGTTTGATAGCAAGAAGCATTCCAAGAATGAAGCAGACTGCGACAAGGTGAAAGTTTGCCGCATCGCTGACAAGAAAATTGTCGAAGTTACCCGCAAAGAGTCAAGCGACAGTCAGTACACCACTGACATGAGCAAATGTGAAGAAACTCCAGCGACTCCACCGGAAACTCCAAAAACGCCAACCCCATCAAATCCAGTTGAATTGCCAAAGACTGGTACCGGCGAAGTAGTCGCCTCGGTGGTCGGCCTCGGCGGTCTAACCGCAGCAGCCAGCGCTTACATTGCTAGCCGCAAACGCCTCTAGTTAATCCCCCCAGCTAGAAACAATCCGCTCTGAAATATCAGGGCGGATTTATTTTGTTGGATTATTTAGAGAGAAGACTGGCGGTGATGGCCTCAAGCGGCCGCGACGGATTCCAAATATAATAGACGCTAGCGCGCGCTGCTACCGTGCCGCGCCAGATGCGCATCGGGTCGGTCCATGGCATGGTTGCAACTTTCCCGCTGCTGGCGGTAACAATAGTACCTTGGTGCAAGGTGGCAATGGTAATTGGATATGTCACGGTGAATTTGTGCAAAGCTTCGACTAACTGCAGCAACTGCATACTGAAAGTCAAAATTTTGGGATAATAAAGCGTGCGAAAGAGTTTTTGCAGCTGCGCGAAACTCAAGATTAATACGGTGTTTGGGCGTGCTGCTAGTATGGCGGAATCGTTGCGCACTAGATCGGCGGCGTCGCGGGTGATAACTGCCGGGCCTTGATAGTCGCGCAGCAGCTGGCTGTAGACAATCGCTGTTTGGCTGTTGCGCCCGGCGTCGCCGATTAGTAGTAAACCATCGCTCCACGTGCTAAGCGCACGTAGTTCACTGATAGACTCTTGAGCTAAACCGCCGCTAGGATTGCTAGGCGCGTAAGTGACACCAGCCATGGTGCGCGGCAAGGTGTTTTTTAGGACATCCGGCAGCAAGGCGCGAGCTTCCCCTACTCCGCTAGCGAGCGCTGTCGAGTAAGCTTCGGCGACGCCGGCAAAGCCGAGTTTGTTGCCGCCGATAATACCGAGTTTGCCGGCGCGCGAGCGCTGTTCGGGCTTACTCCACTCAATATCGGGAAAGAGCGGCTGCTCGGGTGTTTGGCGCCGCCAATATGCTAATTCCATGAATGTATTGTAGCGCGAAAAGTGCCGACATACCAGCTCAAGCGCTTGCCGCAGCCGTCGGGCTAGCGTACAATTTAGGCTATGGAAAAACACATCGCCGAACATTATCAAACTATATCTCAGCGCCTAGCGGCGGCCAAGTCGCAAACTGATCTGGCAGAATTGGCGCGCTATCACCGCACGCGCGTGCAAGAATTTCAGCACGAGCGGCTGATTCACTTGCTGGTGACATTTTTCTTCGCCGGGCTATTTTTAGCGTCTCTGGCGGCATTTTTGGCAACCGCAGCGATGGGGCTGGCGATGAACTGTTTGCTGGGACTATTGGCGCTGATTTTGTTTGTGTTAGAATTGGCGTACATCCGGCATTATTACCAGCTAGAGAACGGCGTGCAGCGGCTGTATGAATTGACAGTGATGATTGATGATAAACGCCAGGAAGGTAAAATATAGTGCAAGGTGAATTTGTCATCATTGAATCTCCTTTCAAGGGAAACACGCCCGCGGAAGAAGCCGAAAATATAGCATATGCTAAAGAAGCGATGCGCGATTCGCTATATCGCGGGGAGGCGCCGTTTGCTAGCCACCTGCTCTACCCGCAAATGCTTGACGATACTGATGAACACGAACGCCGTATGGGAATTGAAGCTGGATTGCTGATAGGACGATCAGCTGATAGAACGGTTGTTTATACAGATAGAGGCATCTCGCCAGGCATGAAGCAAGGCATTAAGCGGGCTGAGGACGAGGGGCGTCCGGTTGAATATCGCTCGCTGTATGGCAATGATTGTCGCCAAAATGATAAGGATTAGGTTCAGCGGACTATGGATATCAGCGAGTTGAGATGTTTATTTCAATACTCACTGGGCAGTGGTCGCTGCCCATTTGTTCGGGGTGGATCTCAGGATTTTTGACACGCTTAGCGATTTCGCGCGACGCCAGCCAATAGTCGATCCGCCAGCCGACATTGCGCGCCCGGGCGTTGGCCCAGTGCGTCCACCAGGTATAAGCTTCGGTCTTTTCAGGGAAAGCTGCCCGGAAGGTGTCGACAAATCCAGCGTCTAAGTAGTTCTGAAAGCCTTCCCGCTCCTCGTCAGTGAAGCCATGCTTGCCGACATTAGGCTTTGGATTTGCCAGGTCAATTTCTTGATGCGCCACGTTCATATCGCCGCAGTACAGCACTGGCTTGACTAGTTCCAATTCCTCCAGATAGGCCAGCACCGCCGGATCCCACTGTTCATGGCGCAAGTTCAGTCGGCTCAAATCCCCTTTCGAATTTGGCGTGTAGCAGGTCACCACCCAAAAATCGTCGAACTCGGCAGTGATGATGCGCCCCTCGTCCGCTGGATTGCCATACTGATCGCCGGTCAAATTAAACCGCTCGATGATGGCCGGCGGCAGCCCGTCGCGCCAATGCAGTGGCCGGATTTTTGAGAAAATCGCCGTGCCGGAATAGCCTTTTTTGGCGGCTGAATAGAAATGCTCGTGGTACTCTGGCAGATCAATTTCTACCTGGTCGCGGGCGGCCTTGGTTTCTTGCAGGCATAAGATATCCGGATCGTAGGTTTGCAGGAAGCGAGCAAACTCACCCTTGTTGATGACGGCGCGGATACCATTGACGTTCCAAGAGAATAGCTTCATATAGCTATTATAACGTAAAATCGCCGCGGTGCTATTGACAAAACTGCCTGGTTTTGGGTATATGTCTAAGTAGGGCTTGATAGGCCCTCGCTCTTGTCGAAAACATCTCGGGGCGGGCTGTTGTGCTATGTGTGCAGCTCATGGCGCAATTGTCTGCTCCGGGATGCGCATGCCCGGGCAGAGGAAGAGAGATGTTCGTTGAGCTTCTCAGGGCCGTGGACACAGTCCTCCTAGTTGCCCTCTTTGCTCCTCTTATGGCCTGCACTGCTATTATTGTCATAATGGTGTGCCTTGCCACACTATTCAGTATTATCGACCTGGTGAGGCATCGTGGCGGAGACTGACGAGAGTGTTCGCGGTGCTAGCAGCGAGATGTCTCGTCTCGCTGCTAGCACCGCTCACTCATTTTGTGAAGTGTTAACTCTGGAAAGATGCAGCCAGTCGGCGGATGTGCTAATATTTATAAGTATGAAGGTCCTGATAGTAAGCGAAGTATATCGGCCTGGTGTCGGCGGTGTGCAGACAGCGCTAGATACGCTGATTGCTGGCTTGAAGGCAGCTGGTGATGAGGTGACGGTGCTGACTGGTTCGCCGGACGGTTTATTTAGCCATTTCACAGAGGTAGATGAAATAAATGGCGCGAAAGTGTTGCGGTTGCCAGCGGTAAAATGGATTGCTAATCGCGACAACAACCGGGTGGCATTCTTGCCAAAAAGATTCGTGCGGCGGTACTTTCGACAGAACCAGCCTGATATCATTCATCTGATGACGCCGATTTCATGGCTGCACCAGGCGGTCATTCGCCAGGCTAGGCGGCGGCAGATTCCGATTGTCACGACTAATCACACCATGGCGCTGAATCTCGTGATGAATGCCAAAAACAAAACTATTGCCCGCTGGTTTGTCCGAATGGTCGAAGGTAAAATGTGCAAGCTAGTCAATCAAACTGCCTATATGACGGCGCCGACGCGTGCGGCATTAGCGACTACGCCAGCGATTCATATACCAACGAAAGCAGTTTCTAACGGTGTCAATGCAGCATTCTATACACCAGGTAAGGCTGACGAGAAGCTCTTGCAGCGTTTTGCGATTGATGCGTTGCGGCCGGTGGTGGCCTATGTTGGGCGGCTTGACGGCGAGAAGCGGATTGACTTGCTGATTGCCGCGATGGAACGCTTGAAAACTGATGCGCAGTTGGTGATTATTGGTAAAGGCTTAATAGAAAAGCAACTGCGAAGTCAAGCAGCCAGTCTG
The DNA here is from genome assembly GCA_963539155.1 of uncultured Candidatus Saccharibacteria bacterium. GTDB lineage: Bacteria > Patescibacteriota > Saccharimonadia > Saccharimonadales > Saccharimonadaceae > Saccharimonas. Next base: position 24,557 of record CAUTJX010000003.1, read on the forward strand.
GGCGATCGCTGTATTTTTACCGGTTTTGTTAGCGACGAGGAAAAGCGCGCTTTATTGCGGCGAGCAGATATACTCGCGATGGCTAGTCCTGCCGAGCTGCAATGTATTGCGGCACTAGAAGCGCTGGCTTGCGGTACGCCAGCGGTGGTGTCTGATCAGGTTGCTCTGCCCGAGCTATTGGACGGCGGCAAGAATGGAGCCAGCTTTCATTATCCAGATGTCAACGATCTAGCGCATAAAATTGATGAGCTGCTGAATGATGAGCCGCGCCGGCGCCAGATGGGCCGGGACGCTCGCCAGTGGATTATTGATAACCATACTTATGAACGCACCGTTGATCAGTACCGCGAACTGTATGCCGAAATCGTTAAAACTTACTCGTAGGCTTGTAAATCGTGGATAGAATAGACAGTTAGACGAGCTTATTTTGTCGTCTTTTTCTGTTTGCCGCCCATTTCGTATTCGTAGATAGGCTTTGTGACGCGCAGCCCGTGCGTGTAGCGGTAGAGCTCGCCGTATATTCCTTTGAGAGCTTGGCGCAGCGAGTTGTTTTGGTAACGGCGATCTGAAGTGAGGTAGGCTATTTTGATAACGCCATTTTTATACTTAGCTCGTTTCGCCTTGAGGATGAGATCATAATCCTCCATGATATAAAGGGACGTATCAAAGCCGTTTACTGCATCAAAAACTTCGCGCGTGACATACAAGCAGCCAAAGCCGATCGGCCACGGCGTGTGCTGCATTAGGCGCGCATAGGCATTCATTAAGTAGGCTCCAGCTCGAATACCGAATTTGTTTGACTGCATCCGCTGAAGGAAACTGCCTACTTGAAGGTGCTTTTTGTTAATTTGTTCTTCAAATTTTTGCAAAAAATATTCCGGAAGGATTAAGTCAGCATCCGCAAAGATGAGCATATCGCCTGTCGCCTTGCTGGCGCCATGATTGCGAGCGTGCGCAGGGCCTACTTGGGTTGCGGCAGCGGTTTTTAACGGGAGTTTTTTGGTGTATGTCTTGGCTCGAGCTATGGTGTCGTCGGTGCAATTCGAGTCTACTACGATCACCTCGTCTGCCGGGCGCGTTTGTCGGACTAGCGAGTCCAAGAGATTCTCGACGACGCCAGATTCGTTCTTGCAAGGAATAATAATGCTAATTTTCATAAAACTAGTATAATGGTATTATGTCCGAAATTCCAACTTTGAGAGAATTATACGATGAATTAGGCTGCCGGGACCAGACAGTCGACGGAGTTTGCTGGCTTGAGTGTAATACTGGCGCCGATAAAACTGCGATTCTGTTCCACGGCGTGACTGGCGGCAAAATAGACATGATGCCGCTAGCCAAGCGGTACGTTAATTTTGGCTACGCGGTGTACGCGATAGATTTACCAGGGCATGGCGGGTCGGTGCGCCCGTCCCTGGAAAGTTATGAAGATCTGGGCGATTGGTTTACTAAAGTTCTGGCGCAAATCGGCCGAACGCCAGATTTGATTGTCAGTAATTCGTTTTCGTCATCGATAATTTATCATGCGCTGCGCACTGGCAGAGTTCCGGCGGCGGCGAAAATTGTTATGGCTTGTCCGACGCCAGACACTACTCATCTTGCAAATATGTTGCAAAGGTTGTCTAATAATTTTCCTGAAAAGCCTGGTTGGTACATCTACAACAGCAAGCCTATCCAAAATATTCGCACTGTGCTTGCGTTGAAAACCCGCCGGCAGGAAGCTTGGCAGTGGCTGCGTGAATCAGAGAGCTACAAGAAGGATTATTTGACTTTGCGTGATTCTGAAATTTTGACTACTATGCTGTACGAGCAAAATCCTTTCGTCGAAGGTGTGCCGCTTGATAGCCAGCGGCGCGTAACGGTGATTCTGGGCGGTAAAGACAATATCATTACTTCGAAAACACCTGGAATTATCCGCCAGTTATTGCCTGAAACGCAGATTATTAGCGCCCCGTCAGCTGGCCATATTTTGCAGTTCGAAGCAGTTGAATCCTATCCGGATAGCTAAAGAGCTGTGCTCTACCTCTTGTCTCTGGGGTTGGCGCGTGTGGTATAATAAGGAGAGTTATGAGAATCGCTTTTTTTATTGATGATTACCTGCCATCGGTGCATGGCGTGGCAACATCGACCTTGAACTATAAGCAGGCTTTGGAGTCGCTTGGTCATGAGGTTTTCGTGGTGGCGCCAAAATGCGAAGGCTACGAAGACCACGATGATCACGTCATTCGCTTGCCATCAGCCAAGAATTATGTTTTTGATAAGCGTGAAATGGCGGTTATTTACCCTGGACTAGCCAGGAAACTCGATGAATACCAGTTTGATATCGTGCATAGCCAAATGCAATTTTATATGGGCGTACTGGCGCACAGCGTGGCTAAGCGGCAGAATATACCGCATGTGACGACCATTCACACGCTTTATGTTGAATTAGTTAATGATTATCCGTTTATGGTGACTTCCGGCTTGATTGCGGCGACAGCGGCGTTTCCAGTAGTGCTGAGAACAAGGCCGATTTTGCCGAAAGCCTCGCGCGAGCAGCTGCGTTCAATGAGCAAAAGTACTATCAAAGATATCATGTCGCGCCAGGGCTGGCGGCTGATGGCGGCGTTTGCTAATAAGTGCGATGCTTGTATTGCGCCGTCGAAACACCTTGAGCGGATGCTGATTGAAGATGGCGGATTGACGGTGCCATGCTACGTTTTCCCGAACGGTATCGACACCAAACGCTATAAAAAAGCGTCGGCGGCTGATTCGCCAATTGAAAAGCGTCCGGGTGAAAAGTTCATCATTTCAGTGGCGCGGCTGAGTCCAGAGAAGCGCCAGCGAACTTTGATTGAGGCCATGCTGCACATTCGCAGCAAAGAAGTTAAGCTAGTTTTAGTCGGCGGCGGTCCGTACGAGGAGGAATTGCGACAGCGCGTTGAGGAGTTGGGCGTCGGCGATCGAGTAATTTTCGCTGGTATGCGTTCGGGCGACGAGGTAGCGGCGATGCTCAAGCAGGCTGATATATTCTCTTTAGCGTCGTATCATTTTGATAACCAGCCGATGACTTTCCTAGAGGCGGCGGCTAGCGGCTTGCCGATTGTTTACTGCGACGAACGGATGACCGAGGCTTTGACTGAGCGCAACGCTGTCTTGACTGATGGCATTGAGGGCGAAGATTTCGCAAAAGCATTTAATGATTTATTCGCGCACCCAGAGAAAATCGAGGAGTTGTCGCGCGGCGCGTTGAGCGTTGCCAAGAAGTTTGATTCGACGGCGATGGCTAAAAAGATGGTTGAATTATACGAAAGTTTAATTTCATCGCATCAAGTACTTGAAGAGGAATAGTGGCGGTTCAGGGCGCGAGGCTCGGTGTATTCGGTGCGGCTAAAATTTGCGTAGAATGCGGCTGTGTTCGCGTTCTAGATCGCGCTGTTTGATAGCTTGGCGTTTGTCGTAGCGTTTCTTGCCCTTGCCTAGAGCGATGACTAATTTGATGTAGCGTCCGTTAGTAAGCAGTTTGGTTGGAACTATAGTGAAGCCTTCTTTTTTGCGAGCAGCTAATTGGTCGATTTGGCGGCGGCTGGCTAGTAATTTGCGTGCACTGGTGTCGACAGTTCGCGCATTTGGTTGGCCGCGCTCGTTTTGCCGCAGCGAAAAACTGGCGTTGTTAAGCCACAGCTCGCCGCCGCGAATAGTGACGTAAGCGCCTTTGAGCTGGACGTGGCCTTCTCTGGCTGCTCGCACTTCGAGTCCGGTTAAACTTAGGCCTGCTACGATTTCATCGCCAAGTTCATAATCAAACCGCGCTCGCCGGTTAACAATCGTTTGCATAGCTAGCTTTTTTGTCTTAGCGCTAGATTTCTTAGACATATGTTAATTATAACAGGTTTATTGTTCTGGCGGTGTGTAGGTACCGTTCTCCAAATCGTGTGCACCTGGCATGAGACTAAGTATATACAAGGCTCTTGATTGACTAGCTTGAGCTGCAGGGTGACGGTTTGTCCTTAATTTTGCAGCGACACCGATTATTTTGAGTAAGTTTGGATAAGGTATCGCTACGCGGGAAACGTTCTCGTGACACCTGCTCAGTGCGTACGTTAATTGCGCAGCTAATTTTAGTTTTTGGTCGTCAGCAAGATCTTGGTAAATATTGTCGAGTGATTTATCGATTTGTTCTAAATATGCATTTACGTCTTTTTGCTGTTCTGGCAAAGCTTTGATTTGCTGTATGGCGTCGTCTAGCTGTTCTCTAAGGCGGTCTTCTTGCGTAGTGCCGCTAAATATATCATAAACTGGAGCTTTTTCAGACGAGCCTGGTTCTTCTTTCTGCTCGCTTCCTCCTCTCGAAAACGACGCATAAACCACCTCTCCTATACTTCGTGGAGTTCTACCTTTAATGTAAGGAGCAATATCAATAACCTCAGCTCCCTCGCTCCCGGAAGGATCTTTATCCATCCTTTAATTATATCACAAAATACGCATAATTTCAATGCTTTATCGCTATATTTATGATACAATAACTCAATGATAGCTGATATCCGCATTACCGAGAAGAGTTTTGGCGACAAACGGCTGATAAGCGACGTTAAATTCAGCGTGAACGACGGCGAGAAAGTCGGGCTGGTTGGCCGTAATGGCGTCGGCAAATCGACGCTATTTGGCATGTTGGCGGGAGCGGATAGCGACTATAGAGGGTCGGTTGTTTTCCGGCGCGGCAGCACGATTGTAGCGACGGCGCAGGAACATCATAGCTTGGGTGATATTACAGTGTTGGAATATATCCTGCGCGGGCTGCCGGAATATGTGCGGCTGCGGCACATTTTGACGACTTATCCAGCGGCGATGGGTAGCGATATGCGCAAGATCGAGGAGTACAGCCAGGCGTTGGAACGCTTTGGACAGAAGGGTTTTTATCGCGTCGAAGAGCTGGTGGCCGAGGAACTGAAAAATTTCCAGATGGAAGGTTTTGGCGAGCGCCAATTGGCGGCTTTGAGCGGCGGGCAGAAACGCTTGGTCGAAGTTGTGAAAATCATGCATGCGCAAGCGGATCTAGCATTGATTGATGAGCCGACTAATCATATGGATTATGTTGCCAAGAAGCAGTTTATTGATTGGATGAAAAGCGCCCGCCAAGCGATGTTGACCATCACTCATGACCGCGATGTGCTGGCAGAGGTTGATCGAATTGTTGAGCTGCGCGATGGCGCATCAGTGAGTTATCGCGGTAATTATGATGATTATTTGCGCCAAAATGCCTCAGCGACAGGCAATGCTATGCAGGATTATGAGCAAACCGAACGGCGGATTGCTAATTTGCGCGACAAAGTTCTGCAATTTCGCCGCCTAAAGGAGAAAGCCCGCGATCCTGGCACGATTGCGCAATTCAAGCGGCGCGAGAACCAAGCGGCGGCCGAGCTAGAGAAACTGGAGAAAATCGACAAGCCGACTTTTTGGATTGACAGAGAGAATGTGGCGCAATTGGATTATAAAGTAGCTGATCGCTATCAAAAATTCAAAGCTCGCAACATTCGTTTGAATATGCGAGACGGCGCTATGCGTTCGCAGCGCAAGCTTGTCGAAGCTCGCGATTTGGCGCTAGGTTTCGATGAGCGGATTTTGTTTGAAGGTGTTAATATCGATTTGCGCGAGGGCGAAGCTATTGAACTGCGCGGCCGCAATGGTACTGGCAAGACGACGTTGATTCGAGCGTTGATGGCAAACGCGTCTTCTAGTGCCGCTTCCTCTGGCCGGCTTCGTAAAACGACTCAAATCCCGCCCCAGCTAACTCAGGCTTTGATTAAGAATACTGTTCAATCTGCCCCAATCGTTTACGCTGGCTCTCTCTATCTCGATCCGCAAATTCGCGTTGGTATTTACGAGCAAGAGATAGCGGCGACTTATCTGAACTTGCCGCTGGTGCGAGCGATTGAGCAGATGTATCTCGATCGTGGGCTGAAAATTAATGATACCAAAATCCGCCAGCTGATGGGCGATTATCTTTTTGTTGAGAGCGACGGCGCGGTGCCCTTGGCTAGCTTGAGCGGCGGGCAAAAAGCTCGGTTTCAGCTCATTAGCATGCTAGCAAATGAGCCGCAATTGCTCATTCTAGACGAGCCGACCAACCACCTGGATTTGCCTTCAATTGAGGAGCTGGAAGCGGCGCTCGAGCGCTACGCTGGCGCAATTTTGTATGTTAGCCACGACGATTATTTTCGGCGCAAAATCGGCGGTTCGGTTGTTCAGATTGGCAGCTAACGGACTGCTTTTCCTGAACGCGCTCTTGTTGTGGTACGGCACGTATCAGGGCTAGAATGTATTTACGTAAAATTAATTTGAATAATCGCCGCCCGTAACATTGAAGTACTCTTCGAGAGTTTTAATCTCGCGCTTTTTCATGTCTTGAGCGGTTTCGCGGCCGACGTAACGCCAGTGCCAAGCTTCGACGACATAGCCGGTGATATTTTTGGCGTTGTCAGGATAGCGCTGGATGAAGCCGTACTCGGCGGCGTGCTCGGCCAGCCACTTGTACGTCGGCGTAGTGGCGAAGCACTGCAGGACGCAATTATCCGCCTTGAGGTCGACAGCTAAGCCAGTTTGATGCTCGCTGCAACCTGGCCGGGCGCTAGCGGAGTCGGCTTCTTTTTGGTTGCTGTGTTTGACCCAATAGTCATAAGTTTCGACTTGGTCGTTGTAAGATCGGTAGCCGCTAGTCGAAGCTAACGGCATTTTTGCTTGCGTGGCGGCAGTTTTCATGGCGTTATATTGAGCAGCGGCTTCTTTGCGCAAGGATATCCCCTTTTCGATAGGCGCCAAATCATTCGGCTGCCAAGTTTTTGGCTCGAAGCAATGCTTTTTGTTAATAACAATGATCGTGCTGTTGTAGTCTTTTAAGACTTTCTTGCGGAGGGCGGCTTTTTCGGCCCAGGCTTTTTGCTGGACGGCAGCGAGCTTATCGGCGGTTTCCTGCTCTTTGGCCCTGATGTCTTTAGCGGTTTTGTAATAATCTAGCCCAGTGAAGGTAGCTAGACCTAATATCGCTGAAAAAGCTAGCGTAATCACAAGCACGCTAAACTTATGCTTATTCAAAAATTCACCCTTCATAATTTATAATTCTATTCTACCACAATTAAGCGCTGGCGGTATAGAAAATCTTTGCGAGTTGATTGGTTAAAGCCGTGATGATGGTCGAGTAGTATCAATGATGCTGCGTCTATATTTTCCTATAGCAACACCGCCGCCAGCAAAAGCTAAAGCGACGAGCGTATATACGACTTTGATGATAAACGTGGCGCTATAGTAGTTGCCACAGTAGTTGCGTAGCGTAAAATACCATCCTAATCCAGCAAGGATGAGAATCGCTCCTGTTGTGCGCCATGAACGGTATTTCATACCAAATGAAACCAAGTAAGACCCCAGTCCAAAAAGCACAAGAAACAAAACAGTATTTATTGCGCAGACAGGCAGGTCAAGATACATATCGGACGATTTAAGACCGATTTGGATATATATGGGAAACTCTTGGACGACCGCCGGGTCTTGCTTAACCGGAGTCAGCAGCCAGCCTAGGAAACCAGATTGATGAATAACATTCCAGTCTGGCGAGTGAGCAAAGAAACGAAAAGAATTATACATCTCGTCTCCAACTATAGCATTGCTAAGTGATGCAAAGCAAGTATGAGGCAAACAAAGCCCGCGCCACGGGTTCACCATGACGCGGGTTTGAGTACGGGCTCAATGGTCGGGGTGACTGGATTTGAACCAGCGACCTCACCGTCCCGAACGGTGCGCGCTACCAAGCTGCGCCACACCCCGACGCTTAGCCTATTATATCCTAGGCGCCGGAGTGTGTAAACTATTTAGTTAGTCAACAACTTCTACGCCCATGCTGCGCGCGGTGCCGGCAACTACTTTGACGGCGCCATCTAAGTCAATAGCGTTGAGTTGATCCATCTTGGTTTTGGCGATTTCTTCTAGCTGGGCGCGAGTGATTTTGCCGACTTTATCAACGTGCGGCTTGCCGCTGCCCTTTTGGATGCCGATAGCACTGCGGATCATGTCGTCGACTGGCTGGCCCAAGCAGTTCCAGGTGAAAGTGCGGTCTTCGTAGACTTGAATATGTACGATGACATCTTTGCCCATCATGCCTTTGGTGGCTTCGTTGAATGGATTGATAAAGTCCATCATATTCAAGCCCCACTGGCCAAGTGTTGAACCGACCGGAGGTCCAGCAGTCGCTCGGCCGGCCGGAATACGTAACTTCAAGTTACCAATAATTTTCTTTGCCATAATTTTCCTTTACTAAATATATTGAGAAGCTGATATTTAGTGCGTAACTGCTATAGTATAGCGTGTTTTACGAGATTACGCAAGCTAAAGCTCTGCGAGTTGTACGGTTTTGCAGGGCGGCAACTCTCTTGCTGTGATAATAATTTTGCTTGGCGGCCTAGACTTTTTTGACTTGCAAAGCATCAAGCTCAACTGGCGTGTCGCGGCCGAACATGCTGACCATGACTTTAAGAGTGCCTTTGGCAGCGTCAATCTCGCTAACGGCGCCGTCGAAACCTTTGAAGGGCCCGTCGATAATATTAACTACTTCTCCTTCTGTAAAGTCAATTTGGTGCTTTGGATCTTCGACGTTCATACGCTTTTTAATTTTGGTAATTTCTGCTTCGGAAACTGGAGTTGGCGAGGTGCCGCTGCCGACAAAGCCGGTAACGCCTGGCGTGTTGCGGACGATATACCAGGTCTCGTCGGTTAATTTCATCTCGACCAAGACATAACCCTGAAAGATGATGGCGTTGATGATTTTGCGCTTGCCATTCTTGATTTGAACTTGCTTTTCTTTCGGCACAATGGCGTCAAAAATTTTATCAGCCATGTCGATAGTTTGAGCGCGCTGGCGGATGCTTTCAGCGACTTTTTCCTCGTAGCCGCTGTAAGTATGGATGGCATACCATTGCCGCGAGCTGTCATAACGATTTGATTTTGCCATAAGATCCTTTCTACTTTGTTCCCATGATTAGTTTGAATAGCCAAGCGAAGCTGTAATCTAGCAAGATAATGACCAGAAACAGCGCTGCGGTAAAAACGATCAGCGCGCCGACCATACCCCAGGTCGAACGGCGGTCTGGCCAGCGGACTTGTTTGATTTCCTGCCAGGCGCCGCGGAAATAACCAGTGATGGCGCTGAGCGGATTGCGGTGGCTTTTTGAGTTTTTTGATTTGCTGGCGGTTTTGGTTTTGGCGCCAGACGGCCTAGTGGTCTTGGTGCTAGATTTCTCGGCTTGTGTGCGGCCAGCTAATTCTTTGGCGGTCGCCAGGATACTCGGCTTCTTTGGCTTTGCAGCTTTGTCGCCAGCAGTAATGCGAGTGATGCGGTTTTGTGATTTTTGCTTTGATTTACCTTTTGCGGATTTTGCCACGATAGTGTTTCCTCCCAAATTAAATAGCCTGGTATGTCCCAGACTGTCAAGTTAATTATACGACTGCCGAGCGAAAATAGCAAGCGATTTCGCGTCTTTTCTAAAGCGTTAAGATTTATTCTTTTTCACGGCAGGCAGCGAAAAGCTAAACGTTGAGCCGTGATTGAGACGGCTTTTGAGTTTGATCTCGGTTTTGAGTTTGAGAGCTAGTTTGGCGACAACGTAAAGACCAAGCCCAGTGCCGCTGGTTTCACGGGTGCGATAATCTTCGCTGCGCCAGAATTTCTGGTATAAGTGTGCTTGGTCGCTGCGGCTGATGCCGATGCCAGTGTCTTTGACGGCAAAATTGATGGTGTCGTTTTCGCCGGGCTTGACGATGATAGTGACACCGCCCTTTTCGGTGTAGCGGATGGCATTGGTGATGAAGTTTTGCAGGATTTCTTTGAGGTAGAGGCGGCTTTGGCTAACTTGGCCGATTTGCGGCGCGATATCAATGTCAAAGGTTAGTGATTTGTCGGCGGCTTGCGGTGCGTATTCGGCGTACAGTTCGTCGATTAGCGATTGGACGTCAATATTCTCTGGCTCGTCGGCGACACCGCGTTCAGCACGGCTCAAGGTTGAAAGATCGTTGACCATTCGCGCCAAAAATATAATTTGCTCGTGAGCAGTGCTGATGCCATTGATTAATCTTTCTTTTGGAATGTCGGGACGCTTGATCATCAGCGAGACATTGCTCAGCGATCCTTCGGCGATAGTTATCGGAGTGCGTAGCTCGTGGCTGACAACCGAAATAAACTCGTCGCGCTCGTCGTCAAGAGATTTTTGCTTGGTGATATCGCGCAAGATGATCACATAACCATCGTCGCTGACACTGTTGGTGCTGCGAATTGGCGAGTACGTCGTGCCGAGTCGAATGCTTTCGTTGGATATTTTGGCGGTTAGATCATCGCGGTATTGCGTGGTTTTGGCGGAATGTAGTTTGTCAGCGAACTTAAATGGCTGTTTATTCTTATCGACGATCGAAATAAAATCGTCAATACATTTGCCAGCGAGATCGGTATTAGTGTCAAATAAGTTTAGCGCCGAGGCGTTGTATAGCGAAATGATACCGTTTCTATCGGTGCTAATAATAGCGTCAGAGAGGTTGTTGACGATAGTAACTATGCGATCGCGCTGCAGACGCTCGGCGGTTTGGCTGCGCAAGAGTTCGGCTTGATCAATCGCCTGGGCTGAAATGACCATCTTGACCATGTAACTGATGATGAGCGTACCCAAAAAGTGGATGACGATAGACACAACTTGTTTGTCGTCGCTAGCATGAATAATAACACTGCCCGAGGCAGCCGCAAACAATGTCGCAATACTAATATTAATGCCTGACTGGCCCAGGTAAACAGAGCTGGCTAGCAATAGCGCCGACCATGTATAAATTAGCGGCATATCGAAACCAGAAACCGTTAATACGTAAGTTAACGCTAAAATATGATAACCGATGAGCCCGGCAATATGGCCAATAGGTTGCCGCGGTGCTGCGAAAAATTGCCAAAAGCCGATGATAACCCAACAGATATTAACCGCGTAAAAAGCGTACATATTCACTGCTGTCGGCTTGCCGAGCGGCGAGAATTGCATGAAGACGCTGTACGCCACTAATAGCAGCGGAATCAAAAGTGCTATCCAGCGAATAATCTTCATGCGATGCGTTGACGGATCGATGTTTATATAGTCTTTGATTTGGCCACCCATAGCTATTATTAGTATAACCGCAAAGGCAATTTATGAAAAGACTTAGACGATTGGAGTTTGGCGCTTGAGCTGCTGCCGGTGGAGGCGGTAGCGCGGATCGTAGCGTTCAACTTCGCGCCAAAAGGCTGCGGAGTGATTCATATGGCGAGTGTGGCAAAGCTCGTGAATCAATACATACCGAATCAATTCATCGGGTAGTTTCATCAAAGCAATGTTGAGGCTAATCGTTCCGTTGGAGCTGCAGCTGCCCCATCGGCTGCCAGCGTGGCTGAAGCGAACGCGCTGGTAAGCGAAACCATGAGCGCCAGCTAATTCTTCTAGTAGCGGCGGTAGGTATTTTTTGGCATCGCGGCGCAGAATCTTGATTGTTTCGTCGCGGATTTGCTGTTGAAGTTCCTGATTGTCGAGTGAAAATTCGGGCGGCAGCTTGACCAGAAGTTTGCCGCGCATAGTGCGAATTTCTGGCTGTTTGATCATCTGTGTCGGCACGATAGCTAATTGATGGGTTTTGCCGATGAGCTGCCCGTCGCGATACGGCTGGGCGATGGACGAATCTTTAGCTATTTTGCGCAAGTCTTCGCGCGACCGTTCAATAAACGAGCGAATAAACGCCAGCGGTACTAGCCGGCCGCTAGTAACGGCAAAGCGCCCGTCGGTGCCGAGCTTGATGCGGGTGTAGCGGGTAGTACGGCGCATGATAACAATCTCGCCGAACTCCGGATCATCGATAGTCTGGGATTTGGCAGGCATATTATTGGATACTGATGCCGCGGCGGCGAACCTCGGGGCGCTGCCTGGCTAAGCTAGTCATTGGCCGGCTAGGACGATTACTATCGCCGAGACGAGCTAATACGGTGCGCGCTTGGGTTTTGTATGTGTGTTTGCCGCTGATAACGACTGGTTTCTCGATGGCGTTTGGTTCGGTGAAACTCTTGACGGCGGCATCAAAGTTTATAGTATCTAGCGAGTGGCCTTTTTGAATGCGGCGCCGGCAAGTTGCTTCATCGGTCTGCACCCAAATAATAAGCGGCTTATAACCATGCCCTTTGGCCCAGCGCGCAAATTCGGCGCGGCGGACGCGGCTTAAGTTGCTGTCTTCATAAATAAAAGTTTGCTTGGTGCGTGCTATCTCGGCCAAAAATCGCTGGCAGACCTCCTCGCTGGCATTGCTATCTAGGCTGTGCTCGCTAATAAATTGCGAATCAACAAACGGCGCATTAAACATCTCAGAAAATTGCTGCGCGAAAAATGTTTTGCCGCTGCCTGGCAAGCCAACCATCATGATAGCGTGCGGATGAGAGATAGAACTAGGATTCATAAAATTATTATAGGTAATGGAACTTAAAACTGCAATTATGCACTTATGTGGTTTGTGGCAGGGGCATGAGGAATCGAACCTCAATCTACGGTTTTGGAGACCGTTATACTAGCCGTTGTACTATGCCCCTTTACGCTTTCCTATTATAGCATAGCGAAATGCTTTTTAGATATCATCAATGGCGATATCTTTAGGTTGATCTTTTTTGACGCGGACGGCACGCTTGAAGCGGCGGTTAGCGGTTTCATCGGCAGCATGCGGAATCGGCGGCAGCGATAGCAAGCGTTCGGATTTTTCTTTGTCGTCATCGAGGCTAGCAACAGCTTCGACGAAAAATTTATCAATTAGCCATTCGCGCCCCGGCGGAGTTTGCCCGGTGACAGTAATACGCCAGCGCTCGTCGCCCCATTTATCGATATTGGTAATTCGCAATGGGTGCGCTAGCATCATCGTGCCCTTTGGAATGGCAGCGATAATTCGGCGGATAGCAGCGACGCCGGCTCGCTTGTCGCGAACGAAAATATCAACAGCAATCGTGCGTACACCATGCGGCGTGACGCGGGCGCCAGTGATGTTTTGGTTGTGAACGGTGATGACTTCGCCATTGAGAGCGCGAATACGCGTCGAGGTCAGCGTGAAGCGCTCGACAACGCCGCTCAAGTCCGTGAATGGATCGAGCTTAACGAAATCGCCTATCTTGTACCAGTTTTCTGAAATCATAATCGCGCTAGCAGTCAGGTCGCGCAATACGATACCGATAGTTTGTCCGGCCACCAAAGCAAACATAGCACCAGCACCAATAGCGGCTAGCCCGCCGGAGGTGCTAGAGTTAGCGGCGGTTGGGCTGAGGATTCGCCAAGCGATATAACCAACCGATACTACCACTAGTGTACGAATGATGGCAATAGACACGCTCAGGTATGTTTCGGTTTGCCGCAACCGAGTGACGCGCGCTTCGTCTGATTCATTGTCGCTGCGGCGGCCGATACGTTGTGCTATGAAAATCAAGCCGCGCGCTAGGAACTTACTTAACCAATAAGCAGCAATCATCGACAAAACAAGTACTAGCAGCGAGCGAAAAGCATTCGGCGATACTAGCAGGCTCTTTAGATCGTTAATTACCGAAGTTGATATTGCGCTATCCATGCTTACTATCATGCACTGTTTGCCGCAAAAAATCTATATATTTTCACGATAATTTTTCACAAAATTTCACAAAATGCTTATTTTTGTTGCAATCATAAGCAAAAAAGCGCTATACTGTTAAATGAACAACATAAGGGAATGGTTAGGCTACGGCATGACCGAGTAGAATTTTTATGAAGATATTAATGTTAGGGTGGGAACTCCCGCCGCACAACAGCGGAGGTCTCGGTGTCGCGTGTTATCACTTGTCTAAGGCGCTTGCTCAGCGGGGCGCGTCAATTGATTTCGTGCTCCCCTACACTGCAAAGTACGATGATATTGATTTCTTGAATATTTACTCGGCGACCGAGCTGCCGCCATTTCATGGCGATAAGACGTTGAATTCTTATGGCGGCGGCGCAGTGACGGCACGTAATCTCGATGAAGTCCCGGCTGGCGATTTGACGACCATGCGGGGCGTGCAAAAGCAATATGTCGGCTATGTCGAGCAGCTAGTCGATCGGATTGACAAGCCGGATGCTATCCATGTCCACGATTGGCTAACCATGGAAGCTGGCATGCGCGCCAAGCAATTAACCGACGCGCCGCTAATCGTTCATGTTCACGCTACGGAATTTGACCGCGCTGGCGCCAGCGAGTTTGGCAATCCTGTCATTCACGAGATTGAATATAACGGTCTGATGATGGCTGACCGAATCATTGCTGTTAGCAATATTACTAAGGGAATTATCGTTCATAAATACCATATTCCAGCTGACAAAATTGAGGTCGTACACAACGCAATTGATGCTAGCTCGCTGATTAACTACGACTATGATCGGCGGACTTACAAGTACTTAGAATTACTTAAGGACGAAGGCTATACGGTGGTATCGACAGTGACGCGCTTTACGGCGCAGAAGGGCCTAGTGCAGCTGATGCGCGGTTTTGCTAAGGCTTGCCAGCAGCACGACCGCTTTGCCTTTTTGCTGGCTGGCGACGGCGAGCAGCGCGACGAGCTGATTCGGATTGCTGCTGACCATGGGGTTGCTGATAAAGTATATTTTACAGGTTTTGTCCGCGGCAAGCAGTGGCGCGACGCTTATCGCGTGTCGGACGTCTTCGTGATGAGTTCGGTTAGCGAGCCGTTTGGCTTGGCTGCGCTCGAGGCGGCACATTACGATACAGCGCTAATCGTGACTAACCAGTCTGGTGTTGGCGAAGTTCTCGATACGGTTTTTCGTTATGATTTTTGGGATACGCATAAGTTGGCTGATCAGCTAGTGGCTTTGGCTAAATCGCCGCAATTGCTAAACGATATGAAGCGCGGTATCAAGTCGGAATATGCTCGTATCAGCTGGGACGACGTTGCTAGCAAGTGCTTATCAATTTATAGCCGCACTCAGAAAGGAGCCAAATGATGAGCAAAAAACGCGGAGTGGTTTTGTATCTGCACATGCATCAGCCGTGGCGCGTACGCGAATATTCGGTGTTTGATATCGCGGATCGGCATGATTATTTCGATAATTTCGATGATAAATATCGCAGCAACCGCTTTATTTTTGAGAAGGTTGCTGATAAGTCGTACCGGCCGATGCTGGCATTGCTGCGCAAATTGCTGGCTGCGTATCCAGATTTTTGCGTGTCGCTATCGGTGACTGGTACATTGTTAGACCAGGCTGAGCGCTGGGCGCCAGACGTGATCGATTTGCTGCGCGATATTATCGCAACTGGCCGCGTCGAAATCGTCGGCGAAACTTATTACCATAGCTTGGCGTTTTTCTATAGCCGCGACGAATTTCAGCGGCAAGTTGATATTCATCGCCAGAAGATTCGCGACTTGTTTGGCGTCGAAATCACCGCTTTCCGCAACACCGAGCTGAGTTACAATAATGAGCTAGCCGAATGGGCTGACCAGCAAGGCTACAAAGGTATTATCGCTGAGGGTTGGGATAAGGTTCTCGGTTGGCGCAACGCTAATTACATGTACCGGCCAGCTGGCGCGAAAAATGTCAAATTATTGTTGAAAAATTACCGTTTGAGCGATGATATCGCTTTTCGTTTTAGCAATCGCGACTGGGAATCGTATCCGCTGACTTCCCCGACCTATGTCGATTGGGTTGACGCAAGCATGGGCCACGACGGCGAAATAATTAACTTATTTATGGATTTCGAGACTTTTGGTGAAAATATTTGGGCGGACACAGGCATTTTCGAGTTCTTTGCTGACTTTGTTGAGCGTTGGCTGGGGCGTTACAACCATATTTTTTACACGATTAGCGGCGCCTGCCAAGCGCTAGAATCGCACGACGAGATTGACTGCCCGCAGACGACTACTTGGGCTGATACCGAGCGCGACTTGTCAGCGTGGCTAGGCAATAGTATGCAGCACGAAGCAATGCGCGATCTCTACGCTATGGAAAATGACGTGCTTGGTTCGGGTGATCTTGGCTTGATTGCTGACTGGCGGCAGTTGACGACCAGCGACCATCCGTACTACATGTGTACTAAGTACTTTAATGACGGCGACGTGCATGCGTATTTTAGTCCGTATGATTCGCCGTACGACGCGTTCTTGTATTTCATGAATGCGCTGCGCGATGTGCGCTACCGATTGCATGAACATAATATTGCGGGGTATTGATGGCGCGACCGATAATTCTTAGCAATAACGAACTGCAAGTTGGGCTGAGTCGTCATGGCGAGGTTAGCGATGTTTATTTCCCTTACGTTGGTTTAGAAAACCATACGATTGGCGGCAATACTCGGCATCGTGTCGGTGTTTGGGCGGATGGCCGTGTATCGTGGCTGAGCGACGATGGCTGGTCATGCAAATTTAGTTATCACCACGAGGCGCTGATCGGCCATATCGTGGCTGTGAATGAACAAATTGGCATTATGTTAGAGTTCGACGACGCGGTCGATACAGATTTTAACGTGCTTCTGCGGACGATTCATGTGGTTAATTTGCGGCCTGAAACGCGCGATGTTCGGTTATTTATGCATCAAGCTTTCATTATCGGTGATTCTGGTAGCAGCACTGATACCGTTCAAGTGTTGCCAGACGATAATGCTGTCATTCATTACCGTGGACGCCGAGTCTTTGCGGCGTCGGGCCAAGTTGACGGCGGTAAGTTCTTTGACCAATATGCAGTTGGCGTATTTGGCCGCGAGGGCCGCGAAGGTACTTATCGCGATGCTGACGATGGCGAGCTATCGAATTCGACTGCCGAGCATGGCCGCGTCGACTCGACGATCCGCTTCAAATTAGAATTAGCCGGTCACGGTTCGGCGCGGGTAAACTATTGGCTAGCCGCCGGTACTTCCCTACGCGAAGTACTTTACATACACAAAAATATTATTTCGCAGACAATCCATAAGCGCTTTGAAGCTACTGCTAAATGGTGGCGGCTGTGGTTGCGTCCGGCGAAGAAAGTGGCGCAGCGTATCAAACCAGAGTATCGCCAGGCGTTTATCAATAGTACGATGCTTCTCAAGGCGCATATTGATAAGCGCGGTGCTGTTATTGCTAGCAGCGATGGCGAGGCGCTTAATTATCAGCGCGATGCCTACGCGTACTGCTGGCCGCGTGATAGCGTATATGTTCTCTGGCCGCTAATTCGTATGGGCTATACCGAGGAAGCTTACAATTTCTTTGATTTTTGCCGCCGGGCGTTAAGTCCGAAAGGTTATCTATCGCATAAATACCGCGCCGACGGCGCTCTGGGTAGCAGTTGGCATTCGTACGTGCATCCAGATGGCACTGTTTCGGCGCCAATTCAAGAGGACGAGACGGCTTCGGTGCTGTTCTTATTCTGTCAATTTTATAATAAGACTGGCGACGACACGCTGCTGCAGCGGTTCTATACGTCGATGGTAGTGCCGATGGCGAATTTTCTAGCTAGCTATGTTGATAATCGGACGCACTTGCCAAAACCAAGTTATGATCTCTGGGAAGAACATTTCATGGTGACGACGTACACGACAGCGACCGTTCAGGCGGCACTGTTCGCGGCGGCTAATCTGGCTGATCAGCGCCGAGACGAGGTTGGAGCTGTCGCTTGGCGGACGGTTGCCGAGGATATCAAACAGTCCGCGCAAAAACGCTTGTACGATCCTTATCAGAAAGCTTTCCGCAAAGGTTTGCGCCGCAACAAAAATGGCACTTATACGACGGATGATACGCTTGATATGTCGGCTGTTTATGGCGCTTTTATTTATGGCCTATACGATAATCAAGAAGATTTGCATCGAGCCGTACAAACAGCTCTCGACCGCTTTCATTTCAAGCTGGAAGCGCCAGGTCTGCCGCGCTACGAGGGTGACGCCTATTACCGCAGCGCTCCAGATGCTCCGAGTAACTGGTGGTTTATCGTTTCGTTGTGGCTTGCTCAGTATTATTTGGAGTGCGGCGACGAAAATTCAGCGCAGCGGATAATATCGTGGGTATCTAGTCAAGCTTGGCCGACTGGCGTTTTATCCGAGCAGATTGACCCGGTCTCGGGGAGCGAGCGCTCGGTAGCGCCGCTTTGTTGGAGCCAGGCTGAATTTATATCGACGATTCTTGACACAATAAAAAGATGAGGATAACAGGGTGGGAGTCAGTTCGAGAACAAAATTGAAAGCATCTAGAGCTCTTCGCCGGCTTACGCCGCGGCATATTGCTAAGACTC
Organism: uncultured Candidatus Saccharibacteria bacterium; assembly: GCA_963539155.1. Taxonomy (GTDB): domain Bacteria; phylum Patescibacteriota; class Saccharimonadia; order Saccharimonadales; family Saccharimonadaceae; genus Saccharimonas. The sequence goes on from CAUTJX010000003.1 coordinate 42,826, forward strand.
GTGCTACGCGCCAAGCAATGCGCCGCTTCGCAGATCGCGCTGGCTTGGTATATTTTGGTTACGCTAATCAGCATGACGACGACCATCGCTTGGTGCGCGGCCATACGGTTTCGCACACGCATATCGATGATTATCTTTGCATAGGTACAATTCGCGGCTACGATACGACAGTTCTGCAGCGGCGCGACACTATTCGCGTCCGCCAGGGCCAGTCGCACAAGTATAAGAATCAACGCTGCCATTGGCTAATCGCTACTGTCGATTTACACACTGAACGTCCGCTGCCGCACATTTATATTGGCATGAAACGGACAGATCCGATTTATAAAGCGTCGTATAGCGCTTTGCAGCCGCTAATTTTGGGGGCTACGGCGCGCTACCTGCAGGCTTTTCTTAATAAATATAATATTTATGGTGCTGCTACTCGGGCTATAGAAATTGAGTCAATTATATCGCCGCAGGCTGCTGAAGTGATAGTTTCGCATTTCGACAAAATTAATATAGAAATCGAGCGCAACACCGTATACTTATACACCGAAAACGAGCGTCCAACCGAGGTGCAAATCGAAAAACTAGTCTCGAACGCATTGTGGCTAGCCGAGGTAATTGATACTGCCGTACAGCAAAACAGCCCTCGCTAGAGCTGTCTGGCTTACCTAGAAAGGCTGCTATTTTAGCCTTTGCGCGGTTTAACTTCGTTACGGCCGAGTGATTTTTTGGTATTCTCGACGTATTTGACATGCCTACGCAGTTTTGGGTCGTATTTACGCAGAGTTAATTTGCCTGGTGTATTTGCCGCGTTTTTGCGCGTAACATAAGTGCGGTCGTTGCTTAGTTGGCTGACGAGTGCGATAGTCTTGCGCTTAGTGTTATTCTTCTTTGCCATAACTTCCCTTTAATGTTGTTGTAAAACTTCAGTAATCAAGTATAACAGATTGGTGCAGCAATTTCAAGCTAGATACGTTATTATCGCTGACGCATAATTTTCTAGCCTAAATTTGCAAGCAAGAGTCGTTTCAGCGCGGCTTGGATGCTGTGTCGCTCATCTCAAAACATGTTGTTGCAGCCAGCAATACATCGCCACGGTGGCTGCTGCGCCGACATTGATGGAGCGGGTCGAGCCGAACTGTTCAATGGCAATAATTTTATCTGCCGCCTGCGCCATCTCCTCGGAAATTCCCGGCCCTTCCTGACCAAACACTAGCACCGCGCGCTCTGGTAAGTTCGTCTCCGACATATTGACGCTACCTGGGATATTATCAATCGCAATAATTTCTCTGTCTTCAGTCCGCATTAACTCGACAAACTCTGCCGTCGAACCGACATAATGCACGTGTAAATATTTATCCGTCATCATGGCGCCGCGCTTATTCCATTGCCGCCTGCCAATCACATAAATCTGCCGTACGCCAAACGCATTGGCGCTCCTGACAATCGTCCCCATATTAAAATCCCGCTCGGTATTTTCCAGAGCGATCACCAAGCCGTGATCCTTGGCGTCCAACTCTTTTACAATCTCCGCCTCGCTCCGGCCTTTGAATTTATCGATTACATTCCGCGTGTCTTGCATGTATGTTATTTTAGCAAATATTAAGCTAGCGGGACCAGCTGGCATAAGTCCGCCCGTCGTTGGTTTAATAATACCTGAAAAAGGAAGCGCGGCATTATTGCCAACGCACAATTTCGTCGAGCTGGCGGCGAGTTTTGGCTGGCACTTCGCGCTGGCTACGGTAACCCAGTGCTAACATTACTACCGGCTTTTCTAGATTTGGATCTATTAGCTGGTGCTGTGACAAGACCTGGCTGAGCTTGCTAATCGAAAAGCCTTCAATCGGGCACGAGTCAATCCTGCGCCCAGCGGCGGCCAGCAGCACAAAGCCTAGCGCAATGTAAGCCTGCCGCGCCGCCCACTGATGAATCATTGCTGGTTGATTGAGTATCTCAAAATCCTTTTTAGCCCAATATCGCCAAAAAGTCTTGAAGCCGGCGGCCTTGATGGAATTTTGTTTCTTGACATCGTGCAGTATGTGGTCGATATGTCCGCCTTTTTGCAACAAACCTTCGCTGGTTTTGGCAGTAAATATCAAGATGTGGCTGGCGTCAAAACGAGCAGCATTGGCGCTTGCGCAGCGTTTGACATCGGCGCGTAGCTGTTCGTCTTCCTGTATGACGATAATATTCCACGGCTCAAAACCGTACGAACTTGGCGCTAGGCGGGCGGCTTCCAGGAGTAGTTCGATATTCTCTTGCGAGATTTTCTTGCTAGAGTCGAAAGCTTTGGTGGCGTAGCGAAATTCGAGCGCTTGCTTGATGTCGTCTATCGATATGATTGGCTTATTCATTTCATCATCCCCTCTTTAGCCGCCAAAATTTTGTTGGCGCAGATTAGCTTATATATACGATTTTAGCACTTCCCTAACTATCTTGAAAACTTGATAGTGTCCTAACGGCGAAAAATGCAAACCGTCTGATAGCGGTAATTTAGGCAGCTCGATGTAATTGCCAAGTTCGTTTTTGTGCTGCAGCAGTTTTTGGCGAAGCTGTTCGGACGCGTCGGTGAACTCATATCCCGAATTGTCGCTAGTGTCAAAACACGGCGGCAAAATATAGATAATTGGAGTCTCGCCGGCGAGATTGCGATATTCTAATAAGTCACGAACTATTTCCTCAGGCGTTCGCGCAAAACGCTGCTGCAGGTCGTTGGTACCGAGGGCGATAATGATTAAGTCGAAGTTATCGGCCTTTTGTAGAGCTGTCGTAAATGTTGACAAGCCATTCTTATGCGGCTTATCGGTGCGGAAATCGCCAGCAACTCTGCCGCGGACGCCGTCGGCAGTGACCTGTGCTCTACCGCGCAAGGTTCGGCCGAGGCGGTTAACCCAACGATCACTGTAGCGGATACGTTTGCTAGCAAAATTAGCGCCCCAGACGTTTGAATCGCCGTAGATTAGAATGCGTTTTGCTGTTGTCGTCTGTTTTTTACTCAAGTTTGCGTCCTTTCTTCTTTGAAATAACCGCTTGCTGCTCGGGCGTGAATCGTCGCGATTCGCGCATTTTTTGGTAGGCTTTGTTGCGCGTCCAGGCGTCGATGTGTCCGTTTTCTAGTTCAGCCAGCGTCAGTTCAAAGAAATTCACCGCCGCCGTAGCATACAGCCAAGCTAGCGCCATTTTGACGTAATAACCGTCGTGTTTGACCTCTCGCAGCGCCGTGAAAACCTGATCAATGTGTGCTTCGTCTAGGAAATTAGTCATCAAAGAAACCACGCCGTAGCGTACTATGAACTCAGCTTTATTCTGCAAACACTCCAGCGCAAAATCCCACCACACTTCGCCAGCAAAGCGCCGCTTTTTCTCGACAAACACATCAATGTGCGCCCACGAATCAACGTGCGGCAAATATTGCTGAGTCAGCTTAATCGCCTCTTCGTCGCTGATTTTAGCGCGGTTAATCAACAAACCGCACAGCAAAACATATTCGTAGAGATTGCTCGGTGCCGCCAGCAGCCGGCTGATATCCGCTGCCGACATATCGCCAGCCAACTCCCTCGCCAACCGCCGCAAATCCGGCACGCGCACACCGATGACCGGCATCTTGGTATTAACGATACGCTTATTAAAGGCGGCGTAGGATTCATTGCCTTGAGCGAGGTTTGTCAGTTGGGTTACGATGTCTTCGGACATTTTAGCGTCAAACGCTCCTTTCATTATTGCCATTATAGCAAAAGACACAAGCTTAAATTTTACAAAAAATAAAAATCATTGTTGACATTGTATAGCCGAATAGAGCGCCAGTAATCACTCTCTTAGTATTGTTAGATTCGTATTTGGTGTAGAGCTGGGTAAAACCATCGATCAGCATTGGGACAATTAGAATAACTGAAATATACAGAGGTAAAGTTACGAAAATTCTAATGATAACACCCATAAAAAACGATAAATACATAGCGGTACAACGCGCGCACAGCGGAAACTTGCGAATGCCAAAATGGAATGATCTACTATCTATCTGATGACATATTCTACTACCGACTATGAGAGATTTTGGATATATGAAATCCAAGAAGAAATTAGAACCTGCAGCCACAATTCAAACACATTCTGTGCGAATGCTCCTGCTTTTTGCCGCTACCGCACATGCCGCATAGAAGGCCGATTGGTCCGAATAGGCAGCAGCCGCTGCATGCTTTTGCATCGCTGAATCCTTTATTTGTCGTACTATATACTGCTTGAAGTCTTTCGCTGCCGCAGTTTGGACATTGACCGTTACTGGCTCGCTGTGATTGTTGTTGTGCTCTAGTATATTTTATTTTTTGTTGTGCTTTGTCGGTCATTTTATCGCCTTTCGTACCTAATGTTTTGGTTATATTTTATCTAATGTAATAGTATGAATGAGATACTCTATATCGTCAATATATTTATAATCTACAGTTTCTTAAAATAAAAATGCGACATGTTACGTCGCGTTCTCCGAAAAAGTCTAATCTTGGAGCCACGATCGGGGCTTGAACCCGAGACCTCATCCTTACCATGGATGCGCTCTACCAACTGAGCTATCGCGGCATATTATCGTTGCGCACGCATTCTATGCATACTTATGCTTCATACGGGGCTACTACGGCGCTACTACACGAACGTCGCTTATGCTTGTGCTTAGTAAATATTCCTTTGCAAAGCTTACTAATTCTAACATATTTGCCGCGGTCGAGGCAAGCTACTTCTGGCGGCGGGTCTTCTTGTTGGTTGTCGATTCGGGTTTTGGCAGGTTCGGCGCTACGAACGCTTCCAATAGTGCCCAGGCGATACCGTTTACCAAGTAAACTACCGCGAATCCGGCAGCAATCATCGCGGCCAAGCGGCTTTGCGGCACATTCAGGAGTGTCAGTAATCCAGCTAGAATCAGCCCAATTAAAACTACTGTTAGATAAGCTTGCTGTAATTTGCGGCGCTGATCCTTTTGGTGGCTCCAACTGCTCAGCGACTGCTTAATAAACTCGTACATACTGTATATTATAGCATATACATTGTATAAAGTCAATAAAAAACCGCCCGCGAGTAGCGGACGGCCTAAAAATCTACGCATGGTACCGGAGGTAGGACTCGAACCTACGAAGCTAAAAAGCGGGAGATTTACAGTCTCCTGTCATTGCCACTAGACGACTCCGGCATGAATTATGGAGCCGACTCTCGGACTCGAACCGAGGACCTGCTGTTTACAAAACAGCTGCTCTAGCCAGCTGAGCTAAGTCGGCATAAATTGAAAGGTACGACCCGAAAGCACACCTAACAGTGTAGCGTATTTGCGTAACCTTGGCAAGTGTTTTATTGCGGAGAGATGGCGCCAGCTGGCTGTTTGACGCGGCGGTCGACATGCTGCCCGCGCGACATGGCGCGATTGATTTTGTCGCGAATAGCAGCGGCCTTCTCTTTCTGGCCGTTGCGGTCATATGAATCGGCTAAGATGTTAATACTTTGAATGCTTGGCTCTAAGGTGACGGCACGTTCAAGGTGCTGTAAGACAAGCTTAGCATTGCCGAGTTTTTCTTGTACTTTGGCGTAGGCGATGTGGCGCGAAGCAACTTCCTCCTCCATCTCTAACGCTTGCTCAAACGCTAATGCGGCCTTTTCATAACTTTCGGTTTCGTAGTAAATCAAGCCGACATTATGCAAACTAGAGGCGCTTGGCTCTAAACTTTGGGCAATTTCGAAGCATTCAATAGCGTCATCGTAGGCATGCTGCTTGGCATACAAAATACCTAGACGGTTGTAAGCGTTGGCGTTTTTGGCGTCGATACGCAGAATGGTCAGCAGGGCTTTTTCGGCGCGCAGATATTTTTGCGCTTTGAGCGATTCTTGAGCGATTTCCCAGAGCTTATCGAGCTTTGACGATAATTTCGCTGGTAAGTCGCCTGCGATGTCTTCGGGTGACTGGCGGTACGCGACTGCTGCGGCGCCTAGTCCCAGAACCAGTAAAAATCCAAACATACTATGCATTATTATAGCACACAATCACGCAACCAAAGCGGCAAGCTGAAGCTTGATGTTGCCATTGGCGGCGATGTGCTCGTAGGTTTCGCTGAGACGAGCTAGCTTGTCGATGGTGGCTGGCGTGTTGTTTTTGGCGGCGGCATTTTGGACGAGCAGAATGCTATAGCGTAGCAGCTCTAAAGTAGCTTTGCGGTCGGTATATCGAGCAGCAACAGTTAGTTTATCATTCATCGGACCAGCAATTAATGCTTGCGAGTCTTTGATGACGGCGCCGATATCGGCGAGTTCGCTAGGTTTGCTGGCTAAGCGCGAAATTAATGCTGGCCGGCCGCTTGCTAGAAACATAATCTGAGCAATCGCTGTAGTGTCAAGCTGCCGATATTTAGCGAGGAGCAGCCGGCTGGCCTCCTCAGAAATCGGACGGATAGTAAGCCGCTCGACGCGCGACATGATAGTCGGCAGCAGTAAATTCGGCTGGTGCGAAGTCAGTATAAAATGAATGTTGCGGGCTGGTTCCTCTAATAATTTCAAGAAAGCATTTTGCGCCTGATGGTTCATGGCGCTGGCATCATCGATAGCATAAACTGCCTTACTATTAGCGACACCGCGGGTGTATTGGCGCAGATCGCGGATTTGGTCGATACGAATGATACCGTTTGTATCGGCTTGTCCGTCTTTGTTGGTGGGCTGAATAATTCCGGCGAGTGCTGGGCCGGCTAAGTATTTGGCTGCAGTTAGCAGACCAGCGCCATCAGCGCCTGTCAAAAGTAAAGCTTGCGGTAGACTGCGGGCTAGTGTTTGAATTTGTCGCTTGGTTGACAGCTCAAAGATTAGGCTCATCATCTAGCTCCGGGAAAAGTTTGGTAAACTCACTGGGCAGCGGCGCGATGAACGTCTGGCGCTTGCCAGGCTGCGTGGTAATTTCTAATTTGTAAGCATGCAGGTAGAGGCGATCGGCAGATTTGCCATAGACGCGGTCGCCGTGAATCGGCGTGTGCAAATGACGCAGGTGAACGCGCAGCTGATGAGTACGTCCAGTTTGCGGGCAGAGTTTAATAGCGCTGAGATTATGGTGCGTGGCGAGCGTTTGGTAAATAGTTTGCGCTGGCTTGCCATTTGTGTCGGGGCGAAAGGTGCTGGGCGCCGACGGGTTGCGACCAATCGGGATATCAATTTTGGCGGTTGGCGGTTGCGGTGTACCATCGACGATGGCTAGATATGTTTTCTTGGCGAGATGTTGCGAGAATTGTTTTTTGAGCAATTCAAAAGCTTCGGGAGTACGCGCCCCGATGATAACGCCGCTGGTGTCGCGGTCTAGCCGATGGACGATGCCTGGGCGATTAGTCTCCAGTCCGACGGTGGTATAACGGCGGAAAAAGTCGGCGACCGTAAATTCGTCATTCAGCGCCCCCTTGCTGTGAGTCAGAACGCCGGCTGGTTTGTTGACAACGATGACGTTATCGTCTAGATAAAGTATCGGTAGCTCCTCATCGCTGTAATCGGTAGCTTCGGGCAGATTGACGGCGATTTCGTCGGCTTCGGTGACTAGCTGGCTGGCGCTTTTGGCTGGCGTGCCGTTGACAGATACATTGCCAGATTTGATATATTTTTGCCATGTTGATCGGCTGGTTTCTGGGTAGCGTTTGGCTAGCAAACTATCCAGCCGCTGGCTGTCGCTCACTTGCTGAAACAGATATATGTCCTTACCTTTGAATGGTAAGCCATAGGTGGTTAACTCGCTGGTTGGGTTTTCGAAAATCACGCCGCGAGCGTCGCTTTTGGCGGTAAATATTTGCTCCATGATATAATTTTCGCGGTCTTCGGCGGTGTCGTCAATCAGCACGAAATAATGCTGGCGGTTAAAGCGAAAGCGCACCAGCTGGTTGATTGGGCTAGGATTGCTACTTTTGATTTGGTCGATATGGCGCGGCAGGTTATCTGCGTTTGCTACGTTGAAGCGGCGTAAAATCGCTAGCAAGTCGCTGGCGGTGATTTTCATTGCTTGCCGCCTCGTCTGGCAGATTGGTTGTTGGAGATTCTCGATTTGTAACTCATCGCAGGATTTATCTCCTAAGTCCGACGGCTTTTTGGACGCGGAGCAAGGTTTTGTTAGCGATGACGCTCATGTCGCGCTCGGACCGTTCGAGGACTTTCAATAAATCATCGTCGGTAATGGCGTCGAGGCGCGCTTGGAAGTTGCTCAAAAAGCTGGCTACTGCTTCGGCTACGGATTTTTTCAGCGGCCCGTATTGTGTTTGGCCAATCCACTTGGCATTGACTTCTTCTTGCGGCTGATCAGTTAAAATCGCCAAAAGCTGTAGTAAGTTGGTGATACCTGGCTGATTTTCCCAGTCAAAATTGATAACGCCAAGTGAATCGGTTGTTGCCGACATGATTTTCTTGTGAGCTTGTTCTGGTGTGTCGTTCAAATTAATTTTTGATTTTTGATCGTCCGAGCTCTTGCTCATTTTCTTGTGCGGATTGGTTAAGCTGCGAATACGTAAACCTTTGTCGCGCTTGATAAACTCAGTTTGCTTGGCTGTAGAGTCAGGCACAGTGAACAATTCGCCGAACTTATTATTCATGCGAATGGCGATGTCGCGGGTGATTTCTAGATGCTGGAATTGGTCCTCGCCAACGGGCACATAGCGGGCATTATAGAGTAAGATATCGGCAGCCATCAACACCGGATAATTAAACAACCCGACACTGACGTTGCTGCTGTGTTCGGCGGACTTTTCTTTGAACTGCGTCATGCGGCTCATCTCGCCGAAACTAGTAAAGCAGTCTAAGATCCAAGTTAATTCGCTGTGCGCCGGGATAAAACTCTGGCGGTAAATAAAAGTATTTTCGTCTCTAGCGTCGAGCCCAGCGGCGATGAAATACTTAAGGTTTTTGAGGGTGTTGGCGTACAACGCAGAATGGTCGATTGGTGTCGTAAAACTGTGCAAATCTGGCACAAACATGTTGATTTGATACTCTCCTGCGTACTTTTTCTGCATTTGCACCATTGGCACGAACGCACCGAGATAGTTACCGAGCGTTGGCTCTTCGTTGGCGCGCACGCCAGTGAGAATTGTTTCTTTAGACATAGTATAATTATAACAGAGTACGCTTATACTGTCATATTGAGCGCGACGATTGAGATAGTTGCTGTTTGACGCTAGTGTTGGCTGCGTATACAATAGCGTTATGAATAAAACTCAGTGTCGGATTGCATATTACGTTTTCTTGTTTGCGTCGGCGTTAGTTTCGTATATTTCAATTGAGACATCTATGGATACGATGAGTGTTAAGCAGCCGCCAAATGTGCCGCTTCATCTGTTTGAATTCGCGCTGGCTATCGTGCTGGTGTGCGCGGCGTTGTATTTTCAGTATAAGGCTTATAACGATGATGATACCAAGAAATAAAGCATAGCATGAATAGATTTAACGTAATAAAGTCAAAACACCTCGCTGCGTGAGAGCGAGGTGTTCAATTGCAGTATGATGTTATTTGCTAGCGGATGGCGTGTTGGTAGGCGAGGCCGGCGCTGCTGGCGGCAGTGGATCAACGTTGCTCGGCGCTCCTTCTTCCCAACAATCCTCTGTGCGGAGGCTGTATCGCTTGGAATCTCTCTGTGCCTCTTCAGGATCCACTACTCTGATAAGTCCTTTTTTTCGGTCGCAGGCTACAACACCCTGGGACGTGTCATGACTCGGATGTTCAGGCGGCATCGGTTTTTGTTGCTGATTGCGTGCTGGCTTTGGATTGTCGGCTCTGCAGGCTGCGGTTACCGCCAATAAGCCGGTGAATCCTAATGTTAATAGTGCTTTGCGGCGGCTAATACCTTCTCCTCTTGTTCCTGTTAGAACTTCTGGGCCTTTTGAACTTATTACTATATACTTTTATAGCGAAATAATCAAATGTTGCTCAAGCAAAAAACAAATACCCCGCCCTAACAAGCGGAGTATTTGAGCCTGCTCTAAACGGCAAAAATTTAGCGCTTTGAATATTGCTCGCGTTTGCGGGCACTGCGCAGGCCGTATTTCTTGCGCTCTTTCTCGCGCGGGTCGCGCTTCATGAAGCCGGCCTTCTTGAGTGGAGCACGCAAGTCGGCGGCACCAGCAGTAATCGCTTTGGCGATAGCTTGCTTGATAGCGTCAACTTGGCCGCTAAGCCCGCCGCCGCGTACTAGTACGCTGACGTCAAACTCTTTTTGCTTGTTGACGGTTGCTAGCGGGTCGGTAATCTCGGCTAGCAAAGTCTTGTTGCCTGATAAGTATTCATCGGCAGTCTTGCCGTTGATGGTGATCGCGCCTTTACCGGCGGTCAGGCGAGCGCGGGCAGTAGCGCTTTTGCGCCGGCCCAAGCCGTAATCGTATTTGTCGGTAGCCATTTACTTAACCTCTACTTTCTCTGGTTTCTGGGCTGCGTGGTCATGCTCGGCGCCCGGGAATACACGCAGGCGAGCCATACGGTCGGCTGCGAGTTTATTCTTGGGCAGCATACCTTTGACGGCGTGCTCAATGATACTTGCCGGGCTTTTGGCGCGGAGATCTTTGAGCTGAGCTTCTTTCAAACCGCCTGGGAAACCGCTGTAGCTGTAGTATATTTTGTCAGTTTCTTTATCACCAGTCACGACAAGTTCGCTAGCGTTAACGACGACAACGTAATCGCCGTTGTCAACGTGCGGCGTGTAAGTCGGCTTGTATTTGCCAGTGAGATATTTGGCGATTTCAGTCGATAAGCGGCCAAGCGTAGCGTCGCGGGCGTCAATCAGTATCCAGCGACGAGCAACGTCGGCAGGCTTCTGTGAAAAGGTTTTTTCAGCCATTACTTAGCCTCCTTTGCTGCTTTTGGCATTGGTTTGAGTTCGTCGACGAATTCAACGATTGCCATTTGAGCGCCATCGCCAACGCGCAGCCGAGTGCGTTCGACGCGAACGTGTCCGCTAGTGCGGCCAGTTAGCTGCGGCGCGATTTGGTCGACGAGCTTGACGGCGGCAACTTGCGTACTCAGACCAGCTATGACCGCCCGGCGATTGGCTAAGTCGCCCTTCTTTGCCTTAGTAATTAGTTTCTCGATATAACGTACGAGCTCTTTGGCTTTGGGCAGAGTTGTTTCGATACTCTCCTCCATCACCAAGCTCGTCGCTAGACCTTTCAGGAGCGCTTGCCGTTGGTCGCGTTGGCGGCCGAGCTTGCGTCCTCTGTATCCATGTCGATGCATTTAGAGCTCCAATTCTGCTAATTTATCTTTAACTTCGTCAAGCGCCTTGCTGCCGAAACCCTTAAGCTCGCGCAAGTCTTGCTCGTTGAGCGTGACTAAATCGTGAACGGTGCGAATTTCGTTATTGATCAAGGCGTTAGCGGTACGAGCGCTCAGACCTAGGTCTTCGATTGAGGCGTTCAAGCCGTCGTCTTCGTCTTCGTCTTCGGTGCCAAGCGCTGGTGCAGACGCGACAGTAGTGCTGCCAGCCAGAGCTGTGTACTGATTGACGAGAATAGCGGCAGCTTCTTCGAAAGCTTCGCGCGGCGTCAGGCTACCGTCGGTTTCGATGGTCATCTCGAGCTTATCGAGGTTAGTCTCTTGACCGATACGAGTCGGGTCGACCTTGAAGCGAACACGAGTAACCGGGCTAAACATAGCATCAATTGCAATCATGTCGCTATGCAGGCGTTTTTCGCTAGATTCTTCGATAGGCTGGTAACCGCGACCTGATTCAACTACCAAATCGATGATAACTGTCTTGTTTGGGTCATCAACGTGGCAAATCACGTGGTCAGGATTCATCACCTCGACATCAGCATTGGTTGCGATATCGCCGGCAGTAATGACGTCGGCGCCAGTTTTCTCTAGGCGCAGCTCGACTGGCTCGTCGGTAGCAATGCGGAAATTAACGCCTTTGAGATTCAAAGTGATGTCGACGACGTCCTCTTGAATGCCAGGAACAGTTGTGAATTCATGCGTGGCACCTTCGATTCGGAAAGCGACAATCGCGCCGCCGCGGATGCTGGAGAGCAATACGCGGCGCAGGCTGTTGCCGAGAGTGTTGCCGTAATTAAAGTGCAGCGGCTCAATAACAAACGTACTTGAGTTCTCGCTGTTATCGATAATCTTGGCGAGCGCTGGGTTGTGAATAACTTTAGACATTTTAATCTTTCCTCCCTTTTTAACGTGAGTAGTACTCAACAATTAGCTGCTCGTTGATGCCCGCTTCGGCCTCTTCACGCTTTGGTTCACTAGTAATTTCGATTTTTAGCTTTTTGATATCTCCCTTTAGCCAGCTAAGCGGCGCCTGAGTGGTATTGCCAAAGATATCGTTGATCGCCGTAAAGTAGCCAGACTTGGTGCTCTTCGGGCGAACAGTAATTACGTCGCCAGCCTTGACGCGAATCGACGGAATATCGACGCGGCGGCCATTGAGTTCGAAATGTCCGTGGCTAACCAGCTGGCGAGCCTGGCGGCGGCTAGTAGCAAAACCAGCGCGGTAAACGGCATTGTCGAGACGCAACTCTAGGAAGCGCAGCAAATTTTCGCCGCTAAGACCTGGTTTGCGAGTTGCTTCGTTCATCAGCTTAGCAAATTGCTTTTCCAGCAGGCCGTACATACGGCGAACTTTCTGTTTTTCGCGCAGCTGCTGAGAGTACATGCTCTGCTTGCCCTGGCGGCCATGAGCGTGCTCGCCCGGGATGCCGCTTTTGCGCGCGAGGATTTTGTGCGCTTTAGGATGCAGCGCAACTCCTTCGCGGCGGCTCTGTTTGACGATTGGGCTAGTGTCTCGTGCCATTACGCTCTCCTTGCCTTTCGCGGACGAACACCGCCGTGCGGTACGCCCGTTACGTCCTTAATACTGTTAATCGAAATGTCAAAGCTGCTTATGGCGCGGATTGCCGCGTCGCGGCCTAGGCCGACGCCTTTGACAAAGACGTCAACTGTGCGCAAACCGTAGGTCGATTTAGCAGCTTCGGCGGCCTTTTCAGCAGCGATTTGCGCTGCATAGGCGGTGCCTTTTTTGCTGCCGCGGAAACCGCAAGCGCCAGCACTGGCGGCGGTCAACGCATTGCCTTTGCTGTCAGCAAAGGTGATAATCGTGTTATTAAATGTCGCTTGGACATGCAGCTGACCAGTCGGGACTGATCGGCGCTGCTTCTTTTTTGATTTAGCTTCTGCCATTATTTAAAGTCCTTCCTTATCAAGTCTTGCTTGCTGCTTTTGGCTGCGTGCCGCCGACGGCGATTGCTTTGCCTTTGCGGGTTCGCGCATTGGTGCGAGTCCGCTGGCCGCGTGTCGGCAAACCGTTTTTGTGCCTTAGGCCGCGGTAAGAACCGATGTCCTTTAAGCGTTTGATATTGTTGGTCACCAGGCGCTGCAGATCGCCTTCGGTGACATAATCTTTGTCGATAATGTCGCGAAGCTTCTGCTCTTCAGCCTCGGTGAGATCTTTCACCCGAGTGGTCGGCTTGATTTTAGCCGCCGCAAGGATGTCTCGAGAGTACTTCGGCCCAATACCATAGATATAGGTAAGGGCGATTTGTACCTGCTTGTCACTTGGGATAACTACCCCAGCAATTCGAGCCATGCTTAACCCTGCCTTTGCTTGTGCTTAGGGTTTTTCTTGTTGATAACGTAGATACGGCCTTTGCGGCGAACAAACTGATCACCCGGACCTATCTTCTTGACACTCGGTTTAACTTTCATGAGCGTACAACTTTCTACAGGAAAAACCTGTTTTTAATGAGAGATGCTTGATATCAGGAGCAACTCTGCGTTATTAATCGCGTGCGCGGAAGACGATTCTACCCTTCGTGAGATCGTAAGGGCTCAACTCGACTTCTACGTTATCGCCTGGGACCAAGCGGATGTAATGCTTGCGCATCTTGCCGCTGATGTAAGCGATAATTGTTAGGCTATTCTCTAGTTCGACAACAAATTGAGTATTAGGCAGTGCTTCCACTACCTTGCCGCGCAGTTTGATGACTTCCTTTTGACTCGCCATAGATATACAGCTAACCATTATAGCGGATTTTACATCATTTGTAAATGTATTTTGGCAAATTTGTTAAATATAATTAAGAGGTGGTGGCCCAGTCCCGGCCGGGAGCTATTGAGTATATAGCTCAACCAACCGGGACCGGGGCTTTAAAATCCTCTCTATTTTCAGGAAAGAGAGGATTATACAGATATATTATGATGCAGGTATCTTCAAAATGCAAATTGCAGATTATGCTGCTCGGCGCAGGCGCAGGAGTTTGCGCCGATTTTTCTTTGTTTGGCTGCCGTCGTCGAGGTCGTCAATACTGAAGTCGTCGTAGGTCACCATCAGAGCGCGCGAATTGATTTGCCGCAGCGTCTCGAGGCCGACAGTCACTACAATCAGTAGTCCGGTACCGCCAATCGACAAGTTCGAAACGTTAAGTCCGAGCTGCGCAAAGATATAGTCAATGGCGAACGGCATGATAGCAATAATACCAAGAGCGATTGAGCCAAACAAAATCAAGCGGTTAACGGTGCGCGTTAAATACTCTTCGGTTTGTGCGCCTGGCCGAATGCCGGCGATGAAGCCGCCTTGCTTTTGCAGATTTTCGGAAATTTCGTTAGCGTTAAAGACGATACCTGTGTAGAAATAAGTGAAGGCGATAACCAGCACAAAGTACAAAATTGGATAAATCGCTACCGTCCAGTCGCCGTTGCTGAAGCTAGCTGCCGTTGGCGTTTGGAACCACTTGATTAGGTTGTTGGCGATAGTGTGGTTGGCGCCAGGCATAGCGCGCATAACTTGGCCGACAAATGCTGGCAGGCTGAGGAAAGCCACTGCGAAAATCACTGGAATAACACCAGCAGCGATCAGCTTAATTGGCAAAATGCTTTTGACGCCGCCGTAGCTAGTGTTGCCAGCGACTCGCTTAGCGTAATTGATGGTAATGACTCGCTGCGCTTCGTTGATCTTGACCAAGAAGTATAACAATACCAAACCGACCGTACCGAGAATTAGCAGTAGCCAGAACGTTGTTGGATCGACTGGTACATCAAACCAGCCAAAGATGCTAAGTTTGCCCTTGGTGGTGCTTAATAGCGAGTTAATTAGCGTACCAAAAGTATTTGGCAGCTGGCTAACAATACCAGCGAAGATGATAAGCGAAATGCCATTGCCGATTCCCTGTTCGGTAATCAGCTCGCCGATCCATATCAGCAAGATTGAGCCGGCAGTCATAGCGGTTACCGAAATTGCCCACTGCCAAATCGAGGTGCCAGTGGTGCCGGTTGACGAATTCGCCAGTACGGATTGCTGCAGAATGTAAACAAAAGCGATAGACTGAACGATAGCTAGCGGCACAGTAACGACGCGTGTCCACTGGTTAATTTTGCGGCGGCCTGATTCACCGTCGTTATGCAGCTCTTCTAGCTTCGGGATTGCTTTGGTGAGTAGCTGCGTGATGATACTGGCAGTGATGAATGGACTCATGCCGACCAGAACAATACTAATCTGGCTGAGCGCGCCGCCGCTCATGAGATTAAGAAATCCGCCAAAGTCGCTGCTGCCAATAACGCTTTGAATGACGGTGCGCAGCTCGGTTGGATTAGCCAGCGGCACTGGTACGTGCGCCATGAAGCGAAACGCTACAATTAGCCCGAAGACGATTAGCAAGCGCTTTTGCATATCTTTATTTTTCAGTGAGCGGAAAATTATTCTCCAATTCATTATCTAGCCCCTCTAGCTACTAACAATTCATTAACTTATCACAGTATACAGTATTGGGCTAATAATAGCAAAACGCCCTCCAGAGAGAGCGTTTCGTTGTGAGATTGCAAGCTGCTGCGAGCTATCTTATTCGGCTGGGCTAGGCAGCTCTGTCGTCTGCTTCGGCTTGCTTGGCAGATTTTGGCAGCGGTGGTACGGCAGCTTTTTCGAAAGCGCCGCCGGCTTTCTCTAGCATAGCGACCACGCTTTGCGAGGCGCCCTGCGTTTGCAGAGTAATCTTAGCGGTCAAGTCGCCGCGGGCAATCACCTTGACGTTGTGAAACGGCGTAGTTATTAGGCCGGCTTCGTATAGCGTAAAGTTGTCGACGTTGCCTTTCAAATCATTCAAGCGGTCGCTATACACCACCTGAGCTGGTATGCGCAAGCTTTTGAAGCCGCGCGCTTTTGGAATAGCGGTAACAATGCCGTTCTGGCCGCCCTGGAATGTGCTGCGAAGCTTTTTGCCAGTGCGAGCATTTTGACCCTTGGTACCGCGGCCAGCGGTTTTGCCGCCGCCAGCAGCGATACCGCGACCAACACGCTTGCGGTCTTTGTTAGCCGAAACTTGGAGCTGATTGTACTTCATATTAATTCTCCTCCTTGGCGGCTGCCTTTGCTTTTTCGGCTTTTTTCTCAGTGCCAACCCACTTTTCGCGCGGAACTAAGCCAGCAAGCGCTTCGACAGTTGCGTAAGCAATGTTGACTTTGTTGGTACTGCCTAAGCTCTTAGACAGCAGGTTGCGGATGCCAGTCACGCCGATGACTGCGCGCACCACGCCGCCAGCAATAATACCGGTACCTGGCGCTGCTGGCTTGATGAGGACGCGAGCACCGCTAAGCTTGACTTCCATATCGTGCGGAATGGTTTCGTTGACTACCGGGATAGTAACCAGGTGTTTCTTGGCGATGGCCGTAGCCTTGGCGATGGCTGCTTGGACATCGGCGCCTTTGGCTACGCCGACGCCGACCTTGTTCTTGCGATTACCGACGACGACTAGCGCTTTGAAACGGAAGCGGCGGCCACCTTTGACGACACGCGCCACGCGGTCGATATTGATTACTACTTCTTCAAATTCTTTAGGCGCGTCATCGCGCTGATTGCGCCGGTCATCGCGGCGACCGCCTCGACCTTGACGGCGGCTGCGCGGGGCGCGTTTGTCGTCTCGGGGCGTGGTTTGTTCTTTGGCTTCGGCCATTTTAGAACTCCAATCCTTCCTTGCGAGCTGCGTCGGCCAGAGCTTTCAGGCGGCCGGCATACTGGCGGCCGTTGCGGTCGAATACAACTGCGTTAATCTTTGCTTTCTTGGCTTTTTTGGCGATTTCAGTACCGATTAAGGCGCACTTTTCGGTCATCGTTCCCTTAGCTTTGCTGCCGACAGTGGTGGCCGCTGCTAGGGTGTTACCAGCAGTATCGTCGATCAGCTGAGCGCTAACGTGCATGTTACTGATAACGACGCTGAGGCGCGGGCGCTCTGGCGTACCGTTAACTTTGGCGCGAACGCGGTTCTTGCGCAAGTTGCGGTTCAATAGCTTGTGCGAAAGTGAATTAGACATTATTTCTTACCTGCCTTTCCTGCTTTACGCAAAATTTGTTCATCGACGTAAGCGATACCCTTGCCCTTGTATGGCTCCGGCTTCTTGAGCGCGCGGATTTCGGCGGCTGCTTGGCCGACTTTTTGCTTGTCTATACCAGAGACGACGATGATCATCTTCTCGTTGCTCACGTTGACGCCTTCGGGTGCTTTGTACTTGACTTCATGGCTGAAACCTAAGCTCATTGTCAGCTCGTTATTACTTGACGACACGCGGAAGCCGACACCTTTAACTTCGAGACGCTTCTCGTAGCCCTTGGTAACGCCTATTACCATGTTGTTGATCAGCGCGCGCATCAGACCGTGCTGGGCGCGAGCAGTTTTGGACTCATCCTTCGGATGAACCGTGACTTGTCCGTCTTCGACTTTCACCTCAACTGCTGGCGTGATGAATTGTGTCAATTCACCTTTCGGGCCCTTTACGACCACATCGCCAGAGTCAACCGTGATTGTCACACCGGCCGGAATAACCACCGGCAGTTTTCCGATTCGACTCAGACTCATTACTCACCTTTCGTGTGATTTGATATTAACCCTGGTATTTTAGCATAGATTAGGGGTAAAATGCAAGGTCTGGCGAGTATAGGTGTTAGTCTAGTATATCTCTAAGAGTTTACCAATTAGCGTAGAGTCTAGTTTTTCCTGTTTTATCTCATGAATATCGAAATAGTTAAAATTTGAAACTTCATCTGTTAAGCAAGGCGTTGTTAGTAGAGTAACCTCGTAGATGATGATTAAAACTGGATCATCGAACTTCGTATTCCATGTCGGGATTATACGTGGGCGGTCGCTGTCTATTGTAATGTCGACGCCTAATTCTTC
Organism: uncultured Candidatus Saccharibacteria bacterium; assembly: GCA_963539155.1. Classification (GTDB taxonomy): domain Bacteria; phylum Patescibacteriota; class Saccharimonadia; order Saccharimonadales; family Saccharimonadaceae; genus Saccharimonas. The sequence continues at coordinate 60,950 of CAUTJX010000003.1, forward strand.
CCGAAATTCACGGGTGAGTGCTTCGACTATATTTTCTCCGCGTTCTAGCCCACCACCAGGAAGGTCCCATGAGTCACTTCTCTCTTGAACGAACAGCAGCTTACCTGATTGATTGCGTACTAATCCCTTTACTGCTACTCGATATGCCGATTTTATATTCTTCAATATTTCAGTCATTGTATGATAAAATTTTATCATAAAAATAAGGTAATAATATGGCTAAGATAGTCGCAAAGGCGCTGGTGCGGAATTCTGAAGGATTATATTTGGTACTGTATAGAGGCAATACACATCCGCTGTTTCCCGGGCATACTGATTTTCCCGGCGGAGAGGTTGAATCAGAAGAAACACCGGAAGCAGCAGTAGCGCGTGAAATACAGGAAGAGACAGGACTATCCGTTAATCCAAATAAATTGAATAAGCTATTTGCCAAACAATACCGACAAACGACGCATATGTTGTTTGAGGCAAAGCTCGCCGAACCGGACGCGAAAGTCGCTTTAAGTTGGGAACATAAAAGCTACCGATGGATAACACCGGAGGAGTTGAAGTCCCTGCCTAAATTCTCAGACGCCGACCCGTACTATACAGACGTAGTAGATTATCTAGCTAACTGACAAGTCCTTTCTCCTTGAGTGCAGCGTCAATTTTGGTTCGGTTGAAGCCGCGAATGATTACGCCATCGATGTCGGTGACAGGTATGCTGCTAGATTTGTCGTTGACTTTAGCGAGAAGTTCATCCATTGCACCTTCATCTTCGTCGATGTCGCGAACGGTATAATTCACGCCTAATTTATCTAAGTATTCTTTTTCGGTTTTACAGTACGCGCACCACGCGGCGCTGTAAATGATTACTTGATTATCTTGATTGTTTTGGTCGTCTCGATGGCTCGTCTGGTCGTCCATAATTATCCCCCTTCATTAATTACAATCATTATATACACAACATCTAGCGTATGCAAGCTATTTATCGGCGCTAGATGTACGGCTAGTCAAATACCACCCACCGTCAGCTGGCGATTGATAAATGTCAAGCTCGAGGTCGAGGTGGTATTTTTGTAGTTCTTTGATGGCATTTAGGGCGGCTTGCCGGCTAGCGAAACGTTTCTTTTGCGGCGCGCGAGCGCTTTTGTTTTGGTACGGTGTATGTTTAGGGGTGCGGTTTCGTCTAGGCATAATGTCTTAAATTATACACTTTACATATAGCGGCTCATACTGCTACAATAGCGCTATGACCAGTGGGGCTGACAATACCGCCGAGACGCGGACTTCTGATAATACTGTATCTCGAGAAACTTTTACATCGCTAGGACTGGCTATGGTCGGCGTGACGTGGAGGATGTATGTACCAATGCTTGGCTTGTTTTTTGCTGGCTTGTGGCTGGATAGTTTATTTAATAGTAAGCCTTGGTTGATGTTCAGCGGGTTTGCGGTAGGCGCGGCTGCCGCAGTGATTTTGGTGCGGCAACAGATAAAAAAGGTTAATAAGAAATGATGTTCGCGGCGCTACCCCATATATCGGTCAAGGCCGACGAAGTGTTTTCAATCGCCGGTTTACCAATAACTAATGCTAATCTGGTTGGCATTCTAGGGTTAGTGCTTCTGGTGTGGCTAATGTTTCGTACGCGAGCAGCGGTGCTTGGCCGCAAAAAATCGAACTTCGCAACGCGCTTAACTCTTTGGTGTATAGAAGGATTGTATAAGACGGTCGGACAAGTGATTCCTAACCAAAAGTGGGCTCGCCGAGTGGCGCCACTGGTAATGACGATGTTTTTCTTTATAGCCGGACAATATTGGCTCGGTTTGCTACCGATTGTCGGGCCGATAACTGTCGGCCATACGCCGCTGTTCCGCGGTCAGGATGCCGATTTGAATATGACGTTTGCGCTGGCGACGGTGACTATCGTGATGGCGCAGGTGTATGCTGCGCGCGAGCTGGGTTTTGTTGGTAATCTGAAACGCTACTTCGTTAATCCGTTGCGCGATCCGATTATGTCGTTTGTTGGTATTCTGGAGCTTGTGGCGGAGTTTTCGCGCTTGCTTAGTTTGTCGTTCCGCTTGTTCGGCAACGTGCTGGCGGGCGAAATATTGATTGCTATGATTGCTTATCTAGCGCAAGTTGCGATGCCTGCAGTTCTGCAGCCATTTTATATTTTTGAGCTGTTTATCGGCGGTATTCAGGCTTATATTTTCTTTATGCTTTCGACAGTGTTTATATCGCTCGGTTTGGCGCATCACGGCGGTGATGAGGAAAAACAAACGCATGATGATTCTTCGACTTCTTCCGGCATGAAATTAACGGCCGAGGGAGTAAAATAAATTTAGGTAATAACTAAACCATAAGGAGAAAAAGTATTATGGAAACTATAGCATTTACGCTAGCTTATATCGTCCCTGCATCGTTTGCAGCTATCGGCTGTAGCTGGATTGGCGCTTCGGCGATGAAAGCTGCTGGCCGCAACCCAGAAAAAATCAACGATTTGCGCACGATGATGATTCTCGGTATCTCGTTTATCGACGCTCTGGCGATTATCGGTTTCGTGGCAGCTATTGTCGGCAAAGTGATGTAAGGATTCGCGCGCGTGAATAACTTGCACTACTTTGCATCGGCTGGAGCTGGAAGCGATAGCCTATTGGGGCCACTAGGAATTGATTGGCGGTTGTTCGTGCTGCAAACGGTTGCTTTTGCGGTCTTGCTGCTAGTGCTGAAAAAATGGGTTTATCCGCCTATTCTAGCCATGCTTGATAAGCGCGACGAGTCTATCAAAGAAGGTTTAGAGGCTGCCGAGCAAGCTAAAAAAGCGGCAAGCGAAAGCGAAAAGCGCACGGCCGCTATGCTGAAAAAGGCCCAGCAAGAGTCGCGAACTATTGTTGCTACTGCCAAGAATGAAGCGGCTGAAATGGTTGCTGAAGCCGAACAAAAGGCCAAGAACCAAGCCGATTCCATTCTCGAATCGGCTCGCAACGACGTCAGAGCAGAAGTTGCCCAGGCCAAGAAGGATTTGCGCGACCAGATGGTAGACCTAGTGGTCGATACAACCAGGAAAGTTACGCTGGATACGGTCGATCCAAGCAAAGACACTAGCTTGATCAAAAAACAGCTAGAGGAGATCAAATAGCGTGGCGGCCAGTAATATATCGCAGCGAAGATTAGCGGCGTATGTGGCTGGCCAATTGCTTGCAAGCGGCGACAAGAAGCGTCTTATCAAGGAGCTGGCAGCCTATTTGATCGAAACTGGCCGTGTGCGCGATCTAAATCAAGTGGTGGCGGCTATTGAAGAGGCGCTAGCGTCGCGCGGCGCTGTTGTAGCGACGGTTACGACTGCTCGCCCGCTCTCGCCAGAAAATAAGCAAGCAATTGTTAAGCAATTTACGCCGACTGGCGCCAAACTATATATTCGCGAACAGATTGACCCGAGCGTTATCGGCGGTTTCAAGATTGAATTGCCTGGCAGCCAGTTTGACGGCACAGTGATACATAAACTAACAACCCTCAAGGGTATAAAGTAAAGGAAAAGAATGGCTGATATTACAGTGACAGAATTGTCGGACGAACTGCGCCAGGCGATTGCCCAGCTCGAGGTGTCTGAAGGTTTAGAAAAAGTTGGTATTGTAACTCGCGTGGGCGACGGCGTGGCGTGGGTGCATGGATTGCGCGAGGCTGGTTATAGCGAAGTTTTGGAGATCCAAACAGCCGAGGGCGTGGTTGAAGCCTTTGCTTTGAACTTGATGGAAGACGAAATCGGCGCGGTGCTGTTAGGTAGCGACCAAGGTGTTTCCGCTGGCGATAAAGTCAAACTAAAAGGTGAAGTGCTGAGTGTACCAGTCGGCGAAGAGCTGTTGGGACGCGTAGTTAATCCGCTGGGCGAACCGCTTGACGGCGGTCCGGCAATCAAATCAAAGCAGCGCGGCTTGGTCGAACGCGAAGCTATCGGCGTAATGGGCCGCAAGTCAGTTCACGAGCCGCTGATGACGGGCATTATGAGCGTCGATGCGATGTTCCCGATTGGCCGCGGCCAGCGCGAGCTGATTATCGGCGACCGCCAGACTGGTAAAACCGCCATTGCCCTTGACACGATGATTAACCAAGCCCGCCAGAAAACCGGCGTAGTTAATATCTACGTAGCGGTTGGCCAGAAACTCAGTAAAATTGCTCGCCTAGTTGAACGCTTGAAGTCCGAAGGCGTGATGGATCAGACTATCGTGGTGGCGACTAGTCCGAGCGACCCGGCTTCTCTGCTCTATCTGGCGCCATATGCTGGTACCGCTATGGGCGAATATTTCCGTGATAACAGCAAGCACGCCTTGATGATTTATGATGATTTAACTAAGCATGCAGTCGCCTACCGCCAGATGTCGCTGCTGTTGCGCCGCCCGCCAGGCCGCGAGGCGTTTCCAGGCGACGTGTTTTATCTGCATTCTCGCCTGTTGGAGCGATCGGCTAAGTTGTCGGACGAGCTAGGTGCTGGCAGCTTGACTGCTCTGCCGATTATCGAGACGCAAGCTGGCGATATCTCTGCTTATATTCCGACTAATGTTATTTCTATCACCGACGGCCAGATATTTATGGAGACTGATTTGTTCTACCAAGGTATTCGCCCGGCGATTAGTGCAGGCTTGTCGGTATCGCGCGTCGGCGGTGCGGCTCAGACTAAAGCGCTGAAGAGTGTCAGCGGCAACCTTAAACTTGGCCTCAGCCAATTTCGCGAATTAGCCAGTTTCGCACAGTTTGGCAGCGATCTCGACGCCGAGACCAAGGCGCAAATCGAACGCGGCCAGCGCCTAACTGAATTGCTTAAACAGCCGCAGTATCAGCCGATGAGCGTCTGGGAGCAAGTTGTTAGCATTGTTGCGGTTAGCGAGGGCTATTTTGATGAAGTTCCAGCCGCCAAGATTAAAGACGCGCAGGCCGACTTGCTGGCTCGCTTGTGGACGGACCACAAAGCTGAAATGAAAGCGCTAAACCGAGGCGATAAAAAATTTGGCGAGGACAAATCTACCGCCAAGATTGTCAAGGACGCGGCGTTAGCAGTTGCTAAAGGATTTGAGGACTAACTAGATGCCGTCGACTCAGCAGCTTAAATCGCGTATTCGCTCGGTCAAGAACACTCGGCAAATCACCAAAGCTATGCAGATGGTGGCAGCTAGCAAGATGCGTCGCGCTCAAGAGGCGACCAGAAGCTCTCAAGCCTATACGGTAGCAGCACGCGAATTACTAGCATATCTAGCGCAGCAAGGTGCGACCGATAATCACCGTTGGTTTGTGCAGCGGCCGGTCAAAGCGCGCCTGTTGATTGTGGTAGCAAGCGACAAAGGGTTGGCTGGTGCTTATAATGCTAACATCATTAAGACTTATCTGCACGAACTGCATCAAGATGACCAATCGGGCATCGCTAACAAAACTATCGCTATCGGCCGCAAAATCGCTCAAGCAGCAACGCGCATCAAAGATACTGAAATCGTCGGCACCTACGAAGATTTGCCCGACCGCGTGCCAGGCGCGCAGTTTCATGCTATTCTCAACACTGCCAAAGATATGTTCGAGGCTGGCACTGTCGATGCTGTCGACGTGATTTTCACGCGTTTTGTTAGTAGTATGACGCAGAAAGCTGATATCGTTCGCTTGTTCCCTGCCGGTTTTGTGCCCGACGATGAAATTAGCGATGACATCCGCGAAGCTAAGTTTGAACCAAGTCCTAAATATATCATAGATGATATAGCTTACCGGCTGATTAGCGCTCGTTTGTATCAAGCACTGCTTGATTCGCGTGCTAGCGAACATAGCATGCGAATGCTGGCGATGAAGAACGCCACTGATAACGCTAGCGACTTAGTAGCCGACTTGACGCTAGAAATGAATAAGGAACGCCAGAGCGCAATCACTCAAGAGCTGACCGAGATCAGCGCTGGCGTGGAGGCGATGAAATGATAAAAAAAGGAGTTACTATGAGTAAAAACCAAGGAAAAATTATTCAAATCATGGGCGTGGTGGTCGATGTTGAGTTTGATGATGATTCGTTGCCAGAAATATACGAAGCGTTGACGGTCAAGCGCGGCCAGCAGACGATTACGTTCGAGGTAGCACAACATCTTGATCAGCAGACGGTGCGAACGATTAGTCTACAAAACACCGATGGATTGCGCCGCGGCCAAGTTGTTACAGCAACTGGCGCGCCGATCAGCGTACCTGTTGGCGAAGATACGCAAGGCCGCATGTTTAACGTAGTTGGCGAACCAATCGACGGCCGCGAGATTGCCAAAAGCGCCAAGCGGGCGCCGATTCACCGCCAACCGCCGATGTTGACCGAACAGTCCAATAAAACTGAAATCCTCGAAACCGGTATCAAAGTTATCGACTTGATCGCGCCGCTAGCCAAGGGCGGTAAAGCTGGCTTGTTCGCTGGCGCTGGTGTCGGCAAGACGGTCCTTATCCAAGAGCTGATCAACAATATTGCTAAGTTTCACTCAGGCAACTCGGTTTTTGCGGGTGTTGGCGAGCGAACCCGCGAAGGTAACGACCTCTATTACGAGATGAAAGACGCGGGCGTGCTGGACAAGACTTCGCTAGTATTCGGCCAGATGAACGAACCGCCTGGAGCTCGTTTGCGCGTGGCGTTATCGGGCTTAGCAATTGCCGAGTCCTTCCGTGATGAAGGTAAAGACGTGCTGCTATTTATCGACAATATCTTTCGCTTTACTCAAGCAGGCGCCGAAGTATCAGCGCTATTGGGACGCTTGCCGAGCGCGGTTGGTTACCAGCCAAATTTGCAGCAAGAAATGGGCGCCCTGCAGGAGCGTATCACTAGCACTAAAAAAGGCTCGATCACCTCTGTCCAAGCTGTCTACGTGCCGGCTGACGACTTGACCGACCCAGCACCAGCGACCACTTTTGCTCACCTGGATGCCACTATCGTGATGAACCGTGCCTTGACGGAAATTGGTATTTATCCGGCGGTTGACGTGTTGGATTCCAGTTCCAACTCGCTTGATCCAGAGATTGTCGGCGAGGAGCATTATGCGGTGGCTCGTGAAGTTCAGCGAGTGTTGCAACAATACAAAGAATTGCAGGATATCATCGCTATTCTCGGTATGGAGGAGTTATCAGACGATCAAAAGCAAACTGTGGCGCGGGCTCGCCGCTTGCAGCGCTTCTTGGCGCAGCCGTTCCACGTTGCCGAACAATTCACTGGCAATCCGGGTAGCTACTTCAAACTAGAAGATACCATCAAGGACGCTAAAGACATTCTCGACGGCAAATACGACGACAAGCCAGAAAGCTGGTTCTACATGTCGCCAGTGCCTCTCAGCGAGAAGAAGGATTAAGCTCGAGATGATGCAGTTTCAACTAATTACGCTAGCTGGCGTTAAGCTCGACGAGCCAGTCTACGAGGTAATGATACCAACTACCGAAGGGCAAATCGCAGTCTTCCCGAGTCACGAACCGCTAGTAGCAGTGGCGCAGCCTGGCGCGGTAGCGGTCCGCCGCCAGAAAACCGACAGCGATGACCAACTGGAATACTTCGCGATTAGCGGCGGCGTGGTTGAAATCAACCAGCAGCGCGTGCGGATTTTAGTCGACGAAGCCGAACACGGTGACGATATTGTTGAAGCCGAGACTCAGGCCGCTCTCGAGCGCGCTCTCAAGATGCGCGATGAGGCTCAGGATCAGGTTGAGCTCGAAAAGGCTCACCAGCTGGTCGATCGCCACCGCGTACGTTTGCACGTGGCTGGCTTGCGCCGCCGCCATCGCCGGCGATAATTATAGCTACTTATGATCTATTGTTGCCAGATGGCGATAATATGTCGTCAGTTGTTGCTGCCATGCAGTCTATGATGCCATACATCTCGCGCTGTAGGTGGTCGCGCGGGAACATATTAGGAATTTCTTCGCGATATGGTGCTAGAAAACAATCTAGTATTTGTTCTCTGGATGCTACTGGTTTGCGCGTATCGAAATCTGATAGCGAGCCTATATATGTTTTAAGGTCTCCGGTAAAGTCTCGCGGGTTGTTTCGTTTCTTAGTGCCAGTTATATCAATAATTCGCGGTTGAAGTCCGGTGTCATAGGCCGTGTTCTGGACTTGGTAATCACCATGCTCATAGCCTAAGCCGTGCAAAATTATTAAGCCTCTAGCAGCACAGCCCAACGCCCAAGCTACGGTATCGTCATCCAGTTTTTCATCGTCATCTTCACCTTTATACAAAACATTATCAAAACTTGTCACGCCTTCTTCAAATTCAGTGATGATAGATAGCTTGCTACTACTATCACTCCTACCTATGTTTGCAAAACCTATTGGTTGGAATGTTAGTCGTCGTTGATCGTGACTGTTGATGTCGGTGGCAGTACGGAGCTCCTGAGCTGCGAGACGAGGTATATCTAGCGGCTTGATAGCCACGGGTTGTCTTGCTAGGGTATAGTCTTCACCTCCGCCCTTGCCGTGTATCGTCATGTCCGCAAACCAAACCCCAAAGAAACTCTTGCGGCGACCTTCGCTATAGTCAGGACGCATAGTTAGATGCGCAGTATTCGATAGTTGCTCGGGCATTTCGGTTTCGGTAATGAGCAATAGTTGGTTGGCGCTTAGCTCGCCTAGTTTCCGAGTTAAGCCTCTACCTTTTTGGGTCTGTTCTGGTGTTATAAAATTCGTACTAAGGTTTAGACGCTCTTCCATCTTTTTATTATAACATAAATATTATAAATTTTCAAGTAGTTGGCGGACTTCGTCGGTGTTTTTGGTGTTCATCAATTGTTCGCGCAGTTCCTTGGCGCCGTCGAAACCGCGAATGTAGATTTTGAAGAAGCGTTTGAGGGTTTCGAAGGGGCGGCCGAGGGTTGGCTGGTAGTGGTCAAAGAGGTCGAGGTGGTAGTTGAGGAGTTTAATTAGTTCTTGTTTATGATTGGTGACGGGGATTTTCGTTTCCTCGGTTGAAGCACTCTTTCTGTTTGTCTCTCGGGTACCGTCAGAAAAGAATTCGGGGCCCACGTAAAGTTGCCCAAATTTTTTCTGAGTTACCACTCGAGACGCTCGAAAGCAAAACGGATCGCTAAAAACTCCCCGCCCGATCATGATGCCGTTTAGACCTGGGTGGGCTCTAAATAGTTCCTCGCCGCGGGCGCGGTTGCGGATATCGCCGTTGATGGTCAGTAAAGTTTGTGGGGCGATGTCATCACGCAGTTTGATGATGTCGTCGATGAGCTCGTAGTGCGCTGGGACTTTGCTCATTTCTTTTTTGGTACGGAGGTGGATGGTTAGGTTGGCGAGGTCCTGCGCCAGTAGCGTGCCCAGCCATTCGCGCCATTCATCGACATGGGTGTAGCCCAGTCTGGTTTTGACGCTGACTGGTAATCCAGCAGTTTTGGCGGCGGCGATGGCAGCAACCGCTATGTCGGGTCGGCGGATCAACGCTGCTCCCCCGCTTTTGATGGCGGATTTGGCGGGACAGCCCATGTTGATGTCAATGCCGTCAAAGCCGAGCTCCATACAGTGAGCGGCAAATTGTTCCATGTCGCCTGGTTCGCCGCCCCAGATTTGGGCGACTAGCGGATGCTCGTCGTCGGTTTTGATGAGCCGCCCAGCGATGGCTTTATCGCCAGCGTGTACCCAGCCAGTGGCGTTGGCAAACTCGGTGAAAAACACGTCGGGCGCGCCCGCCTGCTTGACGACATGGCGAAACACCACGTCAGTGACGGCTTCCATGGGCGCCAAGATGAAAAATGGCTGCGGTAGGTTGTCCCAAAATGATGTCATCTCTGTTATTTTATCACAAAAAAGAAAATCCCCTCACTCTCGCCATTGAGAGTGAGGGGTGGCGGACTCGAGCGGTTCTGCTCGGAGCGGCCCGGAGGGGCTGCTACTACGATGAAACTCGCTAGTCCGGAAGTTTGTGCCCCGCGGCTTCGTGTAGAGAAGCAGTGAAAAAGCCGAAGCCACGAGGCGGAGGTTGCATAGGCGCCTCCTTCCCCCCTGACGGGGGAGTTTATCCCGGGACTCTCCCGGGAAGATGAGGGGGCGGGAGCACCCCATTGTGCTCCCGGACGCGCTACACGTAATTATGATGTTCCCTTGGTGTAGCCGCCTATGCATCCGCCTCCCACAGCGCGATGCATACCCCAGTGGATGTGACGGGATTCGAACCCGCTACGGCCTGCTTGCAAAGCCCTGGCCTGTCGACCTTCGACCACACCCTACGATTCTTTTTTCCGGACTACCGGCTGGGGAATCTGACCCAGGGGTGGGCGGACGGACGCCCTTTTGCCAGTTTATGACTGGCGGATTCCGGGGTCGCACAACCCTCGACCGTCTTATAGGTAGACTTACTTCTTAGGAAGCAGTCTACCCTCCTGTGCCGCTCGGGCGTCGTCACCCAGGCGGCCCGCCTGGCGAGCAGCGCGATCGTTCATGTCGCGCTGCTCGCGCTTGGCGTCGCCACGCTGAACCGCCTCGGCGGCGCGCCGGTAGGCGGCAGCCGAACGGTCCTCGAAAAAACCCAAGGGTTTTCACCCCCTCTCCACCGCGGTTGCGGCATAGAAAGAGTAATTCCCTATCAGGTCATGCTTTTGTGCGAAGCATGACCAGGACTCAACGTCGTTCGCGACGTCTCGCCAGGAATTAACTCCGTTGGACAAAAGCTAATATATATATATCAATAATAGAAAACAATGTCAAGAAAACTTGTCAAGATTGTGGTATAAAACTATTAACTTGGCAGAAATTAAGCTTATTCATCGCCTGTTTTTGGCTGTTCGTAAGCCGGATATTTGCCCGCTAGCAAGTCTTCTTCGAACTGTAAAACTCCCCGGTAATTCGCCTCGTAATGGCTGGTGTCTGGCAATTCTAAGGAGGTGATGCAGCGCCAAACGGCGGCAATTAAGCGCTGGAAGTCGGCGAGCTCGTCGTTGGAGAAGCGGTCGTCAAGTGCCACGATATCACCTGTTGCCTGGTCTGGTTCGACAAATTGTAACCGGGCGCCGGCGAATTTGTAGCGGGCGTAGTCGCGCGAGTTAGCGCACAATAGCTCGTAAAACATTAGCTGCTGGCGGTATTTGTGGAGTTTGATTTTTTCGTAATCGGATTTGCCAGTCCACGAAGTTGACGGCTTGCCGGTTTTATAATCGGTGACGGTAATGGCTTGGCCGTCGATGTCAACTAGGTCGAGCGAGCCGGTCAGGCGGGCTTGGCCGAGAACGACACCTTGCCCGGCAAAACTAAGCTCGGGTTTTTGCGACGTCGCGAAGGTGTCGTATTTGGCGGTGAGAAAGGCTTCGAGCGCCTCAATACCGCGCTTGCTATAGAGTGCTAAGTCATTATCGCTTAGTTCTTGTTGCTGCAGCAGACGGATGAACTCACCGGTAATGTCTTCGATTGGTTTACGAGTGCTGCTGGCCGCTAAATGGCTGTGCGCGTGCTGCAGAACGGCGTGAATCAGAGTGCCGTAAACAGCGTTAGCGCTTTTGGCCTGCGGAAAGCGCAGCAAATTATTTAGCAAAAAGTTCTGCGGCCCGCCGCGCGTAACGTCGATAAAGTTATTGAGGTGTGTGACAGATAGCTTGTAATTTTCGAGCGTTGGCGCTAGCAGCTCTTTCATGGTGCGGTTAATCGGCGCAGTTAAGCGGTCGTGCCAGACGATTTCGCTCTGAGCGGCGAGCGCGGCGGCATTATTCGGCTGGCGGTCAATTTCTTGCAAATTGGTGCCAGCCAGAAAACTAGCTTTGAGTGTGTCTTTGGCGGTGTCGTCGCTGCGGGCATATGTCAGGTAAAGCTGGCGTTTGGCGCGCGTCATGGCCACGAAGTACAAGCGGATGCGTTCGTCATAGCTATCGGCGTTTGGCGAGATAGCCAAGTTCTCTGGATAACCAATCAAGCGGCTGCGGCTGCGCACGCGTTCGCCCCACATCGAATCGATTGAGTTGATGACATAGACGGTGTCGAACTCTAGGCCTTTGGATTTGTGGGCGCTCATTAGGTTGATGGCATTTTGAGCAGTTTCGCTGGCGCGCCGGATGCTAACGACGGGGATATTAAGCTGGCGGTAGGTGTCGATTAGCGTCAAGAAGTCGCTGGCTAGCAGTGTACTGTCTGGCGCGCCCTCGCGCAATTTGCCGCGCAAGGTTTGCAGCGCTTCCAGGGCAGTTAGGTAAGTATCGGGTGAGCTGCCAAGAATATCGCTGTTAAAATAATATCGGTAGAACGGCGAGATAAAGGCATTGCGGTGCGGTTTGGTTGGTTTGCGCGCGGCGTCGCTATCATCATTATCGTCGTCGGTGTCGTCGTTGGCTGTGTAGTTTTGCGGTACGCCGATGAGTGTATCTAGGAAAGTTTCGAGTGGCTCGGTCAGGCTAGCCTTGGCGCGGTCGAGCAGCCACTTGGCTAGCGGTTGAAAAGTCGGCGACGCCAGCATCGCCTCAAGCCAGTTGGTGCGGTTGCGGTAGGCTTGTAAACTTAGCCGCCAGATAGCTTCGCTGTCAAAGCCGAACATTGGCTGAGCTACCAGCTCGGGCAGCAGGCTGTTGGCCTCGTCGTGCTCGCCTGCTGCGATGTCAACGCAGATACGGGTCATTAGCTCTAGCAGCTGGATGCGCTCGTCGTCAAGGACATTGTCGCGACGCTCATAATTAACGGCAATATTGGCGCGGTTTAGATATGGTAGTAACGCTATTAAATCGCTGTGGCGCCGGGCAATGACGGCGATCTCTGATGGTTTTATACCTTTTGTGATATTCTCTTGGATTGATTCGGCGATCCAAGCGAACTCTTCTTGGCGGCTCGGCAGCGCGGATAGTGTAACTTGGCTGTTAGCGTCGTTAGTATGTGCTTGCAGCTGCTTGTCGATATCCATAGAGGTTTTTAGGCGGCCGCTAGCCTGAGTAATAATTTCACGGGCGCGGTCGAGAATGGTTTGCGACGAGCGGTAGTTGTCGGTCAAAACGACGCTGGCGTGATCTGGGTAGCGCTTGCGGAAACGATGGATGTTGCCGACATCGGCGCCTTGGAAGCTGTAGATTGCCTGATCATCGTCGCCTACCGCCATGATGTTTGGCGCATCGCCGTGCGGCGTGTCTGTCAGGTTGAAGAGAATACGCAGCTGTGCTAGGTTGGTGTCTTGAAATTCGTCGACCATGATGTATTGGTAGCGTTCTTGCAGATTGAAGCGCAGGTCTGGATACTGCTCAATCGCTTGCACGACATTGAGAATCATGTCGTCGTAGTCGAATAGCTCGGCTTGGCGCATCTCGGCGAGATAACGGTCGTAAATTGGCGCGACAGCGCGTAATTTTGCGTGGCGTTTGCGGTCTTTGAAGACGAACTCGCCGCGAGCGTCCTTTTCGAGCCAGGTGTTGCGCCAGGCGGTGATCGGCGTTGTCTTGCCGCTAGCGACTGCTTCGTCGAAGGCGCGCGCCATACTTAATGCCAAAGCGTCAGCTAGCGGCGCGATAGCTGGCGGCAATTGCGGCGCTGGCAATTCGGCAATTTTGTTGGCAATTGGCGGTAGTAGAGCGATAGTGGTTTTGCTGATGCGATTAGCGAAAATAGCTGCGAGCTCTGGCTCAACAGCGTCAAGCAGCTTTTCGTTGCTATCGATGATTTGTAGCAGCTCGCCGCTAGATAGGCCGGCCTGCTTTAATTCGCTGATTACTTGCGCCGTGTCGCGCAGGTGTGTGAAATCGCCGTTCATTTTGCTGGCTAGCGGATTATTGTAGTCGAGCTCCTCGAAAATATCAGTTAGAATCGAGTAAGTGTCCACTTCGTCGGCTGGCGAAAAATTAGCGCCGCGATAGAAATATTCGCTGTGATGATTAATTATTTCGGTGCCGAAACTGTGAAAAGTTTGAATTGACACTTTGTAAGCATCGGTACCAATGATTGATGCTAGACGCGCCCGCATAGCGTTAGCGCCGCTATCGGTAAAAGTCAGGCAGAGAATATTTTCGGGCAGCGTGTCGGTGGCGCGCAGAATATTGGCAGCGCGCATGCTGAGTAGCTCGGTCTTGCCAGTACCCGGGCCAGCGACGACCAGCAGCGGGCCGTCAATGGTGTCGACGGCTTGTTTTTGAGCAGAATTAAGCTTATTGTAGCGAGTTTTGAACTTTTCCATTTATCTCATTGTAGCGCAAAGCTCGGTAAATGCCCTAATGTTTTATGGTATAATTTGATTGTGAATAATGATTTCTTTGACGATGCTGCAATCGAGCAAATAGCTAAAGACCGCTTTGGCGTGTCCTTAGAGGTGAGTACGGTGGTGGCGCGGCGGATTGATTGCGGACAAGCTGCTTTGGCAACTTTTTTTCTCTCGGCCAAGAAGCAGCTGTACTGCTACATTGAAGGCTCGTCGCAGCTGACGCTGGGCGATATTCGCAAGATGGCGGTGCGTATGGGCGTGCGGCCCGAGATATTTTTTCCGCCGAAAGGCCAGCCGCAATATTTCGAGGAAATTGCGCGCGATATGTTCGTTAAGGTATATCCAGGCCGACGCGATATCAGCGAGGACGACTTGCGTTTCTATCGAACTCTGGTGCCGTATTGTCCGGCGCTTTTCTTGGTTGAGGAAGTCAAAAACGGCACCATTTATTGCGCTGATCATGATGCAAGCTCTGGCTGGCGGCCGGCGGCGAAGTTTGTTTATCGGAGGCTCCGAACGAGTTAAATGCGAGATTATTTAGAGATTGTTCGCCGTAATTTGATGTCGCCAATTGTCATTGCGATTTTTTTGCTGGCGCTAGCGCTATTGTATGCTGGCGAGCGGCGCGACGCTTGGTTTATATCAGTTGTGATTGCTATCAATACAGTAATTGGTGTTGTTCAGGAAGTTCGCGCCAAGTATGCTCTCAAACAACTGGAGTTAATGAGCGCGCCGCGAGCGCGATTAGTCCGCGGCGATGAAATTGTAGAAGTGATGTATGATGCCTTGCAGGTTGGAGACGAGATTTTGCTCGAAGCTGGCGACGAATTGCCAGCGGACGGCGTAGTTCTATCAGCGCGCGGATTAGAGGTCAACGAAAGTATGCTGACAGGCGAATCAGCTTCAATTGATAAGAAGAAACATGATGAAGTTTACGCAGCAACCACGGTGATAGCGGGCAGTGCGCGAGTGCGAGTAACGGCAGTCGGCGATGCTACCAAGGCGGGTGCAATCAGTGCTACGCTCAAGCAATATACGCCGCGCTTGACGCCGCTACAGCAAGCGATTCAGAACGCGATTACTTTCTTGACATATTGCGCGATTGTGTTGTCGCTTCTGGTTTTCGCGCGCTACCATATTGCCGGTTTCGAGTCGGTGCGGATTCTCAAAACGATTATTACTAGTGCTATCACTATCGTGCCAGAGGGGTTGCTGCTGGCTAGCTCGCTGCTGCTGGCGTTTGGCTCGCTAAAGTTGGCTCAGGCCAAGGTTCTGCCACAAAAATTGTCGGCAATTGAGGCGATGGCACTACTTAATATATTATGTACTGACAAAACGGGCACGCTGACTAGCGATGAGATTACTTTAGAGCGCGTCGAACCCTTTGGCAGTGGTAATGAGCCAGTCAAGCAGTTGGTGGCGATGGTAGCGCACGAGACTAGCGGCGGTAACGCTACTGGACAAGCAATCATTACTGCACTTGATTTACCTTATGAATATACCGTAGATGATATATTGGCGTTTTCTTCGGCGCGTAAATTTGCTGGCGTTAGGGCGCGAGTCGATGGCCGAGTTCGGACGCTTATCATGGGCGCGCCAGAGTATGTGGCGCGGATGGCGCCGCTATCGGCGGCCGAACAGCAACAGATTGAGAAGTGGACAGACGATGGTCTGCGAGTGCTGTTGTTGGCGGAGTTTGGCGATAATGATACGCCGCTGAAGTCTCTAAAGCCAGGCAGCGGCCGGCCGTTGGCGGTAGTTTTGCTGCGTAACTTGCTGCGCGATGGCGTCGTCGATACGGTTGCGTTTTTGCAGCGCCAGGGTGTGAACATTCGCGTTATCAGCGGCGATAATCCGCGGACGGTTCAGTATGTAGCGCGAGCTGCTGGTATCAATAATCCTGACACGGCAATTACTGGCGCTGAGCTAGCTGAGCTCGATGAGTCGGCATTTGCTGCAGCTGCCGATCAGCATACTATTTTTGCGCGAGTGCTACCCGAGCAAAAGGAACGTCTAATCGCCCGCTTCTCGCAGCAAAACCATCAATTTACCGGCATGGTTGGCGATGGCGTCAATGATGCTCTAGCGCTCAAGAAAGCCGATCTGGGCGTAGCCATGTATGCTGGCGCACCGGCTAGCCGGCGGGTAGCGGATATTATTTTGCTTAATAATTCGTTTAATTCGCTGCCGCTGGGTATGCGTTTGGGGAATCAAATTATGCAAGCTATTGAGGTGATCGCAACCCTGTTCTTTCATAAAATTATTTACGGTTTGGTGCTGCTGGCGGTAACGCTAGTGCTGGGCGTGATACATCCGTATGCGCCGCGCCACATTACTTTTTTGAATATTTTCTTGGTGACGATGCCGACGATTATGTGGACTCTCTTCCCGCCGCGGTCGCATCATCGAATTAACCCGCATAATTTTTGGCGAGACACGCTGGGCGCGGTGACACCAATTGCGCTGGTGTCAGGTGCGGCGGTATCGATAACGTACTTGATGCTGCGCGCTATGCAGCCGCACGACCAGGATACGGTATCGACGATGACGGTGCTAGTAGCAACATTTTTTGGCGTATATTTGGTATTTTTGGTAGGGCCGATGTTGGGCGTGGTGCTGGATCGGCGCGCCAAGACAGCGCGAATGCTATATATAGCGGCAGCACTGCTGGTAGCGTCGACTAGCTTTGCTGTACCGCTGTTACGCCGATTCTTTGACTTCACGATACCAACTTTAGCAATGATTGGCCCGGTGGCTGGCGTGGTGGTAATTGCCGCCCTGTTGCAATGGCATCTGGCCCGCCACGCTGGTAAAATCTATCAAAACAGGTAGAGATCAATAAATAAAAACGCTCCTTTATGCAGGGAGCGTTTTTATTGTTGCTGCTGAGAGAAATTTGGTTTAGTAAACCTTCAGCAATACTTCTCCGCCAAGCTTACTCTTGACAGCTTCGGCGCCGGTCATGACACCTTTGCTGGTGCTGACTAGGACGATGCCGCGGCCTTGCTTGAACTTCGGAATGTCAGCGCTAGAGACGTAGACGCGGCGGCCTGGTTTAGAGACGCGCGCTAGCTCGGTAAAAGCTGCGTTCTCGCCATTGTTATTGATGGTGATGACGAGCGTACCGCGCGGCTTGCCGTCCTCGAGCTTGACGTCGGCCAGGTAGTGATTCTTGACCAATTGCTCGGCGACGATTTTCTTGAGCTTGCTAGTAGGCACGCGCACTTCAGTTTTACCGACTAGTGCGGCATTGCGGATGCGGGTCAGGAGATCCGCGATTGGGTCAGTAGATTGTAAACTCATATCTTTTTCTCCTTTCCTTTACCAACTACTCTTTGTGACGCCTGGGATATTACCTTTGCTGGCCTCTTCGCGGAAGCGAATGCGGCTCATGCCGAAGCGGCGCATATAGCCGCGCGGACGGCCATCAGACATATCGCGAAATTTGCGCCGGGTTGGGCTAGAGTTGCGCGGTAATTTCTGTAAAGCATCAGGGTCGGTAGCTTTCAGAGCGGCGCGTTTAGCGGCAAACTTCTTGATCAGTTTCAAGCGTTTTTTGTCGCGGGCGATCATAGATTTTTTCGCCATTATTTGTCCTCCTTTTCAAATGGTAGGCCAAATTTCTCGAGCAATGCGCGCGAATTTTCCTTGCTACCGTTTTTGATTACGAACGTTACTTGCAGGCCGTGTACTAACTGAGTTTCTTCAAATGTCAATTCTGGAAAGATCGACTGGTCGGTGATACCAAGGTTGTAGTTGCCGCTTTTGTCAAATTTGCTGCCGACGCCGTGGAAGTCGCGAACACGCGGCAAGCTAACGTTGACCAGGCGGTCAAGAAACTCATACATGCGAACACCGCGCAAAGTTACCATCACGCCGATTGGCGAGCCCATGCCTTTGCGAATCTTGAACGTAGCAATTGACTTTTTGGCTAGGCGTTCGACTGGCGCTTGGCCGGTGATACGCGTTAAGGTATTTTTGACGGCGGCAAGCATGCGTTTGTCGTCTTTACTTTTGCCGGTGCCGACACTCACGACGATTTTCTCGAGGCTAGGAACCTGGTTCACATTGTCGAGATTCAATTCGGCCTGTAGTTCCTTGAGGTATGTTTCTTTGTACAAGGCTTTCAGACGAGGAGTGTAAACGGCTGATTGTTTAGCTTCTGCCATTATTTAATCTCCTTATTATTAAGTTGGCGGGCGACGCGGACCTTGGCGCCGTCTTTGACTGCGTAGCCGACACGGCTGGTCTGTCCAGATTTTTCGTCGACGACGAGTGCGAGTTTGCTTAGATCAACTGGTACGTGGATATCCTTTTTGCCGCCGCGCGGATTGAGCTGGCTAGGCTTGATGTGGCGAGTCTTGACGCCGACGCCTTCAACTAGCGCTGTATTTTGCTGCGGCAAGACGGCTAATACTTTACCGGTGGTGCCTTTGTTGGCGCCAGCGATAATTTTGACAGTGTCACCTTTGTGAATACGCTGAGTCATTAGAGTACCTCCGGAGCCAGGCTGACGATCTTCATGTAGCCCATGTCGCGAAGTTCGCGTGGTACTGGGCCGAAGACACGGGTAGCCTTTGGCTGCTTGTCATCGTTGATAATCACCACGGCGTTGTCATCAAAGCAGATAGTTGAGCCGTCCTTGCGGCGGATTTGCTCGCGAGTGCGAACTACCACAGCCTTGACGACAGATTTCTTTTTGACGTTGCCGGTTGGGCTGGCGTCCTTGACTGAACAGACAATCACGTCACCAACGCGAGCGTAGCGACGGCGGGTACCGCCGAGAACGCGGATACACAATACTTCTTTGGCGCCGCTGTTGTCAGCGACTTTGAGGCGGGATTCTTGCTGAATCATTATTTTTCCTCCTCGGTGTCGTGGTCGTAGTCGACCTTGTCGTTAACTTCGCTGTTGACGTCGCTTTTGAGCTCGACTGAGCCGACCGAGCGCTTGACGATTTCGTCGAGTTGGAAGCTCTTGCGGCGGCTGATCGGACGAGTCTCGGCGATACGTACCGTGTCGCCCTTGCGAGCGTCATTTTTCTCGTCGTGCGCGGCGTATTTACGAGTCACAGTGTACTGCTTCTTGTAAATCGGGTGCGTTTCGCGAGATGTTACGGTAACGGTAATTGTCTTGTCAGCGGCGTCTGACGTCACGACGCCTGTCAATGTCTTTGCCATTACTTATTCTCCTGTTCTGCTGCTAACTCTTGCGCACGGATCGCGGTGAGTAGACGCGCGATTTCTTTGCGAATTTGGCCGAGGGCGCGTGGATTGACGAGCTCGCCGGCTTTGTGACTGCGGCAGCTGTCAAGCAATTCCTGGCGCTTGGCGGCTAATTCAGCGCGCAGCTCGTCGATTGATTTGACGACGCTGGCGGCCTTGGCGGTTTTCTTGGTTTTGGCCATTATGCTTCCTCCTTCTTAACAAATCGGACGCGGACTGGCAATTTGTGGCCGGCGAGGCGCATAGCTTCGCGGGCGATTTCTTCGCTAACGCCCTTCATCTCGAACATAACCGTGCCGGTTTTGACCTTGGCGACGTAGTATTCAGGGTTGCCTTTACCGCCGCCCATTTTCAAGCCCAAAGCTTTTTTGGTGACTGGCGTGTGCGGGAAAATGCGAATCCAAATCTTACCGCCGCGCTTGATGTACCGAGTCATCGCTTGGCGGGCCGCTTCGATCTGGCGGCTGGTAATACGTTCGTTGTCAAGGCTCTGCAGACCATAATCGCCAAACGCGATATAGTTACAGCGCGTAGCGTTACCGCGGTTTTTGCCGATACGGACTTTGCGGTGAGCAACTTTTTTTGGTAATAACATTACTTCAAGCTCCTTTCACCCTTGTAAATCCATACTTTGACACCAACGATACCAGTACCGTTCGGGCCTTGAGCGCGAGCGACGTGAAAATCAACGTCGGCGCGCAGCGTATGCAGTGGCACTGAACCTTCGATAAACTTTTCGCGGCGGCTCATCTCGGCACCGTTTAGGCGTCCTGCGACCTCGATACGGATACCTTTGGCGCCAGCGTTGCGGCTGCTTTGAATCGCCATCTTGACAGCACGTCGGAAGTTGGCGCGGCGTTCTAGCTGATGCGCGATGTTTTCGGCGACGAGCTTGGCGTTTAATTCTGGCCGGCGTACCTCTTCGACATTGATGCGAATTGGCAAGCTGACGATTTTTTCGATTTCCTTCTTGAGCTCGACGATGCCGGCGCCGCCACGACCGATCACTACACCAGCTTTGGCGGTATAGATAGTGATGGTGACAAGGTTGGCACTACGCTCGATTTCGACTTTAGCGATTGTCGGGCGCGACGAGAATTTCTTCTCGATTAGGCTACGAATCTTGCCGTCTTCGGCTAGCCAAACCGCAAAGTCTTTCTTGCTGGCGAACCAGCGCGAGTTCCAAGCTTTGCTGGTCTGGAGGCGGAAGCTCAACGGGTTAACTTTCTGTCCCATTTATTTCTTCTCCTCTTTTTCTGCTGGCTTAACAGCTTTTGCTTCAGTCTTCTTGGCAGGTTTCTTGATAACTTTCTCGACGCCCGAGACCTCGACTAGAATGTGGCTCGATTTTTTCTCGAACGGCAAGGCGCGTCCGCGCGAAGCTGGCTTGTAGCGGCGCATGCGCGAACCGGCAGTAACGCTAAGAGTGGTAATCTCTAAGCTTTTAGCGTCTAAGCCATGATTCTCGACAGCGTTAGCAGCGGCGCTCTTGATGGCTTTCTTGACAGCCAGAGCAGCACGCTTCGGCGTGTGGTCAAGGATAACTTCGGCGTCGGCTACACTGCGGCCTCGCACTAAGGCGGCAACTAGGCTGACTTTGCGCGGTGTTTGGTCAACGCCTTTGATCATCGCGCGAACTGTATGAATAGTTGCTTCGGCCATTACTTCTTATCCTTTCCACCGTGCTTGCGGAACTTGCGGGTTGGGCTAAACTCACCGAGCTTATGGCCAACCATGTTTTCAGTAATAAGCACCGGTACGTGTACGCGACCGTTGTGCACTGCAAAAGTGAACCCGACCATCTCTGGCGTGATCGTGCTACTGCGTGCCCAGGTCTTTATCACGGTGCGGTCGCCAACTTTCAGCGCTGCCACTTTTTTGGCAAGCTTGGCGTCGACGAATGGGCCTTTTTTGAGTGAACGACTCATAATTACCTCTTCCTCTTAGCTTCGTGACGACTGCGGACAATCATCTTATTAGTTGATTTGCGGCGGCGGGTCTTGAAGCCAATTGCTGGCTTGCCCCACGGCGTCTTCGGGATGCGGCCAGGACCGGTCTTGCCTTCACCGCCACCCATTGGGTGATCGGCTGGGTTCATGGCTTTACCATGGACGCTTGGGCGCCAACCCATGCGGCGGCGGCGGCCAGCCGAGCCAAGCTTGACGTTCTGGTGCTGAATATTACCGACTACGCCGAGACTAGCTTCGCATTCCAAGCGGAACCTGCGAACTTCGCCTGACGGCATACGCACCATGGCGTAATTGCCTTCTTTGGCCATCAATTGAGCCTTAGTACCAGCCGAACGAACCATTTGGGCGCCGCGGCCAGGGTTGATCTCTATAGCGTAAATCTGCGTACCAACTGGAATACTAGCTAGCGGCATGCGGTTGCTAGCCTCGACAGGTGCGTCCGCGCCAGTTTTGATGACTGCGCCTTTAGTCATGGCGGTATCTGCCAAAATGTAGTGGTACAAGCCGTGTTGATCTTTGACGCGGGCGATACGAGCGCTACGGCCTGGGTCGTACTCGATTTCTTCGACAGTTAAAGTCATGTTTGCTGGCATCGCGTGGTTGACCAAGCGATAATGCCGCTTGACGCCGCCGCCGCGATGACGCACGGTGATTTTGCCTGTATTGTTGCGGCCAGCTTTTTGCTTGCCAGCTTTAACCAAACTTTTCAACGGTTTACGGGTTGTTACCTCGCTGAGATCCTGCGAAGTCATACCGCGACGGGCAGGAGTGGTTGGGTTGTATTGCTTGACAGCCATTACTTCTTGTCCTCCTTGACTTCTTCTTGTTCGAAGACTTTGATTTTACCTTCGCTCAGGCGAACGTAAGCCTTTTTGCTGTCCTGGCGATGGGTGGTGCCAGGGTAGCGGTTTTTGCCGCGTGAGAAGCGAACAGCTTTGCCGCTTTGGACAAGCGTCGTTACTTTGGCGACTTTGACGCCTTCGAATTGTGCTTCAACGGCCGCTTTGATTTCGTTTTTGTTAGCGCTCATCGGCACATCGAAAATGTAAGTATTTTCGTTGGTAACTAGCCGGTAAGCTTTCTCGCTAACGCGTGGAGTAACTAACACGAGTTTCATTACTTCGCCTCCTTTGCTAGCCACGCCTCGACTGCCTTGACGGCGGCTGGCGTGATAACGATTTTGTCGGCGTTCAAAATGTAGTAAACGCTGAGGTATTGCGCGCACACCAAGAGGGCATTGGCTAAGTTATTTGTAGCGCGCATCAGTTCTGGAGTCTTTTCGTCGACGACGAGTAGAACGCGGTCTTTCTCGCTGCATTTCTTGGCGGCGAGGAATTTAGCGACTTCAGTGGTTTTGCCGGTAGTTTTGATATCGCTGACCAAGATTTTCTTATCTTGGTTGGCGAGTGTCAAAGCTTGGCGCAAAGCGACGTGCTTGCTAGTCTTGGATAGTTTCTTGCTGTAGTTTTCGTTGCCGCGCGGCCCGAAAACGATACCACCGTGGCGCCAGATTGGGTTGCGGGTCGAGCCAAAACGTGCTCGGCCGGTGCCTTTTTGTCTCCATGGTTTCTTGCCGCCGCCGCGAACTTCGCCGCGAGTTTTGGTGGTAGCGCTTGCCTGGCGGCTGTTCGCGAGGAACGCGTCGTAAGCGAGCTTTAATAGCTCGTGATTCGGTATATCAACCTCGAATACGCTTTTTGGCAAGGCTGCTTTTGCTGGCTTGGTTGACTCAGCCATTACTTAGCACCTCCTAATTTGATTAAGCCCTTCTTAGGGCCTGGCACTGCGCCCTTGACACCAATCAAGTTGTCCTCAACCGAGATATAAGCGACCTTCAGGTTCTTGACGGTGACCTGTTCGGCGCCCATGTGTCCGGCCATACGCTTGCCTTTGAATATTTTTTGCGGGTACATGCTGCCGATTGAACCGACTTTGCGAGTGTTACCCTTGCCGCCGTGGGTTTTGCGGTGGCGTTTGAAGTTGTGCCGCTTGATAGTGCCAGCCCAACCTTTACCCTTGCTGATGCCGGTAGCATCAATAACGTCGCCGAGCTCGAACTCCGAGACGTTCCATGTGTCGCCGACCTTGACTTCGCCAAGTTCGTCAACGCGAATTTCCCCGATTTTTTTCGGGGTCACACCGGCTGGTTTGACGTGTCCAGCCACGGCCTTGCTCAGGTTCTTACCCGTACCATATGCCACCTGGACTGCGTTGTAGCCGTCGGTTTCGACAGACTTGACCTGAGTCACAGTCATCGGGCCAGCTTGGATCAGCGTCACCGGAATAGTGGTGCCGTCCTCGCCAATGATTTGGGTCATACCAATTTTGGTACCGAAAAGTGCTTTCATTGCCCTCTTGCTCCCATTTAAAAGCCTCGGCGGCTGGTAGTATCCGTTACCCGGACTTGCCAATTCGCGCGAGTCTCTATAGTTAATATTACGCGTAATAGAATTACATCTACTATTATAGCACGTCTAGCTACAACTCGTCAATATCACGCAGCCTTATTTATCAAAGTATTCTGACAAGACCTTGCCCGCTAAAGTTGCTGCTAGCAGCACTGCGAAACCGCACATAATCGACGGAATGCCGGAAATTGTCGACGGATCTACGATATTAACAAACGTTGTCGGCACCATAAACAAGATATAGCCAATCATTAGCGAACACAGAGATCGGCGAATATTTTTTACAGCAGCTTTACTCTGGATGTAAGCGTATACAATAGCAATAATCAACAAGCCATAGTAGTATCCAGCATAAATCGGATAAAATTCATCGCGATTTTCAAAGATTACGTAATTGCCTAAGCAGGCGCCAGCTTTTACACCGTCAGCTTCCAATAAGAAATAACCGACGAATAGTGCTGCCAAAATATAACCTAGAACCGGAATCCAGCGTCTTTTGTCGCCAGAAAGTTGATAAATCAGATGGATACCCAGAGGCGGCAGCATAGTAATCGCCACATAACCGAGCTTCGCCCAACCTAGGCTATCAAGAAAAATCGTACCTTCGCAAACATTATACTCAGCCCACTGAAACAGCGCCAGGCAGATTAACAGCACCATAGTAATCCTTGTTACAGCGTTTAGTTTATAGCGCCAAAACGTATATAACGCCAAAACAAGCTCAATCGCCAGCGTTGCCAGCATCACTGGCGGCGAAAAGCAGTAAAGTTTCGGCTTCTTAAACTTATTCATACGATGAATTATACACCATTGCGGTAGCTAGTCGTTGTCGCGAGCAGTAAACCATTCACCAAATTTCTGCCAATGCTGAAAATGAGCAGGGTTAATCTCCGCGCCGTCATGACGGAGTGCAAACTCTTCAGCAATTGTTAACCCGCCGCTATCCTCCATTGATACAACCTGATTCATTGATGTTCCTTCGCCGCGCGGCTCATTTATAAACACGCCAGTTTGATCAGATATAAACAGCTTTAATTGCTCGCCATCAAAGTACGCCACGACGTCATGCAATATAATTCTCCGATCATTTTTATCTTTCATCAAAGCCAAAAAATCTTCAGCCGTAAACCAATTAGCAACATCCTTCATGTAACCGCCCGGAAAGCCGCCCAGTGCTGGAATTTCCCAGCTGCTATCGTTAACAACAACCGGCTGGCCTGCTTTTTCGTACGCCGACTTAACTTTCGCTTCGGTAATCTTCAGCGGATCATGATGCTGGATTTCATCAATGTTAGTTTGTAGCGGCTCGACAAAAATCCCATAATCTTTCAGAACCGACTTGGCTTCTTCAAGTTTATACGGATTGCCGGTGATAAAAGTGATTGTTTTCATCACACTTACATCTTAATTTCAGAGTTTATTTTCTGAAATCGCGGCACAGATTTCCCGTCCAGTACTACTGTTTCCGTAAACATATTGGCTGGGCGGGCAAATAACTCATATTCATTTTCATAGAGAGGTCGGTAAATTACTAGGAACTCTTCTGTCTCAGTTTCTAAGGCTAGACCGATCACCTCGTATAGCTTGCCTGACTTGCTATGCTTGTACACACCCTTGCTTATTTTTGCGCAACGACTCTGCTCTTTACTATCCGCCGTTTCTTCGCGATACTTCTCTGGCTGAGCGCGGAAGATCTCCACCCATTTACTATCATCAGCCAGATCATGATATTTAATGTAATGTCGTTTGTCAAAGCCGCCCTTATCCTGCTTTTTACGCGCCATTTCCTCTTGAACTTGCTCTATAGAAAAACCAAAATCTTGGCGCAGCGCGTCAACAACTTCCTGCAAATCAGCCAACTCTTTGAGCGATTCATCACGCTGATTATCGTCCAGCGGAATTTCGTCTGCCTCCTCGTGAACTTTGCGGAGCAACTCGCGGCGAAATTCCTGCTTGTCTAATGTGTGGTACTCTGTGTGTAAAACTTCTTCATCATCGAGACACTTTTTAACCACCTTGTCACGAACTAGTTTTTGTAAGTAAAATCGAATCATTTCAAATCAAGGTCTTAATACTTGTCTTTGTAGGTTGATATATTAGATTATAAGTAATATT
>CAUTJX010000004.1:0-76773 GCA_963539155.1 uncultured Candidatus Saccharibacteria bacterium
TCCATATCATGAGTAACTAAGATAACTGTTTTTTTAAGTTTTTTTAATTCTGCGAAATACTTATAGCATTTTTTTTGAAATGCTTCGTCGCCGACAGCCAACACTTCGTCAAGAAGGAGTACGTCGCCCTGAGCACGAATTGCTATCGAGAACGCCAAACGAACTTGCATGCCACTTGAATAATTCTTGAGCCGTTCGTCCATAAAATCATGCAATTCAGCAAAGTCTACGATATCATCGTACATAGTCTCCATCTCATCATGACTAAAGCCCAGTAGAGCACCGTTCAAAAACACATTCTCACGGCCAGTTAATTCGGGATTAAATCCGACACCAAGCTCAATAAACGGGACCAAGCTGCCATTCACTTGAACGGTACCGCCAGTCGGCGAATATATACCAGCAATTGTTTTAAGTAAAGTACTTTTACCACTACCATTACGTCCAACTATTCCAAAAAAATCACCTTTTTTAATCTCAAATGAAACATCCTTAAGCGGTGTAAAGTTGCGGTAACCCTTGCGACCCTTTAATGTGTTGATTAGTTTTTGCTTTATACCATTACTCGATTCGAGCGGAATACGAAACGATTTTTTGAGATGACTTACCTTAATAGCTATGTCTTTATTGCTCATCAGATTTCCTCCGCAAAGTACTTCTGGCTTTTTCTAAAATAATAGCTACCAATGATTGCTACTACTACAATAATCAAGAATGGAATTACAACTTTCCAGTTTATTACAGTCGACCACAAAGTCATCGTATCAGTGGTAACTAAGGTAAAGCGGATATCTTGAATTATTTGTGCTACCGGATTGATTAGTAACCATTTTTCGGCACCAGGCATTTGCTTGGCTACCATTTGTAGCGGATAAATAATAGGTGTAGCATAAAAAGCTGCCTGCAAAAATATTTCCCACAAATAACCAATGTCGCGGTATTTAACATTGATAGCCGACAATAAAAAAGCCAGCGCTAACGAAAATATGTATAATTCAATAATCAACGGAACTACTAGCAGTGCCTCTGGGCGTAACTGGACACCATTAATTAAACAAAAAACTACTACCACAACCATATTGATTGCCAAATTAATTAACGCTGAGATTGTTCCAGAAATTACAATAATATATTTTGGGAAATTAATTTTGCGAATGAGGTCGCCGCGATTGATAATTGCCTGAAGACCCTGGGTTGTCGCCTCGTTAAAAAACTGCCATAGTATTGTCCCTAACAAGAGGTAAACTGGGAAATGTCCAATATCGCGCCCCAGCCGTAAAAACTTATCAAATACGACATATAATATTGCAAATAGGAACAGCGGTTTGAGTATAGACCAGAGATATCCTAGTACCGATCCTTGATATCGCAACTTAAAATCTGTGACGACCAGCTCTCGTAGTAAAATACGATTACGCCTGCCAATAATGCTTTCTAGACTCATATCTGCGTACTATTATACCATAATAAATACACTCTAGCGGCCAACCGATAAATAGCGTAAAATTAATTACATGAAGAAGCTTGCCATCATCCTCCTCAACTGGAACGGCGCCGACGACGCGCTTGAGTGCATCAACTCGCTGGCCCAGCAGACGCTCAAACCGACTATCATAGTCGTCGATAATCATTCTCGCGACGACTCTGTCATGCGTTTCGAACAGTATCAGACAGAACATCCGTCCGTAGATTGTATAATTATCGCTAACAATAAGAATCTGGGATTCGCCGGCGGTATTAATACCGGGCTGGTTTATGCACGCGAACAAGGTTTTAAATATATTGGCGTGCTCAATCCTGATGCTATTGCTGACAAAAAATGGTGCCAAGCACTCGTCGACGAACTGTCAAGCCAGCCAAAATGTGGCAT
The DNA here is from genome assembly GCA_963539155.1 of uncultured Candidatus Saccharibacteria bacterium. Classification (GTDB taxonomy): domain Bacteria; phylum Patescibacteriota; class Saccharimonadia; order Saccharimonadales; family Saccharimonadaceae; genus Saccharimonas. The sequence continues at coordinate 1,871 of CAUTJX010000004.1, forward strand.
TGCGACTGGCATTTTACAACGGCGCGACGGTAAGACGCTTGATACAACTGGCGACTTTTACACAACCTGGGGCCTGCCTGGTCCACGAAACCGCGACGAGCCTGTTGAAAATGCGCCGAGTAAGCCTGGCGAGGTTTTTGGCGCGACTGGCGGCGGAGCGATTTATCGCGCGGCAATTTTTGACGATATTGACATGTTTGATGAAGATTTTTTCATGTACTATGAAGATGTCGACCTCAGTTTTCGCGCCCAGTTAGCTGGCTGGAAGGTCCGCTTTACACCCAAAGCCATCGCTTATCACAAGGTTGGCGCCAGCAGCAAAAAGGTTCCTGGCTTGGCTGTTTACAACACTTTCAAAAACCTGCCGTTAGTTTTCATTAAAAACGTTCCAGGGAAGTTATTTTGGTATATTGGCCTGCGCTTTTTCTTGACATATTGGCTAATTTTCGCCAGTGCCGTCCGCCACAGCAACGGCTGGCCAGCTTTCAAGGGTATATTAGCCTCAATAATTCGTAAGCCCGCTGCCTACCATAAACGCTGGTCTATTCAAAAAAACCGCAAAGTCTCTGTCGACTACATCCGCAGCATCATCCACGATGGGCCGCTACCCAATCAAACCGGACTGCTGAAATTTCGTAAGTTTTTTACTGGGAAATAAACCATTCCCATAACTATTTTTAGCGCTTCTATTTTGTAAATTTTTATGATAATTCATAACCCGTAGGGCGTATATTGACAGAAAACACGTTCTACGGGTAAAATTATTATTATGAAGATTCATTTCTCGAATCAAGGAATGCTCCGCAATTTTGAGAATTTCCTTGAATCAGCCGATTTATCAAAACCCTCGGAGCTTCATATTTCTACCAACCCTAAATGGATTAATGTTCACCCTGCTATTTTGGTTATGACAGCTGCTCTAGCAAGAAAAGCTGGAAGACTAAATTCTACCATAGATACACCTCCAAAATCTGGCGCCTACCTTGACAGGATGGGCTTATATTCATACCTTAAAACACCATCACCATTTAGCATTACCCACAAAGATGAATCTGGTAGGTTTATTCCCATTTCTGTAATTAGCACTCCGCAAGAGCAATCTGCTTTTATTTCAGATATGATCCCTTTACTACATTTACCAGAAGAAAAATCTCGCGTAATTAAGTATGTTATAGGCGAACTCGTACGTAACGTTATAGAACATTCCCTATCTTCAGATGGCGCTGTAGTAGCTGCACAATATTACAAAAAAAGTAATCGGATTAGTATAGGAATTTGCGATTCTGGGATTGGAATATGGAAAAGCATGCAAGAATATTGGCATCCAGCCACAGATATAGACGCTATAAAACTCGCCCTTACGCCTGGGATATCAGGAACAACACGCCAAGAAGGAGGCACTGACGATAATGCTGGCGCTGGACTATTCTTTATTAAATCAATTGCAAAAATATCCCGTAGCTATTTTTTAATTTATAGCGGTAAAGGAGAATATAAGCTTACAAAACACGATCGGCGCACACAAACTCCAAGACTTTATGCCGACCCAACACGAGATCCTCATCGTGAAATTAATACTGCTCCAGATTTTCAAGGAACCCTAGTTGCAATTGACATATCGTTAGATAATAACGAAGCTTTTGACGCACTTCTTGAAATGATTAGTCTAGTATATGATAACGCGATACGCGAAAGAAAACGTGCTAAATATAGGGAGCCCCGTTTTATATGACGATTACTGTTAAAATGTACAACGAAGCAGGAAAATTTGCTGAGAATAAAGAAATAGCTAAAACTATACGCACAAAGCTAATCATACCCAACCTAGAAAACAATAATATGATTGTGTTTGATTTTAACCATATAGAAGGTTGCACTCAATCATTTATTCATGCACTTTTGAGCAAACCAATCCGCGATTTCAGAGAAACAGCTTTTAATAATTTACTATATCAAAATGCCAATCAAGATGTTAAAAAGATTATATCAATCGTTTATCGTTATATGCAGGAAAGTTTAGATGAATAATACCCGTAGAACGTTTTTATATCAAAACACGCTCTACGGGGAGGATTAATCCATATGCGCCTACTAGAATATGAAGCCAAAAACCTACTGTCAGCGTGTGGAGTGCCGATACCGCGCGGCAAAGTTTTCGCTGCTAATGAATTGCAAGCTATCGCTGCGCCGATCATTCTGAAATCGCAGGTTCCTATCGGCGGGCGCGGCAAACTTGGCGGCGTGCAAATAGTCCGTCGGCAGTCAGCTATAGAATCTGTTGCCCGAAAAATGTTCAATCTTAAAATCAAGGGATTTTTGCCGTCAAAATTGCTAGCCGAAGAAATCCTCGATATTAGCCGCGAATTTTATTTTTCATTAAATATTAATCGCCAAACCGCCGCCATTGAACTGCTTGCCCATACTGGCGGCGGTATCGAAATTGAAAGCCAAGATACTGCAGCCTTTTTTCGGCGCGATATTGCCAACGAAAAATTCGAATCTTTAGCCGACAAGCTCGCTGATTATCTCGATATTGCTAGCAAAGCGTTCTTACTGCAAGATATTATTGAAAATGCTTATCGTTGTTTTATTGACAATGATTGCTTATTACTAGAGATTAACCCGCTAGTACTCACCTCTGACGGTAAGTTAATCGCTGGCGACGCTAAAATTACCGTTGACGATGCAGCTGCTTTTCGCCACTTGGATTGGCAATTCGAAGACAACTCTACCGAACACAATTTCGTCATACTTAATCGTGACGGCGCGGTTGCTACAATCGCTAATGGCGCCGGGCTCGCCATGGCAACGGTCGATGCGGTGGTGGCGAGCGGTTTGACACCAGCTAATTTCCTCGATATCGGTGGTACAGCTACTTCTGATAAAGTCCTCGATTGTTTCCGTCAAATCACTACTCTCGATAATATCAACGTGATTATCATCAATATCTTCGGCGGTATTGTCCGCTGCGATGAGGTAGCCCGAGCCATTATCGATGCCCAGCGGCAAATTCCCAACCTACCAAAACTCGCCATTCGCCTATCTGGCAACCGCGAATCTGAAGCCCGCCAACTGCTAGCACAATACAATCTACCGCTATTCGACAGTTTAGAAGCAATCCTGGAGGACATTTCATGACACCGCAGCTTTTCACTGGCAAAAATGTCATAATTCAGGGAATCACTGGAAAAAATGGCCGGTTTCACGCGCAAAATATGCTTAATTACAAAACGCATATCGTCGCTGGTACCTCGCCTAATCAAGCCGTTTCCGAAGTTCACGGCGTACCAGTTTTCCGAACAATTAGCGATATCAAAAAACGTTTTGCCATTGATATTTCCGTGATTTTTGTGCCAGCGCCGCACGCCAAAGCCGCTATTTTAGAGGCTATTCAGGCGCAAATCCCGCTTATCATCTGCATCACCGAGGGCGTACCAGTGCACGATATGCTCGAGATTAAGCAAAAACTACGCCGCAGCCATTCAGTCTTGATCGGTCCAAACTGCCCCGGCGTGTTATTACCAGACGGGCAGCTGCTGGGCATCATTCCAGCGTCACTGGCAACACCCGGCGACACGGCGATTGTCAGCCGCAGTGGCACACTCACTTACGAAGCTATGTCGCTATTAACACAGGCTGGTTTCGGGCAGCGATACATTATCGGTATCGGCGGCGATATGATTAGCGGCAGCAGTTTTGTCGATTGTTTACAATTATTTCAAAACGACCCTAGCGTTAAACGTATAGTAATGATCGGCGAAATCGGCGGCATTAGCGAAATTACGGCAGCTGATTATATTAAGCAATCTATCAGTAAGCCAGTTTACGCTTATATCGCCGGGCATAGCGCTCCTAGTGGCGTCCAAATGGGGCACGCTGGCGCCATTCTCGGTACTAACGTGCTTGAGTCGGCGACCGCCAAGACAGCTTATCTGCAGCAAGCTGGCGCTATCACTGCCAACTCAATTAGCCAGCTTATTCAAAAAATAAAGTGATATAATTAGCCTATGAAGACCATTACTGTTCTAATCCCAGCTTACAACGAAGAAGCGGTGTTGCCGCAGTTATTCGCACGTCTAAAAGATTTGCAAAAAACGATCAAAAAATACCGCCTAGAGCTGCTATTTATCAACGACGGCAGCAGCGATGACACCTTGACTATGATTCAAAGAGAAGCCAAAAAGAATTCTTCAATTGCTTATGTTAACCTATCGCGCAATTTTGGCAAGGAAGCTGGCATGCTAGCTGGGTTTGATTATGCCAAAGGCGATGCAGTAGTAATTATTGACGCTGATTTACAAGATCCGCCCGAGTTAATTCCGCAAATGATTGAACTCTGGGAGCAAGGATACGATGACGTTTACGCGCGGCGCCGTAGCCGCCAGGGTGAAACTTGGCTCAAGAGAAAAACCAGCGAGTGGTACTACCGTATTTTGCAAAAGTCGACGCGGATTCCAATTCAGCGCGATACTGGCGATTTTCGCTTGCTTGATCGGCGCTGTGTTGAAGCTCTCAAGCTGCTGCGCGAATCGCAGCGCAACACCAAGGCCCTCTTCAGCTGGATCGGCTTCAACAAAAAAGAGTTGCTCTACGACCGCGATCCGCGCGCTGCCGGCGATACCAAATGGAACTACAGTAGACTGGTTAATCTCGCTATTGACGGTATCACCAGTTTCACCACTGCACCCTTGCGAATGTCATCGGTTTTAGGGATGATTATATCATTCGGTGCATTTTTGTATATTCTTTATCTGCTAATTCGACCTCTATTCGGCGTACCTACTGGCGCTGGCTATTCATCGCTAATGGCAGTAATCTTGTTTCTCGGCGGCATCCAGCTGATTAGCCTAGGTATTATCGGCGAGTACATTGCTCGAATATTTAGCGAGTCCAAGGACCGGCCTGGTTACTTTGTTGAGGAATATCACGAGGCTAAGCGTGAAAAATAAGGCGCAAATTGGTCGTTTCGCTATCGTCGGCACAATAAATACGGTAATTGATTTTGGGCTATTATTTTTACTAACCTTTCTAGGGCTACCGAAACTAGCCGCCAATACCGTCTCGACTGGTACTGCCTTTGTTTTTAGCTTTTTCGCTAACAAAAAGTACACCTTCAAATCCACTAGCAAAAATATCAAATATGAGATAGTATCCTTTGTGATTATTACGCTATTTGGCTTGTGGGTGCTTCAAAACGCTATGATTTGGCTGGCTACGCCGCTAATCAAAAACCTCATAACTAACGAACAAACTTCCTTGTTCGTCGCTAAATTATTTGCCACGGCCGTCTCTTTGATTTGGAATTATTGCCTATACGAGCGAATTGTTTTCAGAAAGGAATCATTATGAGTCATATCGCTATTGATGCCCGCGTTATCAACTCTGGGACTGGTACTTACGTGGTTAAGTTGCTAGAATATTTGCAAAAAATCGACCGCCGCAATACTTATAGCGTACTCGTGCCAACCAAAGATAAAGATTATTGGCAGCCAACTAACCCAAATTTTAACGTCCTAACTATCGATTTCAAAAACTATTCATTAGCTGAACAACTTGGTTTCAAAACCTTTCTCGATGACCTCAGTCCGGATTTAGTGCATTTTTGCATGCCACAGCAGCCAATCCGATATCGCGGCAAGCACGTCACTACCGTTCATGACATGACACTGCTTAATACTTATAATTCCGACAAGAATTGGCTGGTTTTTCATGCTAAACAACTGGTCGGCCGCTGGGTATTCAAGAAAATTGCCAAGACTAGCCAGCATATCATCACTGTGTCAAACACTACCAAACGCGAATACCAAGCATTCTGCGGAATATCTGATGATAAAATTACAACGATTTATGAAGCTGCCGAGATTCATCAGGGCGGCCTACAGCCATACAAAACACCGTTTACGCGTTTTATTGCTTATGTCGGCCAGCAGCCTGATTACAAAAATATCCGCCGTTTGGGCGACGCCCATCAAAAACTACTACAAAAGTACCCCGACCTCGGATTGGTGCTGGTTGGCCGGATTAATGCTGCCACTCAGCGCAACAAAGACTATTTTGAATCAAAAAAATACAAAAATATTCACTTCACCGGCTTTATACCTGATGCTGAACGCGACTGGATCTTCACCCGGTCGCTAGCATATGTCTTCCCATCGCTGCTCGAGGGCTTCGGTCTGCCGCCATTAGAGGCAATGGCCTACGGTACGCCAGTTGTTTCAAGCAACGCTTCTTGCATGCCAGAAATTCTCGGCGACGCGGCAATATACTTTGATCCGCTTGATATTGAGGACATTGCCAGCAAGATTGATACCGTTATTACCGATAAATCACTGCGCAATACTTTGTCTAAAAAAGGCAAGCAACAAGTGGCTAAGTATTCTTGGCGGCGAATGGCCGAGCAAACTTTGAAAGTTTACGAAAATGCTATCAACAGCTAGAGTCTCATTTCTTTGAAGGCTTTTTGCGCTAAATCATACATAGTTTGGTACACAGCGATATCGGCGCCCTGCTCGGCTGTGTGCAGATAAATTACGTTATCAACAACCTCGATTGAGACCTCGAAACCAAGCGCTGCCAATTGCTCCATGTACGTCGGGTTGAGCAGCTCAAAGCTAGCTGCTTGGTCGGTATTAGAAGCATACACCTCGTATAACTCATTAAACTTGCCCCACTCCATTTCGACTTTTTCCAAACCGCGAACACCGCCGAAACGCATCATTTTCTTGCGGCGAACAATAATTTGGCCGTAATCTTTCGGTACGTTAATTTGAGCGATAACTACTGATGAGCTATCAGTGGCGCGCTGGTAAGTATACAATTGCACAAGCAATGATTCTTTATACAAGCCGACCACATGGTTATTAATATCTGATGTACCAAATTGCGCACCGTTAAATAGTTGCCCGCGCTTTGGTATAAACAGCCAGCCCATATCAGCGCTATAGCAATAATTATTCTGGCGGGCAAATTGATCGATTTGCGGATTATACATCGCTGGGTTAGCTGTCGCCTGATCGACGCCGTCTAGTAACCAATCTTTGCCATGGCGGCGGAATCGCCAATATTCAGTGAACATACTATTGTCGGTAAATAATGTCTGATTGGTAGCGTTATCAACCAGCGAATCTTTAGCGCTCGCCGAAAAGCCAATCGTTACTGTATCTTGGCTGTCATCTGGCGAATCTAGCATATCAACCACCTCGGCGTCGTTCACTACGATATCTGACATTTGGTTTGTCCGATTCATTAGCTGTAGTGTATAAATCATCAAACCAGCATGATAAGCATAATTTTCGGTGGTATAGGCTTTAATCGCTTCGCTATCTTGTTTCGCCCAATCGCTTTGGTAGCGCAGGAATACTTGCTTGGCGTGATCGATTATCTGTTGTTCGTTCCATACCGGATCGGCAGCGCTAGCTTGCATAAGTTTATCGCGCAAGAACTTACTTTGTTTAATCTTATTAAACGCCTCGTAAAGTCCAGTAACCATACCGACGAGCGCGCCAAAAGCAATAGTTACACCCACCCAGCCTCTAGCAATCAGTGCAAAGGTTATTACTATCAGGACAAAACCAATCGCGTTCGCAGCCACAAACCGCGTACCCTCTTGGCCTATGTGCTTGCGCAGCGCCGAACCTATACAATAAGCCGGCACGAAGCCAATCATCGCTATACCGGCCAGCAAACCGCCGCCTCCGCCGCCGCCAGAACCACCGCCCGAGCCGCCAGATCCGCCGCCGCCAGCACGAGCAAAGAGCTCGATATTTGTCAAAAATAAATGTTCCATCGAGCTCCTTACTTTTAATTTATTATTTTATAATTAAAATTTGACTTCAACTGGCTTTTCAATTGCTGCCCGTTCGCTTTCGCTAACGTCGAAGAATTCTTTATCAGCGTTAAATCCTAGCATTCCAGCGAAAATATTAGTCGGGAAAACCTTGCGCTTGGTGTTGAATTGGGTGACGTTAGCATTGTAAAAGCGGCGCGAGGCAGCAATTTTATCTTCGGTGTCGGTAATTTGCGCTTGCAGCTCCATGAAGTTGCTAGAAGCTTTCAGCTCCGGATAATTTTCGGATACCGCGAATAAGCTTTTGAGCGCCATAGTTAATTCACCGTCGGCCTTGGCTGCTTCAGCCGGGTGTGTTGCCGACATGATAGCCGAGCGCGCCTCGGTGACTTTTTCGAAAACGCCGCTCTCGTGCGCCGCGTAACCTTTAACAGTTTCAACGAGGTTCGGGATCAAGTCGGCGCGGCGCTTCAACTGCACCGAAATACCGCTCCACGACTCGTCAGTTTTGATATTTAGCTTGACCAAGCTATTATACATGCCGATTACCGCGCCGATCACGACAACCAGCAGGATAACCACCACCGCTACGATTATTAGTACAGCAGCCATACTCCAATCCTTTCCTTTATACTTATGATTATACCGCTAAGAACTCGCTTGCGCAATAATAATATAGCGCTGGCGGCCTTCGCCCTCAGAGTAAGTGCGAATATCACTGTATTCAGCCGCTATCCGGTGAACAATCCGGCGATCAGCAGCGTTAATATGAGCAACATGCGAATCGCCGGTGCGGCGTACTTCTTCGATCCAACCACGAGCCTTTTCGGCAATTTTTTCTTCGCGCTGCTTCTTATAACCGGCAATATCGACGATTACGCGGGTAACCGCCGCATTATTATTGCGCAGCACTGTCGATACCATGTATTGCAAGCTGCGTAGCGTCTCGGCATTACGGCCAATCAAAATACTATTGAGGTCGCTACTGGCAATGTCAATCGATAAAATATCATCCTGATAGCTAGTCTCAACCTCTATATTTTCGCCAAAAAATGACAAAATATCCTCGACAAATTTCTTGGCATAGGCAATTGACTGTTCTTTATCCATACTTCTCCTTTCCTACTTCGCCTTAATCCGCGTGATGTGCGCTTCTTTAGCTTTTTTCTCGCGGGTTTTGGCTTTTTTCGATTTTTTGGGAGCGCTAGCCTCTTCGGCAATTTCGTGCATTTCTTCAGCATCTTTTCGCAGCAAGAAATGCTGCTGAGCGGCCGCCACCAAGTTAGACGCCGTATAGTAAAGCGCCAATGCTCCTGGCAGCCCCACCATGATCAAAAACATCATTATCGGCATGACCTTCATCATGCCGCGCGTCATAATACCGCTCATCTCGGTCGGATCGGCCTCTTTGCCTTCGGCCGCCTCTTTCATCAGATCGCGGAAACGTTTTTGGTTTTTGCCAGCAGTTGGCGCGGTTTGCTTAGTGATAATATACTGAGTAATTGCCGATACGGCCGCCAAAGCCAACAAGAAAAAGTCGATGCCGTGGTTGCTAAAAGTTGTCTTAGTCAAATCGATAAATCCGAGCATTGTATGATTGAAATTAGCTGGATTCTGGATAATCGACTGAATGACATCAATATTTTTGATTGGCTCGTAAAGGTATTGGCTAATCACTTCGCTTTTAAGAGAGATAATGATTCTAATCACCTGGTAAAGTCCAATAAATACCGGCAACTGGATAATCAACACTAATACCGAACGCATCGGCTTAATACCGTAGCGTTTATATAGTTCCATTTGCTGCATAGCCTCGGCCTGGCGGTCGCCTTTGGCATTTTTCTTAATCTTGGCTAGCTCCGGCTGCATTTTGCGCATCAGCTTGGTTTGGTTGAGCTGGCTTTTGATCAGCGGATACATCACAAACCGCAGAATAATTGTAAAGATAATAATCGCCAGCCCGAAATCGTGCCACGGAATGATACTATACAATAACATTAGCGCGTTAAAAATCGGCTGGACAATCAATAATTGGAATAAATCATGCATAAAAGCCTCGTATTCTCCTCTCGGCAAGTACTTATCTATACCATTATATCATCTCTTTGGCTGGCAACTACCGAATCAAGCGATGATTTGCGCAAAAATAGCATCAAGCGATGATTTCAGATCGCCAGGCGCCAAACTTAACGCTTCGCCGTTGGTAACAATCACTGCGATATCGACGTTTTTAACGCGAGGTAAAACATCAACCCGCAAGCGTTCATAAACCTGGCGGCGGATACGATTGCGCCCAACCGCTGATTTATGGACTTTTTTACTAATTACTACCGCAAAGCGCGGCTGCTGGCGGCGAGGATTGGTAATATATCTGACCGTGAAATAACGCGACCTAACCGCTTGGCCGTTTTTGTATAAAAATTTCAAGCTGCCATGCCCGTGAAACCGATATTTTGACGCAATCATACAATAAATTCCATTATAGCAAAATAGCGCCGAAAATAGCGCTATTTACCTGTAGTTACCTCGACTAGTTAGAGTGCGATACGAGCACGGCCTTTAGCCTGGCGGCGCTTGAGTACAGCCCGGCCAGCTTTGGTTGCCCGACGGGCACGGTAGCCGTGCGTCTTGACGCGGTGTCGAGTATGCGGTTGAAAAGTTCGCTTTGGCATAATGACAGTTATTATAGCAATTTCACGCTCAATAATCAATATTTGATTGCTAATCTGTCGAGATTATACTATCGCTATATAAATTATCCACATTTTTGGCTGGTTTGTCCACAAATTTAACAGAGGTGGCGCTAAATTGTGGAAAAACTCACCCCTGTTTAGTCGCCTACATAACTATTAATGAACGTAACGTTCTTATAGTTGTGGAAAACTCGTGAATCAGCTATCATAGAGATAAGTTATTAACAGCTTGTGAGGGTATAAGTTTTAGATGAATAATTCATTATGGCAAAGTGTCCTGGGGGAAATCGAGCTTTCGGTATCGCATGCGAACTTCAAAACCTGGTTTCGCGATACTGAGCTACTATCTTACGATAATGGCACGGCGACTATCGGCGTTGTTAATGTCTTTGCTAAATCACAGCTCGAAAAGCGTTTCGATACGCAAATCCGCGAGATCCTCAAGAAAAATAACCCTAATATCAAAGATGTTAATTACAAAGTCAAAAATACCAAGAAAAAAATCACTAGCCGCGAAACTACCGCTTCGCTGCGCGATCGCGCTAACGAGTTAATTAGCCGCGCGCCAGTTAACGCCAAAACACCCACCGCCAATACCACCCTTAACCCGCGCTATACTTTTGATAATTTCGTAGTTGGTTCGTGCAACGACCTCGCCTACACTGCTTGCCAGGCAGCAGCCGCCAATCCTGGCGCCAAGTATAACCCGCTTTTCATCTACGGCGGCGTCGGCTTAGGAAAAACTCACTTGATTCAAGCTGTCGGCAACGCCATCATCAAGCGCGATCCCAAAATGAAAGTTGCTTATGTTAGCTCTGAAACTTTCATGAAAGAATTTCTCGACAGTATTCGTTTCAAAATCGCTGGCTTCAGCGATAAATATCGCAACGTTGACGTCTTGATCGTCGATGATATGCAATTCATCGCCGGCAAAGAAAAAACTCAAGAAGAATTCTTTCATACTTTTAATGCCCTACATCAAGCTAATAAGCAAATTATCATCAGCAGCGACAAGCCGCCGCGCAGTATTCCAACCTTAACCGAGAGGCTGCGCAGCCGCTTTGAATGGGGTATGGCGATTGACATTCAAATGCCTGATTTCGAGACTCGCTGCGTCATCATCGAGACCAAAGCTAGCATGTCCGGCGTGACACTGGAGCGCCAGACGGTCGAATATTTAGCGCAAAATATCAAAACTAATGTCCGCGAGTTAGAGGGCGCACTTAATCAGCTGCTGGCTTATTCGGAAATGCGCGGCACCACGCCAGATGCCGCCACCGCCGAAGGACTGCTTGGCAACGTTCGATCAACCAGGCCGCAACATCTAACCGCCAAGCAAATCATCGACAAAACCGCCCGCCACTTCCAAATCGATAGCAAAGAAATGTGCAGCAGTAAGCGCGACAAATACATTGTTACACCGCGGCAAATTGCTATGTATTTGCTGCGTAGCGAATTACATATGAGCTTCCCGCGCATCGCTCAAGAACTCGGCCGCAAAGATCACACCACGGCTATTCATTCGGTCAACAAAATTGAAAAGGCTATCAAGCTTGACCTCACTATCCGCGAACAAGTCGCCGAAATCCGGGAGAAACTTTATGCTTAAATCCTGTGGAAATTTTGTGTACAGCTGGTTTAAAGCCCAGGGTAAAAATTGTGTTCGTTTATCCACTGTTTGGCAAGAGTTCTGGCTATCGTTGTCATCAAAGTGGACAAACTGCCTAGTTTTACTATGTGAAACTCACTCTTTTTCCGCTAGATTTTCTCAGGCTAAAATTCGTCAATTACCTCTGTTAATCAGCTACTTTTCCCCATTGTCCACAGCACCTACTATATACATCACTAATTATAAAAAGAAAGATAGGTAATAATTATGGAATTATCGGTCACACAAGAAAACTTTGCGCGAGCACTGGCAATCGTTGGCCGGATCGCTAGCAGCCGCGCCGGACTACCAATACTTGGCAATGTGTTGCTGCGAACCGAAGCTAACCGGTTATTGGTCGCTGCGACTAACTTAGAGATAGCAGCGACTTGCTATGTTGGTGCCAAAATTACTAAACCGGGCGAGTTGACTCTGCCAGCCAAACTAATTAGCGAGTTTATAGCTAGTCTGCCGCGCGGTACGGTTGATATAGCTAGCAAAGGAACGTCGATGACGATTTCGTCGGGCAATTATTCATCAATTATGTCGGGCGTCGACGCTGGCGAATTTCCAGAATTACCATCAATTGATGAAAATCAAGCTGTCACCTACACTATCGCAGTAGCTGATTTCAAGCAAGCTGTTAGCCAGACGATTATCACTACCAGTAATGACACCTCGCGTCCAGTACTAACCGGCGTTTATTGGCACACTGACGGCGGTAAATTGTATCTAGCGGGCACTGACGGCTATCGCTTAGCGCAGCGCCGCCTATTCGATACTACTAGCGAGATTGCGGCAATTGTACCGACGTCGAGCTTACAAGAGGTGTTACGAACGATTTCGGATGGCACCGATCAAGTTGAGGTGCTGTTTGACGACGAGCAAGTCCGCTTCCGGGTCGATGACTCCGAGATTACTAGCCGTTTAATCGAAGGCAGCTATCCGAAATATCAGCAGTTGATACCAGCGACCTCCGAAACCCAAGCGCGAGTCAAAATGGATGATTTTTCGCGAATTGTGAAGATCGCTGGATTGTTTGCGCGCAATTCTGGCGGCAGCGTGACAGTGACGGTTGATGGCGAAAAGAATAATATTAGTATTCACTCGATTGCTAGCGAACTTGGCGAGAATACTAGCTCGGCTGATGCCGAGGTTACTGGCGGCGGTGTTCTCACGTTAAATTCACGCTATATTACCGACGCGCTTGGGGTTATTGATGGCGATAGCGTCGATTTCCGGTTTAGCGGCAAACTGTCGCCATGCGTTTTGTCGCCGGCAAGCGAAAATTCGGATTATATCCATATAATTATGCCTCTGAAGAGTTAATATGAAGATTTTGCGATTGGCGGTGCAGAATGTTCGCGTTCATTCGCTGAAAATGCTTGATTTGGAGCCAGGGACAACGCTAATATCTGGCCCGAACGGTTGCGGCAAGACATCGCTTATCGAGGCCTTATATATCGCTTTGCGCGGCAAGTCCTTCCGCGGCAGCGACGAATCGATTTGTTCGTACGGCGCTCAAATGTATCAGATAGACGTAGCTACCGATGAACTGCAATATCGGGTGACTTATCAAAATCAAGACGGTGCCAAGCGCAAACAGTTCGTGGTTGCTGGCAAAAAACACGGCCGCTTACCTTATGCTCTCAAATATCCGATTGTGTTGTTTGAGCCGGATACACTGCGGATTGTTAACGGTTCGCCGCAGCGCCGCCGCGATTTTTTGGACGGGTTGATCCAGCAATATGACCAGTCATATTCACATGAGCTGAGCCGGTATAATCGCGCTCTATTGCAGCGTAATAAGCTCCTCAAGGATCCGCTAATTAACGACGACGAATTATTCTCTTGGAATCTGATATTGAGCGATTATGGCGCTAAAATTATTAGTAAGCGCCAAGCGGTTTTGAACGATTTTAATAGTAAAATAACTGCAATTTATCAGAGTATCGCTGGCACGAGCGACATGGTTAGTTTGCAATACTCCCATGAAAGCCGCGTGTCGGCGCAAAAACTGCTCAAGGAATATGAAGAAAAAATCACTTATGACAAGGCGGTTGGCGCGACCAGCACTGGGCCGCACCGGCACGATATAGCGATTGGGTTTGGTGATAAACCTGCTGCCAAAGTTGCCTCTCGCGGCGAGGCGCGGACGATTATTTTGGCGCTGAAATTTCTCGAGGCGGCTTATATTGAGCAGCAAACTGGTAAAAGGCCGTTAATTTTGCTAGATGACGTCTTTGGCGAGCTTGATCAACACCGCCAAAAGCGGCTGATGAGCGAGTTTGTCGATAACCAAATCGTGATGACGAGTACTGGCGATTAGTACTTATGATTGTCTACTCGTACCTATCGACTTTGTTCGTGTTGCCGATGTTATAATTCGGCATGAGCGGCCGCTGTGTAGTGATGTCGATAGTGTTAGCTTTATTGAGAGTACTTTGCGGTGCTGAGCAGTCGTATTTGCTGATCGAGATCAGCGGCTTGCATTTAACTACCCATTTCGAGTCTTTCTTCTCGAGGACGACTTTCAGAGTGTCTCGATTTAAGTCGGTGCCAGCACCGTTAAACACCAAGGCAGCAATCGCCCAATCACCCTTCTCTAGCACAGCTTCGTTTTTGATAGTATAAAAGGTGCTTATTTTGCTATTGCTGCCCAGAATAGCGCTATCTATAGCTTTTTTGTTCTCGTTCGTCAGTTTCTGCAAGTACGAATTAGTATATTTGTAGTCGAGAGAAACGCTTTTTTTGTCCGAGCCCAACAATATTCCTCGTTGTAAAATTGACACGATATTATCTTTACTCTTAGCTACTAAAAAGTACGTACCTTTCGGCAAGAAGTACTCTTTGCCGGACTGAATGGATTTTTCGATGACTGTTTTGGTAGGAGCGATGGTATTTTCGGTCTTGGTGTCAGTGCCTTTATATAGTATAACGCTAGAATATTTCGATGAATCGAATGAGATTGTCAAATACTGGCGAGAAGTAATTACTGCCAATATAATCATCAAAACAGTAAATGCAGAAAAAGCGGCGGCAATTATAATGATTTTCTTCTTCGGCGTCATAAGTTATTCTCCTAGATGGCTTTTATAATCGGCATATTCTATCTGATAATCGCTTAATTTGATACCCATAGATACTAACCGTAGCGTGGCTTTGTAGCGGTATTGCGGCGATTCGGTACGAATAACGATTATTGGTCGGTCGTCTTTCTTGTAGTAACCAACCGAATAGTAAGGATCTTTGATTGGTAATTTAGCGACTACTGGATATTTTTCGGTGAATTTTTTGCCAGTTTCGCGGATTTGCTGGCCAGCAATACCTTCAACCTTATTATATTGATCCATGTGTTTTTTTTGCCACTGGCGAGCTTGATCTGATTGCGGCATGAGCTCGATAATGACAGTATGCCGTGGTTTGGTGGTGGCGTTAACCTCTGTCTGGCTGCTGCGGAAGCCGTCTTTGGCGGCCGTGATTGAATAATCGCCTGGCGGCAGGTAATTGGTGCCGTTTTTGGCGGTGTACTCAGCCTTAGTTTTTTTGTCTCTGAAAGTGATTTTCGCGTCGTTAGGGGCGGCGGCAACCTCGACCGGGATTTTCCCCGACCGGTCGATAGCGGTGTAAATTTGATAAATTAGCGCACCAACGATCACAATGATAGCGAAAATGATGGCAATAATAATTTTGCGTTTATTCATGCTGATATCCCCGATGATGAAGTTGTTGATGATTTCTTCCTATACCACACCGCACCGTCCCAATCAAATCCTTCGCCAGCAGCGCTTGGAGCTTTTTCTCCTTGGCTGGCAGAGGCATATTTACTTTCAAAACCGCTGATTTCGCCGACATATATCCAGACGTGGCCTTCTGAAAAAGCCACATCGCCCGGTTGGAGCTTGTCGTCGGTGAACTTACTACCATCTGGTTCGTATGTGTGGTTAGCGCTACCAAGGAATTGCCAATGACCGTGTGCCCACTCACGCTGGATGGCCGAACCGCCACCCTTAGCATCAAAGTTATATGTTTTATCAAAGCCGCTATCATAGAGTAATGTTGTGACAAATACGCCGCAATCAACGCCTCTCATCTCTTCGCTTTTTGGAGTGTCAGTGTAGCGCCCGTCTTTTACAGCGCTATCCATAGCTGCAACGTAGTCGTCTTTTCGCTGGGTACGTGGTTCGTGACGTAGCTCTTTCCAGGCGTATTTGAGGGTGTAATCTTGCAGTCCTGAAGCCCCGCCGCTGCCGCTGCTGCACGCCGCGGAAGTGCCTGGTAGGGCGGCACCTGACGAACCAAGTGCTGCGCTGTCTTTGTATTTATCGTGAAGAGCTCTAGCATTGGCTCGTCGTTGGTCGAGCGCGCTGCCGCCGCTCCTTTCGAACGTCGCTTCAAATACTTCTGCGGCTTCTTCTGGAGTTGATGCTGCCCGGACAGCATCAGCGACTCCGCCGTTGCTGGACGTATGACCTTTCCATTCGTCGGTTAGACCCATTTCCCAGGCTAGATAGCGTAATTGAATTGCTAGATCATACGGATCGCCGTTCATATCGGCTGCAAATTTAACCAAGCCGTTACCCCAACGATTAGCTTCATCCCACTGAGCAATACCATTGTGCGTGCCGTTTGAGGCTCTAGGGTCTAAGCTTGGCCCTGATTCTTGCTGGAGGTTACCGACGATGCCAGCAGCCTGAGCTAGAGTTAGTTTGGTACCATTGCCAGCGCTCATCAAATAACCTAGGGCGGTTTCTGGGTTGTCTGATAACATTTTAACTACGCCGCCGCCTTTGGTTGGTGTCGCACAACAATCAGTAGTACTACTGGATGAAGCTGTAGTCGATGCAGTAGAGGCGGTAGCGACCGAGGCGCCAGCGTAGCCAGCCATTTCGTCGAGAGCGCCTTGCATGAAAGATATATATTCGTCTGTTGGGTTTTCTTTTCGTGGAGCGTATCTTTCCACATAGGCTGTCATACCTTGATCGATTTCATCAGAAAATACCGCTCTATCGTATGAAAACCAGTCGCCGCTATCAACATTTTTGTTTTCTTCGGCTTCGGCATCGACGCTAGCTTCGAAAGAAGTCCACATATACCAGTTTCGATCGGCTTCTACAACGTGCGGCTGGGAGTCGGTTGCAGTGCGTCCAAAAGCATTGTGTCCCTGCTGTAGTTTTATCTGAGCGCCTTCTACGGTCGTTGTTGCTAATGATGACTCCATCATAGCATGCGCATATGCCAAAAATGGGCTAAGGTTGGCTTTTTTGGCGCTAGCTACAGCTTTTTGACCAGTGCCTTTTAGCGGACTGTCTGGTGCATGAGCTTCGATATACTTTTCGATTGCATCTGCCATTTTTGCAGCATCTAGATTTGGATATGTTAGGCCGTTAGGCGCACCGCTGCCAGGGCTAACTGATGACAAATCGGCACCCGACCCTGTCGAGCAGGCGGCATTACTGTCATAGTATTCAATATTATTGATAGACGAGTTAATATTCAGTTTCTCTAGCGCAAATGAAGTGGTTTGAGTGTAGGTACTCGCTAGTATGATTGCCGATAGTATAATAGACAGTGTTTTTCGCATACTAATCTACCAATTTTTCGGAGCACTCCTCGTCCAACGCAGCGCTAAATGTACGTGGTCGCATGAGTCATCATGAGGCACCAAGCCAGCACTGGACAATTTGCCGTCCATTCCCGAGCCAGCACGATTACCACAACCTTCCTGTCCGACGCCAGCACCTTGCGGTAGAACTTTGCCATCAAGGAGATACTGTAGCATGTCTATAGCGTTCTGGTCGCCGCCGGTTGTCGCTGTGCCGTTTATCATCGCTATGTCGACAGCTTCTCCAACAGGGTGTAAACTGTAGTTGTTGGTATTGTCTCGGACTAGCGAAGATATATATATAGGATATTTGTTGGCTATATATAAGATGATTTGAAGCAATCTCTTGTCTACTGTTATCGGACCTAATGAGTTAGTGTAGGCTGGTTGTCCATTTGCCATATTTTGGAACTGGTCGCCATCGTAGGTAATATTTGGATTATCGACAATCTGCTTGGCTAGACTAATAACATCGCCATCTGGCAAGGTGGCGCCAGGGCCGCTGGTGGTTGATCCTGAGCCTGAACCTGCTGCCGATTTCGTTTTATCTGGATCCTCATCCATACCATCGACAGTGCGTTTGTCGATTTGGTATAGGTTGTATAGGGCGCGCTGCCGGCTGTCGACGGTGCATTCTTTGGTGTTTATGATGCTAGCTTGGTTGCAGGTGTCTATCCAGTCTTGTAATTCGCTATTACTCTTTACTTTGCCGTCTTCATCAATATCGCCAGAAGCGCTTAATTCGCTAGCTACTTGATCAGGTTCTATACCCATATAATCAGTTGGTACGCCGTATTGAACGTCGCAGGCTGGACCGACAGCGATGTCTTTTTCGTTGGCTAACACGGTGTTTTGAGTACATTTGTTTTCATCGATGATATTTTTGGCATAAGCCGACGGATTGAACAGATTAAACAGCGACGAAGTAGATATCGACGAGATAGCCGATACGAACGCTAACGGACTCGATGCCATACCTAAATATGGTACGAATCGTATGGCGATTGACCCCAGGAAGGTGTTCGGACTAGAGATGTCGAATGGGCTGTGTGTCAAGCGGTCTTCTTCGGCTAGAGCGATACGCTCGGGTTGAACAATTTGCTCGTCGAAGGCAACTTTTTGCTGGACGGTTAGCGGCGCATTGCCAGTGTAGCTGGCCTGATCGGCCATACTGTTTGATAAGCCCACGCCAGTGATGTCGCCGATATCAGTGCCGGTTGCTCCCTTAGTTTTGTCGCCTAGGAAGTATTCGGCTACTGCTTTCATGTCTACCCACTTGGTAAATGCGTCAATAGAGGTCTGTACAATACTTCCCATGACTGAACTGAGTTTTTCTTGGACAGTATCAAAAGTCAATAAGCCTTCAATGAGCAGCTCTCCGCCTACCCAGGCCCAGCCAATCGGCCCTAGCCCAGCCCTGAGGCCGTCAAAAACATCGACGCCGACTTCGGCTGCTGTCGAGCCGATCAGGTCGCATCCCATTTTGACAGGTTCGCTATTGACAACGCCTAGATAGGTAGCAAGATTATTGCCAACTCCTGGTATATACGACGACGAGCTGCCAGCGGTGCCTAGGCCCATAGTGTATTTCATCAGTTTAGCGTCGGTAGCGGGTTTTTTGATAGTACCGTCGGACTTAGTATATGATTGAGTGAGGATAGTCGCTACGTTATTAACCATTTCCGGAGTGGCCTCGCCCTTTTTGATGGCATCAGCGGCTGTCAAAAAGGTATAAGCTAGTTTGGCGTACTGGGCGATTCGAAAAGCCTTATTGATGTTGACTATCACATTTGGCGCCTTGGCTGCCGCGCAGATTCCTTGAGCCATCATTAGCTTGACGTCGTTCCCTTTCTTTTTGGTGGCTTTTTTGGCTTCTTTTGTAGCGTAATCACCAGCTTGCTCGGCGATTTCTTTATTCAGTTTATCAGCCGCTTTGCCTTCTATTTTCGTTAATTCGTCCGTGGCTTCGGTTAGAGCTTTTCTGGTTTTTTTGGAGTTTAACTTTTCTGCTACTTTTTTGGTGACGCCTATTTTCTTGAGGAACTTGACCGCGGCGTCGTCAACCCAGTTCACCCAGCGCGGGTTAAAAGCGCGCCGGAAAGCGTTGCGGAGTTTAGGATTATTGCGTAATGCTTTTTTGAAGTCTTTGGCGGATATCTTCTCGCCGTCTATCAAGTAGTGAGCTGGCCGTTTGCCGCCGATTAGCTTGCCTTTTTCGATAACTTCGCCGGCTTCGTCGAGAGCTTTGACACCAGCCTTATCAAGCTGTTTTAGCTGGTAGTCGGTCGGTTTATGAAAACGGCAGGCGATTTTGACCAGAGTACAAGATCCAGATGTGGCGTCATCGGCTAGGCGCCGTGCTAAAATTCGGTTTGATCGCGATGATGACGTATATTGCTGCTGATCAATATTGGTGACAATTGACTCTTTGATGGATACTAGCAACGAGCCCATGATGCTAGTCGACGAACCGATACCAACAGCACCGACTAGTAGCATGCTGGCTACCGCGCCAGTCGGTCCAAATCGTTTGAGCTTATTCATAGCCGAAAAGCCGCCTGATTTACCCTTGCCCTTCTTAGGCTTGTTTAGGTCTCTCGAGGTGTTATCGCGCCAGCCGTCTTGCTGCTGCGACTGCTTCTCTTTGTTATTGATATTGCCGCCGGCGTCGCCACTGCTATTACCGCTACTGCTAGCCGCTTCGTTGCCGCGTTTGGCTGGTTTTTTGTTCTCCATCCTCGACAAATTTCGGCTGACAGTATCATCCCAGTGCGCCTGGCTCGGCGACATTTCGCGCTCCCAGGCGTCAAAATCGTCGGCATGGCCTTGGTCTGTGGATGGCTGCATCTGACGCTCCCACTGGTCAAAGTCGTCGGCGTTGTCTTGGCTGGTGTCTGGTCTTTCTCTTGTACCTAGCGGCATAATCTTATTATAACCTTTTTAAGCTATTATGTCTGCTCCTCGGCAGCGGCTGCGGCGGCTTGTTGTAGTGTTGCCTGCGGGTTGGTGGTAATCAAGCCAGTTTCGGTGTCGCTGGCGACAATCTGGATATGAACGTGATTCTGCCCGGCAAAGAATAACCCCTGTCCGACTGGGAAGTTAGCTAGGCGCTTGCGTTCTTCTTCGGTTAATTTGAAAACGTCGCCAAGCACATCGACAGCGCTTGATGACTGCTTTAGCAATAACTGCATCGATGAGTTCGAAACAATGGCGCGGCCCATTTTGCTGCCCATGAAGTCCTCGACGTCCTGGGTGATGGTTGTCAGGCCCAGGTAATATTTACGAGCGCGCTTGGCTAAACTAAACATAAAGTTCGCCGAGTCGTCATATTTCATCAGCTGCCAAGCCTCATCGACGATTAACATGCGCTTTTTCTGCTGGGTGCGGACAATATTCCAAATGTGGCTAAGGACGATATACATAGCCACCGGCCGCAATTCGTCCTCGAGGTCGCGAATGTTAAAGACCACCATATTGTTGTTGATATCAATATTGCTCTGCTGACTAAAGATACCAGCAAACGTACCGGTAGTATATTTGCGCAGGCGCTGCGCCAACTGCGGGCCGGTACCGCCCATGTGTAACAGAGTGTCATATAGATCGCCCATTGTCGGCGGTACCGAAGTGTGCGTCAATGGATCGCTAGTGATACCGACGCGAGCGTAAGTATCAATCAAGCCTTGGTCGAGGTCGGCCTCTTCGGATGGCGATAAGCCGATACCAGCGCTATTAGCCGAAGCTCCGCCCAGCATCAGCCGCAGCAACCCGTGTAGCGTCACTAGATTGGCGCGCAAGGCGTCGTCGGCTTCTTCGTTGTCGATAACTTTTGGCAGATCAAAAGGATTAATTCGCGTGTCGCTGCTGAGGCTGAGCCGAATATAGCTGCCGCCAACAGCGTCGCTTAGCCGCTGGTACTCGTTTTCCGGGTCGATAATCAGGATATCGGCGCCCATCATCATGCTGCGAAGAGCCTCTAGCTTGACAGTAAACGACTTGCCGGCGCCAGACTTAGCGAATACTACCATGTTGGCGTTCTCTAGCGTGTAGCGGTCGAAAATCACTAGGCCGTTGTTATGCATATTGATACCGTACAAAATACCGTTTTCTTGGGTTAAATCAGCGCTTGTGAATGGGAAGCTGGTGCTGACGGCGCCAGTGTTCATATTGCGGCGAATTTGCAGCTGGTCGCTCATTTGCGGCACCGTACTGTTGAGGCCTTGTTCTTGCTGGCTGGAGGCGGTTTTGCTATAAACCAGCATCTGCCCGAAAAATGTCTCGATCGAGTGCTGTACATAGCCTAATTCCTCTAAGCTATCGCCGTAAATCGTCACGTACAGGCCGTAGCGGAAAAAGCGCTCTGATCCGACCTGCAGTTCGTCGCGCAGCTCTTCGGCATCCTGCAGGGCGGCTTCTTTGGCTGGGTCGCGCGTCTTGCCTTTTTCGGCATTAATCGCCATATCGGCCTCTAGCTGAGTAACTTTTTTGCGCAAGTTTTTGAGGACAATCGCTGTATCGACAGGATAAATAAACATACTGATATCGAGGACTTGATCAATGTTAATTAATCCCGATAGCCAGCCCGTATACAACCGGCGCGGATAACCGTAGACATACATAGTTCGGCCGTATTTGGTGCCGATACGGAAATAAGCCGAATGGATTTCGAGGCTGCTCGGCGCGATTAAATCGCGCAGCGTGGTCATACCCTTGAGGAAAGCTTGTTCGACCTCTGCCTGCTCGCGCTCGCGCTGCTGGGCAGCGATATCTAGCGGATCCATCTTTTTCTTGCGGGCCATCACCTAACCTCCTCGTGGGTGTACGGATTATTACCTTCGCCCTTGCGGACGTATAGCGACGCTACATCGCCAAAGTCGTCAAGCGGCTCTCGTACAGCTGTATCTGGATTATATATATTGTAATATAATTCGCCTAGCTGCTTGGTATTGAGCTGAATAGAATAAACGCCGACGCGCATTAGTCCGCCGATCACCGAATCGACGCGGTTTTTGATTTCTTCTTTGGCTTTGGCATAGGTTTGGGTGTCGATTTTGGTGACATTTTCTTTTTTGCTACCAAATAATATCGAGAATATCCCCTTGCTCTGCTGGACGATATTGGTAACGTCGCCGGTCGGAAAATACGGAATGACCACGAAAAAGCTTTTGTCCATGATGTTAGCTTCTTGCGATAAAACATCGATAAAGTTGATATAATCGTCCATCAACACGCCCAGCAGCATGTTGTCCTGGTCGCGCCGTAGAGCGTCAAGCTTATCGAGATACGGGCCGATATCAACCCGCTGCGAGCGAATGAATATTTGAATTGGAAAATACAAAGCATTGAGGAAGTCTTGGTAGCTGAGCTCGACGCCGTCGCGTTCGCGCGAGCTCATCAGGTCGAAGTTGATTGATTTGCAAGCAACAATAGCGCGAAACGATCCGTCGTTCATCACCACCATGCTGTCGCGTAATTCTGAAAAAATCAGGGAATTTTGGGTGCTAGTGGCCTTTGGTTGTTCTTTACCTTTGCCCTTTTTCGGGTCGGTCGATGATGGTGCGCCAGGATTGCCAGCGGGGTTGCCTGGTGCCGCGATGTTTTGCCCAGAGCCAGCAACAGCCGGCGGCATCGGCGCTGGCATTGGTGCTTGATTCGGCGGTAAATTGTTTGGCGGCACCCCCACTCCTTTCTTTGTCTAGCGCAGCGAAATGAATACTTCGCTGTCTTCTTTCTTTTGTTTGACTCGATCTACTTCGTGCTGCAGGGCGGCGATCGACAAGCCGCTATTATTAGCTAAACTAATTATATCATCTGAAGCCGCTGTTGCGCTAGTGTTTGCTGTTGGTTCGGCTGGCTTGGCTGGCTCTGTTGAGCTAGCTTGAATAGGACTGTTGGCGGTTGTGTTGCTCTGCTGGCTCGTAGGCTGGATAACTGATTGGTGAATGGTCGGGTAAGGGTTGAATTTTGGTAAATGTTCATCGTTTTGCGCGGCCGTATCACCGACGTTATCATTATCAAAGGCTTGAGGCGCCTGAGGCGGTGCCGCCTGGCTGGTCATCGGCTGCGGTGTTGGCGCTTGCGTCTGTGCTTGATAATACATATTTTGGATGATTCGGTCGTGGCGCTCTTGGTCTGCCCGCGAAATCATAGCGTCGAACTTTCTGGCGACACTGCCGTCTTCGTCGAGCATGCCAACTGTTTGCTGAGCTGCGTAATATTGGTCTGATACCATCGAACTGTTCGGGGTTGGTTCGGTAGTATGGCGGATCGACCAACCCTTGGTGTCGGCGATATCTGCTAGATACGACAGGCGCTTTTCGGTCTCCATCTGCGATAGATCTTTTGTCAGATGCTCATCGACAACTTTTGGTACAGTTATCTCGATCAGCGATTCGATACCGTCGGGCGACCAGACGCGCTTGCGCGGCTTCAGCCTATAAGAGATAATAGCTGCTACATAGATCTCCATCGGCTGATCCTTGCGCAGCGGCAGCGCCAACACGGTAAAAAATATGATAACTGGCAAAGGAATAATTGCCAAACCGATAAATATCTGACCCAATCCCCAGGCCAAGGCAACAGCAACAGCAGCAATTATCAGGTAGATGAACTGCCGGAAGCTAAACGGTCCGATTAGCTTGTCTTCTGCCTCGACGTCTTGTGCGACTTTATATTCTGCCATACTGCTTATTATAGCGCATAAAACACCTCATGCAGCTACTAGTGTTTTGGTATGTATAATCCGCTGCTGGTTTGGGTGAATGTTTGCCCGTTATGCGTTGTCGTGCCCCCCCCGGAGCCGCCTTGACCACCGCCTTGGCCACCATCCTGACCGCCTCCGCCGCCAGAGCCGCCTTGACCACCACCGTCGCCCTGGTTGCTATCATTACCACCTTGGTCATTACCACCGCCGCCAGATCTTGGGTCTCCGCCTTGTTTGCGACCGCCTCCGCCGCCAGAGCCGCCTTGACCGCCGCCACCGCCTTGATTACGACCACCGCCAGAATTGGATTGTCTCTGCATAGGGGGAATACGTTCAATCTCTTGGCGTACGGCTGACGGAACGCCGCCAGCTGTTTTAGGATCGGCCTCTAGGTCGGCGCGTGCCCTTATTAACGATCGCATGTAGGAGCTATCAGCGTTTTGGTGAACTTGGTCTGCTGAGAATTTCACCATCCTCCTGACAGCATCTGCATCTGCATTAGCCAAGCCTGAACCACTGGCTTTGTTCTTGATATAATCTCCCATAGCTTCTTCTTCGTTATAAGTACCCTGTCTGATAGCTTCTAGCTGCTTACCGCCTAACCATGGTGCTTTCTTGGCGCCAGACTCAGCGATGGCGTTGGCGGCTTCTTTTTGCAGCGAGGCGTCCCCGAATGATGCCGAAGCTTCAGCCAGGTCGGATGCTTGTTTGCTGGTCATATGCGGAGCTAAAGCCTGCATGGCAGCGCGCCGTTGATAAGATGATATGCCGCTCAAATCTACTGGTACTATTTTGTCATCTTTGTCTCTCGTGAAGCCGGTAGCTATTTCGGCCAAACGATCAGACGACATATTATTATCAGCGATCCAAGCGCTAGCCGCCTTCATGCGTTCATTGTCCTCTGCCAGGGCTGCTGCCGAGCCGCCTAGTTTGCGTTTTTGGCCGAAATCGCCGCTCTTAGCATTAAGTCTTCTATTGGCTGCCGATCGCCAGTTTCTAAAGTTAGCAATACCTCCTCTACCTCGATAAGTGCCACCGCGTATCTGAGCGTTCCTAAGCTGTGCCTTTTCGCGCCGATGCTTGGCAAATTGGCTGGTGAGTTTGTTTTCTCGCCACTTGCCGACCTTGTCGGTCAGTCTATCTCGGCCCTTGTTCATCTTTTTATTAGCCCAGGCAATTGCCCCGCCAATACCGATGATCTCAACGGCGTTTCTAACTAGTTTCGGTACGATTAATAGTGGCGCAAACACTAGCAGAGCGACGATAGACTGCATGATAATATCTTTTTCGTCGAGGCCGCTACCGAGAATCCTTGCTGCTAAATTACTAGCGCCAAAAACTAGCCCCACCATCGGGTAAACCATCAGGGCGGCTTTGAAAGCACTCCACCATTTTTTGTACAATCCCTCGGTATTTGGCATTATCATCGCGACGAATGCTAGCGGCGACAGTACGATACATAGGATGATGATAGCTTCTCGTACGCCTAGTAAGAAAATTGTAGTCACTGCCGTGATTACCACGAACAGTAACATCGAAATTACTGTTGCTAGCGCAAAATAGCCGACCGTTAGCACTAGAGCGAGTCCAGCGATTTTGTTAATCCAGCCACTGTCACTGTTTGACCACTCGCCCGCTGGTATATCGCCGACGGCAGCAGCCGAGACAAAGTTGAAAGCACTCGACCCGACGACGTTAGACAGGTCTACTAGTAATCCGCATATGTAGAATGATGCATTAACCACAATTACGCCTACTATTAATTTTGGCAACATGCGTTTGATACCGTAATTGTCTAAACCGTATCCAGTCATCTGCGAATAGATGACGAATAGGAAGAATACCACGAAAAGGATATTTGCATAATCGCGAATCTTCGACCAATACGAATAGACAGAGCCCTCGGAAGTGTCGCCTAGAATGCTTTTAGCATCGACAGTTAGCATGTTGATTAGTCTAGCACGCGCACCCTCAGACATGCTGGCCAGAGTGTTGACAATCGGGCAGACTATCCAACCGATGTAGTCGATTTTGCAGTTTTCTTGGTCTTCTTCTTTTGGCGTGGTGCCATCACCACTAGGCTCACCAGGCTTTAGCTGCTCTGAGCTTGGTTTTTTTGTTGAGCTAGCAACAGATGATGCGGCTGACTTATGCTCTTGCATCCATTTCAGCCAATCTGATTTATATGGATCTTGATGTAATAAAGCCGCCATGGTTACACAATCTAAATTACCGCCTGAACCAGACCACATCGCACGTATGTCTGTCGTGGTAATTGACGCAGAAGGTGCATAACCTGCAGAAGGTACGGGGGGTTTGATGGTGGTTGTGTCGGTCTTGAGAGCTACTTCATACAATAGCGTAATCTCTTTACCTGTTGAGTCAACACTAGGGATATCGTAATAAAATGATTTATAATCTGAAACAGTTGTACTACCAAGTCTTGTAGCTATTTGAGATGAAGCAGCTGTTCCAACACCATTATTTATATTTTTATATTCTTTACGTTCAGCTTCTGGTACCACGCGAGTGGTGCATATAGCAGTATTATTTAGGGCGCTGTAATAAGCGTGAAACGTAGCTGCATTACTAAGTGTAGGTTCAGTACCGACGGCAGCTTTAAATTGAGTAACTCGCGGACCGCCGTCAGCTGTTCTATTTTTTGCGGGTGATAAACCACAAATAAGAGAAGGACTGCCGTATTGGTACGACCAAACAATTACCCAGGTTGGCTTTGTATTTGTAGTTTTTGTACTGCCATCACCATTACATGTTTCAGGATCGCCTGCATCCCAAAATCTGCCGTTCATACTGGTTAAGAAATTGGCGTATCGCTGTGTATCGCTAGATTTCATATCAATAAGTCGCTTCATAGCTTCGGCGCATGTAACTTGGGTGCGCGGCCATACCCAAACCTTCTGGTTAGACCCGAACCAAGTCTTACCTTCGTTGCCAGGAGAATCTTCGGCATCAGGTGCTGCGTTTTTTCCTGGACCAGTTCCACGAGTTATGATAGATCGCATGTTGTTATAAACGCATTGTTCAGGTGTAGATAATAATGCCTGATAATACGAATAAAGCTTTACATGGTGGTCTAAATTGTCTTTATCAAATGATTCAGCGTACGTTTGGTTTGTTTGTATTAGACCTGCAGACACTATAGAAATACTAGTAATGAACACAGCAATTACTATTTTTTGCACAAAACTAGACATAACCACCCTAATAGTAGCATTAAGATGGTTATGTTTTCAAGCTTTGAGATTGGCAAGAAAGCCACTATTTAGATTGAAAGTTTATATAACAGAATCGCTTTTTAAATCAACGAGAGTCTCGCGTCCGTCAATTACTTCAGTTACTATTGTTGATTGATGCATCGCACGCTCTGGATAGTCGGTAGCGTCTAGATACAATTCACTGCCTGGTTTGCCTATACGGTTTTTGTCTCTGTTGTTTCGAATAGACCAATTGATTACCCTAGTCGTTACAGTGCGACCGCCATATTCGCTTTGTTCGCTCGGATACGAAGTGTCAAGAGTAGCAGACCAACGAAATGGCTCTTTGTCGTCAGAATCAGGGTAAGCTACAGAGCTTGTCGCTGCATTACAGCAAACCGATGAAGCCGCAAAAGTTCTCAAAAACTCAATATATTCATCTATGCCAGAGCTATTCTCATTGGGACTAATTACAGCCTTTTTGTAGGCATCCACGAGTACTTTAGCATACCTTTTGGCAGACTCTTCTCTTCCTTCTTTATAGGCATCTATCCTTGTTCCCATGGTGAACTTCGGATCATCGGGACGTCCCATCTGAAAAACTAGGTCGATTCCAGAAACCCATGCTTGAGCGAAATCCTCGTCGCTTAAGCCGGCTGGTATGGTCGTTTTTCGTTTTAACTCCTCTGGATCTCCTGCCAAGGATTCAATAGTTGGATATTTTTCGACTGTTTCTTTAATAATCTGTGAAGCCCTCTGTGAGTTGGGGTCTTCTGTGGGCGCCGCGGGCGCTTCAGGTATTTCAGCAGCTGGTGTTTTTGGGGTGCAGCTAGATAACAAATTGGCGCCGACAAAGGCGGTAGCAGTTAGTCTCGTTGCTTTTAAAAAATTACGACGGTTGAAAGTTAACTTTCCTTCTAGATTTGCCATATTATTTTTTAACCTTCTTCTCTATAATATATAGTTATTTGTGGTTATTCTACTAACCTTGTTTAGTGGATTTTTCGACAGATATTTTACTAATAGATAGAGCGCCATCCTTCTCTTGTTTAAGATAAGCTTCGAAACGCTGTCTTTCGTTTTCTATATCTTTATATCTAGGATCGGATGGGTCTAAGTTAGTCTCTTGCGCGAGCAGTCCATTTTAGGTGTATGCTATTATCGTGCGGGGTTATTGAAAACTCTGCTAAGTCGCCATCGGCGCGCGGGGTGCTAGTTTTAAATCCAAAACTCCCCATTGCATTCTTAAAAACAGTTTCACTTATATTTTCACAGCTCATTATAAACGTCTTTTATTTTGATATAGTTATGCGGTTTACATTTATTACGGTTCGTTGACTGAATCCTTTATCCTGAAATCTATTAGCCTCATAGGACCTTCTTTTTCCGGTGGTGTGAAGTCGAATACGAAAAACTTGCTTTCGCTAGCTTCACTATCTTCTTGTATCTTTCTATCTAATGCTTGACAAGCAGTTGAGCCAGGCTCTGGGTTTAGGTTGTCTTTCATGACAAAGGAGGTCCCGATTCTTATTTTATGCGGTTGGGTTGGAAAATTGGTGAAATACAATACTTTTCCTTCTCCTTTTAAATCACCTTCGCGTTCAACAGTTCTGGAGAACAATGGGTCTCCATTTAGCGATTCAGGATTGCCGCATTGGGTCAAAGCTACTAAAGTATTATCTTGGCCTTTTTTAGCAAGCCATGCCATAGATTCTGGTATAGACCCCTGGGTAGGATCGACCGTCGTAAGTTCTAGAAATAGTTCCGTGACACGTTTTTGGAGATTTTCGCGGAAATTATTTAGTTCTTCGTTCTGAATGCGCTGCCCTAGCCCTAGCTCTGCACGATCCTCTTCGCTAACTAAGGATAGAGGGTTAAGAATGCCGTCTACCATATCCCTGAGTTTTTCAGCTATGCTGTCGGCAGCGGCTTTTTCGCTTCCGGCCTCGGCGACCGCGCTTTTCCAGTTTGGAAATGCGAATAATTCCTCTGCTTTTTCGAACGAGATAAGCTGTTCAGGGTCTGGCAAAGGTCTTTGCTCTACCGGCTTGGCGGTTTCTACGGGTGTCGGCGTTGCTGCTTCAGGAGTTGGCCTCGGCACGGGTTTTGTGTTGGCTGTTGGGTCGGCTGGCCCTGCGGAGCCAGTTTCTTCAGCGCAAGCTCCTGCGGCCAATATTCCTAGACCGATTCCTGCAAACTCTAGCATCTCGCGACGCCCAACTTTCTTACTTAGTAGATCTGGACTTTTTACCATAAAACTTCAATCCCCTCCTTCGGGATTAGTGGCTTATGATGTCTATGCGACCCACCTCGCATTTGTGGTATTATTATACATCTTTATGGCGAAATAATCAAGCTGGCAGTGCTATTTTCGCTAATCATCATCGTCGTCATCATCGTCGCCGTCGTATAGATCGCCAGCGAATTCCTTGAGTACGTCGACGGCTTGGTCGGTCAAAGTTTGGCGGACGGTTGGCGTGCTGAGTACCTGAACGGCCATCTTGCGGGCATTTCGGCGCCGCTTGTTGAACCGCTTGATCAGGCTCTGGCGGGCGTCTGCTTCGCTGTTTGGCAGGCCTTTATCGCCGAGTTTCTTCTGCTCGGACCTGATGCTGTCTTCGATGAGCTTGTTGAACTGCGTCCTGGTCAGGTCGCTCGTATCAATATCGGCGAACATCACAGCTAGGGCGTTAGCGTTAGCATTAGCGATAGTGCTGGTTTTGATGCGGCCCTCGAGAATCTGGCGGAAGGACTGGTATTGCAGGCTTTCGTCGCCGTAGAATTCGCCGTTGAGGATGGCTGGGAGACTCTTGTCGCTGAGGGCTGGAACTGCCTGCATGAATTTGGTGTCGATGATGGCCTGCTCGACCGAGCGGCGGAAGTCGTAGTTGTAGCCAGTGGCTATCACATTGCCGTGTTCGTCGACTAACCTGCCGGTTTGTTTAACGACGTTCAACTTCTGTTCGACCGAGCCGACCTTGAACAATTCAGCGATCGACATGTCGCGGACATAATCGTCGCGGGCATCGAATGCGTAGCTGCGACCGGCGGCGTCGGTAACATGCAGCTGGGTAACCGGCTGGCCAGCGGCGTCGGTGCCTAGTTTGCCGGTAGCCAGCGCTTCAATTTGCCCAGCGTCGAGTTTGAAGTGGTGTGCTAGTTCGGCTTGCTGCGCGATCTTTTCGCCGGCTTCTTTGCGCGATTTAGCCACGTATTCGGCCAGTACCGCTGACTGGCTGCCGATGCCAGCGGCGTATTCGCGGACTAGCTTGCCATCGACGTGGACGGTGTTGTCGAGCATCATGGTATTGACCTCGCTGGACAGCGCCTGCTCGGCGGCGCGTTTGGCGGCGGCGGTCAGGTTGGTTTCGATGTTGGCGCGCTTGATGTCGCGGGCAACGTGCAGTACATAGTCCTGTGTCGGAGCATTAGCGCCGCGCAGGTTGACAACATGTTCGCTTTGGTCGCCCTGGGCGATAATTTCGGCGTGCATTTTGCCAAGTTTTTCTTTAGCGCGGGCAGCATCGAATTCGCTCTTCTTGACGCTCAATTCTAGGGCTTTGTAGCCTGGGCTGGTTTGCGCCAAGGTATCCCAGCGGGCTTGCTGGTCGTTGCTGATACGCTGTTTGTGCGCCTCGACGGTGCGCCGGGCGGTATCGACTTCTTGGCCGGCTCTGCTTTCGTTGAATTCATTTTGGACGCGGGCTTTGTCGATTTCGGCGAGTTGTTGGCGGTGTGTCAGATTTTGATGGCCGCGGTCGAAGGCGTTGTCGAGCTCGGACTTGTGGATGCTGGCCCGTCGGCGGCGTGCTTCAAGCGCCTGGCCGTGCGGCGTGGCGTAGAAAGTGTTGCCGATTTCTGACTTGCGGGCTTCGTTCTCGCCCTCGACTGTCTGAACAGAGCGCCGGCCGTAGCGGTCGTTGTCCCATTCGGTGGCGTTGTTGCTGGCAGCGGCTTCATAAGCGGCGGTTAAGCCTTTGCGGCGCTGTGTCCGGCGATGTTGCCGCCGTACGGCCGAGTTGACAAAGTTAGCGCGGCTGCCGTGGGCTCTGTTGATGGCGCGGGCGGCTCTTTTTAGCTTTGGCGACCTTCTGAAGATACCTCTGTCGGTGTTGATTAGGCTCTTACCAGCGCGATTTTTGGCAGCTTGGTAAGCAGCGCGTTCCTGCGCCCAGTTGCGGGTGCGATCGATGATGCCGCGGTTCGGATTGTTGACAATACCAGCGAGTTTGCCGAGCAAGTTACCGCTAAGCTTGATGATAAGCGGTGTGATGGCGATCGGTGCAACCTGCACAGCTAGGCCGATGATGATTTGGGTAATTGAGTCGCCGGCATTAGCGATGATAGCGTAACCGGCTAGCTGCGCCGCACCGAAAATGAACGATATAAGCGGGAACATTAGCAGCATGGTGGCAAAAAGGTCTTTCCACTTATCAAAATATTTATTTGTGCTCGGCAATACGTAAGCCACGAAAGCTAGCGGTGCAACGATGATACACAGGGTGATTAGCGCTTGGCGCATAGCCAGAACCACCATCGCCACGATGGCTGCGACGATAGCGCCGACTAACATCGTGGTTAGCAGTGTTAGCGACGGGCCGATACCGCCGTTAGCGACGACCACCTTGCCGAGTACGCCGCCGCCAGCTAGCACTACCCCAGTGACGCCAGTCCATGACAGCTCGTCGCCGAGACGGCCGTGGCTAGACAAACCGTGTCGGACGTCGGTAAAGAACTGTTGTATTGACGAGCCGAGTACATTCGAGGTATCGACTAAAGCGCCAGATATCCAATACGAAACGTTGACCAAAATGGCCCCAATGATTAAGCGCGGCAGCATTGATTTGATACCATAGTTGCTCAGGCCTTGGTTGGTGATTTGCGCGTAAATAATCAGCAAAAACACCAGGACGAAACAGACATTGGAGACGTCGCGGACTTTTTGCCAAATTTCGTAAATCGGGTTGTTTTTGGTGGTGTCGGTTTGCAGTGTGTGGACGATTAGGAAACTTTTGATGATGTCGAGTACGCCGTCCATCCGGTCAGCGATAAGCTGCGTAGCCGGGCAGACGAACCAGCCGACGTTAACTTTGCAGTTGTCGCCGTCATCATCGCCGTCTGCTTCTGGTGCGTTGGCGATAGATACTTTGGTTGACGAGGATTGCGTCGATGGATCGTATATACCACTGCGCAAAAGATAGCTAACCGCCTGGCCTTCGGTGGCAGTTTTGGCGTCGCCTTCGGTCAAGATGAGGTGGATACCCTCGTTGTCTTCGTATTTGTAGCCGTCGTAGCCAGCGATTGGCAGGCTTTTAGTTTTTTCGCCGCTAGCAAACGACGCTTTGTCGATTCTGGTATAGGTATGTTTCTGGTAAATAACAGTATCGTTTTTGGTAGAACGCTCGGCATCGGCAGCCGCTGCTGGCCGCGATAGTGCTAGAACGCCAGCAAACAATGCTATCGTTACTGCCGAGAGCATTAAAAATCCTTGCCGCAAGGATATCCTACCCTGCAGGCATGTCCTTACCCAATCCCGCATACTACTATTCATTATAGCACTTTTGCTACAAAAAGTCAATGAGCGCCATCAGGAATATTAATGTTTGTCAAAAATGTTTGCAAATATGGACTACCAGCGCTATACTCTAATATTAGGAAGCTATACGCGTTATGAAACAGAAACTAACAACCTGTCTGATTGCTCTAACCAGTGCTGTTGGCGCGCTGTTGCTATTTAGCCGGTCGGTTTACGCGTTGGATTGCGCGGTGTTGCCGAGCGAGATCTGTTCCAAGGCCGAAGATAGCGAGGCGATATTTGCCTTACTCAATTTTTTCTTGACGATACTGGTTGCTTTGGTTGGAATTGTGGCGATTGGCATGTTTATTTGGGCGGGCGTTCTCTATGCTAGCGGCGATGCTAATAGCAACCGGGTTGCTCAAGCCAAAACGATTATGACCAATACGACTGTTGGTATTATAGCGTTTGGTTTAATGTATCTGGCACTGAATTGGCTAATTCCAGGAGGGATTTTCAACTAATGAAGCGCGTATTTTTGGCTTTAGCAGCGGTGATAGCGGGTACAGTTTTCTTCTCTGCGGCTGTCCCGTCGGCAGCTTATGCGGCTGATGCGTCGTGCGATGCTTACGTCTTTGCTATGCCTGCTTGGTACAATGGCATGATGACTAAGGGGTCTAGCGGCGACTGCGAGTTTGAAGGTCTGAAATCGGCTAGCGAGCCTGATAAAATTGATTTTAGCCGCACTGGGTTCAAGATCGGCGCTAATGTTGTACGTTGTCTCTTGATAGCGTCTACGTATGTAGCTATATTCTTCTTGATCAAGGGCGGTATTGCCTATATGTATAGTACTGGCTCGCCAGAAGGTGTCGCTGGCGCTAAAAAGACGGTACAGAACGCGCTGATAGGTTTCGTGATTGCTATGCTCGCCGTGCAAATCGTTAATGTTATAGGAGACATTATATGATCTGGCAAACGATTGTCCTTGCCGCGCGCAAGATTGATGCGAACAGTATTCTTTATTTCCCGACCAAGACAGATAATGATGCTTTGCCAGGCATAATCAGGTTGGCGTATTTCTGGGCAACGGTTATTGCAGTTATTGTGCTGGTGATTGCCGGATTTATTTATGCCACGTCGCAAGGCGACCCTAGCAAGGTGGCTCAGGCTAAAAATGCTATGTTATATACTGTTGTTGGTCTAGTGGTTGTTTACATGTCGGCAGCAATAATAATGTTCGTGAACGGAGCATTTTTCTAATTATGCGTAGAATAGCCGTGGTAGCAGTTGTAATTGCTGGAATTGTGTCGCTGGTGGCGATGGTGGTAATGCCAACAGCGGTCCGGGCGGCTCAATTGCATGGCGCCTGCGACAGCGGTACTTACGATAAAGAGGATTGCGATCTCATCAAGCACAATGAAATTGATAACACGCATACGACGATTTCTACGCCGATTAGTTGGGCATTTTGGTTGTTGGCGGCAATATCAGTAATTATGATTATTGTTGGCGGCATTCGCTATATTACATCGCAGGGCAATCAGCAGCAACTACAATCAGCCAAGAATACTGTCTTGTATGCGGTTGTTGGGCTAGTGGTGGCGATAGCTGCTAGGGCAATTGTAATGCTGGTTGTTGACAGTTTTTATAGCTAGAAAGGAGCAATTATGAAAAAAAATATAATAATGGCAGTGTTGACACTAATATTGAGTGCGACAATGCTGGTTTTTGTTGGTGTGCCAGTTCAAGCTGAGTCGTGCGGTAGCGCCAAGCAATGTATAACTGATGGTCTGACGGCGTCAGGTACCAGTACTACTCCTAACAGTTTCAGCTCAGTATTGACGACAGTCACCAATATTCTCTTGTTTTTGATGGGTGCAATATCAGTGATCATGATTATTGTTGGCGGCATTCGTTATGCTACCTCGCAGGGCGACCAGACGCAGATGCAGTCGGCCAAGAATACTATTTTGTATGCGGTTATTGGTGTAGTAGTGTCGATAGCTGCTTATGCGATTGTTAGTTTTGTCGTTACTCAGTTTGTGGGCTGATCTGCTTACTATATCTGTTACTATCTAGTAATGTAGCTTAAAAGCAATCCCAATTATTTACCAAATGTTGTATAATAATCCGTATAAGATCAATAAATCATACAGAAAGGATCGACCGTATGAGAATTAAACTAAATAAAGATAGTATCGTCGGTTTGCTGGCGGTGCCTGCGCTGGTGCTATCAGTGGCAGGCGTGATGTTTCAGGCGGCGCCAGTATTTGCTGCGCCAGCGAAATCCTCGGGTAGTTTTAGTGGGGAGAAACCATTAAATATATCAGGCGGGGCTGGAGCTGCCAAAGGTGATGACCAATCAGCCTGTCTGTTTGGCAATGAAAATGGTTGCGACCAGGGCCAGACGCCTATTTTCCGCATCGTCACCAACGTTTTGCTATTTATCATCGGTGCCGTATCGGTGATTATGCTAATCATTGGCGGCTTTCGCTACGTCACCTCGCAGGGTGACCAGACGCAGGTGCAGTCGGCTAAAAATACTATTTTGTACTCGATAATTGGTATCGTAGTAGCGATTCTAGCCTATGCGGCGGTCAACTTCGTGATCTCTAGCTTCGTCAAGTCAGAATAGTACCTGTTGCTTTCAAGGCATAGTAACCGCGCTTAAATTGGCGCGGTTATTTTATATGTTTCGCTTTCTTCCGCCAGTACGCTAGTTTTTGGTTTATGCAACAAAAAACCCGCTTGCGTTTGTTGCTTGCGGGTTTTTTTCTAATTTTCCCTGCTCTATTGGATAGCGATCTTTTTGGCTTGTTCTTGCTTGACCTTGGTGAAGCTAATAGTTAGAACGCCATCCTTGAGTACTGCCGACACCTCGTCTTCTTTAACAGCTACTGGCAATGCTAGCGTGCGGCTAAATTCGCCCCAATAGCATTCTTGGATATGCCAGCGCGAAACGGCGGTGTCGTCGCCGCTCGACAGCGTGCCGCTGATAGTCAAGATGCCGTCAGAGATACTAACATCGAGATCTTCTTTGTTGACGCCGGCGGTACGAGCCTTAATCACTAGCAATTCGTCAGTCTCGTAGACGTCAACGGCTAGCTGACCTGGAAAATCTTCTTCCTGCTCTTGCCAGGCGCTATCATCGGCCTGCTGCTGAGGTGCCGCCGCGGCTGGCGAGTTATTGTCGTTCGTTAAACTGTCATCGTTGAGAAATGCTGCAGCCAGCTCGTCTCCGATCAACAGATCGTCATCTTGTTTACGTGCCATTGATGTCCTCCACTATTCTCGTTGGCTGATTGAAATTTATACTATCATTATAGACTATGCATAGCGTATAATCAACTGTATAAACCATAAGAGTGTAAAAAACACAATGATGATTTCCCTGTTCGATATACTAGCGCCCCACTACTGTTGTTCTTGCGGTGAAATTGGCAGGATTATTTGTGATAATTGTAAAAATAACATCATCTCGCGAGCTTCGCGGCGGTGCTTGCTATGCGCGAAAACTATTCGTAATTCCAGCGGTTTATGCCAGCGCTGCCAGCCGAGAGCGCCTTTTGAAAATGCCTGGTATGTTGGCGAACGAAGCGGCGCTTTGAAGCTGTTGATTGGTGCTTATAAATTCGAACGAGTTGGCGGTGCTTATCGCGAGATTGTTGATTTGCTAGATGCGCGCGTATCAGAATTACCTGCCGAGACAATTGTGGTGCCAGTGCCGACGATTGCGTCGCACGTTCGCCAGCGCGGTTTCGATCACGCAGCGAGGTTAGCCAAGGAGTTTGCTAGGCGCCGAAAGCTCCCTTATCGTACGATACTGCATCGGCGAACCTCATCAGTCCAGCATACTGCCGATAAGAGCGAGCGCTGGCAGCAAGCGAAGCAGGCTTTTGTTTGCGACAGCTCAGAGGCCGCTAGCTGTTTGTTGATCGATGATATTTACACTACTGGAGCGACATTGCATTATGCTGCCAAAGCTCTGCTGGATAGCGGAGTCGAAAAAGTGTCGGTAGCAGTAGTAGCGCGGCAGCCTACCCAGGGTAGCTAATCTCTGATATAATAGGTTCGCTGGAGAGGTGACCGAGTGGTTGATGGTACTGGTCTTGAAAACCAGCGTGGGGCAACTCACCGCGGGTTCGAATCCCGCCCTCTCCGCCAAGAAAATGCCTTATTTGCTTTTATAAAAATGAAATTATTTTAGCGGCTGGAGGCGCCATAACCGCCGGTAGTAGTACCGCTGCCGCCAATACCGCTACCTGATGGGCTAGGTATAAAATTGCCGATGACGAAATTAACGGCCGCGTAGGCCAGAATTGCCACGATTATACCGACTAGCGCGTAAAGGATAGTGTTCTTGGCTGATTGAACTTTCGAGGCGTCGCCGCCAGATACGATATATTTTAGCCCGCCGATGATGAGCATGATTACAGCAACGGCGCCAACGATGAATAGCAAGACGCTGCTCACTCGTGAAAATACGCCAGACTCGCCGAATAAGGTGGTTGGCTGGTCGGCGCCGCGCGCCGAACTAGCGCCGTCTGCGATTGAGCCGATAGCTGCTACCGGCAGCGGCGACAGCGCAGCAATGGCGATGGTGATTGAAGCCAGGATTCTAATGATAATATTAGTGCTTTTCATAATGATTTTTGAAGTCCTTCTAGTTATTAGTATACATGGTTATCATCAAAAATCTATGCAGCAATGGTAAAATATGCTAAACTGGTAGCGATTGGAGCTTTACTATTGGTGATAGCTTCGTTCGGAGGAGTACCCAAGTGGCTGAAGGGGACGGTTTGCTAAATCGTTAGTACGGGGAGACCTGTAGCGGGAGTTCGAATCTCCCCTCCTCCGCCAAGAAAAGTAGAGGCCGTTTGTTGTCCTCTATTTTTTGTGGTAATCACTGCAGCCATGATATAATGCGGTTATGCAAGATGACTCATCGCAAGATTGGCAAAAACCAGCAGAGACAGCTTCTGGGGCGCCTTTTCAAGCGGCTGTTTCAGAAGCAGAGTTAAATACGAGTGCAGAATCGACCCAGCCGGCTTCAGTTGATGCCGAGGCGGCAGATTCAGCTGCTCCAACTGATCTTAATTCAGTAGAGGACAATACTCCAGCATTTGGCGATGATGCAACGCCAGCGGTCGAGCCTGACGATAGCGAAATTCTTGTGCGCTGGCAAGGCCCAGAGCATCTCTATAGCGAGCGTTCGATGATGTGGTATGCAGCTTTGGCACTAGCGACGCTCATAATGATGGCGATTGCTTATTTTGCGTTTAATTCGCTGACATTCACTATTTTGTTGCCAGTGATGGCGGTGGCGCTGGGCGTGTACGCGCATCGGCCGCCAGAGATTATTGATTATACCTTGACCCGCAAGGGTCTATATGTTCGCGACCGGCTAATGCTGTATGATCAGTTTAAATCGTTTGATGTTGTCACTATCAATAATGTTCATCATATTGCGCTAATTCCGCGCAAACGCTTCCAGCTAGGGCAGAATATTTACTTCCCTGAGGAATCAGGCGAGAAAATTGTCGACATGCTAGCGGCGCGCCTGCCGATGAAAGAAGTCAAGCCAGATTTTATCGATAGGATACTAGCCAAGCTTCACTTGTGAAAAGTGTTTGAGTATGCTATTATCAGCTAGTTAGCACCCGTAGCTCAGCTGGATAGAGCGTTGGTTTGCGGTACCAGAGGTCGTGCGTTCGAATCGCGCCGGGTGTACCACATGTTTTTATACGAGCCTGGATCGGATGGTTCGTGTCTGATGATTGAGAACGTCTGCCCTGCTGGGCGGGCGCTTTTCGTTTGGCAGACATTTGCTATGCTGCTGATGTTTGTGGTTAAATAGAAGTATGACTAATGAGGAATTATCCAATCAGATACAAAAACTAAGTGATATCGTTGCCAATTTGGCGAAAACGATGAACGAACGGTTTGAGCAAATTGACAGACGCTTTGCTCAGATTGATAGGCGTTTTGAGCAGATAGACAAGCGTTTTACTCAAATAGACAAGAGGTTTGAGCAAATTGATGAGCGCTTTGCTCAAATAGACAAACGCTTCGAAAAAAACGACGAGCAGTTTGCACAGATCGACGAACGTTTCAACAGTATTGATGAACAGCTCGCCGATATTCGCAACGACCATAAAACGTTGGTTGATATCGTGAAAGATATGGATTTGCGAATGGATAAGGGCTTCAATGAGCTAAAAGCTGAAGACGGCAAAATTCATGCCGAGATTGCTAGTCTGCGACTTGAACTTTACCACGAATCTGGCAGCCGCGAGCTGGTGGACGATACTTTGTATGGTTCGTTAGACAAGCGCTTGCGCCGACTAGAGGCAAAGTTTCCTGATTTGGCGTCGAGCCAAGCTGTGTGATATTTGGCGGAGAGACAGGGATTCGAACCCTGGGTACGATTACTCGCACACACGCGTTCCAGGCGTGCACCTTCAACCACTCGGTCACCTCTCCTTCGCTTACAATTCTACCAGAAAACGCCAGAAATATGAATTGCGCTTTACTCTGCGTCCGACTAATTAAAAATGTAGTATTTTACACAATCTTCATCGGTTGATTTATTAAACGTCACTTGTCTATAATAGATTAATATGACAGCGCGAAAGACAGCAAGGCCGATAATTCAACTTAAAAAACTTACAAAAATATACGGTATAGGTGACGCGGCGCACGATGCGCTCGATGAAATTGATCTAACCATCCGCGAGGGCGAGTTCATCGCCGTGATGGGGCCGTCCGGCTGCGGCAAGACGACTTTGCTTAATATCATTGGTTTTTTGGATCGGCCTGACCAGGGCGAATATCTGTTTGAGGAGCACTCGACCGCTCGCCTATCAGAACGACAGTACGCCAAAATTCGTTCTAACAAGATTGGCATCGTTTTTCAGAGTTTTAATTTGATTAATCGCTTGACGGTGCTGGAAAACGTTGCTTTGCCGCTGATTTACAAAGGCGTACCGCGCGTCAAGCGTCTGGAAATGGCTAGTAGCATTCTGAAGTCGTTCCATTTGCAGGAGCGCGAATATTATATGCCGTGGCAGCTATCTGGCGGCCAGATGCAGCGCGTGGCGATTGCGCGGGCTTTAGTTAATAAACCGAGCATCATTCTAGCCGACGAGCCAACCGGCAACCTTGATAGCCGCTCTAGCCACGTTATTATGGAGGAGCTGGCTAACTTGCACAAAAAAGGCAACACTATCGTCATGGTGACTCACAACCCGAATCTGACTAGCTATGCTAGCCGTGTGATTAATATGCTTGACGGTAAGGTTGCCAGCGACCGCCGTGTAACGGTTGAATCGCATACCGAATCAAAGGAAGTAGCAATCCCGCTGCACAAATCAGACGCTTCTAAAGACAAGAATGACGCAGATACTAAGGATACCAAAAAAGCCAAAGAAGAAACAAAAGAAGCTACCAAAGATAAGCCTAAAAAGATAGCCAAAAAGAGCGAGGATGACGAAAAATGAGGTTAATGACAGTTGAACACATCACCGATGCTTATCAAACATTGCGGCGCAGCCGCGCGCGTACGGTGCTGACCGCGCTGGGTATTGCTATCGGCGTGGCTAGCGTGACGTGTATTTTGGCGATTAGCGACGGTGCTCGCGGAATGATTTCTAACCAAGTTAATACCTATGACGGCAAGCTAATGATCGTCCGTCCAGGCGCGCAGACGCGCGATTTGAATGCCTATCTCAACCCAGCTGGGCAGCAGTTATTCGGCACTAGTTCGTTGACCGAGGCTGATATCGAGGCCGCTAAGTCAATTGACGGTATTGACGCGGTGGTGCCGCTAATGATTTTGAATGCTACTGCTAAAACCTCTCGAGCTGAGGCGGCTAATAATGTTGTACTTTCTACTACTCCTGCGTTTATCAAGACGGCAGATATCAAAATGAACGCCGGCCAGTTTCTCGGTGAAGAAACTGACGATTCAGCGGTGGTGATCGGCAGTGAGCTGTCAACTAAACTATTCAACACCGATCGTTCGGTTGGCCAGATGTTCACGATGTACGGCCAGCAGTTTACGGTTATCGGCGTTGTCAAGACTGGCGCTAACCCGGTTAACTATAATACCGTTGATTATGGTAATGCGATTTTTGTCTCTTATAATCAAGGTAAATTGTTGCACAAAGGCAGTACGCAGATTCAACAAATTAACGTTCTGGCAAAGGACAAGGATAATGTCTCGGCTGTTAAAGATAAATTGAAAGAAAAAATCCTCAAACAACACCTAGGCGAAGCCAACTTTACTATTCTAAGTGGCGCTGATATTGGCCGGCCGACTGGCGAATTGTTTAGTGCCTTAACAGCGGTGATGGCGGCCATTGCAGCGATTTCGCTGGTAGTGGGCGGCGTCGGTATTATGAATATCATGCTGGTTGGCGTGGCTGAGCGCACCCGCGAAATTGGCATCCGTAAAGCAGTTGGTGCTAGCCAGCGGACAATTATCGGGCAATTTTTAGTCGAGTCGCTGATGATTAGCCTGCTGGGCGGCACTTGTGGTTATCTGGTTGGTTGTTTGTTAGCTGTGATTATTAGTTCGCAAATGAGCTTTGGGCCGACAATGACCTGGTCAACGGCGATTGCAGCGTTGTTGATGGCAGTTGGTTCTGGCGTAATCTTCGGTACTTACCCTGCCCTGAAAGCGGCGCGCAAGAATACTATTGAATCGCTGCG
Source organism: uncultured Candidatus Saccharibacteria bacterium (assembly GCA_963539155.1). Taxonomy (GTDB): domain Bacteria; phylum Patescibacteriota; class Saccharimonadia; order Saccharimonadales; family Saccharimonadaceae; genus Saccharimonas. Next base: position 43,745 of record CAUTJX010000004.1, read on the forward strand.
GCAATACCACTAGAGCCCGAATTTCTACCGATAGACGATAAATAAAATAGACAGCGCTTATTCTGTCTATTTTATTTTTACTTATCTCCACGCGCGTTTATTTTTCGAGGGCTTTTTTGAACTTTTCAATTAAGTTAACCTGGGTCGGGTCGACATTATTGAGAATTGCCACGTAAATACTGGCAAAATCTGCTAAAATACAACCCCATAGCATTTGCTGCAGCGGTGTTTTGCCTGCGAGCGGTACTACGTTTGATTTCGGGCGTTTGCCAGATAGCATCTGATCGCTGAGCGAGAAGCGTTTGAGAATGCGCGGGTGTTCGAGATCGCTTAGCAAATCAAATACCGCGAAAGGCTTCTCGACCGGGTGGCTAGTCCAGCCAATAAATTCGTTGTGGCTGAATTCTGGCAAATAGTTGTAGAAAGCGACATTTTTAGCATTTTCGTTCCAACTAATTTTCCACTTATAAGCTAGCGGTGCCATCAAACTACCGCCGTAGAAAACCGGTGTTTTGCCGACAGCGATTAAGGCCAGCTGCTTGGCGTAGTTTTGCTTGGTCGGCACATCTTTGGCCCAGAGCGCGCTTTCTTTCTCTAGCCAAGTGCTAATAGCCGCTAGTTCGTCAATGTAGGTGCGGTCAATCAACTTGAAAGCATTAAGCACTTCAAATAGCGCTCGCAGCGAATAAATTACGGCCATGCGCGGTTGGCAATCTTTGGGAATGAGTGCTGATAGGATATGTTCTCGTTGAGCAATCTCGTTAAGTTCTCCGCCAGTAGCAATGATAGCAATTTGGCAGCCGTGTTCAATCGCCTGCTTGAGGCATGATAGAGTTTCCTCGGTGTTACCAGAGTGGCTACTAGCGATAACTAAGGTATTGTGATCGGCGTAATGCGGCAAATCGTAGTCCTTGACGACGTCGAACGGAATTGATAGCGTGTCGTTGAGCAGCGACTTAGCGAGGTCGGCCGCTAGCGCCGAGCCGCCCATGCCAGCGACGATGATGTTGCGCAGTTCGCGGCCGTCATGCTCGGCGTCGCGCAATTGGCAGTCAAAATTTGCCTGTTGATAGAGTTTAGCTGCAACTTCGAGAGCACCTCCGTTGTCTCTTTGCTTCAAAATATTAGAGTCATCTAGCATGCAAAATCACCTTTCTCTTGCGATATTTCCTATAACTATGATACAGTATATACTAAATAAAGCATAAAAGTAATGAAGAGGGTGGGCACATGGATATAAAACCGCAAACAACGCAGCCAATTAGCGACGATCAGGATCTCGCTAAGGTTTTGGCTGGCGTAAGTAACGGCGCGAGCGCAACGAGCGCGCAGCCGGCAGCACCGTTGCCGCCGCTGCCTGATTTGCCGCCAGAGCCAGCGCCGGAGCCGGAACCAGTTGCACAGCCAAAACCGGCTAAAACATCAGCTACAGTTACGCCAGTTGCTGACAACGATCTTGATAATGTCAAGAACGAAGCCATCAAAGAGCTTCGACCGCTGGTAGATAAGCTCAACATCTCTGCCGAAGAAAAATTTGACACTTATCTGCTATTGATCCGCTCGACGGACGACAAAACCTTGATTGCGCCAGCGCATGAGGCCGCCAAAAATATTGCTGATGAATCTCGCCGCGCTCAGGCTTTGCTTGATGTCATCAAAGAGATTGATTTCTTATCAAACCCACAGCCGTAATAGATTTTCTCTGTTAATCATGCGATAACACCTCCGTAAGCCCTCCTCGGAGGTGTTATACTATAGTTATGACTATTCGTTTTGCAACTGATGATGAAATCAACCGCTGGGATGACCTAGTGGTTCATAATAGCGATCGCGGCAATATGCTGCAAGGGTCGGTCTTTTTAAATTTGAAACGGCTGGCTAACTGGCGGCCGCGTTTTATTATCTGCGGCGAGTTAGCAATTGGCGCTATTGAAAAGCATATTCCTCTATTCGGCAAGGTGTGGTATATCCCGAAAGGCCCGGGCGTGGCTAGCGCTAGCGAGTTAGCTTCAATAGTGCCGGTGCTGCGCGATTTTGCTCGCCAGCAAGGCGTTTTTACTATCAAAATTGAGCCGGAATTACTGCGTGGCACCGATATTTCCGCGATTGAACTATTGCCTACTCGGCCGATTCAATACAATGTCTCGACCGTGGTGGTTGATTTACATAGCGATCTTGATACAATCCTCAAGGACTTACCGCAAAAGGGCCGCCACGCTATCCGCCGCGCTGATCGCGACGGTGTTGTTATTGAGCGGGTGCCAGTCAATGATGAAACTTGCCAGGCGATGTATGATTTGTTCAAAGAAACGGCCGATGGTGCTGGCTTTACGATCCGCTCGCCGCAATACTACCATGAATTCTATCAGCGATACATCGACGCCAACCAAGGTCAGCTATTTTTTGCCTATTATCAAGATCAGCTGGTGGCTGGTGCTTTTGCGGTGATTCTGGGTACTAAAAGTACTTACAAAGATGGCGCTTCGGTTCGCAAGCGTACGGCCTACGGTGCTAGTCACCGCCTGCAATGGGAAGTAATCAAATGGGCTAAAGAGCATGGCTCGCTTGAACACGACCTCTGCGGTACGCCAGCTTCCGATGAAATGAGTAACCCGAATCATCCGCGCTATGGCCTGGGGCGCTTCAAAACTAGCTTCAATAAGCATATCACTGACTATATTGGCGCTTTCGAGATTCCAGTTTCGCCTATTAAGTCGCGGCTTTGGAGCAAATATATCGAACGATTAGTGCGCCGATTATACTTCGCCCGGCATCATGAATCATACTATTAGGCCGCTTAGAAGCATTCTCAGCCCTAATTATCGCTACTTAGCTTTAATATTCAAAATAGCTTGCCGCACTGTTTCGATTTCGTTCCAAGGGTGAGCTCCGTCGGCGCGTTCAATAGTTTTTTCGTGTCCTTTACCCAGGAATATAACAGTATCTTTCGAGCCAGATACTCGCGAGACAGCGAAATTAATGGCCGCAGTGCGGTCTGGTACTAGGAAGAGATTTTTCTCGCGTTTTTTGCCGGTTTTTTCGGCGCCCGAAGCGATTTGCGATAGTATGGTATTGCCATCGACATCGCGATCGTCTTCCTCGGTTAAGACAATCTCATCGGCGTATTTGCCAGCGATTTCGCCCTGAATGGCGCGTTTAGCTTCGTCGCGGCGGCCAGCCGAGCCGAACAATACCACTAGCTTGCCCTTCGTTGTGTTTCTAACGTCATTTAGCAACCGTTCGAACGAGTCTGGTGTATGCGCAAAATCAACAATCGCCGAGAATGGCTGTCCAGCGTCGACCACTGTCATGCGGCCTTCTACGCCCGCTAAAGCGGCAATTCCCTGTTCAATTTGGGTTTTGGTCAAGCCAACCTCGCGGCCGACGGCAGCCGCCGCTAGGCTATTATAAACATTGAACTCGCCTGGAATATTAACATGAATGTGGTAAGAATCGCCATCAATTAACGCTGTGTAATCGCTGCCGTGGGCGCTCAAATTGATATCTTGCGCCCGCCAATCGCCAGATTTGAGGCCGTAGCTGACCGATTGTTTGACGGCTTGGCGGAAAGTTGCAGCAGACGGGTCGTCGGCGTTAATGACACCGACGCGGCTGGCTAGTTTAAATAGTTTGGTTTTGGCAGCCAAATAGCGCTCAAAAGTTCTGTGATAGTCAAGGTGCTCGTGTGTAACGTTAGTCATGACGGCGATCTCGATTGGTACGCCAAAGGTACGGTGCTGGGCTAGCGCGTGGCTAGTCACTTCCAAAACTATCCATTCGACATTTTGTTTCTTGAATTCCGCTAATCGTTTTTGTAGCAGCGGCGCTGAAACTGTTGTCATATGAGCAACTTGCGGCGTAATATCATTGCCGACGCCGTAAGCGACAGTAGTCATCAACCCTGCTTTGATGCCAGCTTCAGTTAGCATTTTGTGGATCATGAAGCAGGTCGAGGTTTTGCCATTGGTGCCAGTCACGCCAATGACGCGCATATTGTGCGCTGGATAACCAGCTTTGGTGGCAGCGGCAGTAGCTGTCAATAGGTGATAAGTTGGCTCGATTGATTGGTATAAACTAGCGGGAATGGCCTTTTTCAAAGTTTTCTTGAGTGAATTCATAACGATATTATAGCATCGACCTCTTGGCGGTGGTACAATTAAGTAGATGAAGGTTTTGGGAATTGAATCAAGCTGCGATGAAACCGCGGCAGCTATAGTTGAGGACGGTTTTCGGATGCTGTCAAATGTGGTACAGTCACAGATTGACATCCACGCGCATTTTGGCGGCGTGGTGCCCGAAATTGCGGCGCGCAGCCATATCGAGGCTATCGGCCCAGTCGTCGATGAAGCCCTTGCCCAAGCGGACTGCACTTGGGACGACATTGATGCTATCGCCGTGACCTACACGCCAGGTTTAATTGGTTCGCTGCTAATTGGCTCGCTAGCAGCGCGAACGTTAGCGATTTTACATCGCAAACCGCTTTACCCGGTGCATCACGTCGAGGGACATGTCTACGCCAATTTTATTACTGAGCAAGCGCCCGGGCCTGTTCAGCTTGCCCTGCCGAAATCTCAGCCGCGCTTTCCCCTTTTGGCCTTGATTGTCTCTGGCGGACACACGCAGCTTGTACTTTTTCGCGGCCACGGCGATTATCAACTGCTGGGACAAACCCAAGACGACGCTGTCGGCGAAGCTTTTGACAAGGTGGCCAAAATTCTCGGCTTGCCCTACCCTGGCGGCCCGTCGATTGCGCGCGCGGCTGAGTCGGGTAATCCTGATAAATACCATTTACCCAAAGCTAAGCTCGATAATCCGTACAATTTTTCGTTCTCAGGCCTCAAGACAGCTGTTTTAAGGGCTGTACAGCGCGAAGTAGGCAAAGACTTCACTTTTCCATCGCACGAGCTCCCAGGGCTTGTCACGAGCTCGCAGCAGCATGATTTTGCAGCTAGTTTCCAGAAAGTAGCCGTCGAAACGCTAGTTGAACGTACCTTGCGTGCTTTTCAGGACTTTCAGCCGCAATCAGTGGTGATTGCTGGCGGCGTAGCTGCCAATCAAGAACTGCGCCGCCAACTGCGCCAGAAACTACCGATTAACATTGAGTACGCGCCGATTCAGCTGTGTACTGATAATGCGGCAATGATTGCGGCGCTAGGCTATCAGCAGGCGCGGTTAAGCAGCCCGGCTGATCCGTATACTCTCGAGGTGGTTCCTAGTCTGTCAATGGTCAAAACTGCCTGGAATAAGACCGGAGCGTTGTAAATGCCACAACTATTTACCTCTGTTGATAATGATGAATTGATCAATATTTTGAATGGCGGCGGTATTGGCGTACTGCCTACCGACACAGTTTATGGTCTTGTAGCACGGGCCGCTGATCCAGCAGCGATCCAAAAAATGTACGACACCAAGAAGCGCGCTAGCCAACCAGGAACGCTAATCGCTAGTTCAATTAATGATTTGGCGAAATTAGGACTAGACTCTAATCAGCTATCATTAGCAGCTAAGTTTTGGCCCGGTCAAATCAGCGTGGTTGTTAATGCTGATAATGTTGCTACTTATCTCAAACAAACGCGAGATAACTTAGCTGTGCGCATTCCCGACGACCCTTCGCTGTCGCGGCTTTTGGCGCGGACTGGCCCGCTGATGACTACTAGCGCTAATCTGCCAGACCGGCCAATTTCATCGACAATCGCTGAAGCTAAAGTCTATTTTGGCGACAAGGTCGATTTTTATGTCGATGGCGGCACTATAACTAATAATCAGCCGTCAACTATTATCGGCCTCGATGAGCATGCAAATATTATTGTATTTCGCCGTGGAGCTGTTGATATAGATCGGTTATTTACCAAGTAATTTTTTGGTGCTGCGGATGACTCTTTTAGCTAGCGGTAACCCATGCCGCCAAACTGGATAAAATGGACTCATCGGATAATCATAAGTACCAGCTAATTTATTCTCATGGCTAGCGAAGCCGCGCTTGAAGTTGCTAACACCGTCGTTGAGCAGGCCGTTCATGTCGTAGCGCCTAATTCCCTGCTGTTTACATTCGGTTATAGCGTGCCATTTTAGCGCGTAGTTAGCGCGCAAGGCTTGGCCGCGATCGTTCATACCGCCGTATAGCTCAAATGAAGTTTCGCGGCTAGTCGCCAGCCAAAGAAATGATATCGGGCGATTGTCTTCGTAAGCAGCAAAAATCTGCGAGTTCTCCCCTAGTTTGTCATGAATATCGTAATAGTACTGGTCGTCGTGCAGAGCGAATTTAGCGCGTTTAGCAGTCTGCCGATAAATTTCGAGGCAAGCAGCGATGTCTTGGTGCGTTTTTACCGGTTTGATATCAAGTCCAGCCCGGCCGGATTTACGAATATACTGGCGGGTTTTTTTGGTCATCGCGGCCAATAGTTCGTCGGTTGTATGAGTCAAATCCAAAATCAAAGTACGCGATAGCAGAATATTGTTTGGCGATTGGCGCCAACCTTTGGCGCGTAGCGGATGTTCAGTATCTGGCTCGATAGTTAGCACAGCGCATGGCAGATTATGCTTAACGTAATTAACAATTGCCGTCAAAACATCGTCTTCCCTACCTTGTTTGTAGACTGGCCCGCGCGGAATGTAGCATAATTGATCAAGCGGTTTAGGCAGGTTTCTTAGTAATATTTGCGCAGCGCCAATTGTTTCGTTGCCGTCAACTATAGTAATTCGTTGAACGCGCCAATTGTGCGCTGCTTTTACTTCTCCCCATCCCCAGAGCTGCAGCGGGTGCCCGCCAAACTTAGCAACAGTCTTGTCCCAGGCAGCTTTTTCGTCGCATAGTATTGTATCAATCATATGTTTAGTATACATCGTTTGTGCTATAATAGGATAGGACACAAACACGTGGAATAAAAAACAGCAAGAGGTGAGGAATAGCAAACTGTGGAATTGCTATGCTTGGTTATTTTGCTAATTTTCACGTGAAATGAATCGAGAATGAAATGAGCTTAGCTAAAACTTATACTCCGAACGAATATGAACCGTCAATTTACGCCTTGTGGGAGGAATCTGGCGTATTTAAACCGAAAGGGCAGGGCCAGCCGTACGCGATTGTGATGCCGCCGCCAAATGCTAACGGCAATTTGCATGTCGGGCACGCTTTAGGGTCGGCAATTCAAGATATTTTAGTACGTTATCACCGTATGCAAGGCTATGATGCTGTATATATACCGGGGGCTGACCATGCCGGCTTTGAAACTTGGGTAGTTTACGAGCGCGAGCTAGAAAAGCACGGCCAGACGCGCTTTGACTTCAATCGCGAAGAATTATACGCGCAGGTATGGGATTTCGTAGCTAAACGCCGCGGCGATATGGAATTACAACTGCGGGCGATTGGCGTGGGCGCTGATTGGGACGATTTGGTATTCACGCTCGACGATAAAGTTATCAAAACTGTCTACGATACTTTTGAAAAGATGTGGCAGGACGGCTATATTTATAGGGGCGAACGCATTGTCAATTACTGTACGCAGCATCAGACGAGTTTTTCGGACTACGAGGTTGTTCACAAAAACGAAAAAGGGAAGTTGTGGGAAATCGCTTATCCGCTAATCGATAAAGTCGGCGAAATCGTTATCGCTACGACGCGTCCCGAGACGATGTTTGGCGACGTAGCCGTAGCGGTCAATCCAAACGACGAGCGCTACAAAGACCTTGTCGGCTGCAAAGCGCTGCTGCCGATTGTCAAGCGCGAAATTCCCATCATCGCTGACGATTATGTCGATCCAGCTTATGGCACTGGTATGGTGAAAATTACACCGGCACACGATCCGAATGATTTCGAGGTAGGCAAGCGCCACAACTTGGAGTTGGTCCAGGTAATTGATTTCGACGGTAAAATGATCAATGTGCCAGGTCAATTTGTTGGTATGACGGCGCTAGAAGCTCGTAAACGCGTTTTAGCAGCGCTCGAAATAGACGAATTGCTGCGCGGCGAAAAAGATATCGAGCACCAGGTTGGACATTGTTACAAATGCGGTTCGGTCATCGAGCCGCTTGCCAAAGAGCAATGGTTCGTCAAAATGCACCAATTGGCCGATAACGCTATCGCGGCGATTGAGCGCAAGGAAGTGACGTTTACCCCTGAAAATAAAGGCGATGTTGTCATTAAATACCTCAAAGACATTAAAGATTGGAATATCAGCCGCCAGATACCGTGGGGCATTCCGATTCCAATGTTTCAGTCCAAGACCAATCTAGACGATTGGCGCTACAGCACCGAAGTCGATAAGAAAGAAATCGTTGTAGATGGTACAACGTATCGCCGCGAGGAGGATACGCTTGATACTTGGTTCAGTAGCGGCCAATGGCCGTATATAACTACCGATTATTTGGATGTTGGTAAGCTAGCCAAGTATTATCCGAATACCGTCATGGAGACAGCAGGCGATATTTTGTTTGCATGGGTAGCGCGGATGATTATGCTGGGCTTGTATCGGACTGGCCAGGTACCGTTCAAGCATGTGTACTTGCATGGTCTAGTGCTTGATGAAAAGGGTATCAAGATGAGCAAAAGCAAGGGCAATGTCATCAATCCGATGGAGACAGTGGCGAAATATGGCTCGGATGCGCTGCGTATGGGTATCATTGCTAGCCGCAGTGCTGCTCAGCCGCAAGCGTTTAATACTGGTAAAGTGGTAGCAGCCCGCAATTTCTGCAACAAGCTGTGGAATATTGCTCGCTATACTGAAAATTTGGTTGGCGACCGCACGCCAACGGTCAGTCCGCAACTGCAATCGCTAGCCGATCATTGGATTGCTCGCCAACTAGATGAGGCAGCACAGTCGCTAGATCGGCAGATTGCGACCTATCATTTCGCTGAGGCTGGCGAGACGATTTATCACACCGTTTGGGATGATGTAGCCGACTGGTACATCGAGGCTAGCAAAGTTGAGCAAAATATCGATATAAACGCGTATGTTTTAGACACAATTTTGCGGTTAACGCACCCATTCGCGCCGTTCTTGACCGAAACAATTTGGCAGGCTTTGCCGTGGCACGATACGATTTTGGCTAGCGAAACTATGCCAGACCGCCTAGAGTACGATGATATCGCTGCCGCTGCATTCGGCCGATTGAAAGATTTAGTATCAGAAGCGCGCTACGTAGTTAGCGAACTGCCGGGCAATAAACGTTATAGTCTGTTATACATGGACGATTCGCTGGTGGCTGATAATATCGAACTTGTCAAGAAGCTAGCGCGTGCTACATCGGTAGAGCATGTTGACCGGGCCAGGGGATTACGCTTGGCAGCTAGCGGGCGAGACGTTTGGCTGGACATTGACGATAAAACGCTTTACGAGCATCAAGCTAACCTCGAGAAACGTTTAGCCGAAGAACGCCAGCATGTCCGGACGCTCGAGACGCGCTTGGCAAACGATAACTATGTAGCCAAAGCTCCAGCGGCTCTGGTCGAGGAGTCGCGCAAGACACTCCGTGAAAAGCAAGAACTAATTACCCGGCTACAGAACGAGCTGCAAGTTGTGTCGAACAAGTAAAAGCTAGTCGATAACTGGCAAATTTGCGTTATCAAAAGCGTGCCGGCCGCCTTCTTCTAATAAGGCTAAAATGTTTTTGTGATGATGACGGCGATCTGGCGAAATACTAGGCGATTGGTAGCGAAAACTGTTGCTGAGCATGCCTTCTGAGAGATTATGCTCGGAATGGGTGTGCTGCATTCGTGACTCGTTGATGGTTCGCAAATCTTGTGAACTGAGCTTTTGCATGGAATGATCATGCGTCAAACTGATATCAATAGCATGCCCGAAATGTCCGTCGTGGACAGCAACGCCGCTAGCTATTAGCAGACTGAGTGCGGCGAATAAAGCGTTAATGATGTAGGTTAAATGTGTCATAATCATGTTTATTTTAAGGTATTATGCCTACAAATATAGCACAAGTATGATAAAAAGTCAATAGTATGTCATAAAAATAAGATTATAAGTTAGTCTAAGGCAGTGTTCGGACGGCTCATAAACAGATTACCGCTAGGTTTTAGCGCGCAGGTTGGCTATCTACTGGTGATGATATTTGCCACCGCGAGTAATCTCTCGGGCCCGGTATAGTTGCTCGGCGAGGATCAGTCGCACTAACTGATGTGGAAAGACTAATGGCGACAGTGACCAAACCAGGTTAGCACGCTGTGTCAGTGCTGCGCTGACACCAAAGGCGCCGCCGATAACTATCGTGATATTTTTACCTTGCACAAAGAGCTCGTTTAGCTGGCACGATAGGGCAGGCGAGTCAAACATCTGGCCGCGTTCGTCGAGCAGAATTATGAAATCTTGGGGGTGTAAACGCGCTAAAATTCGCTCAGACTCCTCTTGGCGGGCCTGCTGGCCATCTAGCTTGCTATGCGGTATTAATTGCCACTCAAAACTCCAAGGCTGCTTGCAGCGCGTTTGGTAGCGTTTGATGCCGTCTGAGACCCAATCCTCATGCTTTTTACCAACGGCGATAACAGTGATCATATGGCGATCAAGTGCTCTTTGATACCGTTGGCGATATTATCGAGCCGTTCATCTGAAATATCGACAGGGTAGTCGTGATGGAGCTGCAAGGTGTCGCGGTCATACAGCGGCACTAGATGGATATGGGCGTGCGGTACGTCGAGACCTTCAACGACTACGCCGACGCGCAAGGGGTTGAGTTCGGCCTGGATAGCCTGAGCGATATTTTTGGCAGTTTGCCAGAGGTGAGTGTAAGTCTCGTTGTCGAGGTCCCAAATTAAATCAACCTGTTCTTTGGGCACCACTAACACATGCCCGTCGCTGAGCGGGTTGATATCGAGAAAGGCAATAACCATGTCGTCCTCATAAACCTTGCGGCAGGGAATTTCGCCTTTGATAATTTTGGTAAAGATCGAATCATCCATGAAGTGCTCCTTAAATGTGTAAAGTGTATGCATATAGTTTACATATATTTAACATGATTAGCAAAAATAGATAGAGTGGGGTATAATTGTCCGTACAAGGAGAGGTGGCCGAGTGGTTGAAGGCGCACGACTCGAAATCGTGTATGCGGCAACGTATCGCGGGTTCGAATCCCGCCCTCTCCGCCAAGAAATAGCACGAATTTATGGACTGATTATACTCTTGGCAAGAATTTCTAGATTGACCGATTATACGTTATTGCAAAGTTAAGAGAATTTTGGTAATATTCGCTCAATAAGCGGCGAGCGTTACTTGCGGGCGAAGATTTCTTTGGCGCTGAGTTTGCGGTTGTATTCGAGCGCGCCAAAGCGGAAGATGCGTACGGCGATGGCAATGATGATGGCGGCAGAAACGGCCAGTAGGGCGATACCGATTACTGCTTCGCCGATTCCCAGGTTGCCGGCGGCATTGCGCAGCATCAGCGGGATTGGCGATGTCAGCGGGAAGAGCGACAAGAATTTTACTAGCGGCGCGTCTGGCATTGATATGAACATTGAAACGGCATAAAGCGGGCCGAACAGCAAAATCATTACTACGCCGAAAAAGCTGCCAGCTTCTTTGGCGGTCGGCACAGCGGCGCCGATAGCTACTAGCAGGCCGGTAAACATCATGAAGCTGCTAGCAAAGGCTAGAAAGCCGATGCCGATACGCAGCGGGTCGATTGGCAAGCTGCTGAGGTCAACTGATGGTAGCTTGAGCTGGTCGTGGAAAAACAAGTAGCCAATAAGCACCGGCAAGACCACCAGCAAACCTTGAACTATTGCCAGAATTATTAGCGAGATAATTTTGCCAACGATTAAGGTTCGCGCTTCGATAGTGGTGAGAATCATCTCGATAACGCGATTTTCTTTTTCTTCGGTGGTGCTGGTCAGCATTTGATTGCCAAAGAAAGTAATCAGGAAATAAAAGAGGATTAAAAAGATACCTGGCAGAATCATCTCTTGGACGCTGTCGTGGATTTTACCATAGCGGTAAATAGTGCTGGTTGAGTTGATTTTGCCTTGGATAATTTTTTGAATAGCCGGATTAACGTCTGACCGAACAGAGGTGGCTAATAGACTGCTAGCCAGGCTGCCGTAGCGGCCGTTGTCAAAAATACCGACATCTTTACCGTAAACTTCAATTGATTGCTGGTCGAGATTCTTTGGATAGTAGATGTACGCATCAAGCTGGCCGTTTTTGACGCGGTCAATAGCGTTTTGCTTGTCGCTGGGATTAATTTCGGTGGCTTTCGAGGCGGTGATTAGCTGCGGTTTGACCATCTTTGATTCGTCGGTAATAGCAATGCTGAACGACTGGTTTTTGAGCTTTTCGGCAGCGTCGTTGGTAGCTTGATTGGACAAAAAGACCATCCCGAAAATTGCCGCAAACATCAATGGAAAGCTAATTGCTAGAATCCAGAACGATTTTTTCTTGAGGGCGCGAACGACCTCGAAACGAATGACAGTTGATAAATTATGCATTTTGCTTCTCCTCGTTGTTGCGGCTGTAGACTTGAACAAAAATATCATCGAGCGACTTGCCGCCAAATTGTTTGCGAACGCTGGCGACGGTGCCGTAAGCGCGCGCTGCGCCATCCTTCAGCAGTAATATGCGGTCGCATAGACGCTCAACTTCTTCCATTTGGTGAGTAATCATGACGACGGTAGCGCCTTTGGCCTGGTGCTCTTCGATGATTTCCATCAGTAGCCGGCGGTTGACTGGATCAAAGCCTTTGGTTGGCTCGTCAAGAATTAGCAGCTCTGGGTTGTCGATGACTGTGATGCCGAGCTGGACTTTTTGCTGCTGGCCGCCCGAGAGCTTATCGAGGCGAGTTTTGGCTTTGTCGAGCAAATCAACGCGCTTCAAAAAATCAAGCGATTTTTGCCGAGCGTCGAGGCGGCTCATGCCTTTGAGCTGGCCGAAATAAGTCATGATGTCGATAACCGGCTCTTTTTTGTAAAGGCCGCGCTCTTCGGGCAGATAACCCAGTTTGATACCGCTTGATACCGAATAGGGTTTGCCGCCGACTAGCAGCTCGCCAGCAGTTGGCTGGTAAATGCCGAGCAGGGCGCGAATGGTGGTGGTTTTGCCTGAGCCGTTGCTGCCGAGAAAGCCGAATGTTTCGCCGCGCTTGACATCGAAGCTTAGATCCTTGATGACTTCGGTTTTGCCGAATTGCATCTTGAAATGAGCAATAGAAATAATAGGTTCCATATTTTCCATGATAGCATGGGCCAAGCCAGTTGTGAAAATTACTAGCAAAAATGCTTGAAAAATCCATATTTAGCGTTTATGCTTGGTATACAGACGCTATATGTATAGTGTTTAGTAAAATAGACAAATATGCAAATAAATTGCGCAAAGTAGACCCAGATGGTCTAGCTAGTTTTTTACGCTCAAAAATAGCAGCTAAAAATAAGAAAGGAAACGATGGCAGATATTACAGTTATGAAGCGCGACGGTAGCCAGCAGCCGTTTGACGCTAACAAAATTAATTTAACTCTGCTGGCAGCTAGCGAAGGCTTGCCAGACCAAATTGCGAAGGTAGCGCAAATAGCGGCCGAATTGCAGTTGACGCTGTTTGACGGCATTACTACCGAGCAACTTGATGAAGGGCTTATCCAGACGGCAATTCAAAATGTCAAAGACGACCCGGATTTCGATACGATTGCGGCGCGGTTGCTGCTGCGAACTATCTACCAGCAAGTACTCGGCGATTATACTAACGAAATCGAGCTTAAAAAGCTACATGCACAAAAGTTTCCCATCTATATTCGCCAAGCCGCTGAAGAGGGTCTACTAGATAAGCGAATGGCTGATTCGCAGCTATTTAACCTCAAAAAGCTGGCGGCGGCGCTTGATCCGAGCAAGGATTCACTTAGCAAATATCTCGGCGTAGTTACCAACCGCAATCGTTACGCGCTGCGGCGCCAAAGCGGCGATCCGATCGAGGTGCCGCAGTTCACTAACATGCGTATTGCTATGGGTTTGAGTTTTAACGAATTCAATCCGACCGAGGCGGCGATAAAATTTTACCGCCACATGGCTAATCTGGAATATAGTCCGGGCGGCAGTACGCGGGTTAACGCTGGCGGTTCGTTTCCGCAGCTAAGCAACTGTTTTGTTATGGAGGTTCAAGACGATATGGCTTCGATAGCCAAAAGTATTCGCGATACCATGTTCATCGCTAAAGGTACTGGCGGTATCGGCATTAGTATGAATAAGCTGCGCGCCGCCGGCAGTCCTGTTAAAACCACCAATACCGAGTCAACTGGTCCGATTCCATTTATGAAAATGATTGATACGGCGCTGTTTGCGGTGTCGCGCAAGGGCAAGAAAGCGGGTGCGGCGGCAGCATATATGGAGAATTGGCACCTTAATTTTTCGCAATTCCTCGATTTGCGCCAGAATTCGGGCGATCCGTACTTGCGGACGCGATTTCTAGATACGGCGGTGTTTATCTCGGACGAGTTTATGAAGCGCGTCCAAGGCGGGCAGGATTGGTATTTGTTTGATCCGGCTGAAGTTAGCGACTTAAATGAACTATACGGTGAAGCGTTCAGCCGTCGCTACCAGGAATACATCAAGTTAGCAGAAGCTGGCAAAATTAACCGCTTCGAAGTCGTGCCGGCTCGCCAACAATTCCGCCAGATTCTTAGTAGTCTGCAAGCGACTGGACACCCTTGGCTAACCTGGAAGGATGCCATCAATTTGCGGGCGCTCAACAATAACACCGGGACAATCCACCTCAGTAATTTGTGCACCGAAATAACTTTGCCCGAGGACGAACATAATATTGCGACCTGTAATCTGGTTAGCATGAATTTGTCAGCTTTTCTCAATGCTGATAAGACTTGGGATTGGGATCGTTTGGCGGTATCAGTGCGCTCCGCCACGCGCCAGTTGGATAACTTGATTGATATCACGAACACGCCAGTTACCGAAGCTATGCATAGTAATGAGCATAATCGGGCGCTCGGGCTCGGCTATATGGGGTTATCGGATGTTTTGGAGAAGCTAGAGATTAGTTACGAAAGCGAGGCTGCCTACGATCTGGTTGACCAGTTAACTGAATTTATCAGCTACCATGCCATTGATGAATCTGCTAATCTCGCAGCTGAGCGCGGCAGCTATCCGAACTTTGCTGGCAGCGGTTGGAGCAAGGGCTTACTGCCTATCGATACTGTTGATAAACTTACAACAGAGCGCGGCGTTAAGGTAAAAATTGATAGTAAATCGCGCCTGGACTGGGAAGCGCTGCGCCAAAAAGTCAAAAAAGGCATGCGTAACGCAACATTGATGGCGATCGCACCGACAGCTAATATTTCGCATGTGGCAGGTACGACGCCGGGACTTGACCCGCAATTTAGCCAAATCTTTAGCCGCAGTACGCTCAACGGCAAATTCCTAGAGGTTAATGCTAATTTAGTGCGTAAACTCAAACAACTTAATCTGTGGAAATCTCTCAAAGACGACTTGTTGGCGAATCAGGGCGATATTCAAGGTTTCGAGCAAATTCCGCAAGCAGTCCGCGATGTCTACAAAACTAGTTTTCAGCTGAGCCCATACGCCTTTATCGAGGTGGCGGCGCGAGCGCAAAAATGGGTCGACCAAGCAATTAGCCGCAATATGTACCTGGAGTCGCGCGATATTGATGAATATATCGAAATCTATTCAGAAGCGTGGCGCCGCGGTTTGAAAACGACATATTATCTGCATGTCAAGCCGCGCCACCAATCCGAGCAGACCACCGTTATATCGCAATCGGTACAAAAAGTTCGCACCGACAGCGCGAAAAGGGTAAGCGGTTTCGGTTTTGCTCGGCGCAAACAATCATAAATGTTGCTAAAATAACAATAATAAGGAGGAAATATGACGCAAACAACACAACCGCAAGGTATTTTGGGATCAGGCCTGCGCGACGGCTTGCAACTCAAGCCAGTACGCTACCAATGGGCGATGGATTTATACAACCAAGCAGTTGCTAACACTTGGTTCCCGAACGAAGTACAACTAGTGCAAGATTTGGCGGCGTTCGAGAAGCTGACCGACGACGAAAAACATGCGCTGAAAACGGTGATTAGTTACTTAAACCCAAATGAACTGCTTATCAATAAGTCGTTAGCTTTTGGTATTTATCCATACGTCAATGCCGCCGAGGCGCACTTGTATCTATCGAAACAGATGTGGGAAGAAGCTAACCACTTTATGACCTTTGAGTACATTATCGAAACGTTTCCGTTTGACCGCCAAGAAATTTACGCGGCAGGCTACGGCAAGAAAAGCTTGAAAGATAAGTCTGACTTCCAGACTAAGTATGTCGGCCGCATGCTGAATGATAAGCTGGACGTTACTACTACCGAGGGTAAGAAAGATTTTGTGCGCAATCTGGTAGCTTATAATATTGTGCTCGAAGGTATTTGGTTTTATAGCGGTTTTATGGTTGGCATGAGTTTTCGCCGGCGTAATTTGCTGCGCAATGTCGGCAGTTTGCTAGATTGGATTACCAAGGATGAAAATCTGCATTTAACTTTCGGTATTAACCTGCTGTTGACAATTCTTGACGAGAATCCAGATTTGCAGACGCAAGAATTCGCCGACGAGATTCGCGATCTGATTTTGCAGGCGGTGGCGCTTGAAGAGGCTTACAACAAAGACATGCTGCCAAAGGGTATCTTGGGCTTGAATGCGGATTATGTGAACCAGTATGTCAAGTTTATGACCGACCGCCGTTTAGAAGAATTAGGCTTCGAGAAAGAATATAACGTAGCTAACCCAGCTAAGTGGATGGCGGCGGCCAATGATACGCTTGAATTGGTTAATTTCTTCGAGAGTACCAATACGAATTATGAAGTCAACACCGTAAAGTAGCAGTTTTAGTAATTGAATAAGCGGCTTATTAGCCTATAATGAATATAAGCAAAGGGGGAAATAATGAATCCATCAGCGATAATTAACGACGACATGACGCTCGAGGAAAAACTCGAGGCGATTGAACGCGAGATAGCCAAAGCGCAAGCTGAAGCCGATCAAAAAGCTGAAGCTGACGGCCTACCATCAGCGCCAATTGATCCGGCAACACTAACTATGTGCGAGGGCTGCCAATAGGCACGCTACATATAGCGTACTCTAAGCGGTTATGCTATAATAAGGGCTCATGAAAGAGCAATCATACATGGGCAAACAGACAAAATATATCTTCGTAACCGGCGGCGTTCTCTCGGGGATAGGGAAGGGAATTACCGCTGCGAGCATCGGCGCGGTACTGCAAGCCAAGGGTATCAAAGTGTCAATTCAGAAATGCGACCCGTATCTCAATGTGGATGCGGGTTTGCTTAATCCGGCAGAGCACGGCGAATGCTTCGTGACGCGCGATGGTGCTGAAACCGACCTCGACCTCGGCCATTACGAGCGGTTTCTAGATATAGAGTTGACGCAGAAAAATGCCACGCTGGCGGGACGCTTATTATCAGAGCTGATTGCCAATGAACGTGCCGGTAAGTTTCACGGCAAAACTGTCCAGCTAATCCCGCACTTAACGCATGCCATTCAAGAGTCAATTATTGCGGCTGGCGAAGGCAGCGATGTGCACATCGTAGAAATCGGCGGCACGGTGGGCGATTATGAAGGGCTGAGTTTCATTGAAGCGATCCGCGAATTTGCTCACAAAATCGGTAAGGAACGCTGCTTATACGCGCATGTGGTTTATGTGCCGTTTATTGATACCAGTAAAGAGTTCAAGAGCAAGCCGGCGCAAAATGCCTTAAACGATTTGCGCGGTTTCGGTATTGTGCCAGAGATTGTGGTTGTCCGCAGCGACGAGCCGGCGCCTGAGTCGGTTGCTCAAAAAATTGCTTTGTACGGCGGCGTTGACTTGCCGGGGGTGCTGATGCTGCCAAATCTCGATACCGTATTTATGATTCCCGAGCGGATAGCTGCTAGCCCGCTGATGACCATTCTCGATAAGTTCACTGGTAATTTTGCTCAGCCGAATCTCGCGAAATGGCAAGCGTTAACTCAACTGCAAAGCAAAAAGCCAACTGATATCGTGACTGTCGGTTTAGTCGCTAAATATATGGAAAACAAAGATACTTATCTGTCGGTGACCGAGGCGCTCAAGAGTGCGGCTTGGCATGAAAATGTTGGTCTGCATATCAAGTGGCTCAATGCCGAAACAGTTACCGAGCGCGATTTTGAGACGGTTGATGCTCTGCTGGTGCCAGGCGGCTTTGGCCCGCGCGGGATTGAAGGCAAGATTGCGGCAGCGCAGTATGCGCTTGAGCGCGATGTGCCGTATTTGGGGATTTGCTTAGGTTTGCAGACAGCGGTAATTGCGGCGGCGCGGCGAGCCGGGCTCGACGATGCTAACAGCACGGAGTTTGACGATACTACGACGCATGATGTGGTGTATATTATGCCTGGCCAAGAGGGCAAAGAGTCGACTGGCGGTACGCTGCGGCTGGGCAATTATCCGGCAGTATTCACGCCAGGGTCGCTTGCTTCCAAAGTATATCAGTCGGATCACACCGAGGAGCGCCACCGCCACCGATATGAGGTGAACCAGCAGTTTCTAGATGAGATTGCTCGTGGCGGCGTGGCGGTGTCGGGCTTGTCGCCAGACGGGCGGCTGGTCGAATTTGTCGAGGCGCCAAATTGCCGCTATTTTGTCGCAACGCAAGCGCACCCCGAGTTTCGTTCGCGGCCAATGCGGCCGCACCCGCTGTTTGCTGGACTGATTAGAGCGGCTGTCTCTTGACAAATTATACTACTTATGCTAATATGAGAATATGGCAGAAGAAGAAAAACAAAAAGTAGAAGATTTCGAGCCAACTTACAACGAGAGCAGCGACGATACAGCGATGTTGCGAGCGGTGCTGCAATCGGATCATGCTCGTAATATTACGCCAGTATCGGTGTATCGCCAGCCAGATTTTGACGGCACGGAAGATTAACTGTAGTAAAAGTGTTATAATATGGTCTATGATTGATTGTGTTATTACACTGAAGAAAATAATTGACAAACTGTATCAGCAGCAGATTGATGTACAGTTAACGCGCCCCGACCCAAAGTTTGGCGACTTTGCGACGAATGCGGCGTTGCAGTTGGCGAAGCCGCTCGGCAAAAATCCGCGCGAGATTGCCGAGGCGATTGCCGAGGAGCTGCGTGGTCGTGAGGAATTTAGTGATGTCAGTGTGGCTGGGCCGGGCTTCATCAACGTGACGTTAAGCGACCAAGTAGTATTGGAGTCGCTGAAAGTGCGACCGGCCACTAATCGCTCAGGGCAAACAGTGGTAATTGAAACCAATTGCCCAAATCCGTTTAAGGCCATGCATATTGGTCACGCGCTGAACTCGATTTTGGCAGATACCATGGCGAATTTGCTGGCGGTGGACGGTGCGTCGGTACACCGGGTGAGTTACCACGGCGACGTCGGCACGCATGTCGGCAAGAGTATGTGGGCGATTTTGCGCGAAATTGACGGCGACGTCAGCAAGCTAGACGCTATTCCAACCGACAAGCGCAATGAATTTATGAGCCGTATGTATGTTGAAGGAGCGCGGGCAGCTAAAGAATCACCAGAGGCGCGGGCGGAAATTGATGAGCTGGCCAAGCAGTCGTTTGTGTTGGACGATCCGCTGTACAAGCAAGTGTATGAGATGTGTAAAGCCTGGAGTTTTGATGAAATTGATGCCAATGTGGCGCGGCTGGGTAATGTGCCAATTGAGCGGCGCTATGTCGAGAGCGAGACTGAAGTGCCGGGCAAGGCTTTGATCAAAGAAAAAACCCCAGAGGTCTTTACCAAATCAGATGGTGCGTACATCTTCAAAGGCAGTCAATATGGTGCGTTTGATAATGTGTTCATCGGTTCGCACGGCAACGGGCTGTATGGCGCGCATGATATGGGGCTGATTCAGTTGAAACATCAGGATTATCCGAACTTAGATTTGTCAGTTACCGTCAATGGCGAAGAGCAGGCGGCGTATTTCCGCGGGGTGATCGCTGCTAGTGAACTCGCAATCCCAGAGCTGAAAGGTAAATTATTTAATTATGCGACTGGACTAGTTAAACTAACGACTGGTAAAATGAGTTCGCGTACTGGCGAGGTGATTACCATTGATTGGTTGTTTAACGAGTTCAAAAAAGCCATCAAGCAAGCTGGCGGCGAGCCGACCGACGAAGTAGTGGCGGGCGCGTTGCGCTATCAATTCCTGAAGGTAAAAATCGGTAGCGACGTAGTGTTTGACATTAACGACGCGGTTAGTTTGACGGGTAACACTGGTAGCTACCTGCAATATGCACACGCTCGGGCGCGAGGAATTTTGGCAAAATCTGAGCAAGCAGTTGCATTTCCGACAGAATTGTTCGACGAAGATCGGCTGTTAGTCAGGAAAATGAGTGAATACGCTGAGGCGGTTAACCGCGCTACCGAAAGTTTGGAGCCGCATCATATCTGCGCCTACCTGTTTGAGCTGGCGCAAGAATTCAACCGCTACTACGAGAAGAACCAAGTTGTCGGCAGCGACAAAGAAGCGCACCGCGTTGGTTTGGTGGCGGTGTATGCTGATATTTTGGAAGCGGGGCTGACGATTTTGGGCATCGCGGCACCGGAGCGCTTGTAGGGTTACGATGTAAGGTTGCGGAATAAACTAATACGAGCGATTTATTACAAGAAACCAGGTTATAATCAAACAGTTAAAGGAGGCTAAATGCCATCAGAAACAGTCAAAAAAGCCAAAAAATCAGCTGCCAAAAAGCTAGCTGACAAAAAATTGGCGCAAACAATAGTCAAAGACACCCACATGGGCGGTTTCGTTAATTTTATCCGCGAGCAGGGCATAGTCGGCCTAGCGGTTGGTCTAGCGATCGGTACGGCAGCTGGCGATACGGTGAAGAAGTTGGTGACGGCATTTATTGACCCGCTAGTACAGCTGATCGTTGGTTCGCAGCAGGGACTTCAGGCGGCATCGTTTACCGTTGAAATTGCTGGCCGCAAAGCTGAATTTCTCTACGGCGCGTTTGTCAGTTCGCTGATTACGCTGTTGGCGGTGGCCTTTGTGGTGTATGCGATTGTGCACTTTTTCAAGCTGGATAAATTAGATAAGAAGAAAGATTAATATTTTTGGGGTTCGGCCGTGGCTTGATGAGAACGGCGGTGATTGCGGCGATTTGCCTCGGCGGTATAAAATGCTAGCTAATCAGCGTACCGACTGTCTCGCCGCGGGCGGCTCGGGCGATATTACCGTTGGTGAGGAGGTTGCAGATGATAACTGGGATATGTTCGTCCATAACCAGGCCGATGGCGGCTTTGTCCATAACGGCGATGTCGGGATTGGTTAGCACTTCTTGGTACGATAATTGGTCGAATTTGACAGCATTAGGGAACTTCATTGGGTCTTTATCGTATACGCCGTCTACTTTCGTTGTTTTAATCACAACGTCGCACTGCATTTCTAAAGCTAGGTTCAGGGCGGCAGTGTCGGTGGTCAGGAATGGCCGGCCAGTGCCGCAGGCAACGATGACCACGCGGCCCTTTTCGATGTGGCTGAGGGCGCGGCGAAAGGTGTATTGGTCGATAAATTGATTAATTTCGACGGTGGACAGGGCGCGGGTCGGCAAGCCAGCGTCGTTGAAAACATCAGCCAAGGCAATAGCGTTCATCAATGTCGAGAGCATGCCAATATTGTGAGCCGAGACCGGCTGGATGCCGTGGCCGACGATCTGATTGCCGCGGACATAATTACCGCCGCCAACCATGATGACGACCTCGGCGCCAGTTTTTAGCGCTGGTTTGATTTGTTCGGCGATCCAGCGGGCGCGAGCGGGGTCGAAGCCGCTGGCGAACTCGCCCTGAAGCTGCTCGCCGGAGAGTTTGAGGAGAATGCGTTTGGTCATGGGTTTAGTATAGCATGGCGCGCTTAGAAAATAACGTTAGCGCAAAGTGTAGATGTAGGTTAGCTGCTCGCTATGCGTGGTTGGATAGTAACCTCCGGCGTCAGCGGCGGTAGTTTTTGGGTGCGGGCTGAGAGGGACTTGGCTGCTTCGTTCTAGTGCTCAAATATTATTATGGTAGTAATTGCAAGAATGTGTTATAATACCGGCGAGGGGCTGGGGCGATGCCGCCAGTCTCTGGCGCACTTTAATATAGACGTAGAATCGAGCCCTCTTTGATGCTGCGAAACGAAGTTTTCACGGCGCCGAAGAGGGCTCGGTGTAGGATCGAGCTCCAGATCGCCCCGGAATGGGGCAGGAAGGAGGCCGAGATGGTCCAGGAGTTCCCTCCCCTACCCGGAAGGGTGATTGAAACTCTCCCAACCCTGCACTTTAGTTTGCTGGGTTGGGAGAATGCTGGCCAGGGTGGCGCTCGCCCTGGCATTAACATACTGCTGTTGATGGAGCCGCCTTCGGGCGGCTCCATCGAGATCACGGTGGCCTTCTGGGGGACCGGTAGCCCCCTAAAGGCTACCTTCATTTCTGCCACCTCCTCTGTGGAGACGAAGATGAGTTTCCGGGGGGATGACCCTTGGAAGTTCATTGAGTACTTGTGGAGGCTTCACGCCTCTATCAGGTGGTAGCCTCCATCCCGCCCCAGCGGGGATTGTCTGGCTGTTTTCGGCTGCAATCTCCGCTGGGGCGGCAGACCCCTCTTCGCGCCAGGAGGGGTATTTCATTAGGTAATCTTATTGACTTTTTATCACGTTTATGCTAGAATAAAAAAATGGAGAGAACAAAACTTACACCCAAGGATATTCAACCAAATATCCATCGGCCGCGTTCGTTAGCAGCACTAGACAAGGGCGAACGCCAAATAATTCCAGAGAGAGACTGCAACGAGGTATATAGCTATAGGCTGCCGGCCGAAATTATAGAACGGGCAAACCTGGGCTTTGACCTGGACGAGCTGCCAGAATATATAGGCCTCAAGGGGGGGCGGCACGCCAGGTGCTCGAGGCGCTAGTTGACGATAGCCGCGAACTGACGCCGCCGCGCGATGTTGATTTGGTAGTTCTCGAAGAAAAGCTTGAAGATAACTATAGCGATGATGTCGATGGAACCATCTACGATTTGTCGTGCCGTTTCTCGCCGCGCGATACGATGCATGGTTACGGGGCGGAGCGGATTGGTTCGGTCAATGAGCATATGGAGGAGTGCGATTTTACGATTAATCAAGTCCTCGTTTGTAAAGGCCCTAACGGCTGGGAGCTGAAAGCGACCACGCAGGCAGTGCTAGATACAGCCGAGCATATTATCCGGCCGACGGTTTATGAGCATAACGAGCATCATCAGCTTGGTAATAAACTGGCGCTCAAGGCGGTGCGGCTGCTTTCAGAGATGCAGGTTCGCGGTATTGATGATGCGCGCATTGAAGGTGTAAGTCTGCCGCACGAGCTGTACGGCGACCCGACGGACGATTATTTCATGCAGGCATTGCAGCTGGATAAAGCGTTGGAATCTGGTGTAGATACCGAGGTAGCCGAGCGTTATGCGGCGAATCTTAAGAGTTTAGATATGATGCCATATGGTATTGAGTATAAGCATGGCGACGCGGTGCTATTGTATGAAGAACTGATGAAAAGGGCGAATTTCAGTCCGTCGGAAGGCGCTTATGAATTTGTCCGAATGAGTAGAGAGAGGCGCTTGAGCCTTGGCGGGGTAGCGCGATTCGGCGATGAAGTCGAGGAGTTGCTACAGCAAGTGTCAGACTGCTATGCTAGCGATTACTACGACGCCAAAAAGTAGTATACTAGATGTATGAAAGAAAGTTTCAAGCCGAAAAAGATTCTATGGATGGATTTGGAGATGACCGGGCTGGATCCGGTGCGCGATGAGATTTTGGAGGTGGCGGCGATCGCGACGGATTGGGATTTTACGGAAATTGCGACATATGAGGGAGTTGTACAACACGACCCAGAGAAACTAAGGAAATTGCTTGATCGAAATGCTAGCTTTTGGAATGAACATCCAGCGGCGCGGCGTGGGCTGGAGGAGCAAAATGCCTCGGGCAAGCCGCTAGTCGAGGTGGAGCGTGAGCTGCTTACGTTTTGCGATGAACATTTTGCAGACGAGCCGCGGATTTTACTTGGTGGTAATTCAATTCATCAAGACCGGCGGTTTATCGACCAATGGTGGCCTATGTTGTCAAAAAAACTACACTATCGGATGCTGGATGTCAGTGCTTGGAAAGTGGTGTTTGAGGGCAAATATGGTAAGAAATTTGCCAAGCCAGAGGATCATCGGGCGCTGGAGGATATTCGCGGTAGTATTATGGAGTTACAATATTATTTGAAGAAGGTGAAGGCGTGACAGATAAAATATGGCATGATATCAGCGAGGACTCGCTAGAAGTACGGCAAAGCTTAATTGAAAAATTAAACTTATCAGAGCTGCAGCGGCGGATTTTGATTGAGAACCGTTGGCTGCCGCAAGCGGTCGAAGGCGGCGATTGGCTACTGATTAAGGCGGAAATCCCGAGTATTGAACGCCGCAATGTCCATTGGCAAGGGTTGACAATTTTGCTCAGCAAAAACAAAGTTATCACCTTGCACCGCGATGAATTAGATAGCGAGGTTGCCGAGCGGATTGAAGCGTACCGGCCAGGCGCTCTGTCGCCATCGCTAATCGCAGCAACGATGATTCAATTTACGGTCGAGCAGTATATGCCGATTCTTAACTCGATAGATGATGTAACTGATCAGCTAGAAGACACAATGATTCGCGACCCGGGTAAGCATCAGTTGCAGCAGCTTTTTGTGTATAAGCGCCAATTGGCGGATTTGCGCAAAGTGATTTTGCCGCTGATGAATATGCTGAATGGCTTGAGTAACGGCCGGTATAGTATTTTTGATGAAAAGTGCGCGATTTATGCGCGCGACAGCTACGATTACGCTTGGCGTGTGCACGAGCTAATCGATACCATGCGCGATCTATTGACTAGTGCGCTGGATATGTATTTGTCGGTAGTGTCTAATCGAATGAATGATGTAATGAAGCGTTTGACGATTGTAACGACGATATTTATGCCAATGTCTTTTTTGACGGGTCTGGCAGGCATGAATTTTTCACAGCTGCCGTTTCATAGCGATGTAATGTTTTGGATAACGATGGCGCTGCTGGTCATCTTGCCAATATCGATGCTGATATACTTTATACGGAGCAAATGGCTATGACGCACCAACAGTTTGAAGAGTTTTTGCTAAGTTTTCCAGGCGCCTGGTTGGACTATCCGTTTGGCGATAAGGTGGCTGTGTACAAAGTCGGCCGCAAAGATGCTGGCCAAAGCGAAAAGATGTTTGCGTTGATAGCCGAGGGTTCAAAGCCGTTGCGGATTAGCTTGAAATGTGATCCGCAATTGTCGTTAAAGTTACAACAAAAGTACGAATCGGTTCAGCCAGGCTTTCATCTCAATAAAAAACACTGGATTACGGTGATTTGCAGCGGCCAGCTCAGCGACGAAGAACTTTTTGATCTGGCGCGGTTAAGTTATCGGCTGGTGACGGAATAGCTGCTACTGCTTGGTTGAAGCGAAGTCGTGGTAAGCTTTGAGAATAACATTGATATTATTAATGGATTCGTCGCAGAACGAGCGGATTGATTTGGAGTCGCTAACCTTTTTAAGCTTGTTGAGTTGCGACTTTAAAATGGTTAATTCGTAAGTCATGGCGGTGGCGTAGCTACTGTCGAGCTTGCCTTTTTGGTAGGAATCGTTGAGCTTTTTCTGCAGGGATTCTAGGTAGCTTTTTTCGGTACTAGAGGATTTTTTCTGGATTTTGCGCTCTTTGATAATGGCGTCTAGCCTGGTCTGCATGGTCGTCAGGGTGCTGTTGAGCGCAGTGTTGGCCTCAGCAATTTCAGTCTGCGTCAGGCGGCCTTCGTTTTCGTCGACGACTTTGTTCAGTGTATCGGTGCGATCGCGGATCGGCTGGATTAGACTGTTGGCATCAGATGCGCCAGGGTTGATGATTAGAATCAAAATGATGATAACGCTAGCAATAACAGTGCCAATGAGCGCAAATATAGCGATTCGATTGATGGTGTGCTGTTCTTGCGGAGCGATACGGTTAAGGTAGTCAACAGTATTATAATCATCATCCGAGCTGCCGGCGTAAACTGGGAAGGTGCTTAGCGGCTGTGGTCCTGTGTCGTACGATGGCGCGGTTTGGCTAATTTGCGATAGTTGATCAGGCTGATTAGCTGCTAGGCTGGATGTTTGCTGCGGGTGCACCGGCGGCTGCGGCTGGACGGCCTGGCTATTGTAATACGGATTAGGCGCCGTTTGCTGCTGCGGTGTTTGCTGGCTGTAGACCTGATTGTACGGTGCGGCTGGCTGCTGCGGGTTTTCTGGCGGTAAATTATTAGCAGAACCCTGCGAATACGGTTGTTGCGGATTGGTGTAAGGGTCCTGATTCATATCTATATTTAACCACAACCGATAACAGAGGTAAAGAGTGATATACTAAAATGTATGGATGCCAAGGAGGAAATTCGCTCGCGGCTCAATATCGAAGATGTGATTGGCGAATATGTTGAGCTGAAGCGGGCGGGGCGCAGCTATAAGGGGTTAAGTCCGTTTACTGGCGAGAAAACGCCAAGTTTCTTTGTGAGTCCCGCGAAAAATATTTGGCATGATTTCTCGAGCAACAAAGGCGGCGATGTTTTCGCTTTTGTGATGGAGGCTGAGGGGATGGATTTTCGCCAGGCGATGGAATTTTTGGCGCGCAAAGCTGGGGTTGACCTCAGCGAATATCAATCGGCTGGTGCCAAAAAGCGCAGCTCCTACAAAAAGCGGCTGTTGGCAGCCAACGAGCTAGCAGCACGATATTTCCAACAGAGTTTATTGCGTAGCCAGCAGGCGATTGAATATGTTTTTAAGCAGCGAGGATTGTCGCGGCAAACTGTTCAAGATTTTCAGATTGGTTATGCGCCGGATAGCGGCACGGCGTTGCTAGCGGCGCTCGAAAAAAGAGGTTTTACTAAGCGAGAGATCAACGATGCGGGGCTATTAAACCGCTATGGCAAAGATTTGTTTCGCGGTCGAATGATGGTTCCGTTGATGGATCAGGGCGGGCAAGTGATTGGCTTTACCGGGCGGATTATTGGCAATGTGCCGAATGCGCCGAAATATCTGAATACGCCGCAGACATTACTATATGATAAGGGTCGTCATATTTTCGCGTTGAGCCAAGCCAAGGAGGCGATCCGTAAAAGTGGCTTCGTAGTGATGGTTGAGGGGAACTTGGATGTAGTTAGCAGCCACCAAGCGGGCGTGGCGCAAACAGTCGCGACCGCTGGCACGTCGATGACTGAAAATCATCTCAAAGCGGTCAAACGGCTGACCAGCGATGTTCGCCTCTGTTATGATAGCGATAAAGCGGGTGTGGCAGCGACCGAGCGGGCAATTGAGCTGGCCTCGCATGAGGGCGTTGAGCTAACAATTATTTCGCTGCCAGATGGCGCTAAAGACCCAGATGAATTGATCAAATCGAGTGTTCAGGCGTGGCGCGAAGCGGTAACTCGCAACGAGCCGGCTGTCGAATGGGTGTTGCGCCAGCATGCCGAGCGCTGCGATTTGGATACAGCGGTTGGCCAGCGAACTTTTACTACGGCAGCGCTGCGAGTAGTGCGCGGGCTAGCTGACCCCGTCGAGCGCGAATACTATATCAAGCGGATAGCTGCTATGTCGCATACTAGCGAGGAGGCGGTGCGCCAAAAATTAGCTGGCGAGCCAGTCAAGAAACAAACTTTCAAACCTGTTGTTGCAAATACATCGATTATTAAGAACGAACAGGCGGTGCTAGAGGATAACATTTTGGCTTTGGCGCTTTATGATACTAGGTGTTTAGAAGAATTGCGCCGCGCCGGCCGCCAGCAATGGAGCAGCGCTGAGCGAGAGTTATTAGCGACGGTACTCCTCGAAGAAGACGATCCGCAAAATCGCCCTAAAAAGTTGCAAAAAGCTGATATTTATGTAAAAATGGTATCATTGCGCGCTGAGGAGCGTTATGCAGCATGGAATAGCGGCGATCGCTATGTCGCGATGTGCCAACTGCTGCGGGATAAAGAGGATAAACATAACAAACAAACTCAACAAGAATTATTAGCTAAATTACGCGACGCTGAAACTGCTGGCGATGAAGCGGCGGCCAGAGAGTTACGTACGGCACTCAATAATATAATCAAGGAGAAAGCTCGTGACAAACGACGACCAAGCGCAGAAGCCATCTGACGACAATATACAAGATCAAGACATCAATGAGCCTGATATCAACGATTTGATGGACGAAGATACTCCTGAAGATGTACTCAATGCTAATCAATATTTCGATGATATTTCGGATGACTCAGTGCGGCTGCATTTGCGCGAGATTGGCAAAATCCCGCTGCTGAGCGCCGAGGAAGAACTAGAATTAGCAAAACGCGTCAAAGAAGGCGACAAAAAAGCCAAAGACAAGATGGCCGAGGCGAATATGCGCCTGGTGGTCTCGATCGCTAAGCGGTATTCGGGCCGCGGTTTAGACTTCTTGGATTTGATTCAAGAAGGCCACACTGGTTTGTTGCGCGCGGTTGAAAAATTTGATCCGGATAAAGGCTTTAAATTCTCGACTTATGCCACCTGGTGGATTCGCCAGGCGATTACCCGGGCGATTGCTGATCAGGCGCGAACGATTCGTATTCCAGTTCACATGGTGGAAACCATCAATAAATTGTTGCGCACGCAGCGGCGAATGACGCAGGAGCTAAATCGCGAGCCAACGATTGAAGAGCTAGCTAAAGAGCTAGAGATGGAGCCGGAAAAAGTCGAATATGTCATGAAAATCAAGCAGGACATTTCGAGCTTGGATGCTGGCGTCGGTCGCGACGGCGATGATGAAGGCGAGTCGGTGCTAGGCGATTTCATCGAGGATGAAGGTACAATTAGTCCAGAGGAATCGGCCTCGAACCAGCTGTTAAAGGAACAAGTTAAAGATTTGCTAGGTACGCTGAGCGATCGCGAACAAAAGATTGTCCGGATGCGCTTTGGATTAGATAGCGGCAAGAGTCATACGCTCGAAGAGGTTGGCCAGGAATTTGCAGTGACGCGCGAGCGAATTCGCCAGATTGAAGCTAAGGCGCTAGCGAAGCTACGCAAGCATAAAGACGCTAAAAAACTTTATACTTATCTGCAATAACTTTGGTTTTAGGTGTTATACGTTAACAAAACCAGTTGTACTGAGCAGCGAATTAATCTTGGCATATAGCGCAGTGATATCGCTGTCGTTAATTAAATAATAATCAGCGATAGCTATTGGTCCGCCTTTTTCGATATCTTCAATCTCTGACCAGTCGCGCTGGTTAGCTTGTTCGGCGGTGAATGGCCGCTCGGGACGAGTTGCGAGGCGGCGGTGGCGTAAATGTTTTGGCGCGACAATGGCGGCAACGATGAGCTCGCCAGGAAACTCGTGTTTGAGGAACTTGTACTCTGTCCAGGAATAGAGCCCGTCGAACAATAAACGATGCTGGCCAGCATCAATTAAGCGGTGTAATTGCTCGGCAGCGCGGCGGATGATAACGTCTTTGCCGTCGCGTTCGCGCCACTGTTTGCGAAATTCGGCTTGCGATTCGGGCGTGATTTCAACGCCTCGGGCGCGCATTTCGTCGTACAAAATGCCGCCGCCGTAGATTTTGGGAAAACCTTTGGCGGCTACGAAATTGGTTGCTTCGGTTTTACCGGCGCCAGGCAGCCCGACGAATGCCAAAATCTTGGCTGGTTTTTCTTGTGATGTCATAACCTTAGTATACATGATTGTGGCTATATTCGCGTGTAAGTAACGGCTTTAGATAGCGTATAATATAAATATGGCCAAACGCTTAGTGATTATCGACGGTAAAAGCGTGTTCTATCGCGGTTATTATGCTATGCCTGGGTTGTCGACCGCAGACGGGACACCGACAGGCGGCGTGTATGGTTTCGCGGCGCTGAGCTTAGAATTAATTAAGCGGCTTGAGCCTGATTATGTTTGCGTAGCGTGGGATAAACGAGGAACGAATATTCGCCGCCGGTTGGCGATTTATCCTGATTATAAGGCCGGGCGCAAACCAGCACCGCCAGATTTTTATGCGCAGATTCCGATTTTGCACGAGCTACTGGCAGCTTTTGGCTGGCCACTGTATGAATTTGATGATTATGAAGCCGACGATATCATGGCAACACTAGACAAGCAGGCTGAACAGCACGGCGACATCGAAACTTATTTGATTACTAGCGACTTGGACGCGCTGCAAATTCTCGACCAAAATACGTATCTTTATGCACTCAAAAAAGGCCTGACTAACATTGATAAATTTGACATTCCAGCGTTTGAAAAGCGCTACGGTATTCGGATTGGCCAATTTCTCGACTTGAAAAGCTTGAAAGGCGATTCGTCGGATAATATCCCTGGGGTGCCGGGGGTCGGCGAAAAGACAGCCGTCAAATTACTACAACAATTTGAAACGCTAGACGGTGTTTATGAGAATCTATGGCAGATTAAAGACAGCTTGCGCCGCAAATTAGAAACTGGCAAAAAATCTGCTTATATGAGTAGAGAATTGGCGCGGCTATTCACCGATGCGCCAGTGAAACTCGATTTAGAGGCAATGAACGTGCGCGACTTAGACACGGCAAAGTTGCGAGAGTTACTCGAAAAGCTGGAGTTTCGCTCATTGTTGCGAAAATTACCACAACACATGCGCGATGGCGCTTCAGGAGTGGCTACAAATAATATTCTCGCGCCGGCTGTTGAAATATCGGGCGATAAAGTCACCCCGATGTTAGTAATGGCGCCAGAATTACTGGTAATTTGGGATGGTGATATGGTTTGGCTGAGCCATGAAAAAGGCAAGGTCGCCCGCTTGCCGCTAGCTAAAGCAAGCGCTATTTTAGTAGAAGCTTCGATAGTTGGCCACGATACCAAGGAGTTTTTCAAAGCACTTCTCAGTGCTGGTTGCCAGCAATTGCCGATTGTTAAACACGATACTGCGCAGGGCTCATTTTTGTTAAATCCTTTGCGCAAATCGCGCGCACTAGCGGATTTGGCGGGCGTAGAATCTTTGGATGACCCAAGATTGGCGATGGCAGCGCTGTGGGCGGTTTATGAACAGCAAAAGTCGGCGTTTGCTGAGCTGCCCGACCTCCAGCAGGTGGCGCAGACGATGGATTTTCCATTGATTAATGTTTTAGCGCAAATGGAATTTCGAGGCATCAAAATCGATGCCGGCAAACTCAAAAAAATGAATAAATCATTAGCGCAAGAGATCACAGCGGTTCAGCAAAATATTTATGATATGGTCGGTTACGAATTTAATGTCGCCAGCCCAGCGCAGTTGGCTAGCGCGCTATTTGATAAGCTGCTCTTGCCGACAGCCGGTATTAAAAAAGGCAAAACTGGTTACTCCACTAATCAAAAGGAACTCGATAAGCTGCGCGGGCAACATCCAATTATTGAGTTGGTCGAGCGTTTTCGCGAACTGTCGAAATTACAGAATACCTATGTGGCAGCCTTGCCAGAACAAACGGACGCTAACGGCTATATTCACACGACGTTTAATCAAGATGCGACAGCGACTGGGCGGCTGTCGAGCACTAACCCGAATTTGCAGAACATTCCGATTCGTACTGAGTTGGGGCGGCAGATTCGCGATGCTTTTGTGCCAGCGCCTGGCAATGTTTTCGTAAATGCTGATTATTCGCAATTTGAGCTGCGCCTGGCGGCGGTGATGGCTGGCGAAAAACAGATGATTGAAGATTTTAATACCGACGTTGATATTCACGCCAAGACGGCAGCTGAAGTTTATAACGTGCCGATTAATGAAGTGACGCCAACGCAGCGCCGCCGCGCTAAAGTGGTGAATTTCGGCGTATTATACGGCATGAGCCAGCATGGTTTGGCGGCTGCTGCTAATATGAGTTACGGCGAGGCGCAGCATTTCATCGACGAGTATTATCGTATCCACCCGCGCATCAAAGAATTTATGGAACGAACAATCCGTCAAGCGCACGAAGATGGCTTTGTGCAGACATTGTTTGGCCGCCGCCGGCCAACGCCCGATGTTAGGTCGAATAATTTTGCTGTTCGTTCGGCTGCCGAGCGAGCAGCAGCTAATATGCCGATACAAGGTACCGAGGCGGATTTGATGAAGTTGGCGATGCTGGCGGTAGAGAAGCGACTGACGACAATGACAAGCCCAGATTTGCTACCTTCAGAGACCGGCAAATTCGAAAAGAACGAATTCGCCTTGCCGGAAAGGCAAGTCTCTTCAGGCAGCAAGTCTGGGCTTGTACATAAAAATATCTCGCTCGGCCATCAAATATTGCAAATCCATGACAGTATCATGGTTGAGTGTCCGCGCCAAAACGCCGAAATAGTCAGCAAAATGCTGGTAGAGACTATGGAAAATATCTACCCGCAGCTCGGTATT
The DNA here is from genome assembly GCA_963539155.1 of uncultured Candidatus Saccharibacteria bacterium. GTDB lineage: Bacteria > Patescibacteriota > Saccharimonadia > Saccharimonadales > Saccharimonadaceae > Saccharimonas. Next base: position 76,124 of record CAUTJX010000004.1, read on the forward strand.
AAGCTCAAAGTCGACGTCAAAATCGGTAATAATTGGGGCGAAGTCTAAAAAACTTAAAATTTGCTGAAGATTAGCGAAAACCCGTACAAATATGGACAAATAACGGCAACTGTGGTATAATCTAATTACAGTTAGCTTAAGCAAAAAGGCGGATGTTGTGGAACGGAAAATGTTACCAGAAAATAGCAACCTTAAACCTGAAGAGGCTAGACCTTTGTCTAGGCAAGAGCGTATAGCGCAGCTAAGACTAAGAGAGTCTCGTCTTCGCGAGCAAGCGGCTGCCGCGGACAAGCTTTATGAAAACCTTGGCGAAGAAAGTGGTTGCGACTTTCGTGTTGGCAGGTTTGTAGACGCAGATGGTACTGTTTGGCAAATCTACAATAATTATACAAATAAAGAAAAACCTTACGGTTGGCTAGTAATTTGCTGCGGCCCTGATGCCAAAAACGACAGCGGCGATCCAGAGGCGGCGGTGCAAGGAGTTACTGAAAACAGCTGTACAGAAAGGTGGGTTATGCCGTATATGCCAACTGGCATTGAGGCTGTTGATACACTTCACCTTGCTGGTGTCAGTGTTAATATTTTCTGGAAAAAAGGCAAAGATAAAGATAAAGATAAAGATAAAGATAAAGATAAAGATAAAGATAAAG
>CAUTJX010000005.1:0-50313 GCA_963539155.1 uncultured Candidatus Saccharibacteria bacterium
GGTTTCATAGCTATTAGGATTCAAGCGGCTCATGCGATCATGGATGTCGTTGAGAACTCCTACGAATAGTTTGCGCGTTTCACGAGCTTCTTTGTCCAATTTTTTCTTTTTAGGATCGTCATCGGGCAGCTTGTAGTAGCCTTCCTTTTTGAGTTTAGTATCAATATGTTTGTAAGCAATATGTGCGATGTCGCCAGTTCGCGATCGTTGGCGCTCATTTTTGGTCAAAAACTGAAACTCGATAGGAATATTGATTATTTCGCCAGGTTTATACGGATGTTCTTGCCTTGTGATAAACGTTACTTTTGAGAGTTCCATCTTCTTGTATCCTTTTTTTTCGATGTCCGCTTCAGTTTGTTCTTTTATGTGAATTTGCGATCTGTCTATGCCAGCTTCGGCTAAAGTTTGGGTTATAGTTTCGACATAATCGCTAGCGCCCTGGATATAGATAGCGGATTTTTTGCTAGTTGCCTTTTGCAGCTCGACATCTGGCAGGGCAGAAAGGATTTGCACTATTTCGGCAAAGTTTTTCGCCGATGATTTTATGTCTGGCGAGATATCCATCAGAGCAAATGGATCCATAGGCATATTGCCGTTGTCGCGATCTAATTTATCAGCGCACGAGCCGACAGATTTCAAGCGGTAATTGCCAGAGGATAGACGACCGCTGGGTAGTTGAACTGCGAACTCGCCAACTACGGCAGGACATTCTCCGCTATAATCAGGGCCGACTACAAGCGAAACATCGTATTTGTCACCGAAAATATTCTCCAATATACGCCTGACGCCGACTGTCTTTATATTGAATAACATGTCTCTTGCTTGCTCTATCGAAGCAAATTTGTTCAACTTCTCGAGGCGGATGCGTTTTGCTAGGCCTAGTAGTTTCGAGCCTAAAGCTTCTAATCCTAATACCTCGCACAGCGGAGCATAGAACGATTCCGCTTCTAAGACATCTTGCAATAGAGCAGACTCTCGTCTGGACGTTGGGTGTTCCAGATTATCAACCAGCTCGCAGGCTTTAATAATGACAGACTCAATGTTTACGGTTTTCAAGAAGTCTTTCATGTATTCCGGATCTATGCGAGCCTCCGACACGGCCCAAGCTTCTCTTGGAACGACGCCTTCGTACCTATCGGAAATGACGCTGACTATATCTTTGCGGCGATTATTCTCGTCTGGCAAGCTTGCAGCGGCCTCGTCGGCTAATGTTTTCCGATGTCTGCCAGCTGCCACCTCAGTCTCGTCGAAATCTGACAAGATATCCCGCATATAGCGTGCTTTATCATGGGGGATTCTGGGATCGGTAAAGTATCTTAATAGTGCTAGTCCGGCAGCGTCGCGCGATTCTTGGCTGTATTTTCCGTCTGGGTTGCGGAATCGAGACACGATATCATGCAGTATAATTGCATCGCGCGTATCAGGTATAAGATCGCCGGCAAAAGCCTTAACTAACCCATAAACTCTATGAGCATGCTCAATCAGATCAGGACGCTCCCGCGAGGCGGCTCTTAGATAATCAATAGCCAGACTGTCAACTAGATCATTTGAATTATACTTCTCTGGATATTGTTGACTAGAAAACCCCTGCTCGTCAGCAGGGTTAAGTGTATTACATTCCCTTGTATAAACACCAGGGCTCGCTTTCGTTCTCACGAATTTATATTGTACCAGAAACGCCTAAATATGTCAAGCATTTACTATTGTGTAATGCAGCAAAATTTGCTATAATAGATATTAGACATTGCCAGAGACAGCGGCTGCAGGAGTAATTCTGCTTAATATGCCGCCGAGGGAATCAACTTTTCCTGTAGTACAGTCTTTGGCGAGCGCCAAAGTTTTTTTGTTGCTCGCCGAATGTCGCCCCTTAACAATACGATCGCATAAATATCAAATAAACCAAAGGAGTATTATCAATGGCAATTTCCAAAGATAAGAAACAAGCTTTGGTTGCAGAGATGAGCGAGTTGTTTGCCAGTGCAAAAGCTATCGCCGTGGCTAAATACCAGGGCACTAGCGTAGCTGAATTGCAAGAGCTGCGCAAAGCTGCTCGCGAAAATGGCGTAGTCGTCAAAGTTGTCAAGAACCGCTTGGTACGCGTAGCTTTTGCCGCTAGCGAGACGTTCAAAGAGACTGATACTTCCGCGCTGCAAGGCCAGTTAATTTATGCTGTTTCTAGCGACGACGAGGTGATGGCTGCTAAAGTCCTTAATGACTTTGCAAAGACTCATCCTAGCGTCGAACTAGTCGCTGGATTCAGCGGCGAGGGCTTGGCCCAGAGTGCCGCCGATGTGGTAGCTCTGGCTGGTTTGCCGAGCAAGAATCAGCTCATCGCCGAGGCTGTGGCGCAACTGCTCAGTCCGGTGCATGACGTCACCAACGCGCTTTCTGGCAACCTGCATGCATTGCTGGACGGCGTGGCAGACAAAGCAACCGCTTAAGCAACCAATCTAATTAAAATTTAACTACAAGGAGAATCACTATGGCAGACCTAAAGAAACTTGCCGAAGAGCTGACTAAATTGACAGTTCTCGAAGTAAATGAATTAAAGAATATCCTCAAAGAAGAATACGGTATCGAGCCAGCTGCTGCCGCAGTTGCCGTTGCTGGTCCAGCTGCTGACGCTGGTGCGGCCGCCGCTGACGAAAAGACTGAATTTACTGTCACCTTGAAAGACGCTGGCAGCCAAAAAGTCGCCGTCATCAAAGCCGTCAAGGAACTAACCGGCCTTGGCCTCGGCGAGGCGAAAGCTTTGGTTGATAACGCGCCAAGCCCAATCAAAGAAAAAGTCAGCAAAGACGAAGCCGAAGCTGCCAAGAAAGCCTTGGAAGAAGCTGGCGCTACAGTCGAAGTCGCTTAATCTCGAATATATTTCCAGATTCGCACGATCGTATTGTTTTAGAAAACGCCTCCAAAATCTGGGGGCGTTTTTGTATGCCTGAAGCGGTCGACGATTTTTACAACGACTTTGCGTTCATATCTGTTAAACTTGTGGAAAGATAGCCTAAAGGGTTGACGTGATATCCTGATGCGTTATAATTGAAATGATATTATAAAAACATACAAAGGATTGCGAGACTAGTATGTCAGAATTACCAGAGAAACAAGTCAAGCGGCTCAAGATGCTTATTCAAGACGCCGAGACTAATTTGGCTGCCGCCAAAGAGTTACTAATTAGCATAATGGGCGAAGACGGGCAAGTCGTGATGCCAACTAACAGCCGCGAAGATGTTTCGGGCAAAGTTATCGAGGGCGTTTTCGACGGCCAGACGATGGTCGGCCCGGATGGCAAAAATTACCCGGTACCGGCTAATTATGCTAGCAAGTCTAAGCTAGTTGAGGGCGATATCCTCAAACTAACTATCGCTGATGATGGTGGTTTCATTTACAAGCAAATTGGCCCGGTTGCCCGCAAGCAAGTTATCGGTACGCTTACGCAGCATGACGGCGCTTACTATGTTGAAGCGCAAGGCAAAGAATATCGGATTTTGCTGGCGAGCGTGACCTATTTCCGTATCAATGTTGGCGATCAGGTTACTATCATTGTGCCAGAAGACAATCCTGATGCTACCTGGGCGGCAGTTGAAGCAGCTCTATAATCTATAAGTTTGGATCGTCACAAATAGGGGTATTAATGCATGATTTAGGCGAGGGAACTTTTCGGTTTACACGGGTCAGCTACGATCCTAATAGTAACTTGCCGTATTTGCGCGTCATGGATGATGGCGGTAAGTTCTGGCGTATGCAGCTGCAAGGCGAATTTACTCTATCATTTGATACTAGCACCAAAAAATGTATTGGTTGGTACGATTTGGCAGCTAAACAATGTCATCGCTGTCCTGGCGACCGCCAGCTTGATGATAGATACGAGCAATGTCCAGAGTGCCAGCAAAAGACTGGCTTCAATCCAGCATTCTACAATACTACCAATATCAGCCAACAGCAGGCTGAGCTGAATCAGCAGCCGCATATCTTATACTTAGCTTATTTCTCGCCAGAGGTGATAAAGGTTGGCATTTCTTATGCTGAACGCAAACTAGCGCGATTGTTAGAACAAGGTGCCCGCAATGCTGCTATCCTTGAAGTATTTCCCAGCGCTAATATTGCTCGCCAATACGAAGCGAAAATCGCCCGGCTGCCAGGTCTTTGCGAGAGTGTGCAGCTGCGCAAGAAAGCAACAATTCTAGCAAATGAACGCTATGATCCGACGCTAGCCGAGCAGAAATTACATCAAACAATCCAGCGGATCGCAGAGCAGTTAGGCGTTAAATTTGATAACAGCGAGTTCCTGAATTTATCGCCATACATGCTAACTATCGAACCAAAAAGCGATGATCTAACAGAAATAATCGAGCCAAAAATCGCTGGACGCTTCACAGGGCTAATTGGCGGTATGCTAATTATGCAGCAAAATAGCCGCTTTATTTTCTTACCAATCAAAAAATATATCGGATACGATATGACGATTAGCCGTACTGTTGAGCAGCTAGATTTAGCGCCAGTTCAAGCTTCGCTATTTTAATCGCTGATTCTGCGCTATAATATAACAAATGGGTAAGGCTTTATATCGGAAATATCGCAGCCGGTCGCTGAGCGAGATTGTCGGGCAGCCGCATATTACGGCGATTTTAGAGCGGGCAATTGCTAACGGAACGACGGCGCATGCTTATTTATTGACAGGGCCGCGCGGCGTTGGCAAAACGTCGATTGCGCGGATTCTGGCGCACGAAATCAATCGCTTGCCATACCGCGATGAATCAACTCATCTCGACATTATCGAGATTGATGCAGCCAGCAATAATTCAGTTGAAGATATCCGTGATTTGCGCGAGAAGGTTCAGATTGCGCCCGTTAGCGCCCCCAAAAAAATCTATATTATTGACGAGGTTCACATGCTGAGCAAATCAGCGTTCAATGCACTGCTCAAAACGCTTGAAGAACCGCCCGAGCATGCTGTGTTTATCCTAGCAACCACTGACGCCGATAAATTGCCAGCTACGATTCTTAGCCGCGTTCAGCGCTTTAATTTCCGGACAATTAGCCAAGACGAAGTTGCCGCACACTTGCGTACTATTGCTGATGCCGAGCAGATTTCTATCGACGACGACGCCCTGCAGCTAATTGCTCGCTATGGGCAGGGAAGCTTCCGCGATAGTATTAGTTTGTTAGATCAAATGCGAAATTTAAGCAGCGAGAAAATTAATGCCGCTATGGTCGAAGATTCGCTAGGCTTAGCAAGTACAGCTGAGGTTCGACAGCTGCTAGAGGCTTATTGCGCGGGCGATTTACAAACTATCGCCGATACCTTGCGCGCGCTTGAGCATAGAGGCGTGCCAGCCAATGCTATCAGCGAGCAATTACTGCACGAAATCCGTAGCGACATCATCAATAAATCTAATTGCTTACCGCTAGCCGACAGATTATTGTCAAACCAGAAAACCGCTTGGCCGTATGTCAAATTGCTGATAGCACTCAGTTCCAATGCAGATGTTTCTAATTCTGATGTTCCTGCGGCGTCAACGCCAGCGCAGCCAGAATCAGCGCAACCAATGACTGTGAATGAACCAGCGCCTGTTTACGCGCCGCAGCCAGCTAGCGATACTCCGCAAAAAAAGAAGAAAAATGCCCAGCCAAACCAAACAGTTAATTTTGACTGGTCAAAATTTCTCGAGGCTGTTCATGCAAAATCCGCTGGCGCCTATAGTTATCTCGCGAAAAGCGGTTACGAATTAGACGATCAGCAGTTAACGATTTTTGCTGGTAAGAAATTTGCTAAAAATCAAATCGAAAAATCGCTGCCAGTGCTTGCTGGCGCTCTACAGGCACAAAAGCTTGACCGTGAAATTATCGTCAGCGCTAAGCCAAAACCGCCAAAAGATAGTCAAACCGCCGCTATTCTTGATATTATGGGCGGAGGAGAAGAGGTGAATTTGTAATGGCTAAGCAAAAAGAAGTCGCTGCCAAAATACCGCCGCAGAGTATTGACGCCGAGATGAGCTTGCTCGGAGCAATTTTGATTGACGACGACGTGCTAGCGGATGTCAGCGAGACAGTAAAACCACAAGATTTTTACGACAAACGGCACCAGCTGATTTTTAAAAGTATGATGCGCTTATATGAGCAGCATAAGCCAGTCGATCTATTGACTCTAACCGAGGAACTCAAGAAAACGGATAATTTCGAGACAATTGGCGGCTCGACGTACTTAACCGAGCTAACTAACTATGTACCTACGGCTGCTCACGCTGCTAGCTATGCTGAAATCGTTGCTCAGAAAGCTGTTCGCCGGCGCCTAATCAAAGCTAGCGGTGAAATCAGCGAGCTAGGATTCGACGAAGAAACACCAACCCAAGAAATCCTCGAAAAAGCCGAAGCTGAGCTATTCAAAGTCTCTGACCAAACGATTAAGCAAGATCTGGTCAGTATCGAAACTATCCTCGACGAGAGTTTCTCGCGCATCGAGGAGTTGCACCGCAATAAAGGCCAGCTGCGCGGTATCCGCACCGGCTACCAAGATCTCGATAATATGACCGCCGGCTTGCAGCGCAGCGACCTATTCATCCTGGCGGCTCGGCCATCTATGGGTAAGACGACGTTTGTAACTAACCTAGCATACAATGTGGCGACTATTGCTAAACTGCCAGTGTTGTTCTTTAGCCTCGAGATGAGTAAGCAGCAGCTAATAGACCGCATGCTGGCCGATGCCGCTGGCGTTGACAGCTGGAATATTCGTACTGGCAATCTCAGTGACGACGACTTTGCAAAGATTAGTGAAGCTATGGGCGAAATGGCTGAAGCGCCGATTTATATCGATGACACGCCAGCGCTCAGCGTTCTCGGTATGCGCACCAAAGCCCGCCGAATTGCGCATAATCAAACGCTCGGGTTAATCATCGTCGACTATCTGCAGTTGATGCAGGCGAACGGTAATTACAACGGCAATCGCGTTCAAGAAGTTAGCGAAATTAGCCGCGGCTTGAAGGTTATCGCTCGCGAGTTGAATGTACCAGTGATAGCGCTTAGCCAGCTTAGCCGGTCAGTTGAGAACCGTACGCCACCAATTCCGCAGCTGGCTGATCTGCGCGAATCGGGAAGTATCGAACAAGATGCTGATATTGTTACGTTTATTTATCGCCCTGGCTATTACGAACCAGACAACCCAGATGTCGCCAATATTACTGACTTAATCATTGCCAAGCACCGTAATGGCCCGGTTGGCAAAGTCCAGTTATACTTCCATCCAGAGCGCCTGCGTTTTATGTCGCTCGATAAGCGCCACGAATAATCTCTCGCGTGATATAATCATAATTAGTATGCGTAAACCTGCGGACTATACTTTATATAAATATCGCTATGTTTTGAGTTATTTTTGTATCGCTGTAATTTTGGTGGCAGTGCTATGGATCGGCGTATTGTATACTCCTGGCGGTTTGCGCGAGCAAGAAATCAAATCTGTTAGCCAGGCTAGTATGTTGTCGCGCCAAACTCTTGAGCCGTCGATGGTGGTAAATCTACCGTATTATCTACTGCAGCGGCTATCAATTTTTGTGTTTGGTGTCAGCGAATTTTCGATTAAACTGCCGTCAATTGCGCTCGGTACCTTGACGATGCTAGGTATTTTCATGTTGATTCGCGCTTGGTTCAAGCCTAACGTTGCTGTCATTTCGACGATCGTATTGGCAACTTCGACACATTTTTTATTCCAAGCGCAAGACGGTACGCCCAGTATTACCTTTAGTACTGTTGCAATATGGCTGATGGTTGCGGGTATGTATGTGACGCGCGGCAAACATTTTCATACATTCTGGAAAGTGCTTGGCGGCGTGTTGATGAGCGTCGCGCTTTATTTGCCGATGGGTGTATACCTGGACTTAATTATAATTATCGTGGCTTTAGTTCATCCGCATATCCGAGCGATTATCAAGCGGCTGCCCAAGAAAAAACTATTCATTGCGCTGTTGGTCGGCTTGGCTGCGATGGCGCCGCTAGTTTATGCCTTAATATTAGAGCCAAAAGGTATTGGCAAGGTGCTGCTCGGTTTGCCGTCAGACTTCGTGCATCTCAAAACTAATGCGCTACTTTCGAGCCTTAGTCTGTTTGGTTTTGCTGCTACTGATAGTGCTGCTGATGGTCTACTGAGGCCAGCTTATGCTATGCCGTTGACGGCTATTGCCTTGCTAGGTTTTTGCCGCCTGGCAGCCACGCATTATACAGCGCGCAGTTATGTTACTATCTTGATGAGCTTGGTTATGGTGCCGCTCGCCTTGCTTAATTATAATAATCAGTATGTAATATTTGTTCTGATGGTAATTGCAGTTGCTACTGGCTTTGATTTCTTGATTCGTTACTGGTATCGGCTATTTCCTTGCAATCCGTATGCTCGCGTTGCGGGTTTGCTGCCATTGAGTGTGCTAGTTAGCGGATTGATTTATATTAGCGTTAATCAATATTTTAACGGGTATACGTACAATCCGGCTGTTGTTCGCGCCTACAACAGTGACCTATCGCTAGTTAACACCCAATTGCAGCACCAAAAAAGCATGACACTCTTGGCTGACGCGGATGAGGCGCCTATTTATAATCTAGCCGCTCACTACAATAAATCCTTAACGGTTGCTACCGAGCTTAATCCCGAAGCAACCCAAGCGGTGGCGACACGCGCCGCCCGCCGCAAGATTCCGAAAGACTGGCAGCTAGAGAGCATCATAACGAACACTCGCGCCCAAAATGGCGACCGGCTCTATGTCTACAAAAAATTGCCGTAATAAGTTATAATTGGTAGAGTTAATTTCTGAAGAAGGGGAGTCAAAATGGCCTTGAATCAAATGAAAATGTTGAATGATTTGCGCAAAGCGCAGAAAGCTTTAGCCAAAGAAATCGTCGAGGTTGAGGCAGGCGACGGCGCGGTTATCGTTCAAATCACCGGCGAGCTCAAGATCAAATCGATTAAAATTAATCCAGAATACGTTGATCTAGATAACATCCACCAGCTTGAACACTGGATTGAGATTGCTATCCGCGACGGTATGGCTAAAGCACAAGAAATTGCTGCCGAAAAGATGAAACCGCTGATGGGCGGGCTAGGAAGCCTCGGATTATAAACTAATGGCACTATTGCCAAGCGCGCTTGAGCGTGTTATTGAGGAGTTGGGTCATTTGCCAGGCGTTGGGCCGCGGACGGCTGAGCGCTACGCTTATTTCTTGCTAAAAAACGATTCTCGCACTACTGAAGCGCTAGCGAATGCCTTGCGGCAGCTGCACGCTCAGGTCAGAAGTTGCCCGAAAACTTTCGCGCTAATTGATGCTGACCAGGAAATCTCGCCCTTGTATAGCGATCCGAAACGCGATCGCCAGCTAGTTGCCGTTGTTGAAGAGCCGCTAGATATAGTGGCGTTAGAACGCACCGGGCAATTCCAAGGTACTTATCACGTATTGGGCGGAACGATTTCGCCGATTGACGGCGTCGGGCCAGAACAGCTTCATATACCTGAGTTATTGCAGCGATTGCGCGACGATAACGTCGAGGAGGTTATTATCGCCACCAACGCTAGCGTCGAGGGCGAATCAACGGCGCTATTCATCCAGCGCCAAATCAAGGAATCGCACCTAGCTACCAAGGTCTCGCGTTTAGCTCGCGGCATTCCTGTGGGCGTCGATCTAGAGTATGCCGATCAAATTACCCTCGGGCACGCGCTGGAAGGGCGGCGGTTTTTGTAAAATGCATTTTGCGAAGCCGTAGTTAAAGATTGACCAGACAAGAAAATAGCCCGCCGAAAACGTGCTCAAGCCGGAAACTGGATTTCAATCCAGCAGACGCTAAAATGTGCGTCTCGAACCGAATTGAACCAATTTTCAGCGAGCTATTTTCTGGCGGGCCTAAGCCCGCCCGTTTCCTGTCAGTCATCCTGCTTGCGCAAGTAGCGCATGAGCAGGATGAAGACGACGCTGGCCCCGGGGACGGCGATGGCCGCCCCAGCTACCAAGCACACCACATCGGACATGCCGATGTGGTGGAGAACGACGCCGACGACAATACCAATGCTGATCGGCATTGCCACCAGGCCGCCGATTGCGTAGGCGCGGTCTCCCACTCTTCTCACCTCCTATCAGGGTGGAATGGGCTCAAAGCAAAGGGCAACTTCTTTTCCGTAAAATCACACTGTGTTTTGTAACTTTACTTGCATAAAAAGGCGGCAGATCCAGTTAGTTATATTATATGAGTTTGTTAGTTTTATTTTTCTAACTTTTTGTTCTGCTTTGACTTTACAATTGGCGAAGCAACAGCACAGCCAATCGCGCCAAGTATTGACACGACGGCGATTTGGCGCATAATATATTTGCCTCTGCCGAATGGGCCTTCTTCCCACGCCATATGAGCTTTCAAACTTTCTGAAGTTATCGGGCAATTTTTCTTAGTGTCTTTGAATCCGGAACTTGGCTGGCCGTTTTTGGCGCAAACGTATTCTGGTTCTGGTCCCGACGGCGGTATGCAGCTAACTGCAATCAACATGCCAGCGACAACGACCAGCGAACCAGCGACGATAAGCAATGTTTTTGGTGCTTTCATAAAACCTCCTTAGTTTATGTATTGTAACATGGGGTGACTAATCACTGATAATAGCGAGCTTGCCGTATCGTCCAATCAGCAGAAAAATAGTTGTTAATCCTGCTAAAATACCATCGCCAATACCTGACGGTATCATGAATATCATTAAGATTAGCGTGACAATACACATAATCATTGTCAGATACCAAACCCATAACCGATTGTGTCGCAACCCAGTTGCTGCAATTATGCGCAGTATGCCAAAGATAATACCGATCACACCAACTACTGCTAGATTATCTCTCAAGAATGGCATTGCAAAAATATGATATCCGATTTGTCCTGCTGGCAAAAAAGCCATCAGACCGCCAAGGATTTCGATCCCGCCATGAATTAACAATAAAACTGCTGTATAACGCAAATATTTCATAGATCTATATCTTCCGAATGAGCTTCTGGTAAACATCGTACACTTCCTTAATGCGCGTTATTGACACCGACTCATCAACAGTGTGAGCTTGGCTAAAATTGCCAGGGCCGTAGATGATAGTTTGCACGCCGATAGATTGAAAGAAGGCTTGATCGGTGCCGCCGTAGCTGACTGCTGTCTCAGCTTCTGGTAGCAAGCGCTGCATGGTCTTCAAGATTTTGGCGTTTGTATCGCACAAAGCAGACGGCACAGGCGTAGCGGGGTGTCGCCATGTACAGTCGTAGCGAGCAGCTATCTCGTCAACCCACTTCTCAAAGTCTGCGTCCAGGGGCGGCGTGGTACGTATATCGACCATCACAGAGCTGACACCAGCTGTTTTGTTGTTAGAGTATGACCCTGCAGGCTCAATACGTGTTGGCGTGAAGCTAGGAGCACCCAAAATATCGTAGCTATAGGCGGCATGAAGCTGCTCGCGAATCTCTGGCAAATCATTCAGGAACGACACCACGGCTGGCAGCGAACTATCATGATAAGCGCTCTCTTGCGAGGCGTGGCTTGATGTGCGCTCAAAGATAAATTCAACAAACTTGTTGCCGCGATGTCCAATCTCGATTCGATTATCCGTCGGTTCGGCGATGGCGCAGCTAACTTCTTCGTACTGTGTGTTTTTTGAAAAATACTTAGCAAAATCAGCCGACCCAGCACCATCAACCTCTTCGTTGGCGACGGTGATGCACCACACATCAAGGTCGTCACGACGTTCGTTTGCGTATTCGGCGGCGGCTATCATTTGTAGAGCGACGCCAGCTTTCATGTCAGTGGCGCCCAGACCATACAGCCGATCGTCCGTAACGTATGGTTGCCACGGACTCTGCCGCCAAGCTGACTCATCGCCAGGAGAAACCGTATCAACATGCCCGCACAAAATGAGCGCGCGCTTTGCTATCTGCTTTTTGGCACGGATTAACCCGGCGGTAAAGCGCTCATCAGTAATGACTTTGTCAAAATTAGCTGATCGCATCCACGATGCAACGAAATCTAAAGCTTCTGCCTCGTTGCCCGATACTGACGGTATGGCAATGAGCTGCTTAGCTAATTCAACTAGATCTAGTTGGTTTCGGTCGGCGTGTCCCATACCACTACAGTATCACAACAACCGTAGTTTTTGCCACTTGTTTTGCCGTAGAGAGGGCAATCTTGGCATAATTTCAATGCCTCTGGCGGTACTTCATCTGCTGATTCTATTTCATGTCCATTGAGCCGTTTAGCGATGGGCAGGCTATCTGAATTACAGAAAGCATATGGTGTTATCCCTTCATCTTGTATTGCTTGAACAATTCTCCCAAATAATATAGTTCCGACACCGTGGCCGCGCAGGCTATCGTCGACTTTGAGCGAGCCGACTTCAGACATTAGACGGGCGCCGTGCTTGATTGGTTCCATCGCTCCAACGTACCCGACTACATTGTTTGTGATAAAGTTAGCATCTATAACATCTTTGGTTTCAGGCAGCCGCAAGGCTACGATATCAGTATATTTACTGGCGATATCTGCATCAGATACAGGCAGCATCTGCTTATCGCCTGGGCTGCGGTGGTTGACGAAATTAGCAATCGCTTTTATAGCGGTGGACGCCTCATCGTCACCTAAGCGCGAAGCTAGCTCGCCTAGCGACATAATTAACAGTTTGATTTCCGCTTCTTTCGACTTTGGAGCGGTGGTGATTACTTCAGCCATATCTTTATATTATAGCATAAATACTATAGAAATACAAGGGCAGCTAATGCGCTAGTGGCGGCAATGAGATATAATAAATGCTATGAATAATAAGCAAACTCCTGAACTTAATAAAGTTAAACTATTGGTCCGTGAGCTACTAGGCAGCGACACCTCAGGTCACGCCGATGATCATGTCGAGCGGGTGGCGCTGCTGGCAGAGCGTTTTGCTAGCGAATGCAGCGAATCAGTGGATCTACAAGAAGTGCTGTTGACGGCTTGGCTGCATGACGTTGATGATTACAAATTGGTCGGCAAGGCGCAGGCAGAGAAATTAACGAACGCAGTAAATATTATGACAGAAGCAAAGGTGGCTGAAGATTTGCGCCGAGCGGTATTGGAAAACGTTGCGTCGATCGGCTATAGCAAACGGCTGAACGGCAAGCAACCGCAGCGGCTGGCGGGGCGGCTGGTGTCTGACGCTGACATGTGCGATGCTATTGGCGCGGTTGGGATTGAGCGGGCGCTGGTTTATGCCTGCCATCATGGCGGGCGGATTTTTGACCCCGCAGTTTGGCCGAATGTTAATCTGGCGGCGCACGAATATAATGCTGACGGCAATACGCATGATACCGACGGCTTTATCAATCATTTCTTTGAAAAGCTGCTGAAACTGAAGGGCTTGATGCTGACCGAGCCAGGGAAGACGGAAGCAGAAAGCCGCCAGCAAATTATGGTTGATTTCTTACGCCATTATTTCCGCGAGAAGAATGCGCCGGAGTGGAGCGAGTTTTTGGAAGAATACTTACGCCATTGATGGGCTGCTGAAGTGCTTTCTCATTTATTCCGATTCTCTATCTGGAAAGCTGGTGCTCAAAATTCTTAAGCCGGTGTCGACAACCAATTGGCAGGCTTGCTGTTGCGAAAGGGGCGCTAGGTGCTTGTTCTCGCCGCTTGGATGAAGCGAATGGCCAGCTTTTGGTACGATGATAGCTCGTTGTCTAGCCTCGTGCAATCCGTGCAGTTGCCAGCTTCGCCTCCAGCTGCTAACAATTAACGGAGTACTAGTATTCCAGTCTCTCTTTCTGCCGCAATTACTGCCGCGCGGCCAATTTCGACTGATTGGTGTAGTTGCTTTTCTAGATCGCGAGTTTCTTGGATGTCATGAAAATACTTCTGAGGAATAGGAAGCCATTCGTGGCGTAGAACGCTGAAATCACCTATCTTGCCGTCTGGAAATGTCGGACATTGCATCTCTGTGTCATTATGGCGTCGTCGTTTTCTAGAATTTGGCAGTTTAATTACTTCGTCGGGGTTTGGTAATGGGGGCGAAAAGGTTACAAGCGCTGCGTTTATGTTTTCTTCTGTCATGGACAATAATGCCTGATGGGCAGCGATTGTACCCATGCATTGGGCTATTAGTAATACGGAACCTTTTTCATCCTTCTCTTTGTTTTCACTAGGTATGTTATCCATTATCTCTTCATATTGTTCTGAAGGGGAGCGAACGCGAGAACTAGTCGTGTCATCGGTGACACCGTGAACATTGTGAGGAGTAATATAATAGTTTGATAGAGTACGGTTAATATAATCAAAGGCGACTGAGCCTCTTGCCAAGTGACTACCACCACCGCCTACACAAAAAGCTGTTATGGGTTGTTTTAGACCATCCGTCGTTTCGCTTGCTATCATATCATACATTGCATATTTGTCAAATTCATAAGCTGGCTTGTCATTATGTTAATATTGAAATATGAAGCAGGCGATAATTATTCACGGTAAGCCGTCCAAACAATCGTATTTCAATCCAAATCTACCGAGCGCCAGTAATTCGATTTGGATTCCATGGCTGCAACAGCAGCTGCTAATTCGCGGTATTGACACTCAGACGCCCGAGATGCCTGAATCATGGCGACCAGATTACTCGTTGTGGCGACAGACTTTTGAAAAGTATGATGTAAATTCAGAAACTATATTGGTTGGTCATAGTTGTGGCGGGGGTTTTCTAATTCAATGGATGAGTGAGAATCCGCAAATTTGTGCAGGCGACGTTTATCTTGTTGCGTCAGCTTTTGGTGATAAGTTTAACCCCGAAGCTCCATATGATGAGCCGCTTCGTGGCGGTTTTTTTGATTTTGAGATTGACGAGGCGCTACTTGATCGCGTGCGTAGTCTAACTATATTTTACTCTGATAATGACTCGGTGCGAGTTGATACTGCAATAAAAATTCTAAAAAAATCTTTCCCGTCTGCCTGTTATCGATTATTTCCGGGATATGGGCATTTTTGTGGTAAGCGCGACATGGCCGACGATACTTTTCCTGAGTTGTTTGAGACAATATTACGGAATAGAAAATGACTATAGAAGAAGAGGTTGGCTGACATAATCAGCAGCCTAGTTGTTTGATATAAGATATAATAGTACTTGTGAATAAACAACTACAGCAAAAGCTCAAAACTCTACCGCGCAGCCCCGGTGTTTATTTTCATAAGTCGGCGAGCGGCGAGATTATCTATATCGGCAAAGCGGCGGTGTTAAAAAACCGTGTGCGTCAGTATTTTCAGAGCAGCAAAGATTTTGACGCCAAAACTCGGGCGCTGGTCGCCGAAATTTATGATACCGATTGGATCGAAACCGAGAGCGAGATTGACGCGCTATTTCTAGAAAGCGAGATGATCAAGCGTTATATGCCGCGCTACAATATTCTGCTGCGCGATGATAAATCACAAACTTTCGTACGAATTGATATGAAAAGCGAATGGCCGACGGTGACTTTTACGCGCAGCCCTGCTGATGACGGTGCGACCTACATTGGTCCTTTTTATAGCGGTTTGCCAGTCAAGAAAGCGCTGCGTTATTTGCGCAAAATTTTTCCTTATTATATCAAGCCGCCTAAACGCGAACACGCTAATTTAGAAGAGCAAATCGGTTTGGCGCCCAGCCTTGATATGACTAGTCACGAGTACAAGAAATCTTTGCGCAAGCTGATCAAATATATCGAGGGCGGGCGCGTCAAAATCGCGCAAGAAATTGAACGCGACATGAAGCGAGCGGCGCGCAATCAGGAATTCGAGACAGCAGCGCAACTTCGCAATAAATTGACCTATTTGCGCGAGCTGCAGCGGCGAATTATGTTCGGTGATCGCGAGTTCATTAATATTTCGAAAGATCGGGCACTATCGCAGTTAGCCGAGCTATTGAGTTTGCCAGCGCCGCCAGCGAGGATTGAGGGCTATGATATCTCACATATGAGCGGCACCAACGTTGTAGCCAGCATGGTAGTCTTCACCAATGGCGCGAGCGACCGGACACATTATCGTAAGTTCAAGATGCACGTGCAGCGTAACGACGACACTGCTAATATGCGCGAGACTATCAGGCGGCGCTTTAGCGAGAAAAATCGTAAAGATTGGGGGATGCCGGATTTGTTGTTGATTGATGGCGGTAAAGGGCAGCTTAGTGCAGTGCTCAACGAATTAGACAGGCTAGACGTTACGGTGCCAGTAATTGGCATAGCGAAGCGCGAAGAAGAAATCGTTGTCGCCAAGAATCGTTCGCATATTAACGACGATGACGCGCTGCTCGGCCAGTTGATGAAAGAGCCGCGCCTCGGTATTAGCGTGCTGGATTCTGGTGATTTTTACTTAATTAATTTGCATGCTGGGCAGCAAAATGCTGGTTCGCACTCGCGGAATCTGCGCGGTAGCGATACTATGAGCGAGTATGATGATGTCGTAAAGCTATTTCAACGTATTCGCGACGAGGCGCACCGTTTTGCCGTCAGTTATCATACAACGCTCAAGCGCAAAGGCGCCACAAAAAGCGAGCTTGACGACATTCCCGGTGTCGGTCCGGCGACGCGGCGCAAATTATTGCGGCGCTTTGGCAGTATGCGGGCAGTTAGGCGAGCTAGTCAAACGGAAATTTGCGATGCTATCGGGCAAGCGCTAGGAACTCGCGTCTATGAGGCTTTTTGCCACCAGAGCGGCGATATGCCGCAACTATGAAAAATACGGCTGATGCGGTATACTGTAGCAGTATGAGTAAACAATTTATAGCTTTTATTCTCCGGTGGATACTGAACTCGCTGGGAATTTGGGTAGCGGTGCGGATTTTTGGCACGGGTTATAGCAATGCTCAAATCGATTCTAGTTTGATGGCCTTTTTCGGCGCCGGGCTGATTTTTTCAATTATCAACGCGACACTTAAGCCGATTGTGATGATTTTGTCGTTGCCGATGATTTTGGTAACGCTTGGCTTTTTCACGATAGTTGTTAACGGTTTTTTGGTTTGGCTATCATTGATGCTGGCGCCAGGCTTGCAAATGACGTTCTTGAATTCGATTTTTGCAGGCTTGATATTAAGTTTGGTAAACTATGTAGTAAGTAGTGTTCTGGAGCTTAGTTATCACGACGAACGAGAGGAGAAATCATAAAATGGACGTAACGCTAACTTTGCAAATTATTATGGTAGTATCGGCGGTGCTGATGATAATTTCGGTTCTGCTGCAGCAGCGCGGGGCTAGTCTGGGTGCTGGATTTGGCGGTTCTGGCGAATTGTATACGACGCGGCGCGGTCTCGATAAAAACCTGTTTGAAGTGACGATTTTCTTGGCTGTAGCGTTTGTGATGTCGATTGTGGCACTGTTGGTTTTGCCGAACTTATAGATAAATCAAGGGTGGATATAAATGAGTAAAGCAAGTAAGGGCAAACTGAGGCTGGGCTACAAGCGGCTAGCGCTGAGAGTCAAGCATGCCGAAGGCGCCACGCAGCGCCACGCTAGCCGATTTATTCTGCGGCGTATTGAAAATGTCCGCTTGGTGATGACCGAGATTATGATTTGGCTGGCTGCCATAGCCTTGCTGATAGCTGGCTTGGGTATTCAGTATTCCTGGAATTCACAAGGCAGCAAGAAGGATGGCGCTAAATCTGGCGGCGTGTATGTCGAGGGAGTGATTGGCAATATTAGCACGCTTAATCCTTTGCTAGCGGCTAGCGAGCCTGAACAGGCGGTGTCACGGCTGTTATTTTCGTCTCTGTATAATTACGATGTTACCGGAGCGTTGCATACTGACTTGGCCGAATCAATGACGGTAAAAGATGACAAAGTTTATACAATCAAGCTGCGCAATGCCGCCTGGCACGATGGTAAAAAGTTGACTGCCGAGGACGTTGTGTATACAATTAATCTGATCAAAAACCCGCAAGTGCGTTCGCCTTTGCGAGTTAACTGGTTAGACATTTCGGCGCGGGCGATTGACGATTCAACGGTAGAGTTTATGCTACCAGCGGTGTATGCCGGGTTTTCGCATGCCTTGACTTTTCCAGTAATACCTAAGCATATTTTGCAAAGTGTTAGTCCGTCGTCAATGCGCGAAGCTGATTTTAGCAGCAACCCAGTCGGCAGCGGACCATTTGCGGTTAAACGAGTTCAAACTAGCGAGTCAACTAGCTCTACCGACGTGGTGCGGATGGAACCGAATACTAAATATTACGGAGCAGTTTCGACTTTGTCGCGCCTGGAGCTGCGAGCTTACGGTAATGAGTCGCTGTTAGTTAAAGCTGTAAATAGCGGTGAGGTTTCGGCGGCTTCGGGTTTGTCTTTGTCGGCTGCTGATAACATTAAATCTAAACAGTACTCGACTAAACATTGGCTTCTCAACAAAGGCGTCTATCTTTTGATGAATAATCGCAGTCAAACACTTCAAGATGCTAGAGTTCGCCAGGCTTTACGCTACGCTACTGATACTTCATCAATCCGCGCAACTGTCGGCGACAATGTGGCGCGGCTAGATACGCCGATTTTGCAAAGTCAGATTGCGCAAAAACTGCCGGCAGCGCCAGATTATAGTTTAGATAAGGCCAAAGCGCTGCTCAAAGAAGCGGGCTGGACTTATAACCAAGGCCAATGGAAAGGCAAGGATGGCCGGCCGCTGGCGGTTGCTGTGACAACTTCGTCTGGACGCGATGAATACAAGAAAATAGTCGATGCGCTTAAGCAGCAGTGGTCAAAGCTTGGCGTTGATGTCCAGCTGCGTGAAATCGATACCAGCTCGACAACTACTAGCTTCGTGCAAAGCGTGTTGCAGCCGCGCGACTACGATGCTTTGTTGTATGAATTGGAGCTTGGCGCTGATCCAGACGTTTTTGCCTACTGGCATTCGTCGCAGGCTAGCGCTTCTGGTTACAATTTTGCTAATTATTCTAATCGAACAGTTGACAACGATCTGGTTGGCGGGCGTTCGCGCACTAATTCAGCTCTGCGGGCAGCTAAGTATATTCAGTTTGTTAATCAATGGCTGAACGATGCGCCAGCAATTGGTTTGTATCAATCTGTCGGCAGCTACGTTTTGAACAATGGCGCGTCGATTGTTGAGCCGCGCGGTTCTCTAAACACCATGAACGATCGCTACGCTGACGTAACGACGTGGTCTACGGGTAGGGCTTCTGTTTACAAAACGCCGTGAGGTTAGTATAATTATAATCACGCCAATTAAAGCACTATGCACTGGTGGCGGAATTGGTAGACGCGCTAGCTTGAGGGGCTAGTGGCCATTGTGGCCGTGGAAGTTCAAGTCTTCTTCAGTGCACCAGAATTGATTTGTTTGATTTTAAGCAAGGTTGCGAAGGGTTCTTTCCAGAGGTAGGAAGGGACTTTTTCGTTATCTAGACGTATGTTCAAAAGCAATTTTCGGGCTAATATATCTTTTTCGACAGGAGTGCCTGCTCTCATCTTGTCGCCAACTGTATTTATCAAGTTCAAAAACTCTTCCTTAGAGAGTTTGATTTGGGCGGAGTTGTCTATTTTCTTTTTAATTCTTTCTATGTTGCTTTCAATCTCGATAACAGATAATTGCAGTTCTTCAATATCCTGTATGAGCCTTTTTCGCACCGTTTCGGGCGTGTCCTCTGGTAAGGCGGCATATTGACGTGATATTCTGTCTACATCGGCTTGTAGGTGGTTGCGTCTGCCCTCAAGGCTACGCTTAGTTGTTCGTATCTCAATCATCTTACTGTCTGTGTATCTGTCGATTTCTTTGCTATACTCGTCATACTCTTTATCTGTCAGCTTCATCATATCCAGCTTGCTATAAAGGTCATAGAGGAAATACTTTGCTCGCACACTCTTGACGCTTCTTGTACACCCTTTAGTATCACAACGATACGTGAGACCGTACGTACCGTTAGATGACCTGTTTTTGCCTACACGCATTGAAGTATCACTATTGCAAACGCTACAGAATACCATACCACGGAATGGATAAAAAGTTTTCTTCTTGCTGTAAACTAGAACTCTAGCCTTTTTGCGACCCATCGCCTGTACAGTGTTGTATGTTTCCTCGTCAATCATAGGCGTAAAATTTGTTACCTTTCTCAAATCTATCTCCTGTTCGTTTTGAATGAGAATGCCAAAGTAAAAAGGGCTGGCAAAGATATTAGAAGCCATTTGTTTGCTGATTGTTATTTTACGAATATGCTTATTCTTACGGCTTATTTTTGTCATACGGTGTACGTCATTTTGTAGCCAGAAATCAACTACCTCTTGTTGTGTGTGACCGTCAAGCCTCATTTGCCAGCCGCTCTTTATTAGTTCAAAGTTGCTGTCTGGTTCGTAATGACCAGTCACCTCGTCACGACTGTAACCCCATTTATAAGCCGACGATTTGCCTTGTTCGAAGTTTGTAGTGACTCCACGTGTGACGTTCTCACTCAGGTGTTCAGAATACTGTTTAGACATAGCAAATAAGACATTCAATAGGAGTTTGCCACTCGCATCATTTGTAAAATGTAGTGTTGGGAACTTTAAATCTTTTATTACACCTCCGTCAAGCATATCAATTATCATGCCGCTTTCAAGTGAATTTCTCGCCAATCTATCAGGGTGATAAGCTAATATACCGTCATACTTATTATTGTCGATGTCATTTAGCATTTGAGTAAATTCCTTGCGCCTACCGGATATTTTGGCAGACTTTCTCTCTTCAATAGTTTTGACGACGAGTAGTCCCATGCGCTCTGCGTATTCCTTGCAGTACTGTATTTGGTCGGGTATAGATTTTTCTTGAGCATCTTCACCCTCCGATGATTTACGCACGTAGAGTACGTATCTTAAGGGCTTAGCTGGCTCATAAGAGAGTGGTTTTGCTCGTTGCTGCTTCTTTCCCACTGTTTATAAATGGTGTAGTTAGTATTCGATTATGTTGCCGTTGGCGCCTATCATAGATATTGCGTTCTGCTTAATTTTCTCAGGGGTGACATCAATACTATTTAGTGCCTCTACCAGTTCTATCAAGTTTTCGCCTACTGTCTTTTCCATAGGTAATAACGCTTTCAAATTGCGTAATTACCCAAGTACTTCTTGATATAATCACTGGTTTATTATTTACTAATCTAGCCCTGCCATTTCCTTAAGCTCAGGATAGTTTAGTTTATATCGAGTTTCATAGTCGTTCTTTGTACTAAGTTCACCACCTTTCCGTCTCGTTTTGTTATATTCAAATCGCAGAAACCCTCATCGACCAGAGAGTTTAGTTGAGATGCTAGTTCGCTGTTAGTCGGCAGACGCTCTCCGTACTTGAGTATGAGTGTATCGTCTTTCAGTCGGCTAATAAGTAAATATTCATCTTTACTGTGTCCGAGTTTTTCTACTTGCTCAAGTAGTTGCTTTTCGTATTCCTTAAGAGCTTTGATTTCTTGTATCGTAGAGATGCTTTTACTCTTTGCATAGGAGTATTGAATCTCTGGCGTAGGTTTGTTAATGAGTGCAAGGGCATTGCTTGTAAAGTGTGAAAGCTTCAATTGTATTTCACCAGCGTTGCGCCGAGGCGTTACGTCCATAAAGTATTCATCTTCCTCTTCGTAAATACTCAAGAATGTCGGGTCAAGCAAGGCACAGAAGCCACTTGACTTAAAAATTATAGTGACTTCGTGTCCAGCAAGTACAGCCAATAATGCAAGGGTGAAGTGCTTATCGTATAACGACTTGAAATGTTTAAGGTGGTCGGATTTGAGCCCGTACTTACGAAGCTCAAGCAGGATAGTGATATAGATGTATTCAGAAAGACCTAGTTTACGCCAGCCTCTACCTTTCTGTCCTCTCGTGTCATCAATTAGACCTGTCTTCTCGAGGTAGTTAATAGCACGATACTTTTTACCGAGGTCCGATAGGGTAAATAAGGGTTCGTTTAATAGTTTATTTATCCTCTGCTTAACGTCTGAGTCAGTAGTTCGTAGGCTGCACTGTATAAGGCTCGACATACCGAAAAATGTCTTCGCATCATCAGCGAGGCGAGGCATAAGAAGAGTGTCTAGTGCCTTAGTAAACATATTTATAATTATACATCGTTGTATAAATCAGTGTCAACGATAAATGAGGATTTCTTGTATAATGAAACTAATGAGCAAAAGCAGTAGGATACGGCTTCGGGGTATGCTATTAGGACTAGCCATAGGTGACGCCCTTGGTGCTCCTATTGAACACGGTCACACAAGTGATGAGATTGTCGCTTGCAAAGAAGAATTACGTCATATGCACGATGAAGCACACTTTCCTCGTGGTGTCTGGACAGACGATACTTCTATGGCGTTATGTTTAGCAGACAGTTTACTGGAGTGTGGTGGCTATGATTCGTGGAATGTTATGGATAAGTATTGCAAATGGCAATCAGAGGGCTACCGCTCGTATTTTGATTATGGCGAGGGTATTGGCATGCAGACGCTTATCATGCTGGATATGTACGCTAGCGGTTACGCTATTGTTCACAAAACGATGAATCGGAGCGATGGTGCTGGCAACGGTGTCGTGATGCGTCTTGCACCAGTCGTGATAGCCGCCTATGGAAAACGAGATATTCGTCAAGTGATACGGCTCGCTCAAGTCTCTGCTAGAGAAACACATTACTCCTATGAGGCTGAAGCCGCCGCTGAAGTATTTGCTGCTATACTACATAACGCTATCCATCTAAAAGACAAAGCAGATATTATAGATGTTAGTAAGTATAGTACCGGCGCACATTACGACCAGCTGCTGAACAAGCTAAAAGAGAAAGTTGAGGCGGATAAGCTCAAAAACAAGCCAGGTTATGTCGTATACACCCTCCAGATAGCTTTATGGGGTTTTATGAACTATGACACATTTGAGGGTGGAATGTTGGCGGTTATGTGTCTGGGCGGCGACGTCGATACAACTATGGCGGTGTACGGGCAATTAGCTGGTGCATACTATGGACTTAATGCAATACCGAACGAATGGCGATGTGATGTTTATCAAGGGAATGATATTATTGAACTAGCGGATAAACTAGCCACATTGGACGATTGCCCTGTTCTGTATACACGGTTTGAGGAAGATGTAACTTAATATAATCATGAGGAGAATGACTATATGAACGAAACAACACTAGAAACCGCTCAGCAACTAATAGCCACAAAAGAGTTTAGCTACAAGGATATTAACCCAAGTGAGAAAGGAATATTCCTAGGGGCGCTTATTGAGAATGGTAAAGCCGCCAAAGAAGGAACTAACCACCACTCAAATATCCCCAAAGGAACGCTGATTAGTGAGTGGTATTTACGACATAAGTTAGGGCTGAGTGGAGCAATAAAGCACGACCTATACACCTCGCTTGAGTTGTGGGAGCTAGATGATAAGCGATATCAAATTATCTATTATAAAACCTTCGGTTTGGGAAATTATGCTGAAACAAAATCAGAATTCTATGACGATAAAGACCCTGCTCAGGCTCGCCTTGACGAAGAATCCCGTAGGCTTGAAACAGAGTTATCTCGCCTTGAGCGATAAAACCTAGAATCATCTTTTGTCAAGATAGGTCATGCTAGGTACTGCTACTTTTTGTGCTTGGATTGTTGTATAATTGAATAGTCTAAGTCATTAATCATGCTCAAGCTTGAGTGCTTTATTGCACGGAAAGCCTTAAAAACGGCACCGTGCAAAACATTTAGGCTTTAGGGCTTGAGTGTGGATAAATGGCTTAGACACCTAGTACGGTGTCGTTTTTTTATTTGATACCAAAATAAAGAAAGGTGTTCAATGCAATCAGCAATCGCATTTGGAATATTTATTGCTATCGTGGGGTATTTTATTACACGCTCCGAGGATAAGAAAAAGGAGGAGGAGCAGATAAAGATAAATGATAGAATAAACGATTCAAGAAGTATGTTAAAAGATTCCATCGTTAAGCGAGCAGCGGTATTCAACGTCACGGACTATACGAATGAGGAGCTTGATTTTATATGTGATATAGTGCAAGCGTATGGAGGAAGTGAAGGGCTATTAAAGGCAAAGCAAGAACTTGATACTGTTCCAGATGATAAAGTGGAGGGTTTCTTGGTGCAAATGGAAGTAGCTCATTTCAAACATTTACTAGACAACCAAGAAAGACAACGAAAACGAGATGATGAAGAAGCGTGGCAAACAGTACTAAATGATTTTAAGAGGCTAAATCCTGCCCAGCGCAAAAAACATCTAGCATATCTAAAGAAATATCATAGTGATGCATTGAGTCGTGAGCAACTACATGTCCTTGCGCTGCTATGTCTTGGTGAATAGAATTTTATTAAAGGAGCTACAGTATGCAAATCAAAAAACGCCACACTCTATCAATTAATCACTCTAAAGCATCTTCTAGTCGCCACCCTAGTAGCGATTTTACCTCGATTCTAAACGAATCACCGTGGGAACGATTTGTTGATAAGACGAAACCTCTCGTGAAAATACTACTAATTGTAGCTATTATTGGCGGCTCAATCTATGGTGGTACGCTATTGTTTGGCAATAAAGACAGCAGCAAACAATCTACTGAATACGCTAATAATAATACAGACTACCAAAGCGATGATAAAGAAAAACTCTACCAGTGCTTAGAAGACGTAGCAAAAGCAAATCCGTCGCCTGAAACGAGTGACCCTGAATTTTATAAGAAACTTATAGACGGTTACGATAAAAGGCTTGGCTGTTATGAAAAGTACCCAGGTATTGATTTAGCTGGCAAGTCTCAAGTGGAAGAAAACAGAAAAAGCGCTATTGATTCATCTGGGACGTACAAGGATACTTATTTAGCTAGCGGAGGCAGCTATGACTACACGACTTCATCCAATCACGTAAATCCTACGACCGGCTGTAGTTATACGCTAAGCGAGAGCGAATATATAAAGTGCACCGATAACTACAACTTGAAGAATGGTACAAGCGTCAGTAGAACGCCTCCACCCACTGCCACAAGTCCAGCTCCTGTATCGCCAGAACCATCAGCGCCTGGTTATGTACGCACACCTAGCAACCCTTCTTCGGGCAATAGTCCGTCAAATGGTGGATATGATAGGTCTTATTGGCAAAGAGTTTGTGAAACACAAGTCCGGCAAAGCTCTGGTGGAACTGGATTGGTGCAGTCACAAAGAGATAAGGCAGTTGCACGTTGCATGCATGAGCATGGATATTAGGGCTATATAAATCACTCAACTTTTTTGCTCCGCTCGGTCCTATAATAGAGGTAGGAGCTTAGAATGCAGAAAAATCAGCTGGACCAAGAAACAAATATCTCTACCGCTACAAAGCAAGCGGTAAATGGTCGTGATGAGAATGGTAGATTTGCTATTGGTAATAAGCCTACTGTTGGCTTTCATACAAACCCAGAAAGGCGGAGCGATGGCAGATGGCGTAAAGAGGATAGCGTCACCTATCAATATAGGCGTATGTTAGCGATGACTGATGATGAGCTTGAGGCTTTTATCCCTGAAACACAAGCACAGAAGATAGCTAAAGTGCGTGTTATGCGTGCAGTTCGTGATGACGACAGCTCGCTAGCCGAAACAAAAGAAATAACCGACCGAACAGAGGGCAAGACTAGACAAGATATCGGTATTGAGACCGACGAAAAAGCCGTACCAATTATTAGGGGATTTGTTATACCTACACTTCCAGAAGATTTTGTCAACAAAGATATTCGTGCACAGCTTAGTAAAGAGGAAGCGGCAAGAGTGCTAGGAGCTGAGTACTAATAATTCAAATCGCTTTAGTTAGAGATGCTGTCAGTAGTTGTATGTAGCCTCTTCTCTCTGTTGCGACCTCTGTTTTATAGTCATATGCGGTAGCTTAAATACGTCTGGCTGGTTTCTTTCAAACAGCAATTCTGCTATACTATAGAGTAGTTCAAAGCTAGTCGCTTTGAGTGCACCAAATATACATCATGAAATCGTTGCTCTGCCAGCGATTTTTTCATAGTTAATGTTCAAAGAGTAACTGTAGTTTGGTATAATAAAGCAGACGGCGCGTTGGCGGAGCGGTTACGCAGAGGTCTGCAAAACCTTTTAGACGAGTTCGACTCTCGTACGTGCCTCCATAAAATTACAAGCGCGAGTGGCGGAATTGGTAGACGCGAGAGACTTAAAATCTCTTGACCAAAAGTCGTGCGGGTTCGATTCCCGCCTTGCGCACCATTAGCTTATTTATGAAACAGCAAAAGAAACATAATACTCCGAAGCATTACGGTAGTGCATTTCTTGATTGGCTTACCGAGAAGTGGTATTTGGCGCGCTGTCGCAATGTGCGTTTCCTGCAGCGGCGGCCGCATCGCAGCTTTCGGCGGACGCGGCGGCGAGATTATCGCCGCAGTTTGCGTTTGCCTGGATATATTGCTTTTACCCACTATGTCAATCGCGTGTTATGGAAGAATAAAGGCTTGTTCTTATCCATGATAATCTTGTATGCGCTGATAATAATTTTTCTAGGAATTATTACTAGCCAGTCAACTTATGATTCAATTGGCAAGCTAGTGTCCGAGTCGCTGGGCAAGATTTTCGATGGCGGCGTGGGACCGTTGCTAAATGCTGGTATGCTGACATTTTCGTCGCTGGCGATTGACACAACGTCGCTGCGGGCTGAACAGGGAGTTATGCTGGCGCTGCTTGTGTTGATGACTTGGTTAACGGCGGTGTGGTTGCTGCGCGAAATTCTACTTGGGCTTAAGCCAAAATTGCGCGACGGCTTGTACAACGCAACCGCACCGTTGATATCGACGTCGGTGGTATTATTGATATTGCTAATTCAGCTATCGCCAGTTGGTATTATGGCGCTGGCGTATTCGGCGTTGGTATCGGTGCATATATTGACAGAGGGCTTCGGTATGATGTTATTCGGTCTGCTGGCGGCAAGTGTATTAACACTTGTACTCTATTGGGTGACCAGTACGATTATTGCGCTAGTCGTGGTGGCCTTGCCTGGTATGTATCCGCTGCGGGCAATCCAGGCTGCTAGCGACTTGGTGATTGGCCGGCGACTAAGGATTATGCTCAGGATAGTTTGGGCGTTTGTCTATAGCTCGGTGGTATGGTGCGTTGTGATGGTATCGTTGGTATTGCTAGAGCGCGGATTATCGTCAAAGCTGAAGTGGCTCGAGTCGGTACCAATCGTGCCATTTGCTGGCGCGTTTATGATGGCGCTGTTGTTTGTCTGGTTGGCAGCGTATATTTATCTGCTGTATAGAAAGGTGGTAGCAGATGACGCGAAGCCGGCTTGAAGAAATTAAAAAACTGCTCAATCAATACAGCTACGAATATTACGCGCTTGATCAGCCAAGCGTTAGCGATGCGGTGTACGACAGCTTGATGATAGAACTAAAGAGCATTGAAGCAGCGCACCCAGAGTGGATTACGCCAGATAGTCCGACGCAGCGGGTGGGTAACAAGCTGCTTGAAGGTTTTAAAAAAGTTCGTCACGAGCGGCGGATGGTTAGTCTGAATGACGTGTTTGATAAGAGCGAAATCGAAGCGTGGATTGAGCGTACTGATAAGCTGATGCCAGGGCATAAACATGATTTTTTTACCGACATCAAGATGGATGGCTTGGCGTGTGCGTTGATTTATATTGATGGCGTGTTGACCCAGGCGGTGACGCGCGGCGATAGCTTTATCGGCGAGGATGTTACGAACAATGTGCGGACCATTAAAAACGTGCCGCTGCGGCTGCATGAGGCGTCAGGCTTTGAACAATTTTTGCGCGGACGGACAGAGATTCGCGGCGAGATTGTGATGCTGAAGCGCGACTTTGCGGAGCTTAACGAAAAGCAAAAAGCCTTGGGGCAGCCAGAATTTGCTAATCCGCGCAATTTGGCGGCAGGGACAATCCGCCAGCTTGATCCGTCTTTGGTAGCGGCGCGGCCGCTGTATTTTCGCGGCTATGATGTATTGCGTGATAACGACGCTGAAGTGCCGACCAATAGCTTTGCTTACGAGGCGCTGACTGCTCTAGGAATTACTCGTAATCAGCAGGCGAGCGTTTTTTCCACTTTAGCGGATGTGATGAATTTCGTTAACAAATGGGATGACAAGCGCCATGATTTGCCGTTTAACACTGATGGTTTGGTGATTAAGATTAATGATCGAGCGTTGTATGAAAGTCTCGGGCTAGTCGGGAAAAATCCGCGCGGCGCGGTCGCCTACAAATATGCTGCTGAGCAAGCCACGACCATCGTCCGCGATATCGTTATTTCCATCGGTAGAACCGGTGCGGCTACGCCAGTAGCGGTGTTTGACCCGGTGGTGGTGGCTGGTACGACAGTGCAGCATGCTAGCCTGCATAACGCTGACGAAATTGCCCGGCTGGATGTGCGCCGCGGCGACACGGTGGTGATTTTCAAGGCGGGCGATATCATCCCGCAGGTACAAACTGTACTGAAAGAATTGCGGCCGGCAGATTCTAAGCCGATTGATTACTTGGCAGAACTGGCGCGCCAATATCCGGAGCTAGAGTTTGTGCGGCCAGAGGGTGAGGCAGTCTACCGCGTTAAAGGTTTGAGTGGTCCGCTGATTTTGAAGCGGTCCCTGGCACACTTTGTCTCCAAAGGCGCGCTGGACATCGACACATTGGGCGAGAAAAATGTCGAGGCGCTGGTCGAGGCTGGGCTAGTTAACGATTTGGCGGATATTTATCGGTTGACGAAAGATGATTTGCTGCAGTTGGAGCGTTTCGCTGAGATTTCCGCGCAAAAGCTCATCGATGCCATTGCTGCCAAAAAGCAGCCAGCCTTGGAGCGATTCTTGTTTGGTCTCGGTATTCGGCATGTTGGCGCGCAGACAGCGATTGATCTCGCAAACCACTTTGAGAGTCTTGAGGCTATGTCTCGCGCGACAATTGATGAGCTGCGCGAAGTGGATGGCGTGGGCGAAATTGTTGCTGAATCAATCGTGGCATGGTTTGCTGATGAATATAACGTGGCGCTGCTCGAGAAATTTACTGACTTAGGTGTGACACCGCAGTTTAGCCAAAAATCCGACCGCCTGGCTGGCCAAAATTTCGTCATCACCGGCACTCTGCAGTCGATGGGTCGCGATGCTGCTGCTGAAAAAATCCGTAATCTCGGCGGCACCTTCCAAACTGCTGTTGCAAAAGATACAACATATTTGGTAGCCGGCGGTAAAGTTGGCGCCAGTAAATTGAAAAAAGCCGAACAATACGACACCAAAATTATTGATGAGCAAACGTTGTTAGAACTCATACAGTAACGGAGGCATAACCATGATACAGCAATCACATCGCGCCCTTGCTATCAAACCCACCGACACGGTTGTGTTTACGGCGATGTCCAAGAAATATTTTTACATGAGATTTTTCGTAACGAAATTTGCACTTGATCAAGGCGTTGTACCAATCAACCCATTTACCAGTTTTGATTATTTTTTGCTCGACGCGGTGGAGCGCGACACGGTGCGGCGCGCCAATAACACGCTGGTGGCGCGCGCTGATGAGCTGTGGGTATTTGGCGATATTGCTGATGGCGTGCGGGCGGAAATAATGCGGGCCTGGCAGCAGCAGAAAACCGTTCGATTTTTCGCGTTTCGCGGCGATAAACATATTTACGAAGTCGCGATTAACGATGTGGTGTATGAAGATGGCGTCGAGCCTTTAATCCACGTAGGAGAATAAAATGAAGAATGGCAACGCCAATCTAAAGACTATCAGAGTCATTCGCCAGAATCATAGGTTTGCGGTTAGTGAAGTAGATTGGCTTGGTGAGCGTGTGTTTTGCAAGCAGTCGCAGCCCGGGGTGACTGGCAAAGATGAAATATTGCGCGAAGCAAATGGTCTGCGAACTTTTGATAAATTGACTCGTAATTTTAACGATATACCGTTTTCTGTGCCAAAATTGCTGCATTATGACGATATGAAAATCTTAACGCAATTTATTGATGGATGGACGCCAGAGTTAGCCGACGTGCCTGATGACTTTTTTATACAAAGTTTCGTGCAAATGGACTACTATTTTCGCAATCAGAAACGTCGTTGCTCGCGCTGGTCGCGACAAAATAAAGACGGAGAATATATTTGGCATAAGCTAGAGCGAATTATATCCGGGTTTAATTTAGAAGTGATACCGCCAGAAATATTTCGGGCTAGTTTGGATTTCTTGCGTGATAATCATAGCTTGTGCGAAGCTCGACCAATGCATGCGGATTTTACCGAAAATAATCTATTGTATGACGGTGATAGATATTGGTTAGTTGACTTCGAGAGTTTCCGTGATGATTGGCCGCGCTGGTACGATGTAGTTAATTTTACGTACAACCGCGAGATGGAACGCCCCGAAACCGCCGAGCGTATGCGTAATATTCGGCGCCTGGTTATTGAGCGGCTGGGCGAGGAGTCGACTACTAGGCGAGAAATCGCCTGCATTAAGATTGTACGCGGTTTATCGTTAATTATTGAACACATGACTCTCGGTGGGCGTAATCACGCAGCGATAGTTTCACTCGACAACGCGTTGCGCCAGAGGATTATAACTTCTTTTACGAAGTTTTTTGCCGGCTAGATGATAAAATAGGATTATGAAAAAGCATAAAATATTCTGTTCATATGCTTTTACTGGCGAGGACAAACTGAAAGTTGAGGCGCGTATGCGCCGGGTAGTTGATTTGCTTGAGAGGTGCGGATGTGAGGTCTATTGTAATTTGTTTGATAGCGCGACCGAAAGTTACGACAGCCCGCGTCAGTTCTTGAGGCGAGCAATTGATCAAATGAATGAGTGCGACAAAATACTAGCGATTCAAACTTCGCCGCGTCGCAGCGAAGGTATGCTGATAGAAATCGGTGCTGCTATAGCTCGCGATAAGTCAATTCTATTGGCGCAGCATCAGAGCGCTGCCGGCAAATCGTATTTACCAGATCTCGCTAGGCGGATGCAAACCTGGCATAGCGAGAGCGAGCTAGATACTGCTATTATTACCCTGATAAAATCTGAATGCGATTAATCATGGCAGAACCAAAGAAGCTATCTTTCAATGAAACTTTAAAAGCTTTTGGCACGGTGGCGATAACGACCTATAAAGCTTCTCCGCTGGCGGCGATTACCAAAATAATCGGTACGATTATCGGTTCGGCTATTCCGTTAGTTACTGCGTTTGTGGCAGCGCAAGCGACTACTTATCTGGCGGCTGGCTTCGCCGGTGACGAGCAAGCAGGCACAAGGGCAATTTGGTGTGTTGCAGCGACTGTGCTGCTGGGAATTCTTATGATGGCGTGGAATAGTTTGCAAAATTACATAGATCAATTCACTTCGTATAAAATCAACTCGGCTATTAGCGACCAGTTGTACGAGCATTTTGTTAGTATTGATTTTTGGCGTTATGACGACAAGGATACTGCCGACATGTTTGATAAGGCGCAAAGTTTTGTTTCGTTTTTCTCGCGCTTCTTCGACGCTATGGCTAGGATAATTGCGTCAATTGTTAGTGTAATAGTAGCCTTAGCCTCGCTATTTTCTGTTAGCTGGTGGATTGGCTTGATATTGTTTTTAGCGATTATTCCTAGCGCAATAGTTCAGCTAAAGTTGTCGCGTTTGCAGACAGAGCATTGGCGTAAATACACCGAAGCTCGGCGCCGCAGTAATTCAATTTCTTGGAATGTGATGCAGCCGCAAAATTTGGCGGAACTGCGTATTTATAACGCAGCGCGCTATATGTTAGATGTGCGAGCGAAGTGGCGCGACAAAGATCAGCTTGAGCGTATCCAATTCGAGCGCGCCTATATTATCAAACGGTTGGCAGCTGACGTTGTCGAAGCAATAGCTCAACTAGTTGGGTTGTTGTCGATTGTTCTGCAAATTATCCATCGTGTTCAGCCGGTCGGCCAGTTTGTTCTGGTTGAGCAAATGATGTCGCGAGCGCTTGGCGGTATGAGCGGTTTAATTATACAGTTCAATAGCATTGATCAGGATATTGCAGCGATGGTCGATTTCCAAAAGTTTATGCAATTGCCGAGAAACTTGAACAAAGGTAGGGAGCTGCCTAAACCGCCGCAGACGATTGAACTGTGGAATGTTTCGTTTCATTACCTCAAAAACGACAAGCTAGTGTTAAGCGATATTAACATGAAAATTTACGCTGGCCAACGGATTGCTATTGTCGGCGAAAATGGCGCTGGCAAATCAACGCTTATTAAATTGTTGCTGGGGTTGTATCAGCCGACGCGCGGCCAGGTCTTGCTTGATAACGTGTCGCTGGCGGATATTAATAAGAGCTCGTGGCATAGCTATCTCGGAGTGCTGCAGCAAGATTTCATAAAATATCGATTTGCAACAGCTTATGAGAACGTTGTGTATGGAGACGTTCAGCGCAGCTATGACGAGCAGCATTACCAAAGTTCAATCAAGCAGGCTGAGGCCAACGCTTTTATTGACAAATTGCCCAAGAAGCGCGATACAATTCTCGGGCAATGGTTTGAGCATGACGATGGTACTAACGGTGTTGATTTGTCGGGCGGGCAATGGCAGCGCCTGGCGCTAGCGCGTAATTTTTATCGCCAAGCTCCGATTGTAATCCTAGACGAACCAACTAGCGCTATCGATGCCTTGGCAGAATCAAGGATTTTCGCTCGGCTATTCGGCAAGCATGGCAATACCATCATCGCTATCAGCCATCGCTATACAACTATCAAAAAAGCCGATGTTGTCTATATGATGCAAAACGGCAAGATTGTCGAGCAGGGCAGTGTTGACGAATTAGTAGCTCGCCAGGGTGAATTTTATAAGATGTTCGCTAGCCAAATTGAATAAACACTTGCAATTTACTAAATGTTGCGCGATAATATGCTTATGCTGGTACGCAATGGGGCCGCCCTGTTGCGAAAACAAAAATCACACCAACGCCGTGCCCCGGGTGGGCGCGTAGCAGCACAAACCGCTACTAGAAATTGTAGCGGTTTTTTGATATTGTAGATGGGGAGAGAACTTTTGGGACATTAGCTAGTTTGGAGAGTCTTTAGTAGTGCCAAATCAGCGACTGTCCTGTAGTAGTTTGGGGCATTAGCTCATTTGGGGAGCCTTCAGCAGAAATATTGCGCAAGCGCTCTAGCCAAATCAGCGACTGTCCTGTAGTAGTTTGGGGCATTAGCTCATTTGGCTAGAGCGCTTCGCTGGCAGCGAAGAGGTGACCGGTTCGAATCCGGTATGCTCCACCACGGACCTTTAGCTCAGTTGGCTAGAGCGCACGATTCACATTCGTGAGGTCGCAGGTTCAAGCCCTGCAAGGTCCACCACAGATTATGCTCGCTATCTCGAAGCGGGCTATTTTATTTGACGCATTTATAGCGATACTCTATACTTTAAGGCATGGAGAGAGATAGGTATACGCAGGGCAAACTAGATTTAGAAGTTACTAGTGAGAATAACGAGGAGGGCGCTGTTGTGCAGGCTATTGATAAAGCGAGCGTGGCAGATGTTAGCGAAGCAGGTTCGCATAACCTCCTAGTGGAGTGGAGAGAACTAACAGGATACTATGGACCTATTAATAATTCCGACCCAGACGCCATGCAAGATCTAAAGGTTGCCGTCTGGGGAAAAGCCAGTACCTTTAATAGCGCTAGAGCTAGAAGAGAATTTCTAATTACAGCAGCAGGACCGGTTGTAGATGACTTATTTGAATTACATCGTAACGAATATACAAGAAGAGATGGCAGTCTAGATATGAATGTATTCTTAAACGATGTGATAGGTAGGCTTACTGGGATTTTTTACCAAATTCCGACAGTAGCAGCAGCTGAAAAGTGGATTGAGGATCACTCTGAGTATTTTGAGCGGCCTAGTGCCGGTAGAGTCTCTCAAGGAATTGCACAGACATCGGTTGGAGCGATAGTTTCAAGTTAGTTCGCTCTATGCTAAAATAGGTTAAAGCTCGAAAACCACAACGGCATGGGGATATAGCTCAGCTGATAGAGCGCAGCATTCGCATTGCTGAGGTCGAGGGTTTGAGTCCCTCTATCTCCACCAGAATAGTATGAAAGCGGTAGCGTAATCATGGACATTGCCGTTATTTTATTTTTCAAGACATTATTTACTTATTGTTACCAATTCAACTTACTGGAAAATCTCGTCCGACTACTGATGATATGCATCCGTCTCTTGAAAGATTACTTGCGAAGCGAAAACCAACTTCAAACCAGATTATCAATTGGACAAGTTTGCATGTGTTGCCAAAATTAACCGATTATATTGAAGAAGGAAAGACAATAGATGCTGTAATATTTGAGCCAGCAGTTCTCTTGACCAATGAGCTGCTCGAATCTTGACAAAACTCCGTCACTCTGCTAAAATTTCCAGAGGTCAATATGTTGCTTTCGCTCTGAGCAAAAGCGTAATGTTGTAAAAATAACACACCCTAGTTGCACCGATAACGCGCAACTTTTTTGTTGCCAAAAAAATCATTAACCAAAGGAGAAAATATGCCCCGCACTAAGCGAGAAGGAATATTTTATGGCGTCGTCATGGCGTTTACTATGTCAATTTTTATGAATTTGCTGAATACGTTTTTGCACGCTGGCGTGTCGATGCAATCGCTCGGGCGAGCACTACTACTGCAGCCAATTATCTTTGCGATTGTTATGCTGGTTGAAGGTTTGGTAGTGTCAAGTTTGGCACACAAAGTCATGAAGCGTTTCGTCCAGGCGAAAGACAGTCCGAAAGCTCGTACCCTGGCGCAAACAGTTTGCATGGTGACTGGCATGTCGTTGGCGATGAGCTTGATCGGGTTGGTGCTGGCGGGCACGCCTCTATCCGAGTTGCTGGCGCGCTTCACTGCTGCTTGGCCGGTTAATTTCTGCATGGCTTTTTGGTGGCAGATATTGGTTGCCGGACCGGCAGCGCGCATGGCTTTGCGAGCATTAAGGACTTATCGGTCGGGAAGAGTACTGACGGCGGAGGAGCCGTAAAGTCCTTCCAAAAAACCGCCTGCCACCTATTGCTCTATTATTCATAGTGTGTTATAAATAATTTTATATGATTAGACTGAGGTCTCCTGAAATATATGTCGGTTTATTTGATATAGAAAAAGTGGGCTCTAGCACGATTACCGAACCTATAGGTGTATCGTATCGTTATCCAAATAGTAATATAGTTAATATTGCCGTAGCAGAAAGAGGGTTTCATCACCAATTACATAATGCTTATATGTATGGTTTTTATGACCCCGACTCTAGACCGCTTGTTCAATCTGATAAAGTCAGTGCTTTCGCCTATCAGGATATACCTACGGAAGGATGTCCAATTGAAGATATAAAGACTTACGTTTACTATTTTGCAGCAGGTGAACAATCAGATCTCTCATCAAGATTACGTAAAAAACTTAACGCGCAGAGAAAACTAGCAGCGCGCGTTTTGGCGGCCGTACTAAGCAATGAAGTCTATAAAGGACTGCCAAGTGATGGCACTATGCACAGAAAGCGTATTCCTAGGCGGATTTTGAACAGTAATCCAGATAACATAATGTATTGCCGTGTCTCTTGATATACGAAACTTTGCCTTTGCTGAATAAATCGGAGCGATATATAAAAAGCAGGAAGAACGTGCGGCCGACTAATCTCGCGCGTACAATTCTCGAATCCTACATGTAAGATTTTGAAATCTTCCGCGTATGATTTGTAAATCTCACGCCTAAGATTTTCTCATCTCGCGCGGATGATTGGAACGGGCCGCGGACGGGCTGGCAAAATGTCTTGCTAAAGAGCGGCGCGCTACCGGCAGCGTTGATAATTTGCATTAGCCGCGTGTTGCTAGTTGCGGTAGTAATCCGACCAAGTTATCAATGGTGGTGATCGTGTTACGCTAGTTGCGGTAATTAAAACCGTCTTAGTCGCCTGCGTTCTTAATTGGCGTATAATATAACTATGGGACGAATACCGTTGGCTGAGCAGATGCGGCCGCAAACCTTGGATGAGGTGATTGGACAAAGTCATTTGCTGGGCGAGGGTGAGTTGCTGCGGCAGATTGCCCGGCGCGGCGAGCCGGTTAGCTTGATTTTGTGGGGGCCGCCGGGGACGGGCAAGACGACCTTGGCACGGATTATCGCCCGCGAAGTTAATGCTGAATTTGTTGAGTTATCGGCCGTTACCAGCGGCAAAAAAGACGTCGAACGGGTGATTGAGCACGCTCGACAGAACTGGAATTTGGGACTGAGGACGATTTTGTTTGTCGATGAAATCCACCGCTTCAACAAGGCGCAGCAGGATGCGTTTTTGCCGCACGTCGAGAGTGGGCTGATTACCTTGATTGGCGCGACCACCGAGAATCCGAGCTTTGAGGTGATCACGCCGCTGCTCAGTCGGACGCGGGTGCTGGTGCTCCACCAATTGACCAAAGATGAAATTGTGTTGGTGCTGAAGCGGGCGCTGAAAGTTTTGAAACAAACCAAGCGGGTGTCGCCCAAGGCTCTGGATTATCTGGCAGAATTGGCAGATGGCGACGCGCGGGTGGCACTGGGTAATTTGGAATTGGCATTGAGTTTTGGCGAGAAAGTCACGCCAGAGGTCGTCAAGGCGGCGGCCCAGCGGCGTTTGCCGGGCTATGACAAAAAGGGTGATGCGCATTATGACATCATCTCGGCGTTCATCAAGTCACTGCGCGGTAGTGATGCGACAGCTGCGGCGTATTATTTGGCGCGAATGATTGACGCCGGTGAAGATCCGAAGTTCATTGCGCGGCGGATGGTGGTTTTTGCGTCGGAGGATATCGGATTAGCAGGCAACGGTGCGCTGAGCTTGGCAGTCGCCACTTTTGAGGCGGTGGAGCGCGTTGGGCTACCTGAAGCCAAATATAATTTATTTCACTGCGCCATCGCTTTGGCCCGCAGTCAGAAGTCGCGCGAAATTACTGATTTGATGAATGAGGCTTTCGCCCTGGCGCACAAATATCCGAACTCGCCGGTGCCGCTACATCTTCGAAATGCCGCCACCAAATTAATGAAAGATTTGGGCTATGGCAAAGATTACAAATGGCAAGCTGGCTTCCAGCACGAAAAAGGATTCTTGCCGGAAGAAGTCAGGGAAGAATCTTCTAGCCGCTGATAGACTTTTTATTGAATCTTCGCCATAAAATCCACACAAAAATAAACGACAAAGTTTGTGCTAAGAATATTCGCGCAATTTGCAAGCTATCATTTCCTTGGTTTGAGACGACATGCACAATATTAATTATCGCATTATTGAAAAAGTGATCTGCTGCGCCAAGCCACAAACTTCCTGTCATTTTATATAGCCAGCTCATTTTTAATCCAAACATGAAAGCGAACAAAATATAGCCAACGCTAAAAATTGCTGTCTGAACCAGCGAAAACTCACCGTCAAGGAACGATCGAATCGGCATTGCTACATGCCAAAGTCCGAACAGCAGGGCGCTTATGAAAATCGTTGCCGCAAATTTATATTTTTGGCGCAGTAATTTCTCGAACAACCCGCGAAACAGGCCTTCTTCTATCCAGACATTGAATATATTAAATATAATAATTGACCCAATTCCCACGCCGACGAATTGTTCGGTGCTAGCGAGCGAAAATCCGCCAGCTTTCATTAAAATGTTAGGTTTAGCGCCGGAAAAATACAGAAATCCGAATTCGATCAGCAGCGTAACTGTATAAAAGCAAAGCCCCAAGGCAAGTCCCAGGCCGATATTTTTCAGCCAATTTTTGCGTGTAAATCCAATGTCGCGCCAACGAGCGTGCAAATATTTCAGGCAAACGAAAATTATTACTATACCGAAAATTTTATGCACTATATTCTCACTGAGTGCTGATTGATCGGTACGCAAAGCTAAAAATTCCCACATTCGCACAGCGAAACATGTAAAATACAGCAATAGACAAAGCAACAACGGATTTTTAGTGCGCTCTGTGAGCATAGGTTTATTCTAGCACGTTAGGAATTTTACTGAAAAGCGAATGAAAATATCGCCTTTGTCGCAATAGTATGGTACATTAAACGTATGAGCAGCAAGAGCGCAAAGAAATCCGTGCAGCGCAAATCTAATCAGCAGCAAGATGGCGCTCAGGCAAGCCAAGGCGAGCAGATTCAGTCGCCGCAAAGTGTTACTCAACCAGTCTCAGGCGGACAAATTCAACCGCCGCAGGTAGAGCAAGTGCAGCAGTCAATGCCGCAAATTGAACAGGTGCAAGCGCAACCCGAACAGCAGAATCAACCGACGGCAGCCACTTCGCCACAAGCTTACCAGAATCAGACTCAATATCAATACGTTTATGTCAACTATTCAAGGAAAAGCAACGTCATCGGATTGTCGATTGTTTACGCGATCAGTTTATTCTTGACGATAGGCCTTCCGATTGGTTTATTCAGCATGAATGGTTCGATGAAAGACTTTTCGAGCGAAGCAAACTATTATTTGATTCAAGTAGTGAAAATAGTCATGCCGATTGTTCTGGCACTGTCGGTGATATCGTCTATAATTTTGTGGATAGCTTACTTGGCGAGTAAAAACAAACTAGTAGCCAAAATTGCAGCTGCCTGTACGCTTTCTATATCGGTCATATCTTTTGTTGTTTTTTGGATTTATTTAAACTTCTATTCTGTGGTAGGCTTTGGCGATGCGGCGTTCTTTTTGCCTATACCTTTCGGCGTGATGATATTAGGAATTGCTTGGTGTGTCAACGTCTTTAAATACCAGAATGAAAAGCCAGCGTATTATGCGAATGCTCCTCTAAACGGCCAATATGTAGTTTCGCCGCAATATTCTAATCAGCCGCCACAGCACCAATATTCGTTGCAGCAACAACCAGCTCAATACTCACAACAACCAGATCAATATCCGTCGCAGCAGCCAGAGCAGTATCCCCAGCAGCAAGGCCAAACGCCTTATCCGCCTGTATCGCAGCAATATCCGCAAAATAATGTCCAGTATCCATACGATTATAATAAAAAGTAAAGGAGAATAATACAAATGGCACGACAATCATCACAACAGCCGCAACCGAGCATTCAGCAGCCAGGCGCTGCCGATCCGCAGTACGGGCCAGCGCCAGCTGAGCAGAATGTTCCTTATGAACAGCAGCCGGTCAACCAGCAATATTTCGCGCAGCCGCAAGCGGCGCCAGTCCAGTATGTTGTTATGGCGCAGTCGCTCAAAGGTGTCAAGGGCTGGCTCGCATTTTTCATGGTGTGTCTAGCGATTGATGGCGTTTGTTCGGTTGGTTTGTTTTTTACCTCGTTGTTAAACCTAGGCGATCCATCGGCTGTCGTTTCGGTGATATTCATGCCAATCATTGCTGTACTGACTACTGTCGCGGTGGTGCTTATTAATCTGCAAAAGAAGCTTGGCAAGTGGCTGGCGGTTGCGGCGCTGGTAGCCTCGTTCTTCTATTCGGCAAGTTCTGCGGTAGTTGATAGCGTGATCAAAAGACCTCCGAACACTGACTCAATTATTAGTATGGTTAGCACTATCATTGCTAGCGGGATTTCTATGGGATTGCTTTGTTTATACTTCTTTGTTTCTAGGCGCGTGAAAGAGACTCTGGTTAATTAAAATACCAAAAGTTTCTCTATACGAATAGGCCGCTCCTTTTCTAGAGCGGCCAGT
This sequence comes from uncultured Candidatus Saccharibacteria bacterium, assembly GCA_963539155.1. Classification (GTDB taxonomy): domain Bacteria; phylum Patescibacteriota; class Saccharimonadia; order Saccharimonadales; family Saccharimonadaceae; genus Saccharimonas. The sequence goes on from CAUTJX010000005.1 coordinate 39,555, forward strand.
TTTTTATTCAATTGATAGCCGGTGCTCGCTGCATCCGATTAATACGCCTTCGTACGGGCGTAGTTCTACCGAGCCGTCATCGGTAACCTCGGGGTAGTCGGTTGGGTGTGTGGCGCATAAGACACTGCCGGTATGTGGTAGCGTAACACGGTGTTTGGTGTCGCCGAAATTTAATGCGACAAAGACATGCTGCTCTCGGCCAATCCATCGCGCGTAAGCAAATATGTCATTGTCTGTATCGCTGAGCGGCTCGTATTCGCCAGTGCGCAAGATTTCGTAGCGGCTGCGCAAGGTCAATAAGCGGCGGTATAGCGCCAAAAATGAGTCTGGTTCGTTCTGCTCTGATTCTACATTGACGTTCTGGCAAGCAGGATTTACTGGCAGCCATGGTTTAGCGGTACTGAATCCAGCATTTTGGCCAGCCGTCCATTGCATCGGCGTGCGTTCTGGGTCGCGCCCGACAGATTCGTCATTGCCGTGGCTAAAGACCGACTTATCCTGGATCTCTTCAAAGCGAATTGGTCCATTATTCATGCCAATCTCGTCACCGTAATATATTACTGGCAGCCCTGGTAGTGTCAGTTGCATCAACGCAATCAAGCGAGCTTGCTTTTCGCCGCCAAAGCGCGTAACGATGCGCGATTGGTCGTGATTACTAAAACAATAGACGGGTGTGTGCACGTCGGGGTTGATCATGCCTTGGAATTCGTTGACGATTGTGCTCATCGACTCGGCATTAAATTTGGCGTGTAATCCTTCAAAATTGAATGGCATTGATACTTTTGGATTGACACCATAAAAACCCAAGTATTGTTCGCTAGTGCTATAGTTTTCATCCGGATAGTCCTCGAAAACCATGATGCGATCCGGATACGAGGCGACTATATCTGTTAGTTCCCGCAAATACGGGAAAAGGTTATCCCAGAAGCGGCTGTACTTATGCTGCAAATCATCGAATTGTGTCGGCGGTTTCTTATCGTGATAATGCTCGGCGACTGGGTCGTCGCGCAGCTCTGGGTCTTTGCTGATCCAACGTACCGCGTCCGCTCGAAAGCCATCAACACCGAGATCTAGCCAAAAACGCAGTACGTTTTGCATTTCGCGGCGTACCTCAGGGTTATCCCAGTTGAGATCTGGCTGTTCTTTCAGGAATGTGTGTAAGTAATATTGCTGGCGCCCTTCGTGCCACTGCCACGCCGACCCGCCAAAAATACTCAGCCAATTGTTCGGTTCTGAGCCGTCAGGTTTTGCGTCGCGCCAAACATAAAAATCGTTCTTATCGTTGTCCTTGGAGCTTTGCGATTCAACAAACCACGGATGCTGGTTGCTGGTATGATTGGGCACGAAATCGACCATTACTTTAATATCACGAGCGTGCGCTTTCTCAACCAACTCTTTGAAGTCATCAAGCGAGCCGAAAATCGGATCAATATCACAATAGTCCGCCACATCGTAGCCCATATCAGCTTGCGGCGACGGATAAAACGGCGAGAACCAAATTGCATCAATACCAAGCGAATTGTCGCCGCCCTTAATATAATCGAGCTTATCGATCACGCCGCGCAAGTCGCCGACGCCATCGCCATTAGAATCCTTAAACGATCGCGGATAGATTTGATAAAATCCGTTAACGTCGCGCCATTTTTTTGCCATAATTACCCCCTCTTATTTATTATATTAAAAATTAAAATTTACTTTTTGTTGGCGCGCTTACGCTCATTGGCATCGAGGTAGCGTTTACGTAGGCGCAAAGACTTCGGCGTCACTTCCAGCAGCTCGTCGTCCTCGATGAAGTCGATGCATTGCTCCAGGCTAAACTGCGTAAATGGTGTTAGCTGTACCGTGCCGTCGGACGATTTGGAACGCATGTTGGTCAGGTGCTTAGCTTTACAGACGTTGATTTCAATGTCTTCTTGGCGGTTGTAAATACCGACGATCATACCGGCGTAAACCTCAGTACCCGGTCCGACCAAGAGTTCGCCGCGCGCCTCGGCCGCTTGCAGCGCATACGGCGTGGTGGTGCCAGCTTCAAAGGCGATGAGCACGCCGCCGCGGGTTTTCGGCAATTTACCGCCCAGCGGTTGATAGCCATGCGGCAGGGAATTCATAATCACGGTGCCTTTGGTGGCGGTCAGTAGTACGTTTCGCAGGCCAATCAACGCTCTCGTTGGCAGTATGTAGGTGATGCGGGTAGCGCCACTGGCGGTGGTTTCCTGTGACTTCATTTCGGCGTGGCGTGCACCCAACTCCTGGCTGATCGCGCCGATGAATTCGCTGCTAATTTCAATTTGTAATTCTTCAATCGGCTCTTTTTCGACGCCGTCTTCGGTGATGGTGACCACTTGCGGACGGCCGACTTCAAACTCAAAGCCCTCGCGCCGCATAGTCTCGATCAAGACGCTCAGGTGCAGTTCGCCGCGGCCAGACACCGTAAAGCCGATGCCGTTTTCTTCAACGCGCAGCGCCACGTTGGTTTCCAGTTCTCGTCGTAATCGGTCGCCAATTTGCCGCGAGGTGGTAAATTCGCCCTCGCGCCCTTTCATCGGGCTGGTGTTTGGGCCGAGGTACATGCTCAACGTCGGCGCTTCGATGGCAATCGCCGGCAAGGCTTCGGGGTGTTCTTTATCAGCGATCGTATCGCCAATGTGCGCTTCACTTACGCCAACCAGCGCCACAATGTCGCCAGCAAATGCCTCGTCAAGCTCTTCACGGTTCAGTCCGCGGTAACCAAAAACTTTCTCAATTCGCGCTGAACCTGACACTTCGCCCTGTTTTAGCAAGCTAACCGCCAGGCCGCGCTTAACCGACCCGCGAGTAATCCGCCCAATAGCGTATTTGCCCTGGAAGGTGTCATACTGCAGGCTGGTCACCAGCATCTGAAAACCGCCGTCAGCCGTAACGCTCGGCGCCGGGATGTCATTGATAATCGCTTCAAAAATTGGTGTGAGATCGGCGTCTTCGCTCGGGTCAGCAGGAATCTCCCGCCACGCCTTGCCATCGCGCCCAACGGCATAATAAATTGGATAATGCAGCTGACTGTCGTCAGTCGCCAACTCCAAAAATAGATCGCTCAGCTCATCTTCAACTTCGGCAATGCGCCGCGCCGGCTTATCGATTTTATTAATCACCACCACCGGCTTCAAGCCTAGTTCTAGTGCCTTGCTCAATACAAACTTCGTCTGCGGCATCGGCCCTTCTTGTGCATCGACAATCAACAACACACCATCCGCCATCTGCAGCGTCCGCTCGACCTCGCCAGAAAAATCAGCGTGTCCCGGCGTGTCGATGATGTTGATTTTATAATCGCCGTAAAAAATCGAGGTCTGTTTGGCGGTGATGGTGATACCGCGTTCGTGCTCCTGATCGCCTGAATCCATGATCAGTTCTTGGCTCATCTCAGCCTGGTTGTCGCGAAATGTGCGCGATTGTTTGAGCAGCCCATCAACCATGGTTGTCTTGCCGTGATCGACGTGGGCAATAATGGCAATATTTCGAATCTTGCTAGCGTCCTTCATAAAAATATGGTCTGATGTTAACGCAGACCTTCCTTTGGTTGTTAATTGTAGCACAGATGAGCGGGGATGGGAAGTATGCTACTGCGGTGAAGCTTGCTCATCAAGCTTTAGCTGCACGAAAACGGCTAGTCCTGACAAAACTACCAGCATCCAACCAGCGATGAAAACGCTTTGGTTTGACAAAACTCCAAACACAAACGTTAGCGGCATGAGGACAATTCGTCCCACGGCGTTTATCACCGAGCCGGAACCTGTGCGGTACCGTGACGGCAGCTGGTGTTGTATCTGTGCGGTAAAATGGAATAACAGCGCCCCCGAGACTACAGCTATTAAGACCTGCGCGGCGATAGTTATCCATAAATTACTGCCCACCGAAAGTGCGAGCGATGCCAAGCCTAGTAAAATCGACAGAACTATATTTATTTGCTTTGAGTTGAGATATTTAACCAACGAGCCGCCCAGTCCGCCCAAGCCTTCTATGAACGATCCAGCAATACCAAATACTATCGCCGGGGCCGACAGCGCAATATACCACAGCTGATAAGCTTCGCGATTCATCTTTTGGATACAAAAAACTATCATAATCGCAGTCATCAGCCAGAGTAGGCTTTTACTTTTGAAAACGCATTTGAATGTATTTTTAGTATGTTTGATAAGTTTTTCATCAGCCACTTCGCGGCTAATTTTTGCATCCTTATAAATTAGATGGCAAACCATGGATATGGCAATTGGAATAATCGTTAAATTAAATGCCAGTATCAGCGAGTGTTCGCCAATCCAGCCGCCTAAAAAGTTACTGATAATTAACGCTATCCCGCCTAAAGTTTCGTATAGTCCTAGCGCTCGATTAAAGTTCCTGGCGTGCCCTTGCTCCTCGAGCAGCGTATCGTAAATCATAGCTGCGCCAGTCCCGCTCGAGAAAGCATCGTGAAGACCCCAAATCGTCACAGCGGCAGCGTACATAAAGATATTATCGCTAGCGCCAGCCATCAGGCTGCTAACCCCTAAGAATAACCCAGCGAGCACCATTGAACCCTTGCGGCTCCAGCGATCCGCGATAATTCCTGATGGAATTTCGGTCAGAACGGATGATATCAGCAGAACAATCGCGATCAAACTAATTCCAAAATTGTCGATGCCGATACTTCTTATAAATAATTTTTCAATTGAATACCAAAGTACAAAGCTTAAGAAGAACTTGCCAACATACAGCGGAAGCAGCCTCTTCATGACAGCTTTCTTCATATTCTAATTATAATGCGTGACAGCGTTATTTTGAAGGTCTATGACAATAATTTGAACTGGTGCGGGTAGAGGGAGTCGAACCCTCGTCTCATGCTTGGGAAGCATACATAATAGCCGTTATACGATACCCGCAAATACCTTCATTATTATACTACATAGCGCAGAGGTATTGAAATCAATCGGCAAGTTCGCTATAATGATGCGTAGAAATCCTATGCGGGTTTAGCTCAGTTGTTAGAGCGCTTCCTTGCCATGGAAGAGGCCAGGAGTTAGAGTCTCCTAACCCGCACCAACGAAAAACCCCGTCCTTCTGGACGGGGTTTTTCGTTGCAGGAATGTTTTCAGCCTCTAATTTCAAGTAATAATTACTAGGAAAATTCTCAAACACTTGACAGCCCCACTTTACTTTAGTAAACTAAAATCATGAATGTCGATAATGTATGGAACGATGAAAATTGCCAAAGGCTTGCAAAAGTGCTCGCTGCTATAAGTGGCGCCGATCAAATGCGAGCATTTCTGCGCGACCTCATGACCGAAAAAGAGATTGTAGAGATGAGCGCGCGGCTGCAAGCGGCGAAGATGCTCGCGGACGGCGAAACATACTCTGCTATCGTTGCCGAAACGAAATTAAGCAGCCGAACCGTTGCTCGCATCAGCAGATGGATGAAAAAAGGCGCAGGCGGCTACAGCTATACCTTAACCTACCACTCGCATCTTTGGCCAGCTCGCGCTGATTAAGTTTGCATCAAAACAACGATAAACGTCAGCGCGAAGCTGGCGTTTTGAATTGCAGGTAAACCATTAATCAGGAATTCATAAAATGAGTGAAATAAAGGCGCAATTTTTAAGCCCTAGACAGGCAAGAAAACAATACGACGAAATAATACCAGTTTACCAGGCTGCTTTTGCGGGCGAGCCTTGGTACGAAGTTAGCAAGTGCGACACGTGCCCGACGGGATACTCCCGGCAAGAACCAGGCTGCGAGTGCGAAGTTTGCGGTAATTCGACTAGCGAAGCGGCTTATACAACCGAAGAATTGCTTGAGCGATTTGACATGCTTGGCGACACGCGGCCAACTTGCTGGTATACCGAGCGCGAATCGAACGGCAAAATGGCGTTTGCGGCGGTAGCTTGGCGAGCGACCGTCGAACAAATTAGCGAAGAAAAATACGAAAGCGCGCCGGAAATGGCGGATTGGCTACGCGAGCGATACCTGCGCAAAAACAAGTTAGCACGGACGTTTGGCGGCACGGTTCGCGACCTATTGTGGCTGGATGAAGTTTTTGCGAATCGTTCAGTGCGCACTTGGGGGAATTTGGACAATTTTCGCCAAATGACAGAAGGCTTTGCACTCAATCTGAACGCAGCGGCGATACCGCTCGCCTACAGAACGATTTCGCCAGCGATGACCCGAGTCGCCGTTCGAGATTACGGCGCTGCGGCAACCGTTGAGCGAGCTGGAAAAACCGTTCCCGACTGGCGCGATTTTGTGTCGATATATCCAATAATTTAATTTGTAAAATCAGGAGGAAATATGAAAATATTAGTAATTGGCGGCATGCACGGAAATGAAATGCTTGGGATTGAATTGGTCAGGAGCTTGGCTGATTCGCCGATTAAAAACGTCGACTATGTGCTGGCGAACGAAAAAGCCATCACCGCCCGGCAGCGTTTCGTCAAGCAAGATTTGAATCGTTCATTCCCGGGCAGCGCGACCGACACGAAGTTTTACGAGCAGCGGCGGCCAGTTGAATTATTAAATTTGTGCAAAAAATACGACGTGGTGTTTGATTTTCACAATACTTATTGCCCCGATAATGATTGTGTTTTCGTCGGCGAAAATTCGAAGGTATTTTTACTGGGAATTTCCAAAGCAATCAATTTGCCGCGGGTGATTTTGGCGGATTATGACTGCATAAATAAATATGCCCCGAACTGTATGTCAATAGAAATTAGCGTGCAAAGCGAGTTGAATTCGGTGGCGATATGGCGCGAGGAATTGAAGAAATTGAGCGAAAAAGACGTGTCCGAATTTCGAGATGCGACAGGTGTCGCCAAGTTCCGCTTCGTCTATCGCATGACGCTGGAGGACAAGAAAAAATTTCAGCTCAACCAGATGAATTTGCGAGCTTTTCAGCCGATCGACCCGTCGCTAGCTAGCAAAATGAATGTCAGCAGCCCCGCCTACCCGATTTTCATCAACGATAAATTTACGCCGTATAATTACGGTGGGCTTTTGACTGAGCTGAACTCCGCACAGTAGTCATGTTATAATTAACTCTAGGATGACCAGCCACAAAAAAGACCAGCCAGCGCTAATAATCTCAAATCTTGTCAAGGATTTTAGGCGCAAGCGGGCGGTGGACGATGTTTCGATGGAGATTTATCCGGGCGAGGTGTTTGGTTTTTTGGGGCCGAATGGCGCGGGCAAGAGTACGACGATTCGCCAAGTGATGGATTTTATCAATCCGACCAGCGGCTACGTGACTTTACTCGGTGCCGATAATCGCGCGGCGCGGGTCGCCAAGCACGACGAGGTCGGCTATTTGGCAGGTGATTTAGCGGTGCACGAAAACATGACCGGCCGGGCGCTCATTAAGTATCTGACGCGGCTCGGCAAGCAGACCGACTGGGATTATGTCGATGAATTGGTGCAGAAATTTGACGCCGATCTTGCGCGGCCGCTCAAGACATTGTCCAAGGGTAATCGGCAAAAAATCGGCCTAATCCAGGCATTCGCCCACCGCCCGAAACTCTTGATTCTCGATGAGCCGACCAGCGGTCTCGACCCGCTGATGAAACAGGTGTTTTACGACACCGTTATCGAGGCGGCAAAGCGCGGCGCGGCGGTGCTCGTCAGTAGCCACGACCTGGCGGAAGTTCAGAAAATTTGCGACCGCGCCGCCTCCATTCGCGGCGGTAAAATCGTGGCGATCGAAGATATTAACGATGCCAAGAATCTGACCACTCACCGCTACCGCGTCACCTTCGCCAAAAACCCGAAACTCGCCGATTGCCGAGCCCTCGCCTCGGTCGAAAGCGTCGAAAAGTCGCCCGGCGGCTACACTTTCACGGTGCGCGGCGAGGTGACGGAATTTGTGAAATTTATCGCTAAATACCAGCCGCTCAGCCTGACCGAATCGGAGCTGGAGCTGGAGGAAATTTTCATGCGTTATTACGAAAGGCGGAATTAAAATGGCGGCAATTTTCTTGAACAGTTTGCGTTTGAACTGGCGCAGCGCGCTATTTACCGGACTGGGTTTGGCAGTGGTGGCGACGCTGTTTTCTGGTTTATTCGAACATTTCAAGGGGCAATTAGGCACGTTTGTCGGCTCAATGCCAGAGGGCATGAGCGCCATCATCGGCGATGTGGCGGCGGCGACCACGCCCGAAGGCTGGCTGGGGCTGGAGCTGTTCCCGCTACTCGTACCAATCACGCTGGCGACTTTGGCGGTGACGTTGGGCGCGGGGTTAATCGGCAAAGAAGAAGACAGCGGCACGCTAGAGGTGATTTTAGCCGGCAAACGCAATCGCCTAAATATCGCCTGGCAAAAGTTTTTGGCGCTGGCGGTTCTGACGGCGCTGCCGGCTGGTTTGGTATTCGCCGCCATCTGGCTCGGCACGCTAATTTTTGATTTTTCACCGAATCTGTGGCACGTAGCGGCGGCGTGTTTTAGCGGCTGGGCGCTCGGTCTGGCGCACGGCGGCATCAGCTTTGCCGTGCAGGCGGTCACCGGCAAACGCGGCCTGGCTATCGCCATCGGCGCTTGTCTTTTCGCCGCCTCGTACGTGCTGTCGGTCATCTGCAAACTGATCGATAATTGGAAAGATTACGACATCTACTCGACGATGTATTATTACAACATCCCTGGCACTTTGCAAGACGGCATCGACTGGGCGCGGCTGGCGGTCTTGGGCGCAATCGCTTTGATCTGTTTGATGGCGGCGATGTTAGGATCTAGCCGGCGGGATACAGGGAAATAAATTTTCAGCAAGAAGCGAAAGGAATCCACATGAAACAACTCTACATCGACATCGGCTCGGCAACGGTTAAAATCTACTCGGTGTTAGATTCGAATGTTGAGCTGCTCGAAACGAAAAGCTTGCCTTTCAAAAAATCAATCGACCCGGAAGTTGGGCTGGCGGAGACGGTCAAGCAGGAACTGATTGATTATGTTAATTCTGTGAAAACCAAGTATCAAGCGAGTCGAGTCAAGGTTTTTGCGACGGCAGTTTTTCGTCAATTGCAGGCTCCGGCGCGGCGGCGATTGGTCGACGATTTTTTCGAGCAGACTGGTTTGTATTTCGCGATTGTCGAGCATGAACTCGAAGGGTTTTATCTAGAAAAAGCTTTGTCTTCGGAGTACACGCCCGACGCGCCGCTACTGCTGATTAACATCGGCGGCGGCTCGACCGAGCTCGTGGTCAAAGAAAAAGGCGCGGTCACAGCGCGGCACAATTTAGAGATTGGCGTCGGCACGGTGATCGCTGATTTTCCGTTTCTGAACGAGGAGCATTCGCAGCATAATTTGCGCGAAGTGGTCGATTCTATCAAGCAAAAAATGCCGCGCACCAATACCAAAACGCCAGTCGCGATTTATAATGGCGGCGAGCTGACGTATATGAAATTGGTTGGCTATAATTTGCAGCCGAACGATATTTTCGATGATTCTGACCATCCAAGCTTCATTATGCCAGCCGATTTTGCTGCCAAAAACGAAGAAGTTTATAGCAAAATTTCCATCAAGAAATTGGAGTCGTTGATGCCCGACGACCCGCTGTGGATGCACGGAGCACGGGCGTGTTCGGCGATCGCGCAGGCGGCGGTTGAAGCGTTTGGCGTAGAAAAATTGGTGCCGTCCGACTCGAACATGATTCACGGTACCGCCAAGCAGGAGTATCGTTCGGTGGTGCTTTCGGGCAGCTTTCGCAAACACTTGCCCTATGTTCTAGAAGTTAAGAAGACCCTGGCGAGCCGCGGCGTGAAAATTCTCAGCCCGCGGTTCGAAGAGCCGAAAAATCCGGGCGAAGAATTTGTTGTTTCTGCTGGCGAAGAAGGCATGTCGCCACTAGAACTGGAACGCTACCACCTGGACATGATAGACAATTGCGACGCGCTGATTGTTTGTTCAAAAGACGGCTACGTTGACGCCTCGGCGCTGATCGAAATCGGCTACGCGCAGGCGCTCGGCAAGCGGGTGATATTTACGGAAACACCGGAGAAATCGATATTGCAGACTTTGCCTGCAGAGGTTGGACTGTAGTATAGTTGATGCAAGCGTAATTATGAATATAACAATTTCCACAAACAAAACCACAGCTTTTTTCTACTGGCTGCAGACGGTTTCAGGCTGGGACGAGACGGCAGCGACGGATGATAAAACCCTCGCCTACTATCGCTCGTTTATTCCAAATGATGATGCCACAGCGAAAAGCATATTGCAAAATGTGAAAAATCTTCTGCAAGGTTGTAGCGACCCTAGGAGGTTGCTAGGTAAAGTTTATGCGGGTAATTTTTCGAGCGGCGCGGCACAAAAACTAAAGGAAACTTCATTAAGCCTACAGTCATATTTTGATAAATTATGGCTTGAGCAATTTGACACGCTCGAGCAGTGGCGCGAATTATTAGAGCGCTACGATTTCGCGCGCTTTGACGGAAGTTTTGCAAAAGTTGCTGGGTTTTTGGAATCTTCGTTCGACCTTCAAGCTCAGCAAACTATTTATTTACTGCCGAATGCGCCAGGCAAAAACACAATCGGACACAGAATATCGAGCGGTGATTTTATTCTGCTACGACCGCCGATTGACTACGACCCTGACAGACTAAACGGCGTGATTTGCGTGGTTATTCATGAGATGTTGCACGCCGTTGAATTTGGCTCAAAAACCACGCGCAAACTGATGAAACAGGCGTACGAAACCCAACTGAAACCTCACAGCATCCCCGCACCGACAGGCTACACCTGGAAGATGATGTTCTTCGAGGCAATCGTTTATTG
>CAUTJX010000006.1:0-40773 GCA_963539155.1 uncultured Candidatus Saccharibacteria bacterium
TTAACTACAGTCTACTAGGCCTGCTATTTGGTTGCAAAGGTGGTGGGTTAGTACGTCGTTATTGACATTTTGAGGGACATTTGGTATACTATCGTTGAACCCGTTGTCTGGGTCGCTAGAGGACCGTCCAGGACGTGAAGGTTGTCGGCCGGATTCATCCGCAGCAACAACCCCCTCTGGGGAATAAGACATAGCAGGCTTGTCGTTTGGCAAGTCTTTGTTTATGTTAAAGTATGTTACCAGATTAAAATCTTTACCGCTATATTCAAGCTCAGCAACAATACGATGGTGGTTATCTAATTGTCGTTCAAGCACCATGCGCTTACCAGTCCTACCAGTGCCTGACGTGTATACTACATCAGGGTCTGAGAATACATGAGGCAGAGCCCTGATATCTGCTTCCGTTAGAGGGTTAGCGTCTGCGCCATTCCTGCCTAATCCCGTAAGGTGTCCACTGTTTCGCAAATGATTTACGGCATTCTTATCTATAATCAACCGAGCTTTTTTATTAAAGTCGGTTGATCGTAATGCTTCTGCTACTTTTCTAGCACCATCTTCAGATAATTGATCAACAACGGACTTGATTTGCTTGCCCCGTCGGACAGAATTGAAGGACCTAACAGCCCGCTCGCTTACGTCAGAATCAAGGCTCATTGTTTTAATCCGACCATCACCACCTGGTACTTGTTGGGAGTTGCGGAACTTCCCCGTCTCCATCTGAGCGTAGAACTGCTTGATGATGTCTTGCTTGCCGATGAGTGATTTTATGGCTTCAGTAATGCGGTCATATACTGCCAGGACCTTTTGAGGAATACCTAATCTAGCGCCTAGACGCACTTTATCTTCACCGTTTAGTCTTCCGTTATAGTATTCACTAAAGCCGTCTGCGAGCTGCTCCTCAGCCAGTAGGTTGATGTCGTTGCCGTATTCCTGCCGTATTTATTGAGAAGGTGGTCGTCGCCATAAGCCTGGCTAATAGCAACGCGGTAATTACGGATTATGATATATTATTAAATAGTCGTAGTGTCTGTAAAGTTGTCAGCGAGCTGCCTATCGACAACTCCGATTCTGTCGTTGGACGCTAAACCGGTGATTTGTCTGCTAGCTAGGGGCGGATCACCGGAAACCAGGACGGTCGTCTGTCAGGGGTGTACCAAGTTTTACTTAAGCTTTTGAAAAAAGAGGATAATTGATAGGCGGGGCGACGATAAGTTTGTCTTGTTTTATTTGTGCTTGTCGCAGGCAATGCCATCGTTGTCGCCATCGAGATGCGATGAGTATCCTGGTTCGCCGCGGCGCATGTGGCTGTAGCCAGCAGCACGCGCTTCTTTGCAACTGCCAAAGTTCAATTCTGTTGGAGCGGGTTGTGGTGCGGGTGTAGTCTGGCGAGGTGTAGCTGTTGGTTGTAATGAGCGCGCCTGCTGTTGTTGGCGAGCACTAGCAGCGGCGGCTTCCTCTTGCTTTTTCTTCTCCTCGGCGGCTTTCTTCGCCTGTTCGGCTCGTTCTTTTTCTTCTTGCTTGGCTTTTTCTAGTTTGGCGATACGTTCAGAGAATGGGGCGCGCTTGTCTTCTGGTAGTCTATTGATGTCTGACTTGGCACGAGAGATGTTTTCGTCGGTGGGTTGTTTTTCAGCCTTTTTGACTGCTTCCTCGGTATACTTGAGAGATTTTTCGAGCTCTTGCTTATCGTAGTCGGCTTTTGTTTGGCGGTGAAACTTAACCGTTTTATCGCTGTGGCGTTTGCCGTCAACAACAGATATAGAGATATCGCTGTCTCCCTCTTTAATATTTTTAACTTCGTATTTGATATTGCCAGCCGCGTCTTTGCGGTCGTGGATATCGGTTTTGTCGCCTGAGATTTTTACCTCGGCAAATGAGCTGACGCCCGATATTTTGGCGGATATCTCACGCTTGTCGGTGTGGTAATCGAGCTTGATATTGTCCTCTATATCAGAGATAACAATTGGAACGTTGTCTTTTTCGAGGCGAGACTGCTCCATCACATTGCTAATATGAGTAATGACGAGAATAGCTATGATGATGCCGCCAAAGATCGTCCAGCCTCGTTTTTTATTTTTGGCAGGCGGTTTATTATTGCTTTTTTGAGGGATTTGCTTGAAGTTTTCGGTGGTGGGTTTGGACTTGTAAGTTTTGTTGGATTCAGCAGATTGTTTGCGGCGGAGAGACAAACTCATTTGGAGGACTCCGAGTTTAATTTGCCGGCGACAAACCGGCGTATTTTCTTATAATGAGGTTCTAATGTAGTGATAATGCCATATTGAACATTACTGTTCTCAATCGACTTAATAAGAGTAATTTGTCCATCCCTCAAATATAAAATTGTACGGAAAACAACAGTTTTGTCTTCCTTTTTTGAATTAAAATCAAAGCCTTCTACCTCTGACCAATCAAAGTGCCGTATGGCGTCTTTCTTAATACCCTTATCAAACAAAAAGGTAACACCGTCGTGATCAAACAATAATTCAGCCGATAAAACGTTGTCTTTGATAGGGTTGTACGTCCCGTTATATTCGCCGCTGGCGCGTAGCGGCAGTTTTTCTTTTTTCTTGAAGAGATTAAACATGTTAGTTTATTTTCCTTTCCTTATGGAGGGATTATACCACGATGTGATATAATATGGGTAATATATGCGGACTTTGAGCCGCATTTTTTTGTTGTTTTTCGTCCGCTAGGAAAAAGAGGGCGGAAGATGAATAACAGTACACTCACTCTGACAATTCGAGCAAACGTATCAGCCTTGCAGGCTGGTTTGAAGGCTGCTCAGGCGAGCGTTAAGAGTTTTACGAGGGCGCTGCCATATTTTTGTTTCAGTACCATTCAATATAACACTACTGTAAAACGTCTTCCAGTTTGTATTTTTTCAAGAGTGAGTTTCAGTACCATTCAATATAACACTACTGTAAAACGCCTGAGGCTGATGCAGAAAACATCGGTAGGTTTCAGTACCATTCAATATAACACTACTGTAAAACAACTATGGAAATCCAGGCAACTATGCACATGTTTCAGTACCATTCAATATAACACTACTGTAAAACTCGGAAGCACCATTCCCTGGCTCGATTGCTGTTTCAGTACCATTCAATATAACACTACTGTAAAACCAGTGGTTGGCTTTGTCGCTTGGCTTTACGGTTTCAGTACCATTCAATATAACACTACTGTAAAACCCAGCCGCGACACATTATCGTTTATTGAACGTTTCAGTACCATTCAATATAACACTACTGTAAAACGCCTTTGCTGATATCGCTGACTGCCACCGCGTTTCAGTACCATTCAATATAACACTACTGTAAAACTGCCGACAGCTCCCACTGGCTGATATAGCCAGTTTCAGTACCATTCAATATAACACTACTGTAAAACCACATGGGAAAAATGGTTTTCCACAGGCCAGTTTCAGTACCATTCAATATAACACTACTGTAAAACAAAACCACCGTTTAGCACGTGCTTCAGTAAGTTTCAGTACCATTCAATATAACACTACTGTAAAACCGATTTTCGGAGCGTAAATGTAGGCGGTCGGTTTCAGTACCATTCAATATAACACTACTGTAAAACTGAACAGGCGGTCTAGTGCTACTAGAGCCTGTTTCAGTACCATTCAATATAACACTACTGTAAAACCTATCGGCATAAAGTAGACTTCAGGATCCAGTTTCAGTACCATTCAATATAACACTACTGTAAAACCTCAATCGTGAAGTTTTACAGGGGTAAACGTGGTAGCGCTTACCATATGTTACTATGAATTAGTACTGAAATCGTATAGATCGTCATCAACGACAAGGACGTTTTCCTCGTTTAACTTATTCTTACAGTTTTTCTCAATAAAAAGTACTGAAAAATGATTATTTTGCACGTATTGTAAAAGTGCCTGCAGCTCGCTGTGCGACAGCAATTGGCGCTGATTTATCAGAATCACCAAACGTTTTGATAATAATTGATGCGCTGAGTCTATAATACCATAAAGTTTGTCGATATAGTTATTCCCCGTGTTCGCCTCTAATTCTACATGCGCCATTTTCATAATGTCACCAATGTTTATCTCTGTTTGATAGTTCAAATTTTGCGAGAATCCAGTATTGATGGCGCCAAGAATATCCAAAATCTCTTTTTCGATTTGGGCTAATTTAACTGGATCTAGATCACTATTGTCTTGGATATTTTTATAAAGAGCTGTTGTAATAGCTCGGCTGGATAGGTCGTAGGAATACAAGTCGGTGACGATTAGTGTGTCTTTTGTTAAATTCAGAGGGTCATTTTCGTTATTGTAAATAACAGTGCGATTGTTCTCTTCCCTTTTTGTATACATATCAAGAATACCCTCGACAATTTTTCTGAAAAGTATATCGCTATGGATAGCTAAAGTTGCGATACCGCCATCGTCTGGCAGGGCTAGCGTATTATCAAATCCCGAGATAGTTAATTTCATAGAACTACCGTCCTGTCGGTGCTCTGAATGGACAGTTCGTCATACTCCCCTGCCAGATATTCCATTGAGGCGAACTGTCGCTCGGTTATTGTTAATAGCTGAACAACGCCATTGTCGGGTATGATTTTCTTAATTCTGTCATATGTCAATTTTTCATTGGTAGAATTGAGAACTAATTTGCTGTAAACAGATTGCTGCATCATCACAAATCCCTCATGAATAAGCTGTTTGCGGAATGTCGCGTATATTTTGCGTTCGCGAGCGCTAACCATTGGCAAGTCAAAAAATAAAATCATTCTCATATAGCGTACTTTCATCATTAGATTAATTCATATTTAGGAAGCTCTTCCTCCCTATTTTCTTCCATCGCTCTAAAAAATAATTTAACATAAATACTGATTGCGTTTGACAAGAATTGCTCTTTGTTGAGTATCATGACTTTGTGATTGAGGACTTCGATTAGGCGGCTTTTGAAGAAGTCATCAAAAGCGAAGCTGCGGCATTTATAAACTTCGCGGTCAACTACAGGGCGAAACGGTTCCATGAGGTCGCAGGTGAGATTAAAAGGATTGTACTCATTGCAGTGGTTAACGCCCATAGTGGTTGAATAGCCGGCTGAAGTAATTTCCCTGTTGAAAGCTGAAAGGAGAATTGCGTAGCCATAGTTAAGTGCTGCGTTTATGTCGCTGGAGCTATCGCGCGAAAACTGCGGACCGAACAATTCCTTGAAATAGAGTTTGGCGGCGTGTGCCTCGCGATTGGTAGTATCTCCGGGTAATACTGATGCGGCAAAATTCATAAGCGTTTCGCAGGAGGTTTGGTTGGCGGTTTCTCTATAGACTACCTGAGCTTGCTTGATGATTTTTTGAGCAACAATTCTCTGCCAGATTTTATCTTTGGTGGTCTGAGGCCACTGGCTTTGGCGACGCATTTGTTTGCTGGCATTATGCGCGCCGTAATATGGTATTATTTCGCTGTATGGATTGCGCTGGTGATCGCAGAAAATTATTTTCACCTTGTAGCGAGACAGTTCACAAAGCAGATAAGCAGTGATGTTGACGGCGGTATTTTCGATAATTAAAGTACCGATTTCGCTGATGTGGAGCGCTTTTTCGTTGCCATCGCTAATGATGAGCATGTAGTCATTTTTATAGCTCAGTTTGCAACGATTCTTGACGATGACGGTTCGCCAGGACATGCTTTATTGATCCTGTTCTAGTAATTTTCCGTCTAATTTGCGACAATGCAATCCAGTGATAGATTCGTAAACGAAAGTAAGCTTGGTTGGGTCGAGATTTTTGCCTATCATTCTACCAAAATCACTTGGTAGTTGAAGTTTTGGGAAGTTCTTTTTCATATCTACGCGCCCCGATCCAGCGTGTGTAGCCACTAAGACTAACCCTATAACCTTAATCTTATCATCTACAGACATTGCTTGGTATTTACTACTGGCAGCCTTCGCTTTTTCGACGGCGCTACCAAATTGTTGGTACTGGCTGCTCAACTTATCGGTGTAAACTTCCCAGAACCTCTCTATTCCGCTAATAACTTTATCTCTTTTTTCGATTTGTTTAGCGCGCTTATCGCGTAGGTTGTCGTCTTCTTTAGCTTGTTCCTCTGAAATTGTGACACGCGGAATTCCCCGTTTTAAGGCTATCGCTACGGCGTATTCGATAGCATAAGGTAGCTTCAATTGCTTGGCGTTAGTAACTTCGCTGCTGCCAACGATGAACTGTTCATTGCCTTCATATTCAATTTTTTGATTGATTGGTATTTTAGGAAGAAGTATCGTAGCTTGCTTGTAATTGTTGCTGATATATTCATTGATTGAGTCTGATCTGGTCTTTTCTAGTGTATAAATCTGCGCTGGGACACTGACGATTTCATTGACCGAGACGTCCTTATTTCGTACCTGTTTGAGATAATTTATTGCCGCGAAATAGGCTGCTTTTTCTCCTGAATATCCGCCATATTTACCGACTGGCAAGTTTGCTTTTCTGGCGATCATTGTTTTGCCAGAATTCTTGCCGTAAATCGTTTGGTCGTAAAATTGATCATCGCCAATTTTGGTTTTTCGAGTGATTAAACAGTCATTATATCGCATCGTCCGATCAATGACATCGCGCGTTGTTTTACTCTGCCAAATAATTTCGCCGGTCTCTGTGTTGGTAAAATCATACCTCATTGAGGATAGAATAAAACTACTGCGATCTGCGTCGGTTTGTTTTTTAGATTTGAACTTCATATATTCGCCGTAAATAAATGCTTTATCTAATCTAGGATAACGAACCTTTATATACTGAGCTAGGACGGCGGCTAGATAGGCGTCTTTGGCATGGTGTAGGTCATTGACTTCGCGGCATTTCGGCAAGTCATGAATGCGGCGGTATTCTGAGCTCATGCCAGCGCGGATAGTAAACACTTCTGTCGATGAATCATGGTATTTTTCGGTCAGCATTCTGGCTAGGTGCTTGGTGATTTGCCGTGTCTCAACGAGTTGGCGATTAACGAAGCCGGCGACGCGGTCTTCAGACAGTTGCTTTTGGCTCGTTAGGCGTTGGAACTTAAGCTGTGACATAAGCTTGGCATTCTTCAGAGACATCCAGATCGGTCGCATACGGTTTTGGATATCGAGCGAGATAGGGTAATCGTCAAGTTTTTGCTGGTTTTCTTTGCGCAGTACTAGGACGGTGTTGTCTAGTGAGTCATCTTTTGTCAACGAGCGCGGTAAAATATGGTCAATTTCGCAGTCTTTAAGGTCGTTTTCGATGTCGAGCGGCTCGCCCGTATAAGCGCATTTGCCGTTCTGTAGGAAATATAGGTAATATTTTTTCCGATCAAGCTTATCTTTATAGTCAGCTAATTGCGATTTTATGTCAGACTTGTTGTATTTTTTGCCGTAAAGATCTTTATACATTTTTTCCAGTTGGCCGTATCGGCTTTTGGTTCTAACCTTTTTGTCTTCGTTGCGCGCCATCTCAATGCTGATTAGCTTTGGTTCGTAGCCAATCGTATCGATAATCTCGTCAATAATCCTAACGCTTCGCCACAAAGCGCGTTTGATGCCCGGCGATCCGGCGAGTTTTTTAATGTCGTCGTAGGCTATGTCTGTGCGCTGGTCTGCCGACAAGATATCGTCAATAATCTTTTTGAACTCGTATCGATCGCTTTGGATGATCTGCATAAAGTTATCTTTAGAGCTACGCATCGTCTCTATGACGGTCAGCTCTCCGTAAGGCGTGTGCGCAGTGATGCCGTCAAGCAGCTTGTGAGATAGTCGTCCCCAGCCGCTATAATTTAGCTTCAGGATAGTACGAAGCTGATTATCGTCAAAAATATCACTGTACTTCTGTAATTTTTTGGCTAGAATCTTTTTATCTTCAAACAAGGTAATCCACTTGATGACCTCTTCAATTGCTTTTTGAGTTTTTGGCGTAATCTCAATACCGATTTTATTGGTAAAATCAAGGTAAGATTTGCGCGATGAAGCAAACGATTTCTCTTTAGCTGTTCCAGAGATAACGAGAGAATCGGTGTTGTATATCTGGTTGTCATAGAGATATTTAATTAACTTTTTGTAAGTCACCGAAGGTTCTTTGGCGAATAGCTCGTCAACGATGCGGTTCTGAATGTCAGGACTTAATCTCTCGCCATTGACAGTCACATTCTTCAGCTCGTTTCGAACTTCATATTCTTGGTAAAGCAGCGAATTCTTAGGGAGAACTTCTTTGTCTGGCAGATACGTACAGTTGTTGCGCATTTGGCCGATGAACTCCTCAGCCGAAGCTTCATCGTCTATCATCTCGTCAAAGTTCCAAGGATAAATCACGCCATCTTTCTTTTTGACTGACCACGCAAAATTACCGTCAGTTTTGAGCGGCCCGATGTAATACGGTAGCTTGAATGTAAAGATGCTAATGATTTTATCGCGGTTCTGGGCTAAGAACGGGTAATGTTGCGCTTGGTTGTCGATGATTCTTTCAAGTTCGTATTGGTGGATTTGATGCGGAATGGCGCCATTATCTCGGATACGTTGCCTAGAAAGAAATTCCTCTAGCTCAGCCCGCTTCTCAAATCGCTGGTAGCGCGGGTTGTCCTTGGCAATTTCGCCGAGTTGTTTTTTGATAGATTTATATAAATCATCAAGGTTTCGTTTGTGGTTGTTGTATAGCTCAAATTCGGCGGCGTCGCCATGAAAAAACGTCTTGTATTTTTTAGGTAGAGATTCGTGAAATAGCGCTTTAAGGTCGGATAAATCTTGACGATAGGCATCGTATTTTTCAATCATAATGTCGGACAGGCAACTATCTTTTCTGATAAATTGGCTGAAAACCGTCCATTGATAGACCGATTCTAAGGTCTCTATGAGTTCGTAGCGATCGTCACCGATTGCGGTTGCAATTTCATCGCGTTGCTCCTCGTAATTTTTATTCGAGAACTCCCCTTTTACTTCGAGAGAGTCGTCCTCGAATAGTTTATTGGCGTTCCATTTTAAACCGATAACTGCACCGACGGCTTCGCTTACGATTTTCTTATTATCGGGAGTGGGCTGTAGTAGTTTGATAATATCTGACTTTCTGACACTACGCGACAGAGAACGGTCAAGCAAAATAGCTTTAACTTTTTTAGCTATTAATTCGTCAGCGCCAATAAAATCCATGAATGTTTGTAGATTTTGGCTGTTGAACGATGAAATTACGCTATCTACCCCGCCCTCGACTAAGAAATTGCCGCGGTACTTGATAAGGTGATGAAGCGCTAGATAGACTAAGCGAATATCCTGTTTTTCGGAGTTGTGAAATAGGCTGCTTCGCAAATGATAGATTGTTGGGTATTTTTCTCGGTAGGATTTGTCGGTGAAAGAGTGGTCGGCGAATAGAATATTGGCGTCTAATTCTAGTGTAGAACTTTTGTCGCCAACATGGAGCATTGATTCGGATAAGCGAATATAGAAATGCGGATCGACTTTTTGCATCTCATTGTCAAATATTTGTTGGAGTAACGTAATACGCCGTTTTCGCCTGGCAAGCCGTCGGCGCGATGAGCGAAATGACCGCCGAGTGGCTGCTTTCTGCGCCTCATCAAACAAATGGGCACCCCACATGCTTTGGTGCTTGTATTTGCGCAGATCAAAACCTTCATTTATAACTGCCCAGCCGACGCTGTTTGTGCCAATATCTAATCCAATAGAATACGGTTGTTTCATCGTAGTCCCCTTTTAATTATTTTTAGTATATCGCTTATTTTTAGGGTTTACAACGTTGTTTTAATTGGCTATAATTCCTAGTGTACCGTTTCGGTACCTCAATATAACACTACAGGTTAAAATAAAGCATTAGCTAAAGTGTTTCTATAAAGATTCGGGCGGTAGGCCCGTTTTTTGTTGGTCGTCTTTTCCTTTAAGATCTTTTTTATACCGCAAAAACAAAACTCCGCCCTCGCTCTCTTTCATGCGACTGTAGCAGAAACCATTTTTTGCTAAGAAGCTCTGTAGGTCTGGCATTTTCTGGGGTGCTTGTGTTTGTAGTTGGATTGCGCCGCGCAATTTCGCTTCTTCCTCGACTATTTCCATCAGTCGCGCGCCTACTTGCCGGAGTCGATATTTTTCTCGTACGACGATTAGTTCCAAATTTGCTATTTTAGGATCGTTTGAGTCCTGGCTATAGATAATTGTGCCAACTGGTTTGATGGTATTGCTGCTTTCATCGATGTATCTGGCCAGTGCAGCGGCGTACTCACCCAAGTATAAACGCTGCGTTAGGTCGGTAGCTGCTTCCATGAAAGCATCTCGGCCTAGTATGTCTGAAATTGGGCCGCAGATACTGGGCTTGCATAATAGATCAATAATCTCGCCAACTTGAGCGTCATGAGCATGCGGCGTGGTGGCTATTTCTAACGGTAGAGGCATAGCAATAGTTGATTACGAATTGGAAGTAGCTGTCGCTGGAGTTTTGCGCCGGCGGCTGCGAGTGCGTTTGCGTTTTGGCTTGTCGCTAGTAGCTGTGTCTACTTTCTCTGTTTCTTCATTGGCGGCAGGTTTAGCTGCCGCATTTGTTTTTGCGGTGTCATTATCCTTTGCGGCCTTTGAAGTGTCTTTATTGTTTTGACTGTGGTCTATTTGTAGCAAACCAACAGCTCCTTTGTCAAGTTTGACCGATGGTTGTTTGGCAATTGGTTGGGTCTGGTCTTGCGGCTGCTTGGCGGCTTGGCGCGCGGCGCGATCGGCGGCTCGCTGTTCGGGTGTTTTTGGCGGCGTATAGGCGGGACCGGGTTTTTTGACGACTAGGTTTTCTGGCGGCAGGATTCGATTGGCGATATCGGCTTCAATATCGCTGCGGTTGCGGCTATAATTATCGCGCGTCCATTGGATAATCCGGCCGGTGTTGTCGTCTTGCGCAGTTGGCAGATTAAGTGTTTTGGCGCTAAAGGCCGGAGCCTTCTCGCCGTTGATAACCATGTTGATGATGAAGTTACGATTGTGCATCTGTAGCAGGTCATTTGGCTCGAACTGCGGCTCAAATTGTTTGGCGAGAATCGGACTGTCGTCGGCAGAGACGCGGAAGCTAATTACGGTGCCGACGTTGCCAAAGACTGCATCGCGAACAGTTTCTTCCATCTGGCTGATGTACTGGTTGGCGACGGTCAGGTTGAGACCGTATTTGCGCGCTTCCGACAAGATAGTGGCGAATGAATCAGTAGCAAAGTTCTGAAACTCGTCGACGTATAGGTAAAACGGCCGACGATCCTTGATGTCAGGAATATCGGAACGGCTCATGGCGGCGAGCTGAATTTTAGTAACCAAAAACGAGCCGAGAATACCAGCGTTATCCTCGCCGATGAGGCCCTTGCTCAAATTGACGACAAGAATCTTGCCTTCATCCATAATCTGTCGGATGTTAAAAGTCGATTTCGGCTGGCCGATAATGTTGCGAATAACCGGATTAGCGGTGAAGGCACCGACTTTGTTGAGGACTGGCGCGATGGCTTCAGCTTGGAATTTATCAGTCCAGCTAGCAAACTCAACATTCCAGAATTGCAGCACCACCGTGTCTTTACAGTAACTGAGTGTGTCTTTGCGAAACTTTTTGTCAGTAAGCATGCGAGTAATATCGAGCATGGTAGTCTCGGGCCGGTCTAACAGCGCTAAAATGGTATATCGCAAGATGTACTCGAGCCGTGGACCCCAAGAGTCGCCGAACATGCGTTTCAGCACGCCGATAACTTCTGATGAGATATTAGTTTTTTGCGACGGATTAGTGACCTCTAGCGGGTTGAAACCGAGCGGATACTGCGTATCGGCCGGGTTAAAGTAAACAACATCCTGCAGGCGCGAGCCTGGAATGAAGCGCATGTTATTGATAGCAAAGTCGCCGTGCGGATCAATGATAGCATAGCCTTGCCCGTGGAAAATATCGCTGAGGGCAAATAACTCCAGCAAACCGCTCTTCCCTGCTCCCGTCTGGCCGATGATGTAAACATGGCGCGAGCGGTCGTAGCGCAGCATACCGAATTGATGGTTGATACCGCGAAAATTAGTCATGCCAAAGGCCGAGATATTCTCATCATGTGCTGGGTCGCCAGTTAGGACTGGCAGCTTCGGCGGCGGCTCGGCGGTTTTGGTGCTAGCCCAGACAATGTTCGGTGTTTCGACGTTAGTGTGCGGTAAATGGTAAACGCTGGCGACTTCCTCGATATTCATCAGATAACCGCGGTCAGCAAAGAGGCGGGTCTTGTATTTGGCGAGCGCTTCTTTGGCGAAGCTATCGTTCGACATCTTGAAGCCGTTGAGATTGGTTGAATTAAACTGCTTGAAGGTGCCAATGATGCCTTGCATACGTAATTTGGCGTCGCTAGTGCGCTCGCCTAGGTAAGCGACGCGGATTTTAACTTGATAGCCAAGTTTGGTCGCCTTTTTTTCAGCTTCAGATATGCGGGTTTTGTCGCGTTCTGATAATTCTGGACCGCCGCTAGCGCCTGCTTGCTCAGGCGGTTGCCACAGAGCAGAAAATAGTCCAGCAATCCACTTGCCTATGCCGTCGGTGCCGAATAGGTTGAAGCCGCCTGCTTTGACCGATTGAATCCAGGCGTCGGCTTCTTTGTGCCAGCTGTCGGCGACCGGGCGTACTAGCATCTGTATCCAAATTTCTTCGTCGGTATCTTCGAGCTTGGCGAGCGTGCCGGTGATGCCAGCTAGCGGGTCAACTTCAAAACTCTGAAAGGTTTTGATCGGTAAAAATTCCTTGTCGGTTAAGGTAACTTCTGAAGTATAGACTACGCTGTGGTGGCGTTCGTGAGCGACATAATCTTCTTCGGCCTTATGGATTTGTACTTGCGGGTATTGGGCATAAATCTGCCCTTCGACGAAGCTTTGCAGCGATTTCGGCGTCCAAACGTAGAATTGAATCCGCCCGCCCACCGAGGCAATCTCGAAGCTTAGATGCTCCTGATAGCCATTGTTAGCTTTTAGCTCGCGGGCATCGCGCAAAATACCATGGAGGCTAGCGAACATTTGCTCGGCGGCCAGCTCAGACTTATCGTTGGTTTTTGGAATCTCGAGGGTTAACAAGACGCTCTCAACGTTCTTTATTACATCAATACTGCGATAATTGCGCCAAGTTAGGTATAACAGCACAATAACCAACGGCCCCCAGACATACCATTGCAACAATAGAGCAATAACAGAAGTGATAAATGACATAGCTATACTTTCATTATATCATACCTCTGTTATTTTTGCAAGATTAAGCGGAATCCGCAGATAGATTATTGCTGTGGTTCGGCGATGGTGTAAGTCGCTTTGGCGACGCGCTTGAACATCGATTTGCTTTGCAGATTGAGCAGAATAGTTGTTTCTTTGACTTGGCGGCTCTTGAGTACGCGCCTGACAATTTCGTCGCGGTGAAGCGGCTCGCCTGCCTTGCGCAAAATATCAGCAATAATATCTGAAACGGTGCCTTTGCTATAGCCCCAGCTGTCGAGGGCGTAAATACCGCGGCCGATTAGGACGAAGCGTTTGTCTTTGATAAGTTCGTTGTGGATAGCTTGAGTGGTAACGTTTCTGCGCTTGAAGTCGCTTTCTTTGATGGCTTTAGAAATGTCGGAGAAGTGCATCGGCTTGCCATTGCCTGCCAAAATAACGTAGATTTTGTCGCGGATGTTTTTAGGATTGACAGTCGGCCACTTGGCTAGGCCCCAAACGTCTTTGAGATTGGCTAGTTTTTTGGATAAGCTGGCCAGGCCGCGGATTTGGGACGGACTTTCGAAAGTTAACATGCCATGCAAGCTCTCGATGTCGATTGGCTGGCCGTGGTTTTTTATAGTTTTAACAATGCTGTCGATATCGCCGCGGACTTTCTTCTCATTACCGTTTTCGGCGATACTGATGCCCTGGTGGTAATTGTCGGTTTCGTTGATTATAACGAAGCGCGGCGACAGCTCGCCGATAAAGGCAACGTGAGCTCGGGTATTGTTGGAAGCTTTGTCTTTCGAGAGGCGGTTGGCGACGTCTTGGACGCGGCCGACGCGGCCGTTTTCGGAAAGGTCGCGGATAATTAGGCGCTCGGCGTCGCTAATGGCGGGGATTTTGCCGTCGGCGGCAGCGGTTTTGAGGCGGGCTAAGATGGCTTTTTCGAGTTGGCGGACACGTTCGCGAGTGATGCCGAGCAGCTCGCCGATTTGCTCAAGCGTTTCTCGGCGTTCGTATAGGCCGAAACGGCGCGTGATGATTTCGCGTTCGCGTTCTTGGTCTATGGTCTTAAGAATATCCTCAATTGCTGTCTTGATAGTCTCCACAGCAGGTGTACCGGTAGTTTCGGTCATGCGATCCTTATCCTTTTATCTCCACTCCCCGCCCCTCGAGAGTGATTTTAGTTTGATATCGTAATTTCGTATCTGATTATAATACATAGTAGTTAGATTGTCAAATCAAATACTAACTAATTATATTGTATCACAATATAGACGCTTATGGTAAATACTTTTTTGCTACTTTTTTTAATAAAGAATAATGTCTAGGCTAACAA
The DNA here is from genome assembly GCA_963539155.1 of uncultured Candidatus Saccharibacteria bacterium. Taxonomy (GTDB): domain Bacteria; phylum Patescibacteriota; class Saccharimonadia; order Saccharimonadales; family Saccharimonadaceae; genus Saccharimonas. The sequence goes on from CAUTJX010000006.1 coordinate 14,485, forward strand.
TAATACCTATTTTTGTCAAAATTTAAGGTGTTAAGGCGATATCGATGCTGGTTAATTTAACGGTTTATCACAAAATATAATTGTTTATTGAGCAAAGCTTATTCAAAACACTAGTGAATAATTAGCTGATTAAACAGCTTAATCATTGTCTAATAATATCTGGACTTTTTCTGGCGTGGTTTGCGCCTGAGTTTTTGACTGGTCGTTGTTGATATGCTTGAGGGCGAACAGTGTAAGTGTGCGGCGAATTTCATCGCTGGTCGGTTTGGTACTGCGTCCACTGTCGTCGAAGCCGTGGCCGGCATTGGCAACGCGAATAAAGCGGCTGCTCGGCTGGTAGGCCAAGATACGCTGGTAGAACTTGTAAGCCTGCTCAATCGACACAATACTGTCTTTGGTGCCGTGGAAAAACAAAAACGGCGGCGGCGTTTTGGTAATCGGTTGGTATAGCGGGCTGGCGACGCGGGCAGTATCGACATTGCGGGTGCCGAGGAATTTGTAAGCATTTGGGTTGCGCTTGGTGCGCTGTAATTGGTTGACCAGGTCGGTGGTACCATAAAAACTGATCACGCCGCGGACAGTAATTGGGCTGTCTTGGCGAGTTAAGACGTAGTCGCTAGCCAAGAGCCCGCCAGCGCTGTCGCCAAAAAGAATTACATTGTTGGTGTCAATGTCATAAGAGCTGGCGAGTTTGGCGATGGTATCGATAGCACAGGCAACGTCGTTATTTTGTGTTGGATAGTGGTATTTGGGCGCTAGGCGGTAGTTGACCGAGGCGACCGCAAAACCAGCCGCCGTCAAACTAGAACCGTAATAGTCAAGCAGCGAATTGCGCTTATCACCCTTATGCCAGCCGCCGCCGTGGATATAAATAACTAGCGGGTACGGTGTCGTATGAGTATTGAGTAGGCTGTTGATCGGCGTGTACAAATCAAACTTCTGCTTGTCTTGGCCGGCGCAATACGGGATATCAGAGTCGACATTAGCGACATTGCCCAGACGTGGATGATTATCGGTGCGGTACGACCTGTGAACATTTAGCGAGAAGACAACGATAATCATTACTACGAGCAGCAAAATCATCATCCAGCGGCGGACACGTCGGACTTGTTGGAGCTTGATTGCCATGCTTACTTCTTTCGCCGTATTTGGCGCCGCGCCGACCTTTTTTGCGGGGCGTTAGCGAGCAATTCTACTGCTTGGTCGCGAGTGATGGTTTTGGGGTCGGTATCTTTGGGGATTTTGGCGTTTTTGCTGCCGTCGGTAACGTATGGACCGAAGCGGCCGTTGAGTACCTTGATGCCGTCGCCAAAGTCAGCGATATTTTTCTCAGCTTCGGCTTTGAGCTTGGCGGCGTATAGTTCGCGCGCTTGCTCTTGGGTGACTTCGCGCGGGTCGATATCTTTCAGGCTGACGTAGAGTTTACCGATTTGAATATATGGACCGAAGCGGCCGACGTTAGCCTTGATATCTTGCCCATCCTCGGTCTGGCCAACTAGGCGCGGCAACTCAAAGGCATGCAAAGCTTGCTCTAGGGTGACGGTTTCAATCTTGGCACCTTTAGGCAGCGGCGCGAATTGCGGTTTGTCGGCTTTGTCGTCGCTTGATCCTAGCTGCAGCATTGGTCCGAAACGGCCGAAGCGAGCAATAATTGGTTTGCCGGATTTTGGATCGATGCCAACTTCCCTGTTGGCGCCGACAGTTCGGCGGTCAATATTACCGGATTGCTCAATTAGTGCGTGGAATGGCGCGTAGAATTTCTCAAGCATAGTATTGCGCGCTAGGCGGTCACCGGCAATGTCGTCGAAATCTTTCTCGACGTCGGCGGTGAAACCATAATCAACGACGCGGTCGAAATGGTCAGTCAAAAAGCCGCTGATTAGCTCGCCGGCTGGCGTCGGCACGAGCTTGCCTTTGTTGGAGCCGGTTTTTTCTTGGACAATTTCGCGCTCGACCTTATTGTCGATAAGTTGCAATAAGATAACATCGCGCGGTACGCCTTCGGAATCGCCTTTTTCGGCGTAACCACGGGTTTGAATGGTATTCATGATGGTAGCGTAAGTACTTGGGCGGCCGATACCGAGCTCTTCAAGCTTTTTGACTAGTGTACCTTCGGTATAACGGGCTGGCGGCCGGGCGAAAACTTGGCGAGCCTCGACGCTGTGGCGCTGCAGCTGGTCGCCAGATTTGACGGTTGGCAAAATTGTGTCATCTTTACCACCGCCATAGACGCGCAGGAAGCCGTCGAAGAGGACGACTTGACCCTTGGCTTCAAAGACGAGCTTGTCGTTAGTCTTGCTTGAGTTATTTTGCTTTTCCCCGTCGTTAATACTAATTGTAATTGTCGTGTTCTCTAGCTTGGCTGGCGCCATTTGGCTGGCCAGCGTGCGGCGGCGGATGAGGTCGTAGAGACGCTGGTCATAGTCGCTGCCGCTGACCGATTCGCGAGTAATGTCGGTTGGGCGAATCGCTTCGTGGGCTTCTTGTGCGCCAGCAGATTTAGTTTTGAACTTGCGGACATGCGAGTATTCAATGCCGTATAAGCGTTTGATGTAATCGGCGCTAGCAGCGATGGCCTGGCTTGACAAGTTGACACTATCAGTACGCATGTAAGTAATGCGGCCCTCTTGATATAGTTTTTGGGCGCTGGCCATGGTAGCGCGCGAGCCCATGCCGAGCTTACTATTGGCCTCTTGTTGCAGGGTACTGGTCGTGAACGGTGCGGCCGGATTGCGGCTTGACGGGCTGGTACTGATATCGGTAACGGTGAAAGTAGCGCCAGCCAGCGATTCGAGAAAAGCTCGGGCTGTGTACTCGCTGTCGAAGCGCTGCTTTAGCTCGGCTTTTAGTTCTTGTTTGCCAGCGGCGAAAATGGCGGTTACTTTGAACTGCGAACTGCCAGCGAAAGCGTCAATTTCGTGCTCGCGCTCGACTAGCAGCCGTACGGCCGGACTCTGGACGCGGCCAGCCGACTTGCCGCCAGGAACCTTCTGCCAGACAACTGGGCTAAGCTCGAAGCCGACAATTCGGTCGAGGATCTGCCGCGCTTGCTGGGCTTCGACTAGCTTCATATCAACGGTGCGCGGATGCTTGATTGCCTCCTCGATAGCCGATTTGGTAATTTCGTGAAAAGTAATGCGCTTGGTAGTTTTGGGGTCAAGCTTTAGGACCTCGCATAAATGCCAAGCAATGGCCTCGCCCTCGCGGTCTTCATCGGTGGCTAGCCAGACGTTGGCCGCGCCGACTGATTTGACGGCTTTCTTTAATTCAGCGATTACTTTTTTCTTTTCCGGGTCGATTTCGTAAGTCGTTTTGAAGCCGTGCTGGATATCAATTGGCGGCGTGCCGTCTTTGGTTTTTTTGGCGATAGCGCGAATATGCCCCACGCTTGACAAAACATGAAAATCATTGCCGAGATATTTCTCGATAGTTTTGGCCTTGGCTGGCGACTCGACGATAACCAGATTCTTCATACTTATATAATAGTAAACCGATTTGCTAAAAATGCCAAATTTAATGCTTGTTGTCTAGGGTGATAAGCCAAAGAAAATAGCCCGCCAGATGGGCCTCGCGCCGAACCTTAGGGCTCTGGTGGGCTATTTTCTGACGGGCTTTAAGCCCTTCTGCCGGGGAGGGTCACTCCTCGGTGTCGTTGAACTCGACCTCGATCTCTTTTGGGTGTGGGCGTAGTCGCCTGATTTCTGTCTGCCGTTATAGACTGACAGCACACCACAAAGATCAAAAACTGCAGTGCCATCTCGGTGTTGTGTCCAGGGTAGGCCACAGCTACGGCCATTACTGCAGCGACGATGCCCGCGATGAGCTTGCGATTGGTGCACAGCCAACCACTAGCGGCAGTCTTACGGTGTCTCATTTCCCCTCCTAGGAAAAGAGGTTTCACTCAAAGTAAAAGGGCACTTCTTGCCCTTTTTTACGAAACTTTGAGTAAAAAGCTGATGGTATATGTCAATACTAGAATAAAATATCAAGATTTTTGTTAATGCTCTGGTATAAAAAATACCGCGACCTATGTTGTGATCATAGTACACCAGTAGTTATTGCAATAAGTTTTAATCCCGTTCTAATTCTCGCAAAGCTCTATCTGTCGCTGTCAATAATTTTCGCACAACCTAGTCATATTCTTCAAGGCTAATCTTTAAGTATATCTGGCAGCGGCGAATCAAAGGTGACGTTTCGTATAGAGGCGATGGTGTCGAATGGAGCCAAATGGGGATATTGTACTCGGTAAGCTGCCATAACATCGCCAAAAATCGCATCGCCCCACGAAAGATCGAGAGCCTCGGCGGTTTTTCTAACTATGTGCTCATTGTTCGCTTCGATTTCGATATACGGCGCTAGCCATGGCCATTCATCGATGACAATTTCGGCATCACCCAACCGCCACGTTTCACGTTTGGACTCCTGGAAAGAAGTATACGGCAGACCAGCGGCTTCTAGGATAGCGATGGTTTCTTCGAAATTATCAACGCTCACCTCGTGTTCTTTGGCGCCGTCAACAGATGGTTTGTCAAATTGCTTATAAGTCATCGTTACGCGGTCGCCCTCGTCGCGGACGCGCAAATAGCCTTTGTTCTGCTTCATTTTGGGGCTATCAATCGTCACTCGTCGCATTAGCCGCTCAGGCTTTTCGGATGATCCGCCAAGAGATCGCAGCTTCTGCCGAATCTCAGAGGTGCTTATGTTGACAAATTTAGCTTCATACTCGGTTCTCATTGTAGTCACACTCCTTGTGTTAAGCTGGTTTACTAAAAATTACGCTGAGAGTTCATCAAAGTTACGAATTCTAATGATACTTAACGGTATTTTTTTGTTACTGATGGTCACTTCTGTGGAATCGCCAACTGATAGATCAAGTATAGCTTTGCCAATAGGGCTGAATATTGTCACGCCTTTAATGTCACTGTTTCCGCAGAAGTCCTTAATATCGTAGGTTGCGCCAGTTACAAGAGTCGTTATAATATTTCCAGTTTTGTCATATCTGATATCGACAACACTGCCAAGCGATACCGTATTACCTTCGGTTTCATAGTCAAACTCCTTACCATACTGTAGGAGCTTTATCGCTTTGTCAGCTAATAATGTGGCAACTTGAGATTCATTTCGTATTGCTTCAGCAGGTGCGTTATCATGCCACGTCTCAGACGACTGGCGCATGGCCTCGCCTAGTGAGCGACCTAACTCTTCTTGTTTGCTAATTTGCTGCGAAAAAGATAGTCGTGCACGCTCTAGCTCAAACGGTAGTACGGGTATCTCACCTTTATTAACGGCATCTCTAATTAGTTCGTTCCTCGTCATTTATGGATCCTTTCTATCTGTATCTATTAGACGATCACGGTAGTGCTGCTTGAGCAGGCTCAACTCTTTCTCTCTATGTTGCAGAATTTCACCCGGCATGGTGCTATTGATGAAATCATCTATATCTTGAGTAAGATCCATCCGTAAAAGACATATCCCAATTTTATATTTTCCGTTTGTATCAACATAAAGCCGAGTACCATAATATCCCTCCTTGCAGTCGGTGGGGTTATTAAGGGTGCAGTCGCCGCAAGTTTCGGGTAGCATAGTTTTACGTATTTGTTTGAAAATAATTACTTCACCAGTAGGCATTCTATACCTAACTCTTGCGTCTGAGGTTCCTGCATCAATCCTTAACTCCTCGGGCTCCGCATTGACCATCGCGAGGAATTTATAAATAGCCAATCGTGATTCACGTTGATTATCAAGATCATTTTGGATTCTGATCGTCACTTTCTCGCCATATCTATCTAAGATTCGAGCTACACGATCAGCGTGCGCGAGAGATGGCATAACGATATTTGCATCGACCTTCAGACCGTGGATAAGTGCTTCGTTTATGGATTCGTGGAGGGCATTAAGCTTCCTTGCGGCCAATGCAGGGTTTTGGTACCTTTCATGCTGTGTCATTGCTAGTTCTTCGGGGGTTGTTCCGAAAATACTGAAATTTATCTTTGATAATCCTGCGTTTGCGCATTCTGCGATTTGTCGCTTACCATTTTCGCCATTTGATGTCATCTTCACGTCTAGGCCCGCCCTTGCTGCCATTGCCACGATTTGAGGTAACATTGGATGGAGGGTCGGTTCACCACCGGTCAGATGAACTTCTTTGATGCCAAGTGCCTGCTTGGTTTGCAGTAGGCTACCTAGAAAGTTGTCATCAGGTTGCATTGTGCCAGGTATAAAATCTACATTATTGGTCTTCTCAAAAATAGACACCCGCCCTCCTCTGTATCGTGGGTTGGGTAGTAGAGTTGTTTTGCTATAGGCGCTTGCGACAGGGGTTCCCTCATTATGACAAAAACTGCAGGTCATTCCGCAGGAGTCGATAATTTTAGGCCTAATACCTTCATCTGTACTGATCGCAACTGGAACAGCCCGTTCTTTAATAATTAAATCTTTGATATCTTGGTCATCAATGCTGTCGAGATCTATCATTTCTGCAAAGCTCAGAGAGGCTTCGCTATCTAATCCGTGATCTTCGTGTGATTTGCTACCTATAAACTCCTTGGAATGCATACCGTATTATATAGCGTAGATAAAGGGGAAAGTCAACTTGCTCGTACTAACTCACCACCTTTGCAACAAAATAGCCAAAAATCCCTTTCAAGCCGCAAGTCGCCAATTTTGCCCGTTTATTTATCATTTCGGCGTTTTGATTGCCGGGCGCGTTCAATGTACGAAAGCGTTGATTTAACTGCGAACGGCAGCGATACAGCGAACGCTAAATTGCCGATACCGCGAGTAACTCTGGCGAGTTGGCTCTGGCCGGTGGTTTCGAGACGGCTGCCGAGTAGGTGGGCTAGCAATGAGCTGGTTTCGAGCGCTAGCGCCAATTTGCCAGAGATTTCCGGGCGTACGGTTTCATCGCCAGCTTCAACTATCGTTTTGGCGCTGGCAACGGCATTGATTCCATTAAAAGCTGTGATGGCAGCGATTATTTCCGTTGGTGCGAGGTTTTTGCTTTTTATCGCATAAAGGATGATGGCAGTGACAGCTTTGTCTAGCCCAGCATCCAGCAACGCGCCGAAATCGCTTGTCTGCCCTGTTTTGCGGGCGACGATGCCGTCTAGAACGTCAATGAACCGGCCAGCGGCAACCTGTGCGATACCAGCAGCGGTATCGATGCGTTTGGCGCCGCGCCAGGCTAGAATCGCGCCAGCAATGCTCATAGCGTTGGGAATGGTGGGGATATCAGTCCTAGGATTGAATCTTGGAATCTTTTCACGGGACTTAATAGGCATAATATCTAAGTCTACAATTATACAATGAAAATGACAAATTTGCGAAAAGCTTAAACAATATTAATTAGACAAGCGTCCACTGGTTGGCGCCGAGCGAGCGGATAGCGCCAGTTAGTTCAAGCATGGTTAGCGCAGTATTGAACTCGGTTGCTGGCAGCTGAGTAGTCTTTTGTAGCTGGTCGCCGTCGCGGATACCTTGAGCGAGCTGTTCGATGATCGCTGTTTCGGCAGGTGTTGAGCCGAGCGGCAGCTTGGTTTGGTCGGTTCGCGCGTCTGGCATGGATTCTGGCGCGACAACCGACAAAATGTCGTCGAGGCTGGTGACGGGCGTGGCGCCTTGCTTGATTAGAGCGTTGCAGCCAGCGCTCTGCGGGCTGGTGATGTTGCCAGGTACAACGAAGACATCTTTGCCTTGAGCTAGCGCGTGAGCGGCGGTATTGAGCGTGCCGCTGCGAGCGCTAGCTTCGGTAATTAGTACGGCGTTGGCCAAGCCGGACACCAAGCGGTTGCGTTCCAAAAAGCTCCAGCGGCCGAGGATGTATGGTTCGGTGTCATCAGTAGAATGCTCAGATAGAATTGCCCCGTCCTTCTCGATAATGCGCCGGGCGAGCGCGCTGTTGCTGCGTGGATAAATATTCGGTAACTGGCTAGGTACGATGGCGATAGTGGTGCCGCCAGCGTCTAAGCAGGCGCGGTGCGCTAGCGCGTCGGTACCTAGGGCTAGCCCGCTAACAATGATAAAACCGCGGCTGGCCAGGCCGCTAGCAAACTGATGCGTTACCTCGATACCGTAGCTGGTTGGCTTGCGGGTACCGACGATAGCGATGGTCGGTTGGCGTTGTTTAGGGATTTCACCTAAGTAATATAATGCTTGCGGCTTGTCGTCAATATTAGCTAATACCTTGAGATAATTGCTGCTATCTGGTGATACTTTATTGATTTTCATACAAATTCCTGTTAAAAAGTATTGACATGTTGTCAAAGGTGTGCTAATATTGGGATGATTGATTGACCCGAGGTGGTGAATCAAGCACCTTATACCCCCTATTCTAACTTATGTTAGGTTGCGCTAAAAGGCGCACGGCAGTAATCTACCCTCCACTTTCGTGCCTAGACAACTTTTTAGCGTATACTAACCCCTTTGTCCAGCGGATCACCGTATGTGTGAGGTGGATCACGTATACCCGATAGGGTGGGACGAAGGGCAGAATGGCGCTAGGTGATGCCCACCCTTACCTAGCGCTTTTTTGTTATCTAACAATATTGACTTTTCGTCATAAAAATAGTATAATGGAAGTATGACCGCTAACGACTTTAACTACGATCAGATGCGCCGCGAGGAGTGCCAAAAACTGATTCCGCGGGTGTTTCATGTCGAGATGCCAGTCGACGAATTTTTGTTTGACGATATTGAGACGGGACGCGATTCATACGCAGTGATCTTTCGCAGCCGCGGTAGTGTGTATGCTCTGTTGATTGCCGAAAACGGCGCCGAGCAGACACTAGAGGATGTGCGCCGTATCGTCAAGAATATGGGTCTGACCGCCGAAAAGTTCTTGCCGCCAGAAGCCGACCCGCAGTATTTTTATCGCAATGGCGTGGAGCTTTTGAAAAGGGTTTATCCGTCGCTGCGACGCTGGAACTACGACGATGTGTGGATGTATAGCCGTAAAGTATCGTATAGTCCAGCATTAGTCAAAGTGGCATCGGTTGACGGCGAGATCCGGCGCTTTAATCAACGTGGTGCGTCGTGGCAGAAATTATTAAATTATTCATTTAGAAAGGTTCAGGTACGCTATGAATGATATCGATAAAGTATTCCCAGCGCGATACAATCGTTTGCTTAAGCTAGCAGAGGTGCGTCCGCTGCAGTTCCGGCAGCAAGCGGCGGCCGTCTATGCTGCTTGCCCGCGCTCGCTGCGGCGGATGGCGCGGCGCTTTGATCGCAGCGTGCCGATGGCGCTGGAATTTTTCTTGTCTTGGCGTGATGATTGCTTACCGCGGCTGCGTAAAATCGAAAGCGCGCCGCAGCAGAAAACGCTGATCAAGACGATGAGCGACAATTTCTTGACAGATGATAAGCAAACTGCAACATTGTTGCAATACGCAGCACAGCAGAGCCAAAGCATTGAACGAGCGCGTTTTGCAATGCAACATTATGCAGAAGGCGAAAAAAAGCTGCATCGTTTGGCGCTAGAGTTTGTTAATCAGCCGGCAGAAGTTTGTTCGCAGCAGGTCGAAGTTTACGTAGATTATTTACTCTACCGTGCGGTTGCCGAGGAATTCGGCATGACAATCCGCGATCCGCAGGCGCGATTGATTAAGCGTTCATTCCAGTCGAAAGTTGAGCGCCATCAGATTCGCCGGATGACGCGCCAAGCGCGGCGGCGTTTGAACGAAATCGACGGTGCTACTGCCGAGATTGAGCAAGCGCAAAATGGCTTGGTAGCGCGGCTGTTCGGCCTGAAAATTGATTATGTGTCGGTGTTGGCGGCGCGGCAAGAGTATGAAAAAGCCTTGGCGCGTCTCGGTAAAAAGTCAGCTAATAGTCCGGCCAAACGACTAGCTCTCTACGAGAAAAAGACCGAGGATCTTCGCGCGGAATATCTGGCTACCGTGCCGGGATTGGCTAATCTGTCGGACACACAAAAAGCTGCCAAAGAAATTGACGGAGTGTTGTTGGCGGTATTTGACCTCAGTAATGAGCAGCGCAACGATATTATGAGTTTGCTCAAACGCTACCGCGAGCTGATTCGCGAGCGCGAGACGCTGCTGACGATGATTGGCGATTAGTGTTACTTTGTTGATTTTGATTCTGGCTTTGGCTTGTTTTTGCTAGCACTAGCCCCTTTAACTAGCTGCTGTTTTTGCCGGCATTTTTGGCAAATACCCTCAAGCTCAAAATGGTGATCAATGACCAAAAAGCTGTATTTTCTGCTGAGGTAATTGATGAGCTGTTCTAATTCTGGAGTTTGGATTGGTATAGCGTTTTGGCAGCGAATGCAGTATAAGTGGTGATGATGCGGAATGAATGGCTCGGCTAGCTCGTAGTAGTTCTTCCAGCCGACGTGAACAACGTTAATGATTTTGAGATCGTTGAACGCCACCAAGGCGCGATAAACGCTAGTGCGGTTAATATCCTTGCACTTTTTTGCAATATCGCTGATAGTCAGCGGAACGTCTGATTTTTGCAGTGCGTCGAAGACTTGCTGCCGCGGTTTAGTTAGGCGCAGGTTGTGCTGTTTGAATAGATCGTCGAGGGTCATGATATTGCAAGTATACAACTTATTGCAACAAATTTGCAATAATTCGGCGGGTTTGACATTATGAAACACCATGGATATAGCAATTAAAACAGTGATGAATTTGCACGATTTTGCACCCTCGCCAGACGTCAATGCGGCTTTTTCTGGCTTGGTGGCGGCAGCTGTGCAGGCTACAAAGTTACCGAAGTGGTGTAATGATGAGGTGTGCCGCGAAGTGCAGCGGCGTTGTTCCCTGTCGGAGTCGGAAATGGAAATGTATTGGTCGCGGCGAATCACCAGCTCAACCCGTCCGCAGCAAGAGCTAGAAAAGTTTTGGTATATTGACAATTACCGCGAGCTGGTGCGGCGTGAAGTTGGCTTGTTGGCCGGGTCGGGTTTGTTTTTGTCTGAGGACAGCCGCGCGGCGATGATTGGCAGCGGCCCCCTGCCTTTGACCGCTTGGTGTTTGTGGCATCAGACGGGCGCGATGGTTGATTTGGTGGACGTGGCGCCGGCTGCTTTGGCGCAGTCGCGCGAGCTGGCACGGGCGATTGCTTGGCCAGTTGGTAAGTGCTTGGTGGCGGACGGAGCGGCGGTAGCTTTGCCGGATAATGCTTACGACGTGATTTATGTGGCTGGGCTGGCGGGCGATTCGGTTGAAGCCAAACAACAAATTATTGATAATATTTTGCCAGCGCTTCGGCCTGGCGGACGGATCATTGTGCGCGGTGCGCATGGCGCGAAAACATTGTTATACCCAGCGTTTGACCCGAATAGTTTGCAGCGCGTACAGCTGCTGGTCGAGTATAATCCTGACGACGATATCATTAACTCAGTATATGTGTACAAGAAAGGCTAATTATGAATGATAAGATTGCATTATATTTGGTGAACGGCGCGTTGGGCGCTGGTAAAACGACGCTAGTGGATTTTTTGGTGCAGCAGCCTGAGTTTGCTGGCGCGCGAGTGATTGAGAATGAGTTTGCGTCGGAAAGTATCGACAGTTGCACATTGGCGCAACGCGTTGATGAAGTGGCAACAATTGCTGGCGAGTGTATCTGCTGCAGTAGCGGCGAAGAGTTGATTGATATTTTGCACAATTTTGCAATAAGCGGACGAGCGCCAGTGATTATTGAATCGACTGGCGTCGCTAATACTCTGCGGGTGGTCGAGAAATTGCTGGCTGGCGATATCTTTGAGCAGTATGATTTGAAACAGTCGTTGTATGTTGTAGATGGAGCTGAAGCCAGGGCTGATGGCCTGGCGGAGACGCTGCTGACGGAAGCTCGGGCGGCGGATGTGGTATTGGTTAGTAAGCTGGATTTGCTGGCTGAAAATGACCGCCAACAGCTAATTGAAACATTGTTGCAACAAGGGCTGACGAAGGTTGTGATGATGGATCACGGCAAGTTTGATTCGGTGCAGCTTGGTGACAAGTCGCAGATTTTGGACTATTTACTACTGCACGAGCCTGCGGAAAACGCGGCTGAGAATGTCTTAAATTATAGCGTGATTGATGTGTCTGGCTTGGCTATTAGCTCTGAGAATATTGAGAAGATCTGGGCTAGTTTGCGGGACAAATATGCTTTGCGGCGCATGAAAGGTGCGGTCGCTGGCGGTAACGAAATATACCACATCGAGGCAACGCCGCAGCAAATACGGGTCACGCGCGGTGCCATTGACGAGTCATTAAAATTAGTCGTCATTGGCGAGCGGGCGCGTGAGATTACGCGCGCAGTAATTACGGAGGCGCTTGGATGATGAATGGCGCGAGAGTGGCGGTTGATAAGCTGCTTGATATGTATGATGAATATAAGACTTTGACAGTAAAGATTGCTGCTGCGGAGCGCCGTTTGGCATTGGCGAAATTGAAGAATAGCGATGTTGAACAGATACGAATAGAGTTGGACGACTTACGGCATAGTCAGCAACAACTGTCTGATGACATGACGTTTGATACGCCACTAGTTTGGGTGATGTACAAGTTTGAGGCCTATCAGGACGAGGCGCAGCCGATTCAGACTATGCACGATTTTCGCTTGCACTGTTCAAAGCCTGGCTATATTTGTACTAAGCGCTTTATATTTCTTAATGCACATTTGTGCAGTAACGGGCAACGTCCCCTGACGGACAGCGAACAATACCCCGACGAAATGCTGCTCAGTGAGATTTTTCCGCTATTAAGTGAAATCGAGCGCGATAAAAACTTCTTATCTAACTGGCGCGCGCATGAATATTACCAGGAAGATGGCGCTGCTAAAAAGTGGCAAGATTATAAACCAAATAATTCGTAAGGGTCTTCTGGTTGCGGTATCGCGGTAGCGGTAGACTCGGTGATGACGTATTCAGCTTTGCCGTTAATTATTTTTTGCATCAACTTCCCTTTGACGGTTAACCAAGTGCCATCGCGGTAGCTATTCGCAGGAGTTTTTTCTACTAAGATTTTCATAGGTATGCTATCGGCGGCGCAGCAGCTGATAACGTAGCGCGCCAGTTCGAAATAATCGTAGCCATAGTTTTGTAGTGTGCCACTCGAGACGAAACCAGTTATCGTTATGCTAGTATTGTCAAAATACGATAGTTTTTGGCAGGAGTTGAAAGCAGATCGCCAGCGGTTGATCGATACATTCGTCTCGCCTTCCTTAGGTTTAGGAATATTGCAATAGTTTGTTTGGCTGGTGGTGATAGAATTTTCTCTTTGAGTGACGCTGCTCGGTGATAACGGTTTTGGCGGCAGCAGATAGCCTGCTAGTAAAATTAGGACAGATAGACACGAGGCGAACTTGATATGGTGGAATTTGAAACGGTGGCGTGCAGTTAATGCTCCGCTCTTTAATTGCAACACTATATCAATAGCCAAGAAAGCGATGCCTGTCGTGCTCAAAATGGCAGCAAAAAGATGGTAGCGCGGATGAATGTAAAAACCGAGCTGACCGCGGCAAGCTAGCAGCAAAACATATCCGCAGGCAGCAATTCCGCCCAATGATTTCGCCAAATTAGCCCGCATAAAGCAAGTTTACTCCTATACCTGTCACAAACGATAGTGCGAAAATTATTAACATCACCACGGCGATAAATCGCCAGCAGAAAGTGGTTTGCATCAATACGATTAGTTTGACATCGATCATCGGACCAGCTAACAGGAATGATAGAATCGAGCCTGTTGTGAAACTACGGGCATAGGCTAACGCAAAAAAGGCATCGATACTGGAACAGATCGAGACCACGAAACTCAAGCCAATCATGGCGATAACTGATAAGATGATGTCGTTACCGACAGTGTTAATGATGGCGCGCGGTACGAAAACTTGAGTGGCGGCAGCGATGATAGCGCCGATACTTAGCATGGCTAATAATTGCCAGAATTCGTCGCGCGAGGATCCAAGCATCTCCTTGAACTTAGAGCTGTGCTCGTGCGCGCGGCAATACTCTTTGAAAGCTGGGCGAACGATTTTATTTTCGTCCATGAAGCTGACGATCAAAGCGGTCAGTTGGACGATTATCAATGCAAAAATAATTCGCCACCAAATCATGTAGGGCTGAAAACTGAAAGCGGTCATTGTTGCAATAATGGTGATGGGATTGAGAATCGGTGCGGCGAATAGAAAACTGACGACGTCGGCGGGTTTTAGTCCGCGAGCTAGTAAGCTGCGAGCGACCGGTACGTTGCCGCATTCGCAGACTGGTAGTACTAGTCCGGCTAGCGATAATGTAAATCGGCGCCAAAATGGGTTGCGCGGTAAAATTTTAGTGAGTTTGGCTGGCGGCAAAAAGCGGCGAATCAAAGATGAAATGATAATTCCGAGGATAACAAAAGGTAAAGCTTCAATGATTATGCTTAACGTGATGGTTAGGAAGTCTTGCAACATTGTTGCAGTTTCGTTGAACCAAATGTCTGATTTGTCGCTGATTAGCCATAGTCCAAGCTGGGGGCTGTATAAGTATATTACGACAATCAATACTGGCGCAATTATCCAGCCAGTAAGTATCTTGGCTGTGTTAATTAGCTTATTTATGTTGAAGCTTTTGACACGTTTTTTTGCCATACTTATAAATTATAACAGTAAGCTTGTGCTATACTAAATCATTATGAAACATCTCTGGCACTCGCATCACCCATTTCGGATTTTTTGGTTTTCGGCGCTGTTGACGCTGGCGTTGGGCGGGTTGATTTTCGGGCATTTCGGCGCGAGCGGCTTGTGGTTGTTTGCAATTTTGGTGGTGCTGGAAGTTACCTTTAGCTTTGATAACGCGGTGATCAACAGCAAGGTGCTGGCCGGCATGAGCCAGGTTTGGCAGAAGGTGTTCTTGACGGTTGGAATTTTCGTGGCGGTGTTCGTGGTGCGGTTCGTGCTGCCGATTATCATCGTGATGGTGGCGAGCGGCCACGGATTTATGGAAGTGGTTGATTTGGCGCTGAATAGACCGGCGGAATACGGGCATATTTTGCACGAAGCCTCGCCGATGATTGATGCTTTTGGCGGCGCGTTTCTGATTATGATTGGCCTCAGTTATTTCATTGATTATAACAAGCGCGTGCACTGGATGCGGCATGTCGAGCCGTGGCTGGCCAAGGCTGGGCGGTTCGAGAATTTCAAGGTGTGTTTGATGCTCAGCGTGGCGGCGGTGCTGTATTTCACGGTTGAGCCGCCGCATCGGGCGCTGGTGCTGATCTCGTCGGTACTGGGAATTATACTGCACATCGGGCTGGAATTGTTCGGCTCATTCTTTCACGAGGATGATGCTAAGTCGGTCAAGGTCAAGACTGGCTGGGCGGCGTTCGCTAGCCTGCTCTATTTGGAAGTGCTGGACGCCAGTTTCAGCTTCGACGGCGTCATCGGCGCGTTTGCTATTACCAGTAGCGTGCTGCTGATCGTGGCGGGCCTGGGTGCTGGAGCGATTTGGGTGCGGTCGCTGACGGTGTATTTGCTGCGGACGGGCATGCTCAGCAAATATAAATATCTGGAAAATGGCGCGCACTGGGCGATCATGGCGCTGGGTATGATGATGATTGCCAAGCTGTTTCATCTGGAGCTGCCGGAATGGGCGACGGGCGGCTTGGGGCTATTGTTTGTGAGCTTGGCGGTTGGCAGCAGCATGCTGGAGGCGCGAGCGATTAATCTGCAAGAAGCAGCTGCGGCGAAATTACATAGCGCTGAGCGGCGATTGAAACATGGCGCGGCGAGAATGGTGCCGCGGAAGCGACGGTAATTGATATTTGTGACTTTTTGTTTCGGGCGGCATTGCTTGCTTATCGCGGCATTGTTGCAATAAGTGTTTTTAATCTCGCAGGCGTAATGGTGTAGTGATGTGTCGGGGATTAGAGCTTGACGCTGAGTGGTTCGATAGTACCGTCAAGAAATGTGCCGACTAGCTTGATTGCTTCGGGAATCGTCCAGTCGCGGAGGATTTTTTGCTCGTCGGCGTTGAATTTGCTGAGGACGAAATCAACATCGCCAATTTGCCGGCGCAGCAAGTTATCAGTGCCGATACGAATATGCCAAAAGTCGGAGCCAATGTGAGTATGTAGCGATTTTAAGCCGTTGCTGCCAGCGTCGCGGCCGCCCTTGCGGACGCGGATTTTGCCAAAATCAAGCGCCGTGTCGTCGTGAATGATCAGTAGGTCATTAAGCGTTAACTTATAAAAATCTAAGATCGCCCGAGCGGCAATGCCGACTTCGTTATAGTAAGTGGTTGGTTTGACGAGGAGGATTTTTTCTAGTGGAATAGTAACAGGCGGTTTTGTACTAGCGGCTGAATTAACGGTGAAATTACGTAGCTCGGCAATATCCGCAAAGAATTTGGGTTTATTGCTAAATTGTGCACTCTGCCCTGCTGCCAACTGGTCAATTATTAAAAAGCCAGCATTATGCCGCGTGTAAGTATACTTTTCGCCAGGATTGCCAAGGGCCAGAATGACTTTCATAGCCTTAGTATAGCACCTTGGTCGTGATGACGTATAATAGATGTATGGCGAAACGCGATGATGATTTGGAATTTAGTGTTAATGCGGCGTTTGACGAAGCGCGGGCGGTTGTTGACAAGGTGCCGCTGTATTTAGTGAACGGCTCGCTGGGCGCCGGCAAGACCAGCGTGTTAGAATTCTTATTGCAACAAAGTGACTATAAGGGCGCGCGAGTGATTGAAAATGAATACGCCAATGAAAATGTCGACGGCTATCGGCTGGAGGGATTGGCGGAGATGGTGACGACGTTGGCTGGCGATTGTGTGTGTTGCTCGTCGAAACACGCGCTGACGCGGATGTTGCTGGACTTTTGCCGGAATTCTCCAGCGCCGGTGTTCATCGAGGCGACGGGCGTGGCGCGAACGATGAACTTGGTCGAGAAATTGATAAATGCACAAATCTTCAATAAGTACGAGCTGATGCAGAGTTTTTACGTGATCAATGCGCACGAGATTTTACGCGGGATCGAGCCAGCGCACGAAGTTGAACTGCAAGCAGCAGACGTGATTTTGGTGACCAAGGAAGATTTATTGAACGATAGCGAGCGAGCTGAATACGACATAAAATGCCGCGCCCTGCCCTACGCCAAGGTGCTGAGCGCGCCGCACGGTCGGTTTGATCTTAGTAAAATAACTACGCCGTCGGGGCTGCTGGCGTTTTTTGATACGTATGACGGCGAACTGGCGGTGCCGGATAATCCGACGTATGCGGTGCTGGATGTGTCGGGCATGAAAATTACGGCGGCGACGTTGGAGAAAATATGGCCGGAATTATTTGCGGCATATGGCCTACGGCGAATGAAAGGCTGCTTTATTAGTGACAACGGCGCGCGCCAGCATGTGGAGGCGACCGAGCAGCAAATTCAGATAACTCATGCCAAGCCTGAGGAAGCGGCAAAAATCGTGCTCATCGGCAAACGAGCGGATGAAATTACGCGTGAAGCCTTGGCGGCGCAACTAGTGATGTTTGGATAAAAGTTCGCTTTCGTCGTTTCCGACTCATCAGCATAGACACGCATCTATGGAGCGAACTGACAAGCAGGAGAATATGTGCGGCGGAGAGAACCGCCAAGTATTCTCGGCGGCTTGCCAGTCCGGTTTCTACACCGAGCGCGAGTGGAAGTATTCGCTCAAAGCGTAGAACTCGTAGGGACAAAGGAGCTTCGAGAATTTGTAAAATTCCCTAGAGTCGTCGACGCACAGCGCGGCGCTGTGTGTCGTGAACTCAACCAGGGCGTAGAGGTGCTCCCCCTCTCGGAGCTGCTCCTTTGCCTGATAGTACAGGAATGTGTCGAGCTTGCGCCCGACACGTCCCCTGACGATGTCTTCTGCGTGCTTGTAGTAGGTGCCCATGATGCACACCTCTCTCCTCATCCAGGCGGAGTGCCTGTGCTTTCCCTCAGGAAAAAAACACTGCTCAACGCCCGGATGGCGTGTAAGCAAGATGAGGTTTCACGACGCTATTTTGCTTCCGCTAAAATAACGCCATAAAATCTCACCTTGCTCTATTCTCAACTGCTTGTCAAAATACACTTTTGGACAAAACGTCAAACATCTGTCAACAAAAGCTGATATATATATATCACTAATAGAACAAAATATCAAGGGGTTTTGTCAAAAATGTGGTTTTATAGCTGTTTTTCGGCGTTTTTGGCTTGTTTGTAGGCTTTGGTGACGGGTGCTAGGCCGCGGGCGACGCGTTCGCGGTTGGCTTTGAGCTGCTTCTCGTCGCGGAAAGATAGTTTGATCGGCGTACCAGTGTAATCAAAAACATCGCGAATTTGGCGCTCTAGGTAGCGTTTGTAGCTCCAATGGACGAACTTCAAATTGCTGCCGTAAATGACAAACCACGGCGGATTGGTATCGGTTTGTACGATGTAGCGCAGCTTCGGGTGGGTGTTTTTCAGGCCGGCTGGCGGATGCTTTTGAATTGATTGCTGCAGGAGATCGTTAAGCTTACGAGTAGTAGTTTTTTGCTGGCGATGCGCATTGATGTTGAGGGCTAAGTCGAACAATTTGGCAACATTCTGGCCGGTGACCGAGCTGGTAAATATTAACGGCGCCCACGGCGTAAAGTCGAATTGCGCCGAAATCTTTGGCGCCAGCGCGTCACGGGTGTAGGCATCTTTACCGAGAGCGATGTCCCACTTGCTGACGACGATGGCTAGCCCCTTGCCTGCTTCGGCGATAATGCCAGCTAGCTTTTGGTCGAGAGCGGTGCCTAGCTCGTTTACATCCATTAGTAAAAAGCAAATATCAGCCTCTTCGATGGCGGCGAGGGTGCGCAGGACGCTGAATTTCTCGATGCCAACCTCTTGCTTACCTTGGCGGCGGATACCAGCGGTGTCGAGCAGCTCAATCGCTTGCCCGTGGTATTGCAGGCGGACGCGGTTGACGTCGCGGGTGGTGCCGGCGCGGCTGGCAACGATGGCTTGCTGCTTGCCGGCTAGCGTATTAAACAGGCTAGATTTACCGACGTTTGGCCGGCCGATAAGGGCGATTTTGAGAGTCTCGCTGGGCTCGGTTTGCTTTTTAGCGGGGATGTGCTGGCAAATTTCACTAAGGATGTCGGTGATGCCAGAGTTGTGTTCGGCAGAGGTGCGAATGATTGATTTGATGCCGAGGCGCAAGAATTCGCTGTCGGGTAGGTTGCCTTTCAGATCGATTTTGTTAGTGATGAGAATGACGGGCTTGCGGCTCTTTAAGGCGGTTTTGGCGACGCGGCGGTCTTCGTCGCTGGGGTATTTGGTACTGTCGACGACCACGAGAATGACGTCGGCGGCTTCGGCGGCCTCGGTGATTTGGTCTTGGATGCTGGCTTCGAATTCGTCCTCGGCGGGCTTGAGGCCGGCGGTGTCAACTAGCCAAAATTCACGGCCTTGATACGATGCTTTACCGATGACATTGTCGCGAGTAGTGCCGGCTTCGCGGGCAACAATGGCTTGCTGCGAACGCATGATGCGATTGAATAGCGAACTTTTACCAGCATTGGCGCGGCCGATAATAGCGACGGTAGGAAGTTTGGTTGCCATAATTAACTTAATTATAACAGAGGTGAGTTGATTTGGCGAGCGCTAGCGGTTACAATAAGCCGATTGAAGTGGCGTTATGCAGTGTCGATAGTAATGTTGTATCAGCATGTTGCGGAAACACTTTGCCACTCCCCTCGCTTCATGCTGCCAAGCGAATAATTGCCGAATTGTACGCGGTGCAGTCGCACGACGGTGTAGCCGAGTGCGGCAAAGGTGCGGCGGATTTGGCGGTTGCGGCCTTCGCTCATGATGACTTGCCAGTTGAGGCGGCTATCGTCGAGTCGCTCTAGGGTCAGCTGGCTGCGGCCGTCCTCGAGGTTGACGCCAAAATCGCTAATCATCTGCTGGTGCAGCGGCTCGAGCGGCTGGCCGAGGCGGACTTTGTAAATTTTAGTCTTGCGAAAACTCGGGTGGGTCATGCGGTGAGCAAAATCGCCGTCGTTGGTCAGCAGAATCAAGCCAGAGCTATCCTTGTCAAGGCGGCCGACTGGCTTGAGGTGATCTAAATCTCGCGGCAACAATGAATA
This sequence comes from uncultured Candidatus Saccharibacteria bacterium, assembly GCA_963539155.1. Lineage (GTDB taxonomy): Bacteria > Patescibacteriota > Saccharimonadia > Saccharimonadales > Saccharimonadaceae > Saccharimonas. Next base: position 34,533 of record CAUTJX010000006.1, read on the forward strand.
AATTGTCGGCGCATTACCCTGCTGGCGCCGCGAGCAAACGTAACCGACTGGTTTGTTGAGAGCGATATAGACTTTCTTGATAGCATGAGAGCTGATATCGCGGCCAGCAACTTTGACGGTGTCAGTTGGCGATAGACGAGTGCCAAGCGTCGCTAGCTCGCCGTTAATAGTGACGGTATCTGTCGAGATTAGATCGTCAGCTTCGCGCCGCGAGATACCGAGTTGGAGTGCCAGGAATTTATTGAGGCGAATCGTTTCGGTGCCACTAGCTGATTTTTGGCTTACCATAAGACGATTATTTTGGTTGGCTTGAGGAAATTGCGGTTTCTTCAAACTTTAATCCGGCTTCATCGGAAGAGGCTGGCGCTGCTGATGGCGCAGGTGGTTCTGGTGCGCTAGTGTTTGGTGCTACTGGCGCTGGTATAGCTGGTGCAGCTGGCGGTGTGGCATTAAGCGCAGGCTGCGCGGAAAGATTATTCAAAGCGCCCCCTGCTGATGCGGCCATATTACTGATTGGCGTAGCAACTGCAGCTGGACCTGGCATTATGTGAGACATAGTCGACGCTGGTGTAGTAGGAGTGATTACTGGTTCTGGCTGTGCTGGTTGAGGGGTGGCTGAAGTTGCCGCTGCGGTAGTACTGGCAGACGGTGAAGCCGGCGCTACTGATGGCGCTGAGTTTGTTGCTATAGAGGCTGGCTCGGGTGCAGCTGGCGCTGGAGTTGGCGCGGCCGCAGGGGTTGCTGCTGGCGCGGCCTGAGGGAATACATTCGTAGGATTGGCCTGTGGTGCCGGGATGGTGTTAAGGTTTTGATAAGTAGCTAGCTCCTCGCTCATGCGAGCAGTGTAATCAATTGGTTCTTGATCAGTTGGGGTGATTGGCTGGATTACTCGGCCTGACGAACCTGGCCGGTTAGTTGAAAACGGCGCGATTGGTTGCGGCAAAGTGCTAGTTCTCGGCGCAGTTGCTGCGCTAGCTGGCGGCGGCAAAGTAGCTGCGGGTGTAGGTTGGCTGAGCACTGGATTAACTGGAGTAGTGACTGGGATATTAGTGACGGCGGCAGGCGCGCTAGCTGCTGGAGTTTCGTGCGGTGCGGTAACTAGCGGATTTGGCTGCTGTGTCGATGGAGCTGCGGGAATAGCTGCTGGTTCTGACTGCGCTGGTTGAGGGGCGGCTGGAGGTGTCGCTGCGGTAGTGCTGGCAGGCATCGTTGCAGCGGTAGCTGCCGCCGTATCGGTCAGCGCTGGGTTAGCCGGTGTTGGAGTGGTCGAGCTGGCTGCTGGATTAGAACTAGAAGCTGGGCCCCCTGGAGTTTCGGGGTTTGGATTTAGTTCATTCGCCTTAGTGTTATCGCCTTCAGTTTTTTCTGGAGAATTGTTAGCTGGCGCTGGCTCCGTTGCTCTAGCGCTAGGACCAGGTTCGATAGTAGCTCGTTTTGGCTCGTTGACAAGAGGCGCTGGCGTGTCGGCTGGTACTGAGGCATCGCCGAGAACTTCGTGGACGGTGCGAACGACGTCCTCGATGCCGACTTGCGACTTGACTAGGTAGCGGTCGGCGCCGAGCGCCATGCCGCGTTGGCGTTGCTCATCGCTTGACAGAGCAGTCATCATAATGACGTGAATACCGCGTGTCTCGGTGGTGCTGCGTAGGATATCCAGCATGTCGAAGCCGCTGATATTCGGCATCATAACGTCGCTAATTATTAGGTCGGGTACTTCTTTGATGGCAAGCGCCAAGGCTTGTTCGCCGTCGCTGGCAGATAATATGTCGTAGCCCTCGGCGCGCAGCCGTACGCTATAAATCTCGCTGAGGCTTTTGTCGTCTTCTACTAGTAATATTTTTGTCATCTTACCCCTATTTTAACGGTTATGGTTTAAAAATGCTATACCCTATAGTTTTAATTTCGCCGCGGCGGGACGTTTAATCTGATTTCGTTGCGCAATTGTTCGGCGTATTTATCTGGCGCAGCTTCAATATCGCTAAGCGGCGTGTTGGTAAATTGTTTGGTTGTATTGGCCGCGTTTTGGTTTAAATCGTTCGATTTGGGTGCTGGCGGCGGCGAATAGTTGAGTAAGCTGGTATCGGTGAAGGTCTGAGTCGGAGCTGTTGGTGTTGGTGCGTCAAGCGGCGTTTGCTCAAACTCGGCAGCCGCTGGCGCAACCGCTAGAATTTCTGGCGCATTGTTGGCTAGCATATCTTCGGCCGACAACTTATCAATGCTGGTGTTATTTTCGGTTTCGCCGTTATCATTTAGAAAAGTGGCAGCAACATGATCAACCCGCGGAATAGCCAAGAAAAATGTACTGCCATGCTGGTACTCACTTTCAACCCACAACCGCCCGCCGATAGTTTCGGCTAGTCGCCGGCACAGGTATAAGCCCAGCCCAGTACCGCCTATCTGACGGGTGTCGCTGTTATCGACGCGGTAGAACTTCTGGAAGAGGTGACCGACGTCCTCTGGCGGGATGCCGATGCCAGTGTCGGCGACACTTATCGTCACCTGGTCGTTGTTGCTAGTTACGTCAACGGTGATACTGCCCGACGGCGTGTACTTGATAGCATTTTCAATCAAGTTTTGGACGATTTCGCGGAGGTGGTCATTATCGACGTTAGCATATAGAATCGGGTTGATCCGGCGGCTTTGGACCTCCTTGCTAGAAACATCGCTAGTCGATGGTACGAAATTGACACTTAAGCCTTTTTCTTCAGCCTTCGGCGTTAATCCGTCGGCGATATCTTTGATGAAGTCGATGACATTAACGATTTTTGGGTTGTTGCTGAGGCGGTGATCGTCAGCTTTACTAATGTCGAGCAAGTCTTGAAAAAGCCGGCCCAAGTGCTCGGCTGATTGATGCGCTTTGGTAATATAACCGCGAGCGCGCGTATCGATGGTGGCGGTTTGCGGGTTAAGCGCTAGGCCGAGGTAACCCTCAATGCTGGCAACTGGCGTACGCATCTCGTGGCTAGCGGTGCTAATGAACTCGGCGCGCTGGCGCTCGTCGCTGCGCTCGGCGGTGATGTCGCGAAAGACGATCACTGCGCCGTCGTTATGTTTGTTACTAATTGGCTTAACTGAAATGCTAGCCATAAAATTTTTGTCAGATTGGGTCTTGATCTTGAAATCGTCAGTTTTGAGCGGGTTGTTGGTACTGAGGACGCGAGCAATGATGTCGCCGTTGTCGTTGTCTTTGATGGTATTATTGTCCTGGTCCATCAGCCTGATGACTGATTTGTACGACAAGCCGATGGCGTCTTGATTACCCCAGCCAACTAGCTGCTGGGCTGCTGGATTGATCAAGGTGATGATACCCTTCGCATCGACGGCTACTACCCCGTCGCCGATAGCGCTGATAACAATGTCAGAAGCTTGAGGGCCAGCCACGGTAGCTAAACTCTCGCAGATTGGTTCACTAGCGCCAACAGATTGGTGTCGGCGCAGCCACAGTAAACTTGCAGCTAGTAAGGGCGTAAATAGCATCATAGCCAATGCTGCTAATGATCCCAAGGGTGTCTGCTCAATAATAAAACGCTCCGCCACTCCGGCCGCAGCGGCGATGACAGCTGTCAAGAGACCATAAGTTCCAAGTAATGGTCCGACAGCGACGATTACTGCAAATAGCGCCAAATGTGGCACTCCTTGATTGCTAGAGACAAAAACTAGCAGCCAGCCTGTTGCCGTCAACAAGATATAATTAATTAGCAGCGACTGGTAAAAGTTTCGCTTAACAGCAAAATATGATACCAAAGTAATTACGAAAGCAATCGCGGCTAACGAGCCCGGTAGTATAGACACGTACAAAGGGTCTTCTGGAGATTTTCCACCGCCAATAGACCAAGCAAACAATCCAGCTACAACAGCGAGGATGAGCATAATTGCTTCGCTGGCGCGGTGATGCCAAAACCGATCAATATAGTTAGACGTGATGCCCCCTAATTTAGAGTTGCTTATGATTAGTATATATCGACAAGCCGTTTTGCTGCAACCCTCTGGTACGTTCTTTAAGATAGCTTTAAGGTAATTTGCTATAATAAGCTGCAGATATGAAGCAGATTTTCAAAACTACCCTACTTATGGCAATTCTGACAGGGTTGTTCATGATGGTTGGCTATGTGTTTGGCGGCCAGCAAGGTATGTTGATGGCGCTAGGGATAGCGGCGGTGTCTAACTTCTTTATGTATTTTTTCAGTTCGTCGCTGGTAATCAAGATGCAAGGCGCTCAGCCGCTGGGCAATCGTTACCCGCAGGTCGAGCGTATCGTCCGCGAGTTAACAGCCCAAGCGAATTTGCCGATGCCAAAACTTTATTATGTCGAGACGCCGATTCCTAATGCTTTCGCGACAGGCCGCTCGCCGCAGCATGCTGCCGTAGCGGTGACGACTGGTATCATGGATATTCTGAATGAGGATGAACTGCGGGCGGTTTTGGCGCATGAATTAGGTCATGTTAAGCACCGCGACATGCTAATCTCGACCATCGCCGCGACGCTGGCGGGTGCGATTAGTTATCTGGCGCAGCTGGCTTTCCTGTTTGGCGGATCATCGGACGACGATGACGGCGGTAATATCTTTGCAATGATTGCCTCGTTAATTTTGGCGCCGATCGCTGCAATGTTAATCCAGATGGCAGTATCGCGCAGCCGCGAGTATGCGGCTGATCAGTATAGCCACAGTATTCTCGGCACTGGCGATGATTTAGCGTCGGCGCTGATGAAGCTAGAAAACTGGAAAGCTAGCGTACCGCCGATTGCACCATCGCCAAGCCAAGAAGCTTCAGCTCATCTAATGTTTTCGAATATGTTCTCGCTGGGCGGCTTGCAAGCTCTCTTCTCGACTCACCCGTCGACCGAGGCGCGAATTGCTCGCTTGAAAGAATTAGACAAGTAGGCGTTGATGGCGGCCAAGCATAAGCTCCGCGACCAAATCCTGCACAAGATGCTGCATGTTCCCTATCGATTATGCGTCCGTTATAAACGTTTGCGGCGGCCATTCGCGGTGACTTATGTCTTTGTTCACGGTCTGGCGGATACTGGTGAATTGTGGCGACCTTTTATCGAAAATGTACCAGCTGACTGCAACTATATCGTAGTTGATTTGTTGGGCCACGGCGATTCTTATCTGGCGCAAACACGGCGGATGTATAGTGCCCGCGAACAAGCCCGCCACCTGCTGGCTACCTGCTTGACGAATGGCTTGAGCGGTCCGGTAGTGCTGGTCGGACATTCGTTTGGCTCGCTGGTGGCGATTGAGTTTGCTAGTATGTATAAGGGTATTGTTAAGCGCTGCATCTTGGTGGCGCCACCGATTTACCGTGATAGCTCTCAAACAGGCGCGGCGCGATTACGCCAGGACAATCTACTACGTGAAATCTATCGCCAAGCGCTAAAAACACCCAAGGCGGTAGTGGCGGGCTACGATCTATACTCTAAATTGGGTCTGGCTGGCTTCTCAGAGACGCAGCTGACTCAGGATAATTTTAGCGCCTTTCGCGATACGCTGTTAGCTGGTATTATCAGCCAAAACGCTAGCCGTAAATTGGCCGAAACACGTATCGACACCGACATTATTTACGGCAAACTAGACCCGTTTATCGTCGAAAAGAATCTAAAGCACATTGCCGAAAAGAATCAGCGAGTTACATTGCATTCGCTAACTACTGCCACCCACGCCATCCGCCAGCGCACGCGCAAAGTTATCGTTAGCTATATGAAAAGGGCTATCAAACCAGAATCAAAGTAGTTTATTGTGGATGTGACAGTGGCTTCTTAGCGAGCTACCTTTAAATGCTTGTATATATAACCGATGAGCACGACACCGATGCTAGCGGCTATACCATCAATGATAATATCGCGTATTTCTCCGCTTCTACCGCTAATGAATAGTTGATGAAATTCATCGCTGGCAGCATAAAGTGCGCAAATAGTAATTGAGGACATTGTTGGTCGGTCAAACGGTAACTTTCTTAATTCTGCTCTCCATAAAGCGTTGAATAATAATATACCGAGTATGAAGTAAGCAAAAATATGTGCGCTCTTGCGAATCATGAAAGTCAGCAGCTGTTGGTCGATACTTGGAATAATGTGATGTAGTTGCTCTACAAATACGCTACTCTGTCCGCTAGATACTGAGGCTGGTTGCTGTGAAAATATGAAGATAACCACCATCCAAATTAATGGTAGGAGTAAGTAGATTTTAAGTAGCCTATCAGTCTGTGTCATTCTTAGGGCGTTATTCTTATACTAACC
>CAUTJX010000007.1:0-40404 GCA_963539155.1 uncultured Candidatus Saccharibacteria bacterium
TTCCGGGGCGGTATCGGAGCCTGACCTTTTCAGACTCTCTACTCACACATAAAAATACAAATAACTAGCGGTTATTCGCGAAAAAACTTTTTTATATCTTGGTAGAGAGCCTGAAATCCTACGGCATCAGGTGGTGTCTATCAGATTTCATTATTAAGCGTGCATACCTGCTCGACTTACTAAAGGGAGTGGTATGCTATTATGCTATCACACATCACGCTGTTTGTCAAGGGTTTAGAGGTGTTTTTGCGATTTTTGTCAAACTCCGCAGCTACTACTACACATTTCCGCGAAAAAAGCAAAAAACCAGCTTAAATCACCCGAGCGACTTCCTCGAGCGTGGTTTCGCCGCGCAAGGCCGCCAGCACGCCGACCTGCTCGAGCGTTAGCATACCTTCATTTCGAGCGGTTTCTTCTATCGTCTCGGGGTGAACATCTTGGACATCGCCGCGGATAAACTTCTGGATTTCATCGGTAACAACCAGCTGTTCCATGATAACCACCCGGCCTTTGTAGCCAAACGGCGCATCTTCGCTAGGCACGGGGCGCCACAGCTTGAAATTATCCAGATCAGGCTTCTCGACATCAGGCGGCAGCTTTTCGAGTACGCGCTGGACGTATTTACGTGTTGCTTCATCAGGTTCATATGCTTCCTTGGTGTGATCGACTAAACGCCGCACCAAACGCTGAGCAATCAACAAGCGGATAGCGCTTGAAAAGATCGGGTTAACTCCAATCATATCAATCATACGGCTAAAGGCTGTACTGGTAGTATTGGCGTGAAAGCTCGATAGCACCAAGTGGCCGGTGATTGACGCCTGAATAGCCGTGCGCGCCGTATCGACATCACGAATCTCGCCAACCATCACCACATCTGGGTCGAGACGCAAAACGCTACGCAAACCATCAGCAAAGCTCTGCCCATGCGTCGTGTCGATCGGGATTTGCGACATGCCGCTCAGGCCATACTCGATCGGATCCTCGAGTGTAATCAGCTTGCGGTCGGTGGTATTCAACGCGTTGAGCATACTATAAAGCGTCGTCGATTTACCCGAGCCAGTCGGCCCAACCATCAGTACCAGGCCGCGCGGGTGGCTGACAACTTCGTCGATTTCCTTGCGCTGGCGCGGCGGAATGCCCAGCAAATCCAAGTTCAACAATGATTCATCAAAATTAAACAAACGCAGCACCGCATCTTGCCCGTACAACGTTGGCACAGTCTCGACACGCAGGTTCAATAGATGCGTGCCTTGGTCGGTGGTGATTTCCATCTGCATATGGCCGGACTGCGACTCCATAGCTGCACTACTAACGCCAGCACGGCTAGCTAGCTCGCCCATAATGATCCGGTAGCGCGAACGTTCTAGCTGCGCCACCGGGTGCAGCGCGCCATCGACGCGCATGCGTACGCGGATAGAATCGCGCTCGTTTTCAATGTGAATGTCGCTGGCGCCAAGCCTGTCCGCCTGCTTGATCAGGAAATCAAACAATTCCTCACTCGATACTAGATTCAACGTCTGGCTAACTTGAGCGATGGTGTTGCTATCGCCCTCTTTAGCAATCTCGATATCATCATAAGCAGTACGCTGCGGCGGATCGTAACGCAGCATCATCGCTCGGTAGCCGCTGGCACTGATCAGCAAAAACTGTAATTTGTCGCCGCGATCTTGATACTCGCGCTTGATCTTCTGCAAAATAGATTGCGGCGTTTGTGAGGTTACGCCAATTTGATACATCACCTCGTTGCCGCCCTTGGCCAGCGGCACGATGCGGTATTGGTGCATTTTCTCGATCGGAATCATCCCAGGGACTAGCGGCAGCGTGTCCTCTAGATTGCGCATATCAACATACGGCAAACCCAAAATAGTCGCCCGCTGGCGAGTAGCTTTTTCGTCTTGTTCGCGCCGGCGGCGCTGAACTTCTTCTTCGTCCATCACCTTTATTTTAGCAAAAAGCTTGCGCTAAAAACAGTGCTACAATAGAATTATGCCAAAAATCGTCGTCATCGCCCACAACATCCGCTCGACTTTCAATGTCGGGTCGATTTTTCGTACCAGCGAGGGGTTCGGCGTCGAAAAGCTAATTTTGAGTGGCTATACGCCCTACCCAGATTTGAGTTTGTGCCGCGAAGTGCCAAATTGCGCGCTAATCGACAGTGAAATCACGCGGGATGACCAGCGCCTGCCGCACATTCGTGAAAAAATCACCCGGCAAATACACAAAACGGCGCTCGGCGCCGAGAGTCTGGTGCCGTTTGAATATCACGAAGCACCGCCGCTAGACGAACTGCGACAGCTGGGCTACCGTATCACCGCTCTAGAACAAGCCGCCAATAGTACCAATCTGCGCGATTATTCGGCGCCAGACCGCATTGCGTTGCTGTTAGGCGAAGAAGTCAACGGTATCGCGCCCGAATGGTTGGCGTTGGCTGACGATATCATTGAGATTCCGATGTTCGGGCAAAAAGAATCGTTCAACGTGTCGGTAGCGGTCGGAATCGCGCTGTACGAACTAGCAAAAACGGCAAAATAGCCCGAAAAGGGTTCAAAATTTGCATTTTTTGCGAAATAATTGCGAAAAGTATTGACTTCGCAGTCCATATGTGATATATATATTAGCTTTTCGCTCAAGTCACCACAAACAAAGGGCGAGAAGTGCCCTTTTACTTGAGCGTGGTTCTGAGGAGAGACCATGCACAAAAACGGTGTCGCCGAAAACACCATAATGATAGCTCTTACCATTGTGGCAGCTATCGTCACGGCGACAGGGCGTCCCGCTCTGTCGCTACTCATGCTCTCCTCTATGTATATTTATCAGCATAGAGAAGAGTGACAACGCACCCCGAGGGCTAACAGCCCGTCGAAAATAGCCCGCTGAACTATCGTTCAGCTTGAGCTCGTTCGGCGGGCTATTTTCTTTGGTCAAAATTATCCGCACCCTAAGCTATTTCACCTTGACGCATTCGTCGCCCAGCAGTTCGGCCAGGCCAGCGCGTAGGTTGCGCTGGGCGTCAACACGAAACGGCAGACGGATGGCATTGGACTTATCTTCGCCCAAAATCATAATGATGTCGTTCTGACCGGGGTTCTGGCTGCACAGTTTCTTGAGCGAAACCAGCAAGTCGCGGTCGCTCGGATTCTTGACCTTGACATAGACAGTTTCCAGCTTTTCCAACGGCTTGGCGGTGATTGCCGGTGCCGCTTTGGCGCTGGCTGCAGCCGTAACGGCTGGCGCGCCGCCTCCAGATTTGCGCGGATAGCGTTTACTTTTTACGGCCGCGCGGCCTTTCGGCGCCGTCATTTTACGGCCGTGGCTTTGGTATTCGTTGAGTTCTTTGTCGGTAACGATACTAATTTCGTCAGCGATGATTTTGGCTTCGTCGGTCATGTTGCCGTCGCGGTCGCGGGCGTTGATTGTGCCCGCTACTTTGACGATAGCATCTTGTTGCAAGCTGTCGCCGAGCTGCTCGTACAGCCTCGGGAAAACGATTAATTCTGCCTCGCTAGTTTTATCCTCGATACCAACAAACGCCATTTTGGTGCCAGCCTTGGTGACGATAGTGCGAATCGTCGATACCAAGCCGCCGACCGATACTTTCTGCCCGTCAATTTGCGGTGTGCAGGCATGCAGCGGAATGGTCTGCTCCTCGAAAAAGGCATCGTAGTTATCTAATGGATGCGCGCTAATGTAAAGGCCCAGCAATTCGCGCTCCCACATCAGCTGTTCTTTGCTGGTGTATTTGACCGGCGAAGCCTTCAACTCGACCGACGGCATCAATTTGTCGCCGCCGAGCGCCGCGAACATATCAACTTGCCCGCTGAGCGCTTCCTTTTGCAGCTTGCTGGCAAAAGCTAGAATCGTATCGAGATTAAATAGCAAATCGCTGCGATCACCCAGCGCGTCGAAAGCGCCGGCTTTGACCAGCGATTCCCAAGCTTTGCGATTAACTTTGCTGGTATTGACACGTTTGGCAAAATCCTCGACCGACTTGAATGGGCCATCGGCCTCGCGGGCTCGGATAATCTCTTCGACTGCGCCGATGCCGACACCTTTGACTGCTGCCATGCCGAAACGGACTTGCTTGGCAGCCGGCACCACGCCGAACTCAACGTAAGATTGATTAACGTCCGGTGCCAGAACCTCCAAGCCCATATGCTTGCATTCAGTGATTTCAATCGCCAGGCGGTCGATATCGTCGTGATCGCTGGTCATTAGCGCCGCCATGAAAGCGTCCGGATAATGCGCCTTCAGATATGCTGTCCAATAGGCAATCAAGCCGTAACAAGCGGCATGCGACTTATTAAAGCAGTAATTAGCGAATTCCTCCAGCTGCGTCCAGAAAGTTTCTGCCATTTCGCGGGTGGCGCCGCCAACTTTGACCGCGCCCTCGACGAACTCCGGCTTAACCTTTTTCATCAAGTCGATTTTTTTCTTACCGACGGCTTTACGTAGCGTATCAGCTTGACCGCCAGTAAAGCCGCACCATTCCTTGGAAATTTGCATAAATTGCTCTTGGTAAACCAAAATTCCGTAAGTGTTTTCCAGCGAATTACGCATACCTTCGTGCAAGTAGGTAATCGGCTCTTCGCCGTGCTTGCGGCGAATAAAGCTATCGATAAATTGCATCGGCCCCGGGCGGTACAAAGCCACCATAGCGATGATATCCTCGAAATGTGTCGGTTTGAGCGCCCGCAAATAGCGTTTCATACCCGCCGATTCTAGCTGAAACACGCCGGTGGTGTCGCCGCGCTGAAACAGCTCGTACGTCGGTTTGTCATCTAGCGGCAAATGCGCCAGATCGATTTCCTCTTTATAAACTTTTTTGATAATACGCATGGCATTATTAATAATCGTTAAGTTTGAAAGGCCTAAAAAGTCCATCTTCAGTAGTCCCAGCTCCTCAACTTCGCCCATCGGGAATTGCGTCGCCACCACGCCTTTTTGCGCCATTTCTAGCGGAATATAATTGACCAGCGTATCTGGCGCAATCACCACGCCGCAGGCATGTACGCCATGGCTGCGAATCGTGCCTTCTAGCTGAATAGCATAATCCAGAACTTCTTTGGCGGTAGGGTTATTTTCATATTCCTTACGCAAATCAGCGTCCTCTTTGACGCTAACCGACAGCGGAATATGCCGGCCCTGGTTCGGCGGCGGCACCAACTTAGCCAAGCGGTCGCTCTCGGCGTACGGCACTTCCAGCACCCTGGCGACATCGCGCACCGCCATGCGGCCGAACATCTTACCGAAGGTAGCGATATTGCTGACGTGGTCTTCGCCGTATTTTTTAGCGCAATATTCAATCACTTCGTCGCGGCGAGTATCTTGGATATCAACGTCGATATCTGGCATTGAGATACGATCAGGATTAAGGAAGCGCTCAAACAGCAGACCGTACTTCAGCGGATCAAGGTCGGTAATGTTCAGCGCGTAAGCAATAATCGAGCCGGCGGCGCTACCACGGCCCGGACCAAAAACAATCCCTTGAGATTTACCCCAGTTGATAAAATCCTGGACAATTAAGAAATAACCCTCATAACCCATGTTGCCCATCACGCCCAGCTCCATCTCGGCGCGCTGGCGAACTTCGTCAGACAATTGCGGGATGATATCTTCAGGATCTAATTTCTCGGCTTCCTCTTTTGAAGCACCGTTGTAGCGCTGCAGCAAGCCCTGGTATGTCAATCTCAGCAGATACGAGTGCTCGTTCTCGCCTTCAGGCAGCGGGTATTTAGGAATAAGAATGCGGCCCAGCTCAATTTCAACATTACAGCGGTCAGCCACCTTTTTAGTGTTACGAATTACCTCGGGATATTCCTCTCCCCAGTGATCAATAATATCGCGCGGGTCGGTCAAGTGCAGTTCAAAGTCTTTCAGACTCATCCGCTTTTCATCGCTCAAGTACGAACCGGTGCCGACACATAGTAAAATTTCGTGCGCGTCTTGATGATCGTGCGTCAAGTAGTGGCCGTCGCAAGTCACTACCATCTCGATGTCCAGCTCTTTCGATAGCTTAATCAAGCCCTCGTTGATTTTTGCCTGGACGTCCCAGTGCGTATTTGACTTCGGGTGGCCGTGGTCTTGTAACTCCAGATAATAGCGATCGCCCAGAATTGATTTATACCATTTGGCGATATCGCGGGCGCGATCGTAGTCATCTTCTTTGAGTGCTACGCCAATTTCACCGCTAGCACAGCCGCTCATCACAATCAAACCTTCATTCAACTCCTCTAGCAAGTCGTGATCAATCCGCGGTTTGTAATACATACCCTCCAGGTTAGCTTGCGTCGATAGCTTCATCAGATTATGGAAGCCGGTATTGTTCATCGCCAGCACCGTCAAGTGAAAGCGCTGCTTATCCTTGGCCGGATCGCGGTCAAAACGCGAACGCGCCGCTACGTAAGTCTCGATACCGAGAATCGGCTTGATGCCAGCCTTTTTGGCAGTTTTATAATAGTCAAGGATACCGCTCATCGTACCATGATCGGTTACTGCCGCCGCTTCCATACCAAATTCTTTGACCTTATCAACCAAATCATTGATTTTAGTCAAGCCGTCTAGCACCGAATGAAAGGTATGATTATGCAGGTGCACGAAATCGCTCGGTTGCAGCGCCGGCTGGCCTTGTGTTGAATTACTACCCATATCTTATGCTTATTATAGCGCAGACTAGGTTGTTTTTGAAGACGCGCCGCGCTAGCCTGTCTACACTCTCTTAGCGTAGTAATTTTAAGGAGCAAAGAAGCTATTTCGTAACGCTAGCGCCGGCTATTCTGCATAACATTAAGTATTTGATCGATAAAGCCAGCCACGCTCGGGACAAGTTGGCCGGTGAGATTAAGCACCCAAACCAACAACACAATCAGAATAGTACCTCCTAAAAGCGACCCGAAACCGAAAAATATACCGCGAAAAAAGTTAATCTTGTAAATTTCGTAGCGATTGCGATTGAAGTCGTTGAACAGCTCCTCGAGCAGCGCCTGGCGCGAGCCTTTTTCGTTGTCATCGTGCAGATACTGAGCCATGCGAGCAAAGATATTATTGTGCTTTTTAGCCATAGATTTAGTTTGCCACAATTCGCCAGTTTTCACAATAAAAAAGCGCCCTGATTTACAATAAAACAGAGCGCCTTGAATATTTGATTGGCTACAATTATTTGCGCTTACTTGGGCGGTTGAATTCGTCCTTGGCGGCGTTAGCAGCACGCACAGCGCGGTCGCTATAGTCGTCAACAGTTTTGCGGCCTTCTTCGACGGCAGCATTGGCTTTGTTGCGGACATCGCTATAAACTTTCTCGCCCTTGGCCTTGACCTCTTCGGCTTTTTCGCCAGCTTCGTTCTTTAGTTCGTTAGCCTTTTTCTTGAGATCAGCACGGGTTTCTTTGCCTGATTTCGGCGCTGTTAGGACGCCAGCGACTACTCCGGCAACTGCGCCAAACAGCGCTCCCAAAACAAATTTACGTTTTGACATAATTAGTCCTCCTTATTTTTATGTTTTTTGGTTTTGTACATCATCGATTTGATGATCTTGGCGATTGCTGCCGGCGCCACCATAGCAGCCGCGCTATTGGCGACCGACTCTACCTTGAGGGCAGTGCGTTCGGCTGCGCAAGCCACCCGCTTAATTTGGCGGGAGATCTGGATTAGCTTGATCGTCAAGATAATTGCTAGCAGCAAGAACAACGCCAAAGCTGCTGCCAAAATGATGACAAGTATTTGAGCCCATTCCATCAATATTTGCGCTCCTTTTTGTTTATTTTAATACTGCTTTTTGCAGTTATACTCTCATTATACCACGTTCTGTCAGAAAAAGCTAGTGCTTTTAGCGATTTTCGCCGTTAATTCGCGACTGCAAGAATTGCCGCAGCGCTGGACCGAGCTTCTGATGCTTTAGTCCAAAATCAATCACTGTTTTGATGTATTCCAATTTATCGCCGGTATCATAATATGTGCCGTTGGTGATTTCTACGCCGTAAAAATCAAATCCGTCGTCAATCATTTCTTGCATAATTGGTTGAATAGTAAACTCGCCATGGCCGTCAAATTTTTCCTTAGCTTTCTCTAAATAACCAAAAATCTCGCCTGGCAGCAAATAGCTGCTGACACTCGCCAGATCGGACGGCGCATTGGTTTTACCAGGTTTTTCGACAATATTGGTCATTTTGATGACGCCGTCTTTGACTTGCTGGCCATTGATAACGCCGTAACGATCAAATTCCGAATCGTCGGTAATTTTCTTACACGACAAGATTGCCCCGTCGAGCTGCTGCGACGCTTCAATCATTTGCCAGAAACGGCTTGGGCTGGCGGCAATGAAATCGTCCGCAAACGTATAAATCACCGGTTCATCGTGGCGAATTAAATGCGAGGCGCAAGCCAACGGCGTGGCATTGCCATACGGGCCTTTCTGGCGAATATAGACGAAGTTGGCCATTTCGGACAAGCGCTGGACGATATCAATTAGCGGTTGCTTTTTGGCGCCGCCAGCGCGCAGATTGGCGAGCAGCTCTTCGTTTGGCGTATCAAAATGGTCTTCGATCGCCCGCTTGTTGGCGCTACCGATGATAATAACATCCTTAATGCCAGCCTCAACCAATTCCTCGACGACATATTGAATAATCGGCTTTTCAATTAGCGGCAGCATTTCTTTGGGCATAGCTTTGGTCTGCGGCAAAAACCGGGTACCGAAACCAGCGGCGGCAATGATAGCTTTGGTTGGTTTTTTCATTATATTAAACTCCTCCTCTGTCCTATTTCTGAAGTGTCGAACTTTATAATTTTTCGCGGATTAATTTCTGCGCTAGGCTCGGATTGGCCTGCCCTTTGGAACGCTTCATGACTTGGCCGACTAGATAGCCGATAGCTTTATCCTTACCAGCTTTAATGTCGGCAATGGAAGCCGCCGAGGCTGGGTCGCTGAGCACTTCGTCGACGATGGCAGCGATGGCTCCTTCGTCAGACACCTGCAGCAAGTTCTTTTCTTTAGCGATATCCTCCGGCATGACACCAGCATACTTCTCATTGAATAAATCAAGAAAGATCTCTTTGGCGCTGTTCGAACTAATCGTCCCCTTCTCAGCCAGCAGAGCCAAGTGCGTCAAGCGGCGCGGACCGACTAGTCCAGACTCAACTTTTTGATAGTCTAATTGTTCGTCTGGCGTGGAAGCAAATAGGTTGAAGCTCCGTTTAGCCAGCCGGTCGTAAGTCTGGCGATCAACATTCAAATCCTCCAGCACTGATTGCTCGTTGCTATCAGTCAGGGAGTAAATGGCGTCCAGAGTTTTTGCAGCTTCCTGATGAGCTAGCACCGTATCAATTACCGAATGATCCAGCTTCAAATCTACCCAGCGTTCTCGGTATTCGTTCGGCAACGCCGGCACTTCAGCTTGGATTCGAGCAATTTCCTCATCACTCAGCACCACTGGCGGAATGTCAGCATCAGGCATATAGCGATAATCCTGGGCATCCTCTTTTGAGCGCTGTGAGGTAGTAATTTGCTTGTCATCGCTCCAACCGCGGGTTTCCTGCACTACCGATTCACCACTTTCCAGCAAGTCAACTTGGCGTTTGAACTCGTATTCAGCGGCACGCTCGACACTGCGGAACGAATTGAGATTCTTTACTTCCGCGCGTTTGCCAAGCTCGGTCGCGCCTTTCTTGGCCACCGAAATATTGACGTCAAAGCGCATATTGCCGTGGTACAAATCACCGTGCGTAACGCCAGCGTAGACCATCAATTTGTGTAGCTCCGAAGCGTACGCTTTGGCTTCCTCGGCAGAATGCATGTCTGGCTCAGAAACAATTTCAATCAGCGGCGTACCAGCGCGGTTAAGGTCAACCAGCGAATAGCCGTCGTGGTGCGTCAACTTACCAGCATCCTCTTCCATGTGCGCATGATGAATCCGCACCCGCTTGAGCGAGCCGTCTTCTAGCGGCGCATCGACATAGCCAGCCAAGATAATCGGCTGATACATCTGTGAGGTCTGATAGCCCTTTGGTAGGTCAGGGTAGAAATAATGCTTGCGGTCAAAGCGGCTGACACGGGCGATTGGTGCGTTCAACGCTTTACCAGCGCGCACCGCCAGTTCAACAGCGTGCCTGTTGAGCACCGGCAGCATTCCTGGCAAGCCAAAGTCGATTTCATGTGTTTTTTCGTTCGGCTCAGCATTACGTGCATCATTGTCAGCCGGGCTAAACAGCTTGGTTTTGGTCGCCAGCTGGACGTGGCACTCGATACCAATGGTCATTTCATATTGTTGTAAAATTTCGTCAGATACTGCCATTAGATTGCTCCTAAATCTTTCAATGCTTGTTTGTAAGCGGCCAGAGCGCGGCGCGCAATATCATAATTTATCTTGACATCAGCTTCGTGCGCGATATGGTTGCGAATTTTGTGCGCGCCCCAGATATGGTTAGCATTCGACCAAACCTTACCAGCGGCCTTCATGCGCTCGCCCATAGTCTCGCCCTTGTAGTGACTATCGCGCAAGGCTTTGTCAACAAGCTTATCAGCGTTAAGGATAGCTAGCTGCCAGCTGGGAGCACTTTCTTTGTCGAGACTATTTTCGATCGCCAGCCAGCGGGCGCGGAATTTTTCGACTTTGAGCTTCGGCGAACGCTTGCTAGCAAAGGCAATAAAAACTGCACCGACAATCGCCAAAATCAGTACCGCGATCAAAATAAACCACGTTGCGAAATTATTGTTCATTTTCACCCTCCATATCGCCTGCTAGCGCGATCAACTTAGCGTCGGACTTCATCGGGCCGACTAACTGCGCGCCGATTGGCAAGCCGCTAGAACTACTACCTGCCGGTATACTGATCGCTGGCAAACCCGCCAAGCTCGGCGGCACCGTCATGACATCCGCCAAGTACATCTTGACTGGATCGCTAGTGTTTTCACCCAGGCCAAACGCCGGTGTCGGCGCGGTTGGCAGCAGCAAGAAATCGTACTTCTCAAACAGCTTGTTGAATTCGTTAATCAAAACAGTGCGCGCCTTTTGAGCCTTCAGATAATAAGCATCGAAAAAGCCGCTGGATAGCACATAGCTGCCGATCATGATGCGGCGTTTGTTCTCGGTCATGAAGCCTTCGTTGCGGCTGCGGCCGTAGAGCTCGGCTAGCGTTTTGACACCTTCGGCGCGATAGCCGTAGCGCACGCCGTCGTAGCGCGCCAGATTGCTAGAAACTTCTGCTGGCACGACGATATAATAAATCGCCAAAGCATATTTAAGACTTGGCATATCAACATCTTCGACCACGTGGCCAGCTGCGCGTAATTTATTGGCAAAATTATTAACGTTAGCGCGAACTTCTGCGTCAACGTCGTCGCTCATCGCCTCGCTGATCAGGCCAATCTTCAAATGCTCGCCTGCTGATTTCTGCATTTCAAAGTAATCCGGCAGCGTCGTCATATCCTTGTCGTCGCGGCCAGCCATCACACTAGTGACTAATGCCACATCGTCGGCATGCCGTGCGAAGCAACCCATTGTGTCGGTGCTAGAAGCCATCGCCACCGCACCGTAACGGCTACTCAAACCATAAGTCGGTTTAAAACCGTAAACACCGTTGAAGCTAGCCGGCTGGCGAATTGAACCGCCAGTGTCGGTACCCAGCGCGAACGGCACCACATCTAGCGCTGTCACGACCGCTGAACCTCCCGACGAACCGCCAGCTACCTTAGTCTGGTCAACGGCATTATGCGTCGCGCCAAAATATGAGTTCTCGGTCGAACCGCCGTGCGCAAAAGCATCGAGATTCGACTTACCAATACAAATCGCACCTGCCGCTTCGAGCTTCTCGACGACGGTCGCCTGGACTGGCGCTTGAAAGTTCTCGAGCATTTTCGCCGCCGCAGTAGTTGGTGCGCCGAACGCCAAGTAATTATCCTTGACCACAAACGGTACGCCCGCTAGGACGCCCGGGTTCTCACCTTTTTTGATCCGCTCGTCGATCTCGTCAGCTCGCTGCAGAGCGCGCTCTGCCGTCAGGCTGAGCAACGCATGATATTCCTCGGTTTCTTGGGCTTTGGCGAGCGACCGCTCGACTTGTGCCCGCGCAGTGGTCTCGCCTTTTTTAATCCTATCTACTAATTCAATAATTTTCATAATTACAACACCTTTGGCACTTTCACGCAATTGTCGCTTTGTTCAGCTGCTAAAGCCAGCAGCTGTTGCCGCGATACGCTGCTGTCAATGATTTCGTCGTCGCGCCAGACGTTTTGCAGACCTGTCACCTGATACGTCGGCTCCACACCGTCGGTATCCAACTCGTCCAGCTGATTGATATAATTGATAATTTTCTCGATATCGGCGCGAAGCGACTCAACCTCCGCATCAGACATCTGCAAACTGCTTAATTGTGCCAAATGACGCACATCGTCGTTGGTAATTGTACTCATTATTCACTAATTATAACGCAGAAGCTAGAGAAGTGGCAAAGGATTTTATATAAGTCGCAGAAACTTGCTCATCCCACTTATGCTACAATAAGATAAGTTATGCCGCATCAAATCAAAAAGAAACTAGGAGTGACATTATATAGAGGCGGAGCAGAGTTCCGTGTGTGGGCGCCGTTTGCGCGGCAAGTATTCATCAGCGGGACGTTCACCGCGGGCGAGAAACAGCCGCTAACTAGCGAGGGCGACGGCTACTGGTTCGCGCTAATCCGCAATGTCGAGCCGGGCCACCAATACAAATACATTATCGAGACGCCCAACGGCCAGCTGCTCGAGAAGAACGACCCGCGCGCTCGAGCTATCACTAGCAGCGACAAGGGATTTTCGGTGGTTGTCGACAATAACTTCGATTGGCAGAACGATGCTAATTTTGCCATGCCGCCGCGCCAAGATCAAGTCATCTATGAACTGCATGTCGGCACTTTCAACCGCCCCGACGCTGCTACATCTGGTACCTTTGACAGTGCGATCGAAAAGTTGGATTACTTGCGAGATCTCGGTATTAACATTATCGAGCTAATGCCAATCACCAGCATGGCCTTTAGTAACGGCTGGGGCTACGCGCCAAACCACATTTTTAGCGTCGAAAGCATGCTGGGCGGGCGCCACGGCTTGATGAAGTTTGTACGTGAATGCCACACCCGCGGTATCGGCGTAGTGCTAGATGTCGTTTACAATCATTTTTATGGCGACACTGACCTCTGGCAGTTTGACGGTTGGAGCGAGAACGACCGCGGCGGGATTTATTTTTATAATGACGAGCGCGGCGATACACCCTGGGGCGGACGGCCTGATTTCGGCCGGCCAGAAGTTCGGCAATTTATCCTTGACAATATCACGATGTGGTTGAATGAATACCATATGGACGGTCTGCGCGTCGATAGTACCATTTACATGCGCAATACCGAAGGCCGCGATAACGACCCCGAGCACGACATCGCTGACACTTGGAGTCTATTGCAAGATGTCACTGAATTAGCGCATAAAATCAAACCAGATTCGCTGATAATCGCCGAAGACGCCGCCTGCAATCCAGCAATCACGGCACCGCGCGCCAACAATGGCTGCGGCTTCGATGCGCAGTGGGAGCTAGGCTGGCCGCATGCTTTGCGCGATGCACTAGGGCTAACTGCTGGTACGGCACCGACTTTGCAAGGCATTCGCTATGAATTTTCCCACTCGTACAATGGCAATGACTTTGAGCGGGTTATTTTTAGCGATTCACACGATACTGCTGCCAACGGCTCGGTGCGGCTCAACGAAGCAGCCGACCCTACTGGCGGCACGACGCTATATGCCCGCGAGAAAGCTCTGCTGGCCGACGCCGTCACTTTGACATCCGCTGGCATACCAATGATTTTACAAGGCAGCGAGTTCTTGCAGGACGGTTCCTTCAACGATTGGGCAGCCCTAGAATGGCACAAAACTGAAAAGTATGCCGGCATCCTGCTAGCTCACAAGCACTTACTAGCACTACGGCATAACGCTTACGATACAACGCGCGGCCTGCAAGGCAATTCGACCGCCCTTTTCCACGCCAACGACGACAACTGCGTTATCGGTTACCACCGCTGGGATAAGGGCGGCGCTGGCGACGACGTGCTAGTAATTGTCAATTTCAGCGACCAGCACTTCGACCATTACGATATCAATTTGCCACTGCTAGGGCACTGGCATGTCCGCTTCAACAGTAGCTGGCACGGCTATAGCAAGGATTTTCGCGGCGTGCATTTATCATCGGTAACCACGCATAAAAACGGTACAGTCACCATCACGCTACCGCCTTACGGAGTGTATATTTTGTCGCAAGAGTAACTACCTTATCTTATATATTATAACATATTAGATGGTATTATGTCAAAAAATCTTGATTTAGCTAGATAAAAAGCGGATGGTAGCTATATCGCCAGCCTCAACCGCAGCCCTGCCGCCAACTGGATAAGTGAATTTCGGGTCGGTATGGCCAAAATCTAGATTAGCAATGACTGGCATAGTATGCTCAATATTTTTGCTGAGAATAATATCCCTAAGAGCCCGCTCTGTTGGCTGCGATTCCTGTTGGAAACGCCCGATCAGAATAGCTTTGACCTGGCGAAAATACGGCTGCTGCACTACCGACTGGAAATTGCGCTCGAATGTTTCTAAAATCGAATCGTAACTATCGTCCTCGATACATAAGATGATATCGCCAGCAATGCGCGGGAAATACTCGGTGCCGTTCAGCAAATTTAGGCTGCACATATTTCCGCCCAGCAAAATTCCTTCGGCTCTACCTTTTTGGATGATTACTGGACCAGCGTTTGGCAGAGTGGCGCGCGAGGATTTTTCGTTGTAATTCCAAGGATAATCGTAAAAGTTCGCCGACGGTGCAATTTCGTACTCATCCGGCTGATCCGCAAACAAACAGCGCTTAAAATATTCCAGCGAATAGCTATTTTGCGGCAGCATACCAAAGCAATAAAAGTTCGGCGCAGCATATGTGATTAAGCCATTTTTAGCTAAAATAGCATGATTCAACACCGTGATATCCGAAAATCCGGCAAAAATCTTCGGGTTAGCGCCAATTAGTTTCCAGTCTATTTTGTCGAGCAGCTGATTTGAATTAAAACCGCCAACGGCCGCCAAAATCGCTTTAACTTTCGAATCGGTAAATGCAGTGTGCAAATCGTCAACCTTCTCCTGGTCGCTCGGACAGCCGCGCTGAGATTGAGAAAAGGCATTTTCACTAAACGTCACCATCAAACCAAGCGATTCCAGCGCCATCGTTGCCCGCCGCAAAACAGCCTCGTCAATATCGCTAGCCGAGCGCGCCAGTGCAACGATTCGAATTTCATCGCCAGACTGCAGTTTGTTTGGTGTCATTTTGATCCTTTCTGCTAAAGTTTTCGTTACTAGCCCTACATCTTCTCACGAATCTCGGCGATCAGGTCGCGCAGGTCGGCGGCGCGTTCGAATTCTAAGTTGGCGCTAGCTAGATTCATCTGCGCGGTCAAATCTTTGACGAGATTTTTGTACTCATCGCGCGGGATTTTGCGCAGGTCGAGCTTTGGCTTGTCATCTTCTTTTTGCGGGATAATGGCGCGCAAACCTTCGTCGATCGCTTTGCTGATACCGCGCGGCGTGATGTTATGCTCGCGGTTGTATTTTTCTTGAATCTGGCGGCGACGGCGCGTTTCGTCGATCGCCAAGCGCATGCTATCGGTCATATTGTCGCCGTACATGACCACCTTGCCGTCGACGTGGCGCGCTGCCCGGCCAATCGTCTGAATTAGGCTGCGTTCGCTGCGCAAAAACCCTTCCTTGTCGGCATCCATAATCGCCACCAAACTAACTTCTGGCAAATCAATCCCCTCGCGCAACAAATTGATGCCGACCAGCACGTCATAAACGCCCATCCGCAAATCGCGCAAAATATCGCCGCGTTCCAGCGTGTCGATTTCGCTGTGAATATAAGCCGTCTTGATACCAATCTCCGTCAAGTAAGCCGATAAATCCTCTGCCATCCGCTTGGTCAAAGTAGTGACTAGTACGCGCTGCTTTTTGTCGACGCGGTCGCGGATCTCGGCAATCAAATCGTCAACTTGCCCGTCGGTCGGTCGGACGATAATCTCTGGATCAAGCAAACCAGTCGGGCGAATCACCTGCTGCGCTGGTGCCGGGCTGCGCTGGAGCTCATAATCGCCAGGCGTCGCCGAAACGTAAATGACTTGGTTGATGTGTTTATTAAATTCGTCAAAGCGCAGCGGGCGGTTGTCTAGAGCGCTCGGCAAGCGAAAACCGTACTCGACCAAGACTTCTTTGCGGGCGCGATCGCCATTATACATGCCGCGCACTTGCGGAACGGTAACGTGGCTTTCGTCGATAATCATCAAAAAATCATCCGGAAAGTAATCTAACAAAGTCGCTGGCTGCTCGCCCGGTTCGCGGTTGGTCAGATAACGGCTGTAGTTTTCGATACCTTTGACGAAACCAGTCTGCTCGAGCATCTCGAGGTCATACTTGGTGCGCTGGCTGAGACGTTGTGCCTCCAACAATTTGTTATTTTTCTCGAACCATTCGACGCGCTGCTCATACTCGGCGCGAATATTCTCGATGGCGCGCTTAATTTTTTCTTTCGGCGTAGCGTAGTGGCTGCTCGGAAAAATAGTGAAGAGTTCCGGCTCTTCTAGAATTTCGCCAGTCAGCGGATCAATCCGCGTAATTCGATCGACATCATCGCCGAAAAACTCCACTCGATAAGCTGTTTCGCCGCCCGCCGGAAAGACATCGACCACGTCGCCTTTGACGCGAAACGCACCGCGCGCAAAGTCGATATCGTTGCGATGATACTGAATATCCATCAATTGGCGCAAAAACTTATCTTGCAAACGCCGCTCGCCGCGCTTAACAGTGATCGACAAATCATAATAATCCGCTGGCGAGCCCAAACCATAAATGCAGCTGACGCTCGACACGATAACTACGTCGCGCCGTGTCAGCAAAGCGTCAGTAGCAGCATGGCGCAAGCGATCGATTTCTTCGTTGATCGCCGAATCTTTCTCGATATAGGTATCGCTCGACGCGATGTAAGCTTCTGGCTGGTAATAATCAAAATAGCTGACGAAATAATGAACTTCATTGTCGGGAAAAAACTGTTTGAATTCGCTGAACAGCTGGGCAGCGAGAGTTTTGTTGTGCGCCAAAATCAACGTCGGCACATTCCTTTGAGCAATAATATTCGCCATCGTAAAAGTTTTACCGCTGCCCGTTACACCGAGTAACGTTTGCTCGCGCTGGCCGTCGTACAAACCATTCAGCAACTGGGCGATCGCTTGCGGCTGATCGCCAGTCGGTTGATACGCAGACTTTAGCCGAAATCGCTGACTATCCATCTGGTATATTTTAACATTTTTAAGCTAATCTAGCTAACCTTGGCCGTAACGTTTGACACTAACCTGCGGGTCGCTGCTATCGTGCTCGACGTCGGCGTATTTTTTATCAAGCGCCTCAATGACTCGCGCTACTAACCGCTCGGGATTAGCGTCGTAAATGACATCTTTAGCGCCCGGCGCCCAGACGTTCTTGAGCAGAGTAATCGTGTAGTCCGCCAGGCCGCCGCTACCCAGCAAGATACCGCAGACCTTACGACTCTCGAGCGCCGTCGACAGCTCATGTAAGCTGCCCATCCGCCCGCCGACAGTAATCACCGCATCGGCGCTGCGCACCAGATGAACATCGCGGCCGACATATTCCATGCCTGTGAAGTTGATATAGTCGAATTCGGCAGTCGGCAAACGGTAAGTCGAAATATGTTCGCGAAACGAACTAGCTGGCGAAAATCCGACCGACACGCCTTTGGTCTGGCTAACACTTTTGAAGCCGCGCGCCGCAAAGTGCGGCAAACCGACGGTAGCGCCTGTCAGCAATGTCTTGCCCGAACGTGCGATTTCAGCGCCAATCGCAAAAGCTTTTTCGTGAGCGCTATCAACCGTCTCGCCCGACGCCGCGCCCGATACGCAAATCTGATATTTCATTATTCTCCTCGTTTTGGTAATTGTTTCTCGGTGATTGGCATAGCGTGCAGTTTGACGCCTTTATGCAAAATACCATCCTTAGCGCCAATTTTGGTGACAACGCTAGTCGAATTGGCGCTAGCGAAAATAATCGAATCTTTTAAGCTTTTACCTTGCGCCCACTGGCTCAAAAAGCCGCTAGCAAAAGCATCGCCGGCGCCCGTGCGATCGACTACTGGCACGTCTTCATACATCCCAGCGCGCACCAACGTCTTGCCGTCAGTCGCTACCACGCCATTTGGGCCGTCGCTGACAATCACTGTCGGACAATAGTGCAGCGCCCGCAGAGCCAACTCCTCGATAGTCTCGCCAGCCACTAGTTTTTGCATCTCCTCTTTGTTGGTACAAAGCACGTCAACCGTATCCAGCAAGCCTTTCAGCTTTTCTGGATCAGCTAGCTCCGGACCAGCCGGATTGAGCATGACTTTGGCGCCAACGCGCTCAGCCTCATCAAGAATCACCCGTAACACCGTCAGGCTATTGTCGGCCAGCGACGTCGGATAAATCCAATCGGCTTGGCTGATAGCTTGCAAGTTCAAGCGGCTAGCATCCTTGCCAAATGTCCGCCCGCGGTGATTCAGAATCGTTCGTTCGCCATTGGTCGCGATCAAAATTACTGAATAGCCAGCTTGCATTCGATCATCAATCAAGACGTCGCGCGTATCGACACCCTCGGTATCAAGCGCCGCGATTACTGCCTGGCTAGCCGAATCATTACCTAGCGCCCACATATAGCGGCTGTCTAGCCCCTGGCGGGCAAACGTTGTCGCGACATTCGTAGCATTGCCGCCAGTGCTGAAGATTACGTCTTCGACTTCCATTTTGATACCTAACGGCAGCTCAGTGAAGACTTTCTTACCGCGAGTATGCGGATCGAATTCATTACTGCGCAAGAATACATCTTGCGTACCTTTGCCGATTGCTAAAATTTTAACCGCCACTAAAGCGTCGCCTTTCCAGCGCTGCCAAAAGCGCCAATTTTCTCTTCGACAACTTTCTGGACAGCATCGTAAACTTCTGGCATTAATTTGAAGACAGCATACTCGTCGGGATTTTCGCGCAGGACCTTTTCGAGCGTGGTGCGGAAAGCATAGCGCAAGTCGCTGTTAATATTGATCTTGCTAACGCCAATTTTGGACGCGTCCTCGAAGTAGTGTAGCGGCGTGCCGCTACCGCCATGCAAGCTAATCTGGCAGTCAATTGCTGCCCGAATTTGGCGCAGCAAATCTAGGTCGAGAATCTTCGGTACTGGATAAAGCCCGTGCAAGTTACCAACCTGCACCGCCATAGTATCGATACCCGTGGCATCGACAAAACTTTTGGCTTCCTCGGGCTTAGTGTTCCATTTTTTGACTTCTTCGTAGTCGATTTCTTCTTTATGTAGATTGGAGTCGCCAAAGAAATAGCGCTCCTCGGCCTCGACCAGTGCGCCCGTGAACTTAGCATATTCGACAACTTCGCGAGTTTTCTCGATAATTTCCTCGAGAGTAGCATCGTGATTAGCCTGCGAAATATCAATATGAATGAATTCAAAGCCAGCATCAATAGCTTGCTTGCAACCCTCGACTGTCGGCGCGTGATCGAGGTTGATATACATCTCGACACCGTAGTTTTGGCTATAGTTATCGACCAAATCGCGAATATTTTCGTAGCCGCCCAGTGAAGCTGCTTCGTTAGCGCTGACTTCGACCATTACTGGCGCGTTGGTTTTTTGTGCTGCCTGGCAAATCGCACGCAATGTTTCTTGATTGTCAATATTAAAAGCGCCCACCGCGAAACCCTCTAGCCGGCTGCGGCGCATAAGGTCGCGCGCCCGGCTGGTACGCTGGCGAATTTCATCAATTGATAAGCTCATGGTTGTCTCCTTTCCTTAAAATCCTGCATGGTATTGCGGTACGCGATCAACAAATTCGCGCGTCTTCTGGGCGATACTCGCTTCGTCAAGTCCAAAGGCTTGCAGCAACTCGCCAGCCTCGCCGCTCTCGCCGAAACGATCATTCATGCCGATGCGCAATAGCGGCGACGGCAGCTGTTCGCCCAGCAATTCGGCGACCGCGCTGCCCAAACCGCCAGCAATTTGCGCGTCCTCGACTGTGACTACCCGGCCAGTTTTACGAACACTCGCCAGAATCGTCTCGTTATCGAGCGGCTTGACCGTCGGTACATGTACCACTTCGACCGAGACGCTGCTACTTTGCAATTCGTTAGCTGCTCGCAGCGCGTACGCCGTCATGATGCCAGTGCTGACAATCGTCGCATCGCTGCCCTGACGCAACACATACGCCTGGCCAATCTCGAATGGCGAATCCAGTGTACTGAATGTCGGCGTAGCAGCGCGCGTTAACCGCAAATAAGCTGGCTTATCAGTCCTGGCAAGTACTTTAGTGGCTTTTTCGGCCTCAATAGCATCACCCGGGCAAACGACGATCATGTTTGGCAACACCCGCATCAACGCGATATCCTCAAACATTTGGTGGGTAGCGCCATCCGGCCCAACCGTTGTGCCGCTATGTCCGCCGACAATCTTAACCGGCATGTCGTTAAGTGCAATCGTCGCTTTAATTTGTTCCCAGCTGCGCCCCGGGTGAAACGCCGCGTAACTGGCTGCAAACGGAATTTTACCAGCGCGCGCTAGGCCGCTCGCCACTGTCGCTAGGTTTTGCTCGGCGATACCGACCTCGATATAACGCTCAGGAAAAGCCTTGGCAAAAGCATCCATTTTGACACTCTCGACCAAATCAGCGCACAGACCGACTACTCGCTCATCAGCTTCGCCGGCTACCTTCAAGCCGCGCCCAAAACCAGCGCGCGTGGCTTCTGCCTCTGGTTTTTCATTATAGATGTTGTCATTTAGAGGATAATTATACACGGCCTTCTCCTGAATATCGTTTTGCATCTTTTTTCTCGAGAATCACTAGCGATCGGAACATCGCCTTGGCGCTTTCTGAAACAGCGAGCGATTCTTTATTGTTGTATAAATACAACAAGTAGCTTCCTTTACCGTATGCTCGCGAGCAAATCACTGATAAATGCGGCTTGCCGCTGCTGTCATTAGCCAAAACGCGAGCACACAAAAGTTGTACAGCGCCGCGGTCATTTGCGAAATCAGCAAATGACTGATACCACTCTATACCAGTCACCAAGTCACCGTTACTCTTCGCATTTCCGATCTTGTCTTCGATAACTTTTCGCGAATTAACTCTATCAGAACTACTGATAAAATTTTCGCTACCAACCACAGATATAGTCATTAAGAGTCCGCTGCCATCAGAATACCAATGAACGCCATTATCGTTTTCCTTTTCAGTCCAACCTTCTGGCAATTTGCCGTTTTCGATGCGCCAAACTGGTGAACCCTGCGGCTGGTAATTATCATCAAGCGAGACGCTTCGGACAGTTCTGGCGCTATCCTTTTCCTTGCCTTTGTTGTCGCCAGCGTGATCAAACTGCGAGAAAAGCGGCTGCATCGCCCCAGACACTAGAAGTATCGTAACGATAATAGAAATAACAAGCGTAACCGAATTAATAATAATACCGATAACGCCTGCTGCTTTCGAAGTACCGTAGCGGTTCGCCTTAACAACGCTAGCAATGCCGAGCGGCAAGCCAATCATACTCACCCAAAGCAAGCCAAGTATGATACTAACAGCACCCATCCAGTTGCCCGACGACTGTGTTGGCGCAGGCTGCGAATACGGGTAAGCGTAAGGACTAGCCGGCGGATAAGTATTGTTTGCCGGCGGAGCGGTGTACTGCGGAGCAGCATATTGCGGTGCTGGCGGCGAAACAGGCGGCACTGAGGCAGCTGGCTGAACTGGCGGCCCTGACGGAGTGGATGCGGCCGAAGACTTCGGCGGTTTTGGCGGCTTTGGTGGAGTTGGCGGTTTCGGCGCCTTGGATGGCATCGAATTGTTAGACGATTGATTACTCATAATATCCTCCTGCATCTTGTTGCGATTCTGAATGCGCCAAATCAGCCAGCGCCGTAGCCGCTTGATCGCTTGATGGCGCTACGCCGTGCCACTTGTAATCGTATTCCATGAAGCCAACACCGCGGCCCGGAATCGTATGCGCGATGATACAACACGGCCGGTTCTCGATCGCCTTGGCTAAGTTTACCGCATCGATGATGCCTTCAATATTGTTGCCGTCGATTTCTTGGACGTGCCAACCGAAACTTTCCCACTTGCCGCGTAAATTTTCCAGCGGCATGACATCTTCGGTTGGACCATCAATCTGGATATTATTGCGGTCAATGAAGAGGATTAGCTGGCGTAGTTTATACTTACCAGCAAACATCGCCGACTCCCAGATATTACCTTCATCAAGCTCGCCGTCGCCGGCAATCGCGTACACCCAGCGGTGGCGCTGCTTATCCAGATACTGCAACGCGTACGCGTAACCCGCCGCTTGCCCGATGCCGCTGCCTAGCGGCCCGGAAGTATTCTCGAGCCCTGGCAACTTGACGCGCTCTGGGTGGCCCTGCAGACGCGATCCGAGCTTACGCAGCGTCGACAGCTCCTCGACTGGGAAGTATCCTGCCTCGGCCATAGCCGCGTATTGTACCGGCACTGTGTGGCCATTGCTCAACATGAAGATATCGCGCTCTAGCCATTCAGGGTTCTGCGGATCAATATTCATAATATTGAAATACAGTGCCGTGACGATATCCGCCAGCCCCAGCGCGCCGCCTGGGTGCCCGCTCTTGGCCAGCTCTAGCATGTGAACGACATCGCGCCGCACGTCGTTGGCTTTTATTTTGAGCTGTGGAATAGATAATTTTTCGCGAGCCACCTAGATTACTCCTTGCTTATTAACTTCTGCTACTAATTTCTGATAAGCTTCTGCCGGATCTGGCGCCGAATGGATAGCGCTGCCGCAGTTGACGATATTAACGCCGCCTTGCGCCAGGCTAAAAACATTTTCGAGCGTCGCGCCGCCATCCCAGCCAACTTCAACGCTAGGATGAATACTGCGGATCAGACGGACTTTCTCGAGCTGCATCAAGCTGGCTTTGCCGCCGTAGTGGCCCAAATCACCGCTAAACACCAGTACGTGATCAACTGCGCTGATGACATCTTTGACGGTATTTGGCACCGTCGGGCGCAACAATCCCACGCCAGTCTGAATACCCGAAGCTTTGAGCTGCTGGATAGAAGGCTGCAAATCCTCATCAACTTCGGCATGAAAAATTACTAGTGACGGCCGCATTTGCACCAAAGCATCAACATACAAACTCGGCCGTGCCACCATAGCATGGATATCAACCTGCCAATCTTGCGGCCACCACATCTCGCTCAGCTCGACGGTTTTAGTCGGTGCAAATTCACCATCAGCCAGATCTAGATGAACGCGCTTAGCGAATGGCGATAAACGCTCAATCGTTAGCTTGTAATCTTCTGCATTTTCGCAGAGCACTGTCGGAACAATCTCGGCCATCAGAAAGCATCCAATTCTGCGTTGCGGCGAACAAACCGCGCCGCGCCAGCAAATGGCGTAGCGATCCATTCGTCAATAATTTCTTTCCAGAGTTCTAAATCGTCACCCGGAGCGTCCAACACCCGCGCCGGCAAGCATAGGACGTTACAGTCGTTATCATTACGGCACTCATGCGCTTCGAACTTATCCCAGATCACTGCCGCCCGGATGCCGCGAAAACGGTTAGCTGCCATCGCCATACCTTGGCCGCCAGTGCAAACCAGAATCGCCCGCGGATCAGTAGAATCGTCCTCGCCCAATACCTTGGTCACGGCCATCTGAGCAAACTGCGGGAAGTCGTCTTGCGGATCGAGTATCTTGTCGCCGACATCCTCCCACTCGATGCCGCGCTTGGTCAGATAAGCTTCAATCTTCTCCTTCAGATAAAACCCACCGTGATCCGCTCCTAGAAAAATCTTCATACTACAAGTATAAGCATAATACGCGCCCCTGGCAAGCCCTGTTAGAGTAGGTCTTGCTGGCCAAAAGAAAATCCCGCCCCAGCAGGGATGGTCGAGCTCAGATTGAACTGGCCATCCCCGCCAGGTAGCGGGAAGAAGCGGAGGAAGTTTTAAGCGGTTTTCCTCTCTGAAACCGCACTCAATTTTTTACCCGGTAGAGTTCCCGGGGTAGTAGAGGTCAGTGACTGGACCGCCTAGCGGCGGCCTCAAGGAATCTGGTGGTGGCGTCCTGCCACCACTCAGCATACCTCTCATCGAGCGGCGGCCTAGTGGCCGGCGAGGAATAGAATCGGTCCCTCCTAAAGGAGGGAACACCCTCCTTGCTATAGTACACCTCAAAGAACCTGTGTCCAAAGGCGAAGAATCCACCATCGCTGACACGAGCAACGCCCATCCCCTTCCCTGCGTCCGTGGGCATCCACGCCACAATGCCCTGGTAGGGTTTGGACAAGAAGGGGTGCGTCACCCCCTCGTACGTGATACTAGGCCGGGGGGCGTCTCCCCCCGGCCACATGTCCCGGAGCAAAGGCCTCGGGACGGTGAAGTCCCGAGCCCAGACGTCATCGAGAACAGCCTCGATGATGTCGTCAGACAAAGGGATGACATTGAAGGTAGCCATTTTAGGCCCCTCTCTGCCCCATGTGGGGCGGTTTGGAGCTTGACCTTTTCAAGCTCTCTACGGCAGCATCAAAAAATACCCAGGCTAGACTAGCGTTTTAGCGCCAGCGCTATTCGTGCTCTTAGCCTGAATTAACCAAATTTAATAATACCGTAGAGAACTTGAAAACTGAACCTATCTACTACAGATTTTGTTGTTAGTGAGCATGTCGCTGATCCTGTATTTTGCCTATACGGGATGGACATACTATGATACTATCACACTTTGCGATAAATGTCAAGACTTTTATGCATATTTTTGGCTGTATTAGCAATTATATTATAAAACATCAAATATTTCGTGCATACCGTCCAGTTTCAGCCGCCAACTCGACCAAGCGGTTGGCGCTAGCCCATTCACTATCGTACCAAGTCGACACTTGTGCCAATCGCCCGCCAACCACCGACGTCAAGCCAGCATCAACCGTCGAGCTGTAGCTATTGCCACGAAAATCTTCGGCTACCAGCTCTTTGTCGGTAACCGCCAAAATACCATTATATAGCGGTTCGCGGGCAGCATGCATTAAAATCTCGTTTATTTTCTTGGCCGCGATTGATTCGCGCAGCAGCAGCGAAATCGTTGATAGACCAATGTTACCATACTGGTGGCTGCTAACTACAAGACCGCTTACCGCGCTCGCAACATTTGGCAAAACTGCCTGCAATCGCTGGCCGTAACCAGCCGCCATCGCCACAAAGTCGCTGTCGCCCAAACGCTCAGTCTTTAATAGCGAACTAGCAAAATGACAACTGCCAGCTGCCGTGATCGTCACTGCCTCGATGCCAACCGCTTGGTCAAGCGTAGCGATAACCGGCGCTACCGAGCTAATCGCCGCATCGCCGCTGCATACAATATCCGTCGAGGCGTTAACCAATCCGTCATTAACGCCCATGACGATCGTCGCAAAATCAGCGCACTGCGACAACGACGCCACGCGCCGAGCACCAGCCGTCCGATGGCGGCGTAGCTCAGCAGCATCAGTCTGGCATCCAGCATCAATCAAAACATCAATACCGAGGTCGTCCCACGGCAATTTGGTTGTCCGCTTATCGCTTATGATAGGAATGATCCGGTCGCCAACATATAGCGATGCGTCGCCAGTGCCAATCGCCTTGGCATAATGGCCGTAAATCGAGTCATGCTTCAGCAAATAAGCGCACTGTTCGGCGCTCAGATGCGTCCGAATAGCCGCTATTTCGATATCTGAACGGCTCTGCGCAATTTTGAAAACACTGCGGCCAACCCGGCAAAAACCGTTAATCGCTACCTTTATTTTCACCATGCCCACTCCTTGATTAAGCCATCTTTGCTAATATTTTAGCAAAAGCGCAATAGCTTTGGCAAATTTGCTATAATAAGGATATGAACGAGGTCGAGCTGGTTAGTCTGGCTAGAAGCCATTACAGTGAAGAGCAGGTCGCGTTGCTCAAAAAAGCAATCCATTATGCTACCGATAAACACGACGGGCAACTGCGTAAAAGCGGCGAGCCGTACATCACTCACCCGCTGCAAGTCGCTGCTATGCTAATCGACTGGGGCATGGATATTGATTCGGTGATTGCCGGCGTACTGCACGATACAGTCGAGGACACTGATGCTACACTAGAGGAAATCACCGAGCTATTCGGCCGGGATATCGCTTTTCTGGTTGACGGTGTCACTAAGGTTAGCCAAGCCCGCGCCGGCATGAAAAACCTCGAATCGTATTTGCCGAGCACTACCGATAACTTGACAAAGCTGCTCATCGCTGTCGGCCAAGACGTGCGAGTGATTATCATCAAGCTGGCCGACCGCCTGCATAATATGCAAACTTTGCAATTCAAAAGTCCGGAAAAGCAGAAGAAAATCGCTCGCGAGACACTAGATGTTTTCGCACCGTTAGCCGATCGGTTAAATATGGGTCGGCTGCGCGTACAGCTCGAGGAGTTGAGCTTCAAATATTTAATGCCCGAGGAATATAACCAAACTGTCGCCCTCAAGGATAGCCGCTTAAAGAAATCTCAACGCAAGCTAGATGCCGTCCGCCGCGCTGTCGATTCGCGCCTCAGCGACGAGAAAATCCAGCACCAAATCGACGGCCGCGTCAAGAGTACCTACAGCCTGTACAAAAAGATGAAGCGCGTCCCCAACATCGACGATATTTACGATTTGATCGCGCTAAGGATTATCGTTGACGATATCGACACTTGCTATCTGGTACTTAACGAACTGCACAATATGTACGAGCCGATGGTTGGGCGAATCAAAGATTATATCTCGAAGCCTAAGCCCAACGGCTACCAATCACTGCACACTACGGTGGTTACTAAAAACGGCCAAGCGGTCGAATTCCAGATCCGCACCTGCGAGATGCACGATTACGCTGAACGCGGGCTGGCGGCCAGCTTTCATTATAATGAACAAAAGCTAACTGATGCTTATATCAAGGGCAAAATGACCAGCCTGCCGACAGATTTACACTGGATTAAGCATTTGCAGTCGGCAGCATCGATGATTCGCGAAGGTAAAGATTTCGACGTTGATAATTTGAAGGTCGATTTGTTCGGCGACCGGATTTTTATTTATTCGCCAAAGGGTGATATTTACGACCTGCCAGACGGCGCTTTCCCGTTAGATTTTGCCTACCGCGTGCACTCTGATCTAGCCGCTAAATCAAGCGGATTTCTAGTAAACGGCAAGATGGAACCATTCAGCTACAAATTGCAGCACGGTGATACCGTCGAGATTCTAACCAACAAGCGTGCCCGCCCAAAGCCCGGCTGGAATGAATATGTCATCACCGGACACGCCCGTATGAAGCTCAAGGCCCAGCTCAAAAAAACCTCGCTACTAGGCCGCGCTGGCAGCCTATTGCAGCGCACAGCACCGTTTCGCCGCAACAAAAAATAGCGGCCAAAACGAAAATAGCCAGACAAGCTCTGGCTATTTCGCTAGGTTTTGCAACTAAAAGTTTATTCTATTTATGCCTGCGGCGGCTGCTGAGGCGGCTGCGGCTGTCCGCCTTCAGCTACCGGCGGTTGCTGCGGTTGGACAACCGTTGCAGCTGGTTGTTGCGGTTGAGCGTATGGCTGCGGTTGTTGAGTAT
The DNA here is from genome assembly GCA_963539155.1 of uncultured Candidatus Saccharibacteria bacterium. Lineage (GTDB taxonomy): Bacteria > Patescibacteriota > Saccharimonadia > Saccharimonadales > Saccharimonadaceae > Saccharimonas. The sequence goes on from CAUTJX010000007.1 coordinate 27,691, forward strand.
AGGCTACCGGTTGCTGCGGTTGTCCGTAAGCTGGCTGCGGTGCGTAATACCCAGGCTGCGGCGGCTGGCCGTAGACAGGTTGCTGCTGCACAACTGGACCAACATAGCGGCTTGAACCAAACGCCAAAATCGGGTTCATAATCGCCGGGAAGAAGATCATCAAAACGCCAAAACCAGTCGTTTTGCCAAACGATTTTGCTAAATCTAGCGGCAACACGATCGAAATGTATATATGAGCAAACGGCAAGAACATCAGTACGACTTGCCACTCTGGCCGACCGACAATCTGCATCATTACTACCATGTTGTATATTGGCACTAATGACGCCCAGCCTGGCTTACCAGCCTTAGTAAAGATTCGCCACATGGCAATAATCATTAGTATGGAAACTGCCATTACAATTAAGATGACAAACAGCCAAATTACAACTGCAACCGCACCGACATCGCTGCTAGCCGCATAAGTCGAAGTTGAATAATCATAATAATCCATAATTTGCTCCGTTTAAGTTTATTACTGATTATTATAGCGGTCAATGCATTGTTTGACAATCGTCTTGGCTTCCTCGACATCGCCCCAGCCCTTGACGATAGTACTGCCTGGCTTCTTGAGATCTTTGTAATGAGTGAAATGATGTTCAAGCTGCTTAACCAGCTGCGGAATGTCGTCGAGCGAGTTAATGCGATCGTCGTCGCGATTATCAGCTGGCACCACGACCACTTTGTCGTCGACCTCGCCGTCATCTTCGAAACGCAGCACGCCAATAATGCGCGCCTCCAACCACACGCCAGTCGTTAGCGGCTCTGAACAAATAATCAGCGTATCCAGCTCGTCTCCATCCTCATCAAGCGTCTGCGGAATAAAACCGTAATTGCACGGCTTAGCAAAGATTTTTGGCTCGACGCGGTCCAGCATAAAGGCTGCCCGCTGCCGATCCCATTCGACTTTCAGGCGCGACCCTTCGGGGATTTCTACTACCGTATTGACTAGCCCGCCATCAACGTCTCCCGGGTCAAGAACTTTATTAAAATCTGCCATATTGCTCCTTTGCTTACAGTTACTACCTATATAGTACCAGTTTTTTACGCTATAGAGTATACTAATAGAGATATGATTAAGAAAAAGAGTCCGACGCTATTGACAGCAGAAGACTATATGTCGGATTTAGCAGTTAAAATTGATAACGCCAAGCAGCGCGTCAATATGGTAGCGACCACCTTTCGCGCCGATGATAAGCACACCGAAGCCGTAATCGCCGCCGTCGAGCGCGCGGCGGCTGAACGCGGCGTACCAGCCTCGGTTTGTGCCGATTCATTCACTTATCTCGAACCGAAGGAATTCATTCTGCGTTCGCCGCGCCGCCAGCCATCGCGCGCCGTTCACGCCATGAAATTAGAACGGCGGCTAAAAAGAGCAGGCGTGGCTTTTCGCTGGCTCGGTCAAAAGGCCAATATGCTAATGACTGGCCGCACTCATAGCAAGTGGTCGATTGTTGACGACATAGTCTACGCTTGCGGCGGCGTCAATATGGACCACGAGAGCCTAGCTAATGTCGATTACATGTTCCGATTTGATAATAAAGTGTTAGCTGATAAGCTATCTAACGAGCAATACCTTATCGCTCGCGCCGACAAGCGCGGCGGTTCGATTCGCAATTCAATGTTTGGTCTCGACGAACACTCGACTGTCCTGGTTGATCAGGGCTTGCCAACTAATTCTCTCATTTACAAGCGCGCCTGCGACCTAGCCGAACAAGCTGAAAACATCGTACTAGTATCGCAGTATTGCCCGACTGGCAAACTCAACCGCATTCTCAAGCGCAAAAATGCCAAATTGTATTTCAATAATTGGCGTACCGCCTCGCCGATCAATAAACTTCTCATCAAACTCGGCACTTTAACCAGCCGGCAACAAACCCTATATCAGCATCCGCAATATCTGCACGCCAAATTCATTGTTTTCACGATGTCTGGTGGCTCGAAAATAGCATTATCAGGGTCGCACAATTTCATGCGCGGCTCTGGCATCATGGGTACGCGCGAAATCGCTCTCGAGACTAGCGATCCAGCCATCATTAAACAGCTCGAAGCTTTCCGCAAGAAATACGTCGAATAGCACCGACATCCAGTGTCGAAGCTATTTCGCCTTCACACCCTCTAAGTACTCACGGATACTCAGCGCCGCTGTCGCCCCCTCGCCGACAGCACTAGCCACCTGCATGGTAGCGCCGCTGCGGACATCGCCGCTAGCAAATACGCCCGGCAAAGCTGTCGCCAAATGGTCGTCGGTTTTGATAAAGCCGTACTCGTCGAACTCAACGCCGCTATCCGCCAAAAACTGCGTATTCGGCTTCAAGCCGATGAAAACGAACACGCCGTCAGTCTCGAAAGTCGTTTCTGCGCCGTCTTCAAGCGCCCGCACCGCCGCCACCGCGCCGTCCTCGCCGACGATTTCTTGCGCTACGGTTTGCAAATGTACGGTAATTTTGCCATTATCAATGTATTTCTGCAAATCGTCTTGCAAAGTCTTACTAGCTTTGATAGTACTTCGCACCAGCAAATCGATATGCTCGGCAAAACGCGTCAAAAACATTGCTTCCTGGATGCCAGAATTGCCGCCGCCAACAACAACTAACCTTTTGCCTTTATAAAAAGCACCGTCGCAGGTCGCACAATAATGCACGCCGCGGCCATAAAATTCTGCCTCGCCAGGAATGCCAAGTTTCTTATAACCGCTGCCTGTAGCAATCAGTACAGCGCGAGCTTTAACCTCTTGACCGTCAACTGTCAAAATATTAACGCCATCCTGATGGCGCAGCGCCGAAACGTCGCCGTAATCAATCTTGGCGCCAAAGCGTTCAGCTTGCTTGCGCAAATTATCCGCTAATTCCATGCCTGGGACACCGTCGGGGAAGCCAGGATAGTTGTCGATTTTATCGGTAATTGCTGCTAGACCGCCAACAACACCCTTCTCGTAAAGAGTAGTGTCAATACCTTCGCGCGTAGTATAAATTGCTGCCGCTAGCGCACTCGGGCCAGCGCCAATCATCACCACAGGCTTAATATCTTCCATGTAGACTTCCTCCTCATCTTACTGCGCTCGTTGAGCTTCTTGGTATGCGTTCATCAGCTTCGTCATATCTGGCGGAGTGATAGTTTCTGGCGCTGGAATCGCCATAACGACGAATTTCAATGGCATGTTCGGCGCGATAATTTGCTTGCCTTTAGAGTCTTTGCTGCCAGCCTCACCGTAAGCTTTGTCCGCCGGAATAGACAGCAGCCGCACGCCACCGACTTTCATTCCTTTCAAGCCTTCTTTCCAGCCGTTAATTATACCAGCCGTACTCAACCCGCTTACCGGCAATGGCGTTTTCAGCTTATTATTATCAATGCTCTGATCAAAGATATCACCATTTGCATCCCAGCCAATATAATAAGCCGCAAAATTAGTTTTATCGTCTACCAATGCGCCATCACCCTCTGTTAGATCTTCGGTTGCTAGTGATTTGACGCTATCGATTTCGAACTTTGCAACTTGGCTAGAATACTGCTTGAACGTCTCGTAATATTTGGCTGATAATTCATCGGCTTGCGCTTGTTTTTTTTGTTCGTAAGCAGTTTGCTCTTTTTTATACTCGCTTAGAACTTTTTGGTAGTCCGCCTGAGCTTGCTTGTTTGACTGCATTGATAAAATCATCACCGCGAATGATCCTAGCGTACCTAGAACGGTCGCGACCATGATAATCAGAATGCCAGCGCGTTGTTTCTTTGACGTTGCCATTATTTCCCCTCTCTAGTTTATCCTTTCATTATAGCATAAAATCTCGATTATTGCCATAGTTTACGCACAATTGCCGCCAGCAGCGACGCAATAATCGCCGCGGTTGCCGCTAAGCCGAATTCAGCTGGCGATAACGGTGCGATTTTGAATAAATTGCGCAGAAATGGCAAACTATAGACCGCCGCCAAGGCGACAGAAGCTGCGACCACCACAATAGCCAAGGCATTCTTGCCACGCTGTTTAACGGCCAAGCGAATGATTTTGCGGCCGGATAGCGCCAAAATCATACCGATGTTAGCGAGAATTATCGTTAAGTAAGTTACCGCTCGCGCTTGATCGCTAGAAGCGCCGCTGCCCAGCATTCCGCCATGAATTAGAACGGCCATCAGCGCCAGCAACCCGCCAATTGCTAAACTTTCTAGCACTACCGCTCGACTAAATAATGGCTGCGAAATCCGCCGCGGCGGCCGGCACATCGTATCCTCGTCCTCTGGCTCACCTTCAAACACTAGCGTGCAAGCAGGATCAATAATAAATTCAAAAAATACGATGTGAATTGGCAGTAAAATCAATTCCCAACCAAGCAATACTGGCGCAATTGACAACGCAGCAATCGGGATGTGCACAATCATGATATACATCACCGCTTTTTGCAAGTTAGCAAAAATCCTTCGGCCGATACGCACACCTTGAACAATTGAGGCGAAGTTATCATCCAGCAACACGATCGACGACGCTTCGCGAGCAACGTCGGTACCGCGCTGGCCCATGGCGATACCGATATGCGCACTCTTGAGGGCCGGACCGTCATTAACGCCGTCGCCAGTCATCGCTACCACTTCGCCGTTTTGCTTAAGAGCGGAAATAATCGCCAGCTTGACATTTGGCGCGACGCGGCTGTAGATTTCTGTAGTTTTAACAAGCTCGCGCTGCTGCTTTTCGTTCATCGACAAAAATTCTTGACCAGTTATCACCCGCTCGGTGCACAAACCAATCTCGCGGCCGATACGCCGCGCCGTCTCGGCGTGGTCGCCAGTTAGCATAATCACTTTGATGCCAGCTCGGTGTGCCAAGGCGACAGCATCCTTAGCCTCGGTACGAATCGGATCAGACAATCCCACCAAACCTAGCAGCTCGTATTGATAGCCATCGCGAGAAGGCGCGATACTTTTCGCTACTGCCTTGGCAATTGCTAATACACGCAAGCCGTCATCGGCTGCATCATCAGCAATCTCTTGCAGTCGTCTTTGCTGCTCACTGGACAAGCGGCATAGTCGAAAAACCTCCTCCGGAGCGCCTTTCAACGCTATAATTTCAGGATTACCACCGCGCCCCCAAATTTGCGCTACCGAAAACGAATGGTCGTCTAGCGAATACTCTTTGATGATATCCATGCCGTTATAAATTTCTGCTAGGTCATCAGCTGCCGCCAAGAACGCCTCTTCCATTGGATCGGACGGATTTTTTTGCGATGCTAGAACGCCATAGGCAATAATCTCGTTGCGCTGAGTATCGTTAGGCTCTTCACCGCTAGCCGCGATCACCTGATTTATCGCCATGCGGTTCTCGGTCAGCGTCCCAGTTTTGTCCGTGCAAAGCATCGTCGCGCCGCCAAGTGTCTCGATAGTCTGATTCTTGCGCGCTAGCACATTACTCTTGGCCAAGCGCCAAGCTCCCAGCGCCATAAATACCGACAAGACCACAGGAAACTCCTCGGGTAAAATCGCAATTGACAACGTCAGTCCCGCCAAAAAACCATACAAAAAATCGCCGCGCAGCAGCCAAAACAGCAACGTCAACAACATAGCCAAGAACACTGCCGCCACCGCTATATAGCGCACAACTCGGCCAACTTCCTTTTGCAATAATGTCTTTTCTGGCTTAATTTCGTGCAGCGACACGCCAATGCGCCCCATTTCGGTCTGTTCACCAACAGCGGTCACCTCGACAAGTCCGTGTCCAGATGTTATTACCGTACCAGAGAAGACTTGGTTGCCAGCGGATTTCTCGACTGGCAGCGATTCGCCAGTCAAAATACTTTCGTTAGCAGCAACGTTTGATGATTCAATGAGCCTACCGTCAGCAGCCACTCGACTACCTTCGTCGACAACCAAAATATCGCCAACTACCACCTCTACGCTAGGAATGGTAACATATTCGCCAGCGCGCACCACTTGGCATTGCGGCGCAGATAACGATCGCAGTGCTTCTAACGCCCGCTCAGTTTTAGAATCTTGATACAATTCTAGAGTCACCACGCCAACTACCGACAGCGCCAGAACAACTGTTTCATGCCAATCGCCCAAGAAAAAGTACACTATCACCACCGCTAACAGCAAGAAAATCATTGGTTCGGTAATAATCGCTAAGATCAGCCTAACAATACTTTTATTTTCGCGGTCAGGCAATCGATTCTCGCCATATTTCTGGCGCTGAATAACTACTTGATCACGCGATAGCCCCTGTCTACCCATATTAAATCAGTATAGCAAAAGCGGGTTAATTTCGATAGCATTCGATATACCAGCAACCGCGACCATGACCCGCTGAAGGAGTTGTGAAAATGACATCATATGCCTCTAGAATACTAATAGGTTTTTTGCCATAATCAAGATATGAATCCGCTTATTCGCTTCATGCGTCACTCGCTAACAAACATCTTGACGGCAACCGACGATGCTGATCAAGTTGATATCGAGAAAATCGATGAGACACTGACGCCGAATATGCGAGCCTTGCGGCTGGTCATGAACATGTCAGACCATTTGCTATCAATGGGCACGCCAGCGAATAGCGTCGTGCATATGGCTCTCGGGGTAACCGACACATATTGCAAGCGAAAAGTACATATCGATGTCAGCTTTAATCAAATTACGCTCTCGCAAGACCGCGGCATCGATCGCGAACCGTTGACACTGATCCGCACTATCTCGCCGCGCGCTACCGATTACCGGCTAATGCGCAAATTACAAAACCTAGCCAGCCAAATTGCCAACCATAAAGTCACTCTAGATGATGCTGAAAATGAACTCGATGCCATCATTGCCAACAATAAGCGCTATCCTGGCATTATCAGTTATATTGCTGGCGGCGGCCTGAGTGCCGGCTCGGTTGCGCTCTACACGACGTCTATACCGATTATCTTGGCTGCCTTTATCATAGGTTTTTTAATTACTCTTCTGATAAAGCTACTAGGCCGCGCTGCGCTGCCGCCATTTTTCATTCAGATTATTGCCGCGTTATCAGTCACGTTAGTCTCTACCGGTATATTGTGGCTAGTTAATCATAAATATTGGGAATTTTTTGCTTTGATTGATCCGACGATATTAACCGTTGGCGGTATCGTCTTGCTAGTAGCTGGCATGATGATTGTCGGCGCCTTTCAGGACGCAATTGATGAATATTACGTTACGGCTAGCGCTCGGCTGTTGAAGGTGGTGATGCTGACACTTGGCATTGTACTGGGTGTAAGTATAGGCCTGTATGCCGCCAGGCAGTTTGGCTTAGCGTTTGTCGCAACCCCCGACAGTTTGTCCTTTACAAACACTACCTATCAGTATATTGGCGCCGTCATCATCTCGGCATCATTTGCATTAAGTAATAATTCGCGGCCAGTTGGATTATTAATCACTGGCGCCAGCGGACTATTGGGTTATTATGTGCTGTTAGCTGTATCAGAATTAGGTTTGATAATTATTCCCGCTAACGCTGTCGCCGGATTCACAGTTGGTTTTACGGCTACTGTTATTTCACGCTTAACTAGAATTCCTAGCCAAGCCATCATCGATGCTGGTATCGTGCCGCTAGTTCCCGGCCTTACCTTGTATAACGGACTAATGGCGCTAGTCGCTAATCCGGCCGCTGTAGACGGTACTCTGTTATTGATGCGCGCGATACTGATTGCGTTAGCTATTGCTGCTGGCGCCTCGTTCGGCGTACTTATCGGCCGCCCAACACGGCGCAGTCTGGTAACATTGCGCAACAACCTGCCAGAACACCCGCTGCGTTCTAATCAAAAACAACTAAAATAAGCTATACTCGCTCGGCGTCAAGTTTAGTAAGCGCTGCCGTCGCAATATTATCCATAATCGGTTTGACCTCAGCATCAGTCAGGGTTTGCTGATAACTGGTAAACGTTAGCCGGAAAGTGGTAGTCTTGATAGCCGCGTCGTCTTTTGGCTGATATATACCAAGCGTCTGTATCTGGCAATGTAGATTTTCTGGCCCGCCCAAGTATTGCCGAACTGCTCGCAGCAACTCATCATGCGAAATTTCCACGCTTGAGCGCAGCGAAATATCTTGACTGATTGACGGGAAACGGCTCAGTGGCCGGTAATTATACTCGCGGCTACTAGCCAAACAGGCTTGCAATTTTTCAATGCCAAGCGAGAACGCTGCCGTATAATCTGGCAGTTTGAAATTACGCCGTACTGCCTGAGATAATTCACCGACAACACCCAGCTTGTCACCATTTTTTGCGACAATCCAAGCACTGCGCTGGCCGTCAAACGGCGCTGGCACGTCCGCGTCAGACTCTGCTATTTTCACAAAATCAGCGTCAACGTTAATATCCGCCAACAGCCTATTCACTAACTTCCTGGCTTTATAAAATGGCGCACCGGCTCGCGGCTTTTTGCTAGCGTAAATACCGTCGACAAACGTCTGCTCGCTTGGCAGATTCTCGTCGGTAAGCGGCAATTCTTTATCGTGAATTTTGCCGATTTCAAACAACATGAACTCGTCGTGGCCGGCTTTGATGTTGGCATGAACTTTATCCAGCAAACTCGGCAGCACGCTGGTGCGGTAGTACTGCAAATCAGGGCTTAAAGCGTTGCTCAGCCGATAGGCGCGGCTTGGGTCTTGCTCGGCGTTTTTCAGGACGCGCTCGTGGACGAAACTATAAGTCAAGACTTCGTTGGCGCCGGCGCGCGACAAACTCTGGCGAATCGCTTGCTTGAGCTGGCGGCGCGGATTCCTCGGCGCCGGCTTGATACTGCGCATTGGCAATTGGCGCGGTAGTTTATCAAAGCCATACAGCCGACCGACTTCTTCGATAATGTCCTCCGGCAGTTCAAGGTCGGTACGCCAGAACGGCGCAATTACTTCAAATTGATAAGGCGTATTTGGCTCGGGTTCCTCATGCGCCTTAATTTCAACATTCTTCAGGATACGGCAGATTTCCTGCGGCGAAAATTCTGTACCCAAACGTTCATTCACAAAGGTACTTTCCAACACTAAAACGCCAGTCACTGCGCCCCAATCGAAAATCGAAATGGTTTCCTTGCCGGCAGAGCCAAATGTAACTCGCGAATCGTGCTGTATGACCATCAGGCGATCGTTGCGATTGTCAAACACTTCACTCGCCTGCACGCCGCCAACCATTCCCATCAACTGCTTTAATACGGCAGCATTTTGGAGTGGTGACTGGCCCTTGTTAAACCGCGTCAACGCATCGGTAAAAATACCGTGTCGCATGGCGGTGCGGCGCAGCGCATACATGTCAAAATTAGCACATTCCAAAACGATATTTTTAGTATCACTTGAAACCTCAGTGTCGGCACCACCCATAATTCCCGCCAGACCAATCACTCCCTCGCAATCAGCAATGACGATGTCGTCACTCGTCAGCTCATATTCCTTGCCATTAAGCAAACTAACTTTCTCGCCGTCACGAGCCAGCCGCGCCTCGAGTTTATGTCCGCGTAATTTATCATAATCATAGGCGTGCGTTGGCTGCGCCGTCAGTAGCATCATGTAATTCGTGGCGTCAACGATGTTGTTAATCGGCTTACCACCCATCGCCACCAACTGGCATTGCAACCACAGCGGACTTGGCTGCACGGTAACATCACGAAACGCTACCGCCATAAGGCGCGGCACTAATTCTGGTGCGTCATTGATGACCGTTAGATCCAAACCTTCAGCGTTCGTGAACTGCTGGTCTGATTTATACCAATCAGGACTAGTAAACTGCTGATGAAAAATCCCAGCAATCTCGCGTGCCACGCCAAGCTGCCCGAAACAATCCGGCCGGTGAGTAAACATCTTATTTTCAATGTCCAGCACGTAATCATCCAGCCCAAACATTTCCGCGAAACGAGCACCCGCCGTGAGCTCAACGCCCGCCGGCACGTCGTGTTCATGAATCTCAACAATTCCCTCGTGATCCGTACCGATATCCAGCTCGTCCGCCGCCGCCAACATACCTTGGCTGAGCACTCCACGCAGCGGTCGCGCGTCCAGCACAAACGGCTCGTCGTCATCAAAACTTGCCGGCACCATACTTTTCGGCGGCAACCAAATCGCCCACATATCCGCATGCACGTTCGGCGCGCCGCAGACCACTTGCACCAGACCGTTCTCATCACGCGGCACATCCGCTACCACGCCGCCATCATCAATCTTGGCTACGCTCAGTCGATCAGCATTAGGGTGCTTGGCGCATTCAACCACCCGGACAATTCGCGCGCCACCATATTTGGCGCTCAGGTCAATCACTGCTTCGACGCCACCAAGTTGCTGATTGACCCGCGCCACCAACTCATCCACCGGCGGTAATTCAAAATTAATCAATTGTTTGATAATGTTTAGGCTGACTTTCATATTACATATAGTATAACACTATCGTACGCGAGCTAAAATTGCTCGTGAAAACCGTTCGCTACCGCATCAAAGAGTATCAGCTCTAACTCTCTGCTATAATTAATATAATGAAGCGCATCACTATGGTTAAGCACCATCCATGCACGCAGTTAGCTCATTTATACGAGCATATGTTTCTGGCGACGGCGGCCGAATTCATGTACCAGCAAGGCCAGTACCAGCTAATCGACTACATGCTAGACGGACACACTTACCCCGGCGGTATTATCATTATTAAGAGTATTTGGCACTCGGTCGATGCCACGCGGTTAGCCAACAAGATATTAACCTTGCCAACTGATTTCGGCGAAATGGACAACGAGCCGGTCTCGCTAGCTCTGTACCGCTTACTGGCCGAAGAGCCAAACCAGCTATACGTTGCCGACAGCGGCCGAATGATGCACGAATTAAGACAGCTTGACTCTCGGCCATGGCAAAACATCGATAATATCAAGCGGCTGAATAGCAGCACTAGCCAAATCAGCGGTATAATTTACTCGACCAACCAGCCATCAGCAATTCCGCGCAAACTTTACATATCCTTTCAGCTAACGCAGCAATTCCGCCAGCAACGACCCGAAACGTTGCCGCTATTTTACGAATACGTACACTTTTTGAACTTATCAATCAGCCAAAAGCTTAGCTTACAATTTGGCGCCTACACCGACGACAATCATATCAAATATCACGCCGAAGACATGTCTGTCACTAATACGCTGCATCTCAGTGTACAATCGGGGCCAATCCAATTTGCCGACATTATACGCTGCGTCCAGGCCGTCGCCCGGGATTTGCGCTTGCCCAATCTGAATCAACGCTTTGCCGATTATTTGCATAGCATATCTTATACTGATGAACCTTCGATAGCACCCGACATCGACCGAATGCTGCTTGATTTGGGCATTTTGCTCGGTAGTGACGGCTGGCACGCAATTGCTACGCCAGACAACGTAAACGACGTGGCGCAAGCAACACAAATCATCGCTAAGTATGGCAGTCAGAGCGAAGTGATTGAGTAATCAAAAACCAAATCAGCAATTCAGCAACTACATTCGTAGAAAAATTCAGCAGCTATTCTGGCCTGTCTAGACGACATCAGTATCATCGCGAGCAGAGCCAGTACATTTAATATACGAATTTGCTATACTAATCGTTAGTATACAATTCAAACGAGGACGGATCAAACTTGTCCGCAAGACCTGCCAAATAACCGCCAAAATACCCTGGTCTGCTTCGCAAAAACGCACGTCGGCCAGCAGCTTCTTCAGAGAGTGTGTCTGGAGAGGCCGCCTGAGAATTACCACCCACATCACTCCGCGCACCAGTCTCTGGATCCACAAAACTAGGCATATGATCTCCTTGCCAAGGAGTACCATGCTGCTCATCAGTAAGCCGCAAATATGAGCTGCCGTCTGGATTACTCATCAGTTTAGCGCCATCACCAAAAGCCCTCAACGCTGCCATTCTGCCTTCGTGTGATAGGTTACCGCTTATGGGCATTATATCGCCAAATTCACTGTTACGATTTGCCATATTTACAATTACTCCTTCTTATCACTGCTCTTTCTATTATAACACAAAAACATTATATTTACAACTATTCGTACTAGCCTACCACCTCTGCAGTATAATCAAAGTGTAAAATGGGGCTTCCCTGCCTCTTTACCTTTTTTCATCCTATTATTCAGAGACTATTCGCCAGCCTGGTCGCCTCTTTCTTCGACCCTTCCATTTAAATTATTAATCATTTCTAGAGATTCTGGAGGAATAGGAGCAGCAAGCGCGCCAGCCTCTCCAGCTTCTACGCGTTTTTCTAGATCGTCCAGCATCCTCGTGGCCGTCGGGTCATTCTCACTCTGAGTTCCTATGATAGAGCTTGGGGTCTTTTGAGCTCACCTCATCTGCTAAATTTCTGAACATAGCACGGCTTGCCGTCTTGCCAATGCCTTGTACGGCTTCTACCGAAGGATTACCATCTTCATTTTTCTCCAAACCACGATTCACTATTCCTGCTATATCCAACCCTGGCACCCCAGCTAGCTTAGCAGTCAGTGGTGTCGGCATAGGATCAATTCCTGACAGCGATAACGCGCCACGATATTTAGATGGAGCCGCTGTTAACAAGTATGGAAGTTCACTCATATTATCCTAATTTCCTTTCATATTGAATCATTTATCTTTTATGATGCCACAAAATTGTCTTAATTGCAAAAATACGCCGTCGAGGCGCCTAAAAAGTATTATTTGCTTTTCTTGCCTTTAGCCGATTTGCCTCTCTCTAATTTCGCAAT
>CAUTJX010000008.1:0-39065 GCA_963539155.1 uncultured Candidatus Saccharibacteria bacterium
CTTATCTACAATACCAGAAGTATATAGATTTGCAAGCATCTCTTTTGAAGGTTCCAGCATTTGCCCGTATGGATCGGCAGGCAAAACCGTATGAATACTTTCGAGGGTTTCGGGCGAAAATGGACAGATAGCTATAGTACCGTCATTATAATACTTAGCGTTTCGATCATTGGTTTTGTTCGCTTTAAATCTTGAAGATTTAATATCTACCGCTGTCTGCTTTCCTTGGCTGTCAGTTATAAGATAATCAATACCTCTCTTGTCTTGTTCGGTAGTCGCACGGACCACTTCAAAGCCCATGTTTTCGAGAGCTAGCTCAGCTAGTAATTCTGTACGTACACCTTTTATGCTTGTTTCCATTTTTTTGCGGTAGTGGGGTTTGTCGGCTATAGGGATAAAATTATTTAGAATCTGCATTATATCAGCTGGCGTGATAGTAGTGCCCCAGCGGTTAAAAATTTCGCGTAGTGAGTCGTTGAATGAAGAATGCACACTAACAATTTTTTCGCGATCTTTAGGAGAAGGCCTCCTATTTGAGTCTCTAGCTGTTTTTTCGGTAGTTACAGCAGCAATCCAGTCGCGATAGGTGCCGTAGAGAATGTAGAACTCTTTTTGCTGGTTAGTTTCAGCAGTTGGGTGTTCAATCTGATTCATCACGCGTAGTAGATTGTGTGCAGCTTGGCCGATACCGCGCCGCGGGCGTTCTGGATCAATCGTATGCGCTTCTTGCCGTAATTTTCTCGCAGTCTCTTGGCTTTTTAGCCAGAAGTCTCGGCGGTGCCTTAGCTGAGCTATAGGAAGCGTACTCATATCCTTATTGTAGCATAAACATGATAAAAAAGCAATAGCATGATAAAATATAGATGAAATAATGCTTACAGTCTGTTATAATAAGACAGTTATCGTTAACGCGGAAGTGATAGAGACGAGAATTTGTCGCCTGCGGCGTTAGGGCGCTATAGCCTGGTCGAAGACGAATTTTCGCCCCTGTTACTGCCGCGAAGAAAGGAGCTCTTTATGAGTATTATCAACCCGAGCGGCAAAGAGATTTTTGCTGTCGAGACGGAATTATGCGGCCGGCCGCTGAGTATTGAAGTTAACCGCGTTGGTTTTCGGACAACTGGCAGTGTGCTGGTACGCTATGGTGACACGGTGGTGTTGGGTAGCGCCCAGGTCGGTTCGCGGCCAGTGCAGCTAGATTATTTCCCACTGTCGATTGATTATGAAGAACGATTTTATGCGGCGGGCAAAATTTCTGGCTCGCGGTTTATTAAGCGCGAAGGCCGTCCTAGCGACGAGGCGGTGCTAATAGGCCGGTTAATCGACCGTCCGATTCGGCCGTTGTTTCCGAAAGGGTACCGCCAAGAAGTACAAGTCGTGGCGACGGTGCTGAGCATGGATCCGGATTTCCGCCCGGACGTGGTGGCGATGATTGCGGCGTCGAGCGCCCTGATGCTAACTGGCACGCCGTTTGACGGGCCGGTAGCGGGTCTGCGGGTAGGCCGCGTGAACGGCGAGTTTAAGGCCTTTTTGACGCCGGAAGAGCGGGCACAGTCTGATCTCGATCTGGTAGTGGCTGGTATCGAGAGCGGCATCACCATGGTGGAGGCCGGCGCCAAGGAAGTATCAGAAGAGGTAATTGTCGATGCCATGGCCTGGGCGCACCAGATGATGCAGCCGGCGATTGCTTTGCAGCGAGAACTGGCGGCCAAAGTGGCGCCAGCTGCGCAGGAATATGAATTAGTTTTACCTGATGAAGCAATTCAGCAGACGGCTGATGCGTGGGTTGATGGCAAGCTGGGCGAGAAAATCCGCCGGCCGTACCCGGAGCGCAACGAAGTGGTTAACGAGATTCGCTGGGCATTTCACGAAGCGATGGCCGAAAAGCTGGGCTTGGGCGCTGAGGAATACGACGAAGTACGCGACGAATACGATGAAGCATTTACCTTGGCGTTACATAAAGATGTTCGCCGCGGTATCGTCGAGGATAATATGCGCCCAGACGGCCGCAAATTGACGGAAATCCGCCCGCTCAGCTCAGAGGTTGGTTTATTGCCGCGAGCACACGGCTCAAGCCTGTTTACCCGCGGGGTGACGCAGGGCATGAATATCGTGACCTTGGCACCGCTTAGTTACGCGCAGCTAGTTGATACCATGGAAGTCAATGATGGCGAGCGGCGCTACATGCATCATTACAATGCGCCGGGCTATACGGTTGGCGAGGTTAAGCGGATGGGCAGTCCGGGCCGGCGCGAAATTGGCCACGGCTACTTGGCGGAGCGCGCCTTGACGCCGGTGCTGCCGAGTGAAGAAGACTTCCCATACGCCATCCGTAGTGTCACCGAAATCATGAGCCAGAACGGTTCGACGTCGATGGCAGCGACCTGTTCAAGCTGCTTGGCACTGATGGATGCTGGCGTGCCTTTGAAGGCGCCGGTTAGCGGCATTGCTATGGGTCTAATGATGGACGGTGATACACCGTATGTGTTGAGCGATATTGCCGATGCCGAGGACTTTGCCGGTGACATGGATTTCAAGGTGACTGGTACAGCCAAGGGCATCACGGCGCTGCAGATGGATATGAAAGTGCATGGCTTGCCGGTGGCAGTGCTGCGCCAAGCGATTGAGCAGAGTAAGGCGGGCCGGGCATTTATTCTTGACCATATGCTGAGTATTTTGCCAGCGCCGCGGGAGACACTCAGCCCATACGCGCCGCGGATTGAAAAGCTAAAAATTGATCCAGATAAAATCGGCGCGGTCATCGGCAAAGGCGGCGAGGTGATTAATAAAATTACCAGCGAGACTGGTGCCGAGGTTGATATTAAAGAAGACGGCTTGATCACCATCGCCAGTCCGAACGGCGAATCAATTGAGAAGGCGCTTGCCTGGATTAAAAGCCTGGTCGAAGAGCCAGAAGTTGGCAAAATTTACGAAGGCACGGTGGTCAGTATCAAAGATTTCGGGGCCTTTGTGAATATCCTGCCGGGGATTGACGGTATGTTGCACATTTCACAACTATCGGATAAACGAGTCGGCAAAGTAACTGATGTCTTGAAAGAGGGCCAAACGGTACGTGTTAAGTTAACAGAAATTGATAACCGCGGGCGCCTAAGCTTGACAATGAAGGGAATTGAACAGCGATAATATTTCTACGTAAACGAATACTATACGGAACAGCTTGAGTTTTGCTATACTTAATAGAGATACACTTATAAAAGAGGGGAAGTCTATGAACAATCAACCGCAACCACCTGAATCGCCGCAGCCAGTGCCGCCTGCGCCGCAGCCAGCTCCAATGTCCGCGCCGCCTATGCAACAGCCGGGGATGCCGCCGCAAATGCCGGTCAAAAAAGGTCTTAGTAAAGGGGCTTTGTGGGGGATAATTGGCGGTTCTGTTGGATTTTTACTGCTGATTATCGTAATAGTGGTTGTTTTGCTGCTTAATATGGGGCCGAGCAAAGAAGATTACCGTCAAGCCGTTTCGTGGATGAATGATGAAAGCTCGAAATTGAACAGTTTGCAGTATTCATCTGTACGTAATCCAGAAGCCTACAAAGAAACGGTTAATAGCGCTATCAAGAGCCGCGATGAGCTAAACGACAAATTATCGAAATCTAAGATTATGCACGATAAAGCTGTCAAAGAAGCTTACGATAAGTATAAGAAAGCTTACGATGTTGCTAAGCCGGAAATGGAGGGCTTGTCGCAGTACGTAGAGGTTTATAGCGAGGTCAGAAAAAAATGCGATAACGTATTTTATCTTGGCCATATAAGCAAGAAACCAGATGAAGTTGATAAGGAAGTCAGTCAAAAATACGGCGATTGTACATCCTTGATGCAGAAACTGAGCAAATCAAATAATAGCAATGTGGCTAATTTCGGCAAAGAATGGAGCGATTACTACGCTTCGCTGAAGAAATACTATGTCGAATACGCTAGAGCCTATACTAGCGGTAATTTCAGCGCTCGGCCACGCCGTCCGATAGAGCCGTCGACTACTGGCTATACGTTAATTACTAACGCTAGCCGCAAAGTTACCGATAGCGGAATGGATCGGTACTACAACGACTTTTCAAGCGTTGTCAATCAAAAATTAACTGCGCTGCGCTAGTATTCGCCGCGCCGGTAGTACCCTCTGTATCAGCAGAGGGTACTATTTTGGTAAAATGTAATTATGGATAAGCAAGCTGAATTAGACGCATTAGCGGCGGAAATTATCGAAGCTGGGATTTGTTCGGAATTGGCGGCTCAAGCGACGCAGCTGGTGATGGGCGATGGCAATGCTGATGCTGATATCGTATTTATCGGCGAAGCACCAGGTAAGAACGAAGATTTACAAGGTAAACCATTCGTCGGCGCGGCGGGGAAATTCCTCGACGAGATGCTGGCGGCAGCTGGTTTGCAGCGCCCGGACGTCTATATTACCAATATTGTGAAGTATCGGCCGCCAAATAACCGCGACCCGCTGCCAGAAGAGAAGCGCCAGTTTTGGCCGTATTTGATGCGGCAATTGGAAATTATCCAGCCAAAAGCGGTGTTAACATTGGGGCGGCACAGCGGCGGCGGTTTTATCCCTGGGCTGCGGATTAGCCAGGACCACGGACGGCCGCGGCGGGTGCGTTTGCATGAATTGGAATTTGTAGTGATTCCGCTATATCATCCAGCGGCGGCGCTATATAATGGCGGCATGCGCCAGACGTTAATTGACGATTTTATGCGAGCGGCGGCGTTTGTGCAGCAGGATAATTCTGAATCGTAAGATTGACACGCTGATAACCTATAGATATTTGCTCAAAAGCCGGGGCTTATTCCCAATTCGTTTATTAAACTCTTGCAAAAGCTAGCCTAGTGTAGTATAGTGGATAATCGATATCCACTATATCTAATTCATGAAAGGACTTTATGAAACTATCGGGAGCTGTTGAACAAGCCTGCTGTATCATGGCGATTTTAGCTGATCCGCAGCGAAAAGTGCCGATGACCAATGACGCTTTGGCGGAAAAGATGGCAGTATCGCCGACGTACTTGAAGAAAATTAGCCGCAAGCTGGTGGTAGCGCGGTTGATTACTTCGACGCAGGGTGCTGGCGGCGGTTTCATTTTAGCGCGGAAAATGGGTCAAGTAACGCTGCATGATGTGGTGCTGGCGATTGAAGGCGAAGTGCCGTTTTTTCAGCCTCAGGGAATCGTCGAACGAGTGTTTGCGTCGCGGCCTCGCCAGGTGGAAATTGGCATGACTATGATTGAAAAAGTCTTTTCCGAGGCGCAAGAGAAGTGGAGCGAGTATCTAAAAACGGTAACGTTAGAAGACGTTGTCAAGGAGGTAATGCATGGTTGAAAAATTAAAACGGCTGTCAAATAGACGCCGCGTCAATATGGTGCGAGCTGAGTGGCAGCACCTCTGCAAAAACAAAATATTACTGCTGTCGATGGCGGTTATTTCGTTTATTCCGATTATGTACAGCGGATTTTTCTTGGGTTCAATTTGGGATCCGTATGGGCAGGTGAAAAATCTGCCGGTGGCATTTGTCAATGAGGACAAAGGCGCGCAGCTGAACGGACGGATGCTGAATATCGGGCAATCGGTTGAACAAAAACTCAAAAGCAATCACGATTTGGGCTGGGAATTTGTGAATAAACAGCAGGCTGATAGCGGCGTAAGTGGCGGACATTTCTATGCGGTGGTGACTGTTCCGGTGGATTTTTCGGCAAAAGCGGCGTCAATTACTGCTGCTCAACCGCAGCAGGCGGTGATCCGCTACACGATTACGCCAGCCAAGAACTATATCGGTTCGCTGGTCAGTAATCAAGCGGCTGAGAAAGTCAAAGCTTCGGTGGCCGAGCAAATTACTCAGGCGTATGCTAAAGGCGTTCTGGAGAATGTAGATAAACTTGGCGATGGTCTGGAAACGGCGGCTGGCGGTGCGGCTAAATTGCATGGCGGTCTGACGCAGCTGCAAGCGGGCGCGCAGACGTATACTGGCGGTGTCCGGCAATTGGCGGTAAATCAGCGGGCGATGGCTAATGGATTAGCGCGGCTCGGCGATGGATCGCGCCAATTGCAGGCAGGCTTAGGGCAATTGTCGAACGGTTTGCCAAGCAAATCGCAAGTTGCCCGGTTAACAAGCGGCATGAAACAGCTGCAGGCAGGCCTCAATCAATTAAATGCTAGCGTTCATAATCCATCGCCAATGCTCGCCAGCCAGCAGAATAAGGTGCAGAACGAGGCGCAAACTTTAGTGCAAACAATGCAAACGTCTGCGGCGGATTTGACGGCAGCGGGTGGGACGCTGCAAACGCTGGGACAAGCGGCGGCGAATTCTGGCGGTTCGACAACCATAACTTTACCGCAAATTAGCCAGCTTTCCCAGGCGCTTAATAAAACACAAACGATCAGTATGCAAGCGGCCGCGCTACTTAAAGATTTGCAGATACTCACTCAAAGTCTGTCAACGCAGCAAGCACAATTGCAAACCGGCGTTTCTACGCTGAACAACGGCGTTAACCAGCTGGCGCCGAATGCAATCACTGCTCTTAACGGCTATAACAGCGTCAGAGCGGCGAATAATCAGTTGCTGGCCGGCTCGACATCGCTGGCGAATGGTCTGGCGCAGGCGCAAACTGGCAGCCAACAACTAGCGAACGGCGCGTGGCTGTTAGATAATCGCTCTGATGTACTAACGAATGGCGCGTCGCAATTGGCGGGCGGCGCGGATACTCTGGCTACGAAGCTAGCAGATGCTTCCCAGCAACTCAAAATACAACCAACTGGCGCAGCTACCCAGCAGCAGATGGCGAACCCGGTGAAGTCGGAAACGACCAAACAGGGCGACGTGCCGAATTACGGCTACGCGCTGGCGCCGTATGTGTTGTCGCTGAGCTTGTTTGTCGGGGCGATTGCTCTGAATATTATTTATCCAATCCGCAAAACTTTTGCCGAGCAAGAAAACGCTTTTCGCTGGTGGCTGGCCAAAGCTTCGGTTACTGGTATGGCGGCTTTTGTTCAGGCAACAATTTTGATGCTGATCATGGTTTATTGCCTGGGTCTAGTGCCAGATCATCCAGTGAACTTCATCGGGGCGATTTATTTGACGTCGTTTGTCTATATGTCGATCGTGTCGCTCCTGGTAATTGTGCTGGATAATCCAGGACGCTTCCTGGCGATGGTGCTATTAGTGCTGCAGCTGGGTTCAAGCGAGGGAACATTCCCGATTCAAACAGCCAATGGCTTTTTCCAAGCAGTCAATCCGCTGGTGCCGATGACTTATTCTATTCGGGCGCTGCGCCAGGCTATTTCGGGAGGCTTAGGCAGTTCGTTCTATAGCGATAGCATGTGGGTGCTAGCGGGCTTCTTACTGGCGGCTAATCTGCTAATGATCGGCTTCTTTATCTACCGCGGCAAGCGCAAATTCGCTCATACTTCGGTGGATGGCGATGATTAACCTTCTTTGAAGCTTTTAGGAAATGCCAGCGTCTTTGGGGAAACGGCGCTGGCATTTTGGTTAGCGTAGGGTCATTTTTGACAAAACACGGGCAGTTTGCTAAAATAAAGCTACTAACGAGAGG
Source organism: uncultured Candidatus Saccharibacteria bacterium (assembly GCA_963539155.1). Lineage (GTDB taxonomy): Bacteria > Patescibacteriota > Saccharimonadia > Saccharimonadales > Saccharimonadaceae > Saccharimonas. Next base: position 7,566 of record CAUTJX010000008.1, read on the forward strand.
GATTTCTAGCGAGTAAAAGCACCTCTCTGCCTGGTTTTTAGATTATTGTAATAAAAAAGGAGTATAACAATATGGGTCAGCGGCGACTGGCAACACCCAAAGGCGACGATACTAGTAAACGCCCTTTGCAGGTTAAACAAAAATCAACCAATACTGTACTGAACGCGACAACCACGCGCAAAGGCGAAGTCTTTCGGGCGCAGCGGCGGATGTCGGAAGGCGTGAATGCGCAGGCTAGCCAACATTTGATTAATGTGCCGGTCAACAAATCGGTATACAACGGCTATGGCGGCAAACAATTCAGTCTAAAAGACCAGCCGAAACGTCCGCGGGCGCCGCGGCCAACACTGAAGGTGATTCCGATCGGCGGCGTTGGCGAGATGGGTATCGGCAAGAATATGACGGCGATTGAATACGACAACGATATCATTGTCATTGATATGGGGTTCTTGTTCCCAGGCAGTGATTATCCGGGTATAAATTATATAATTCCTGATACTCAGTGGCTGGAAGAAAATAAGCATCGGATTCGAGCGCACGTCTTTACGCACGGCCATCTCGACCACATTGGTGCATTCCGGCATATCATACCGAAATTGCCAGCACCAGTTTATGGCACGAAGTTCACGCTTGGCATGCTGCAGCGGACGATGGAAGAGACAGACGGCGCTTTCACGCCAGAATACCACGAATTAAATCCAGAAAATCATGATACTGTACAACTTTGTGATTCATTTAGCGTTGAGCTGGTACGCGTTAATCACTCGATTCCAGATGCAGCTGCCGTAGTGGTGCGGACGCCAGTTGGTAATATCCTCTCGAGCGGCGACTGGCGTATTGAAGAAAATCCGGTCGATGGCAAGAAATTCGATTTTAATCGGATTAGCGAAATCGCCGAGAAAGAAGGCTTCTTGCTGTTTATGAACGAGTCGACTAACTGTGAAAGCGACGGTACGCATACACACGGCGAATTTGACATTCAGCACAGTATGGGCGAGGTGATGGATAAGTGGTCGAAGAGCCGGATTATTGTCAGTAGCTTTTCTAGCCAGTTGCATCGGATTCAGCTACTTCTCGAGGAAGCGAAGAAACACGACCGCAAAGTGGCGTTCGCTGGCTTTAGTATGATTCAGAACCTAGAAGTGGCGTTGCGTTCGGGCGTGATTAAAGTTCCGAAAGACACCGTCGTTAAGATGGAAGATTTGATAAAATTGCCTGATAACAAGATAACAATCGTCTGTACTGGCAGTCAAGGCGAGTTCAATGCGGTGCTCAATCGGATGGCGACGGGGGCGCACAAATACGTTAAAATTAAGTGTTCGGATGTGGTAGTGCTGAGTTCGAATCCAATTCCTGGCAATGAAAAATATGTAGTGCGGACAGTTGATGGCCTGATGCGCGAGGGCGGCGAGATTATTCAAAATGGCAAAACACACCTGACTGGTATCGGGCCGCTGCACCTATCGGGTCACGGCTATTACGATGACCACGTGCGGGTAATTAATGCGGTCAAACCGAAGTATTACCTGCCTAATCACGGCGAGTTTCATATGCTAGTGCATAATGCACGCTTGGCCGAGAAAGAATGCGGTATTCCGCGGCAAAATATATTTGTTTGTGATCCAGGCGATATCATTGAGTTTACTAGCGATGGCGCGCATAAAATTGGCCGCATTGTTCACTCTGGCGGTACGATGTATGATGATGCCGGCGCGGTAGTCAGCGAAGTGGTGCTCAAAGACCGTATCCACATGAGTCAAGAAGGTATATTTATAGTCATATTGACGGTTCAGCGCGGTACGGGGCGGCTCTTGACTAGTCCAGACATTATCAGCCGCGGGTTTATTTATATGCGCGATAATGAAGAGCTAATGGGAATGATCCGCCAATATCTCAAGCAGAAAGCGGCGCGTAGTTTCTCTGGTAAGTATGACATAGAGGTGGTCAAAAAAGAAATCAAAGACGAAGTAACGCATATTTTGTATGATCAGACGCGACGAACGCCGATTGTCATTCCAGTAGTTAATGAAGTTGGCGGCGCAGCGAAAGCGCACGGCCGCGCCCCGCAAGCTAAATCTGCTGGCCAGCCGCTGATGCCGCAGCCGTCAGGTAAGCGTTTCCCGCGCAAACAGACCCCTGATACCGAGACAGTAGTGCCGCGCGACCGCTCAGATAGTCGCTCGTACTAACAGATAGCGCTATTGCTTTTTGTAGTAATTTATGCTACAATAGTAGTATACCCTTTTAGATATAAACAGAGTACAATAGTTAACGGTTATGGTAAAGAAAAAGACGACGCGAACTCGAAAATCGACTAAAACAACCCGTGCGGCGCGCGCTAGCAAAGCAGCGAAAGCGCCAGCGCCGCAGCATGAAGTACCCTCGGGGTTTTGGCCGCAAGTTGCGGCGGTGCTGCTGATGGCGTTCTCGGTGTTGCTGGTGGTATCGTGGTTTGGCGCGGGCGGTCCATTGCTTAATCAAATGCTAGAAGTGTCTAAGCGAACGATTGGCTGGGCGGTTTATATAGTGCCAGTTGTCGGTTTATATGTAGCTGTTAGAATATTTGGCGCCGAAAACAACCGACTGCCAGCAGTGATGAAATTTGCCTCGATTTTGATAGTTATTTGGTTCAGCGGCTTATTCGGGCTGTTTCGCGAAAAGGGTGCGCCGTCGACTGGCGGTGTTGTTGGTGATGGATTGAACTCGGTTATCTTGTCGCTGGTTAATATACCAGTTGGTGTCTTTGTTTATATTTTGCTGATTGCAATTACGCTATTGTTTGTGTTGCAACTGCGGTTTAGCGATATTGCAGCAATGTTCAAGACAGCAGTAGACAGCAACGAAAAGGCAGAGAACGAAGCTAATGTCCAGGTTATGCGCAAAGCTGCCGAAGATGATCACGGCAAGATGGATGATTTCAAGCTTAATGAAGGCGTGCCGACGGTGTCGCAAGATGATAGTAAGCAAAATGCCAAGCTTAAGAATAAACCGCAGGCTAAAAAAGCCGAAGCCGATCGCGACGACAAAATGGCGATGCTGGCGGTTAGCGACCCGAACTGGCAATTTCCGAGCCTTGATTTGCTAGAGAAGAAGGAAGCGCCAGCTGATGCGGGCGATATCAAGCAGAATGCGCGCATTATTCAAGATACTTTGCGTGAATTTAACATTAATGTCGATATGGAAGGCGCTAATATCGGCCCGAAAGTGACTCAGTATACGCTGCGTCCGCCGGCGGGCATCAAGTTGAGCAAGATTACAGCGCTAGAGACTAATATTGCGCTGAATCTGGCGGCGTCGAGCTTGCGTATGGAGGCGCCGATTCCAGGTAAAAAAGCTGTCGGTATCGAAGTGCCAAACAGGAAAGCGGCCGACGTACGTATCCGTTCAATCCTCGAGAGCGCTGAATGGCGCCGCCGCAAAGAGCCGCTGAGTTTTGCGATTGGTAAAGACATTTCAGGACTGCCGTTTGTCGGCGAACTTAACAAAATGCCGCACTTGCTGGTCGCCGGACAGACAGGCTCTGGTAAATCGGTGATGATTAATACGCTGCTAAGTAGTTTGCTTTACCGCAACGCGCCGAGCGATATGAAATTAATTCTCGTCGATCCGAAGCAGGTCGAGATGGCGCCATATCAGGATATTCCGCACCTGTTGACGCCGGTGATTGTCGAGCCAGAGAAGACAATGAGTGCACTGAAGTGGGCGGTCAACGAGATGGAACGCCGTTATAGCTTGCTAGCCGAAGAGCGGGTGCGCGATATCAAAACTTATAATGAACGGGCTAAGGCAAAAGGCAAGAAAATTGGCGTTGCCGATGAAAAGGGCAATGTACAGCAAGTCGATGAGGGTACCATGCCGTATATTGTGATTGTGATTGACGAGATGGCCGATCTGATGATGGTAGCCAAGCGCGATGTCGAGGGCTTAATTGTTCGTTTGGCGCAGAAGGCGCGAGCGGTTGGTATTCACCTGGTGCTAGCGACGCAGCGTCCGAGCGTTGATGTGATTACCGGTCTCATCAAGGCAAATGTGCCGGCGCGAATTGCCTTTACAGTGGCCAGCCAGACCGATAGCCAGACAATTCTCGACCAGGCTGGCGCCGAGAAATTGCTGGGCCAAGGAGACATGCTGATCAAAACTGCTAGTATGCCGAAGCCGAAGCGTATTCAGGGCGCTTGGGTGATGGACAGCGAGGTGAACAAAATTACTGATCAGCTGCGGATGCAGGCGCCGCCTCAGTACAATGATGAAATCGTTAGCCAGCCAGTGCAGCTAAACGGTAAGGGCGGCGTAGTGATGGACTTCGGTGGTAATAGTGGCGACGATATGTTCAAAGATGCAGTGCAAGTGGTAGTGCAGATGCGCAAAGCCTCGACGTCGTTATTGCAGCGGAAGCTACGAATCGGCTACTCGCGAGCAGCACGGATCATTGAAGAAATGGAAGAGCAAGGAATTATCGGTCCAGCTGATGGTTCGCGGCCGCGCGAGGTATTGATATCTAGCGTGGACGAGATTAGCGCTGGCGGCGATTTCTAGGATTACTAGGCGCCAACATATTCGCCGAGGATAGTAACCTCGTGATTACTGTGCTCTATATCGCGGATAGCTTGGTAAAGCGGCTCTCCGGCGCAGTCGACGACAATAAAAAACTTATATTTCCAAGGCTGACCGACGATTGGCTGCGATTGTAATTTGGCGAGGTTGATACGGCGCTTGGCGAATACCTGTAATACCTCGACTAGGGCACCAGGCTGGTGGTCGGTGGTGATGACCAGAGAAGCACGATTAGCATCAGCAGGCGCATTAGACGGTTCAATTACCAAAAAGCGGGTGATATTATCGGGATTGTCGTGGATGGAATGCTGTAGTATTGGCAAATTATATAATTCAGCAGCAGTTTGGCTGGCGATAGCGGCGCAGTGCCGGGAGCCGTTTTGCTTGATAAATTCGACGGCGCCAGCTGTATCAAAAAATTCAATTGGTGTTGCCTGCGGTAGGCATTCCTGCAAGAAACGGCGGCATTGAGAAAGAGCTACCGGGTGAGAATAAACTTCAGTAATATCGCTGAGTTTGGCGCCTGGTAAACTTACTAGCATTTGCTCGACGGGCAGCTTGATTTCGCCGACGATCGGCGCACTGCATTCCTCGATATAACGGTAAACTTCGTTAATGCTGCCAAATAGGGTGTTTTCGACCGCTGTAACGATCGCGTCGGCGCTACCGTCGTCGTAGGCGGCGAAAACTTCGCTAAACGTTGTACAGGGGATGAGTTTGGCACTAGCTCCGTACCATTGGCGGGCGGCCTGGTCGTGGAAGGAGCCGGCTTGGCCTTGGATTGCGACATGCATTCTAGCATCATAGCACAATTGCGATTTTGACTGCAAAATTAGATGGTAAAAGCATTACAATCTTCTGACAAAGTATCCAATGATTGCAATGACTAAATAATTGCGGAGATATACTTGACAAATTATCAAATATGGAGTATAATCACCAGGTGATTTACATCATAACTGTCTGTAGGTAGAAAGGCTACGATAAATATATGGGTAAAACTAGAGAGTTTAGCTCTACCGCAGGCACTGAACGGCCTGGCAGAGGGGAAAAGTGGAAACTCCGTGCGAGGGAACTAGGTGCTCTTGCTCTATCTGTTGCGGTAGCTTTTGGTCTCTGTCATGAAGCACATAAGCCCGCGATGAGCGATGAACAAATGCGCGATATGACAGATAACGTGCGTTCAGTCGTTTTGAATAAGGCTGAAGAAATTAGAGAAGACGGTTCTAGGGAGGGCGATTCTTATACAACTGGCGACGGCAGATCACTTCGTATTGATGTAGCTGCTGGAATGCCAGCTGGCAATACATCAGGGACTAGTGTCGGTGAGACTGCGGATTATAATAGAGATGAGGGAATGAGTGTTGAACTATGTTTACGAGAAGAAAGAAACCCTAAATATGGCAAAGCTGATCATAGTTCATATTTATGTGCTACTTTTAGCTCAGAGGATAGTTCAGTATTGAGGGATATAAAAACAAAGGACGGCAAGATCGATCCTGATAAGGCTATAAAATTTGTAGGAAGCGATGACGCTAGCGTTAGTAGAATTTATTATTCCTGGGATTCCGACGAAGACGGACGCGTTAAACCTTTTGAATGCCCTCCAGGGAAAGAGTGTGGGGGCGATTTGAGCTGGACTATTTATGTAAATAAAGATGAGGGTGTAGACAAGAGAAAGGAGGGCGTCTACTCAGGTAGAGCCGCAGTTCGTCGGGTGGGTGAGTTGCTCGCTGAGGTCGAAGATCGTTGGGACAACTAAAAGTTTCCAAAAGAATGTACAAGAATAAAACACCCTTGTAACAACGGGCGTTTTATTTGGGCTGAGGCGGAAAATTGCCTTATTGACATTATTAGCATATTGTGCTACTATTGCCTATTAAGTATAAGATAAATTAACGACTGAAATGATTAACTATTTGGCTAAAAATCTCGTTTGTTGCAAACTGGGACTACTAGAGAATAAAAATTAGGGAAGTTAATAGGCGAATAAGTTTTATGCGCAAAGATATTGAATACGGTCCAGATAATAATGCCGAGCAAGCTCCTAAAGAACATTCGATAGTTGGCTTGATTTGGGCAGCGATGGGAAGGCTTAGGCGTCTCAAAAGAAAGCTTACGCCAGTGCTGGTTATTCCTGAGAATGGAAGTCCTAAAATCATGTCAGAATATTCGGCAGATGAGTATGATAGGGCAAATACAGACATGTCGCAGGAAAATTTAGCGCCAGTCGGTGTTGAACATACTGGGTCTGAGATCGGCGCAGGTGTACCACAGGAAGGTAGTCCGTATGCCGATAATTATCGACTCACATCAGCACAATCAACGAATGATGAATCTGAATATGAGCCAGAAATCGACCAAGCTGCGCCAACCGGCGAAGTTAGCCCTGAAGACGCCGCTCGGCTATTAGAGTCGAGAAGATTTGTTAGGACTGCTCCGCGTTTAACCGACCAATTGGCGGATGAAGAGACTAGAAGCAATCTCATCACATATATTGCTGAGACGCACAGTTCTCCGGAAACTGTTACACCGAAAGATCGATACAGAGATAATAGAGCAGAGTTGACGGAATACGAAACACTGCGCCAGCTTGACGACTTTCTTGTCTATATAGAATCCTTAAACGGTGAATGTGCAGCTAAAGCTAAATCTATGCGCGAGAATTTGACGTTTATTGGCGAAAAAGAATACAAAGAAGCGGCGGCTGGTATTGCCGCCAGCTGGAAGGCGGCTCTCGAGGCGAATACCGATTTGCAGATTTGCACTATCGCTGGCGAGATTGGTAGAGAAAAGATAAAGAGTGGTGAATATCTGCTTGATAATATACTAGCTGACTTCACTGAAGAAGATTGGAAAAAGTACGGTGGTAGAATTATTGTCGATAGAGATGATATTGCGCAGGTGCAGCAGAAAAAAGAGAATCTGCGAGTCGTGTTTTTGGATGATTGGACTATTAGCGGCATGCAGCTTAAAAATGTTTATAATTTGCTAGTTGAGCAATATCCCGAAATAAAAGATCGAATCGAAGTGCAATTGATTGTGGCTAATAAACAAAGGATAGAGAAAGGATTTTTGATTGACCGGTGGATGGGCAATGAAAAGAGAATCCCCCTTAGAGCATATTTCTCGGCGCATGAAGCTAAAACGGCAGAGAACGGAGCTTATATTACTGGTTTTCATTCTTCTGTTGACTATGATTTCGAGACGTTGATACGAAGAATGCTTAGGGAAGTTGAATATAGAGAGGATAGGCCTGAGCTAAAAGGAAAGGTATCTATGCCTCCGGGAACAAATATTGTGCGCCCGTATCGCAAAGATGGGGTGACAAGAGCTAGTCTAACCAATATTGAGAGAGCTCGCCAGTACTGGCGCGGGCGGCTTATGGCAGAGCAAGGAGATAGCCATGCTATACTATGAGAGTATGGGAGAGGTCGCTGAAAAAGCCGTTAACTATTTGTCTGCTGATTTTCGCGCCGGGCTAGATGAAAAAGATTCTGCGAGAATTAAAGAGGCGTCAGAAATGTTGCCGCATAATGTAGCTCTTGAGGGAATTGGCAACCGAATGCTAATCCGGGATTTTCTAGTGCAGACAAAAGGAGAGCTATCGAAATATGTTTCGACTGTTGACGACAGGGAATCAGATTTGGAAGGTAGCACGCGGCGCTTGTTTGGTACTATAGACGAGAATTTAGATGGGATTTGCCAGGCCGCCGAAGAGTATAAAGATGAGCCGGGCGGTCTCGGTATGGAACGTTTTCGCCGAGCATTTCAGAATTCAGATGATGCTGCTATTATAAAATTGGCGGAACATATTGCTCGAATGGATATTGATACGATATTAGCGATAAATAATCCGTATACTGTGATGAAGACTATCCGATCTGATATTGTTGAGGAATTGTGGAAAAACGTGCAGGATTATCGAGAAACTGGTGATGGTCTAGAGATTAGAGAAAATATTAGAAAAACAGTAGTGGAATTTGTCGAAGCTATCGATCGAGATGTTTTGAGTAGTATGATGTATGGCGACGAATATGCCGCTAACCATGCTTAGCAATTAGCCATAGCAGGTCTCTTTTCTGTAAATTGGTAGTATATATAGCATGCGGAGCCTGCTTTTTGCTGCAGAGGCGATGGATGGCTGCGGGCAGCTAGCTTTTTTACAGCAGATAGGGTATAATATTAAGCGATATTAAACCTAAGGTTGCGTGAGATAACGTAACCATCCGTACGGATACCAAGGAGGTAATGTATGAGAGATTACGAGCTGACGGTTCTTATTCGGCCTGATTTGGAGGCGAATTTGGACGCGGTGCTTAGCAAGGTCAAGCAGCTGATCGCCGATAACGGCGGTTCGGTTAAGGCTGAGGACAATTGGGGCAAAAATCGCCTCGCTTACAGCATCAAAGGCGAAGATTTTGCGGTGTATGTGTCGATGGATGTCGAGCTGCCGGCAGACGCCCCGCTCAAGATTAGCAATGCGCTGAATATTAGCGACGAAGTTATTCGATATTTATTGGTTAAGATAGATCACAAAGCGCGTGCCGCTCTGGCGGAGGCCAAGAAGCGCGCGGCTGAACGCGAGGCTGAAAACAGCGAAGATTAAGCCATAAATAGGAGGGAAGTCTATCATGGCAAAGGGGTTTAACAAAGTAATATTAATGGGAAATCTGACGCGCGATGTTGAATTACGAACAACGACGAGCGGCCAGAGCGTAGCTAATTTTAGTTTGGCGGTTAGCCGTAGCTGGCGCAACCAAGACGGCCAGCAGCAGGATCAGACCAGCTTCATTAACTGCGTAGCATGGGGCAAGCCGGGCGAGATTATCTCGCAATATGTCAAAAAAGGCGCGCCGCTTTTGGTGAGCGGCCGGCTCGACCAGCGCAGCTACGAAGATAAAGATGGTAATAAACGGTCGGCTGTTGAGGTGGTGGTCGAAGACTTCAACTTTGTTGGTGGTCGCAACGACAGTAATGCACCGGCATCGACGCCGCCGCCAGCGACTAGCACCAAAGATGTGGTCGTCGAAGATATCGACGATAAGCCAATCGACTTAAGCGAGATCCCATTTTAACGATTAGAAAGGATTATTATATATGGCAAAAAAAATGCGCAAGGATGCCCCAGTAGTATTCTCGTATAAAGAGGTGAAGACACTGCTGCGCTATATTAGTCCGGTGAGCGGCCAAATCGAGCCGATTTCCAAGACGGGCTTGAGTGCTAAATTGCAGCGGATGCTGGCTCGCGAGGTAAAACGGGCGCGTCATCTGGCGCTGCTACCGTTTGTGACGCGAGATTAGGGAATTTTCCAGCGTACGAAATGCTTTGTCGTGCGCTGAAGGGTATTTCTAAAGACGCAAAAGGAGATGAAATGTATCAACCAACTGATTTGAAAAAAGGCGTAGTGTGCCAAATCGACAGTCAACCGTATCGAGTGATTGACTACAACCAGAAAGTGATGGGTCGCGGCGGTTCCATTGTCAATGTCAAATTGAAGAATTTAATTACTGGTGCGGTTATTCCCAAAACGTTTAAAGGCCAAGATAAGATTGAGCCAGCCGAGGTGACTAGCAAAACTGTCCAATATTTATACAATGACGGTTCAGCTTTCTTTTTCATGGATCCGAATAGTTTTGAGCAGTTTGAGCTGTCGGTCGATTTGGTTGACGAAGCTAAAAACTTCATGAAAGAGGGCGACGAGCTGGCTTTGCAATTCTTTGACGGTAAGGTGATTACCGTCGAGATGCCAAAAAATGTTTATTTGGAAGTGACCTATACAGAGGCGGTGGTTAAAGGTGATACGACTAGTAGCGTTTTGAAAGATGCGACGCTTGAGACAGGCGCGGTCGTTAAGGTGCCAGCTTTTATAAAGGTTGGCGATATTATTTCGGTTGATACCTCTACAGGCGAGTATCGCGAACGCAAGAAATAGCTTATTAAACTAAAATAAGTGTTTCGCAGCGTGTTAAAATGTAAATATGACTAACAAGCGAGCGCGTGCCGCTACAAGTAGTGCTAAACGCCTGCACAAAAAAGTTAAACAAACATATCGTTCGGCAATGCCCGAGCAAAAACGCCACCGGATGTTAGTTTGGGCGGCGTTTTTTGTTGTAGTGGCGATTTTGGCTGTACAAATATTGTATCCGCTTGATCGAGCGCTGCCGCTAGCGCGGATGAATGGCTGCTGGGTTGGTTGGCAGAGTGAGACAGATTTGGCTAACCAAGCGACGTTAGTATTCCAGCGATCGAAAATTAAATTTATTATTGGCGGCAAACCGAGCGGTATTTATACGCTAAGTGAAGCTGGTGCTGATATCAAGGCTGAAGAGATGGCGCGTCAATTAGCCAACTATCCCTTTTGGCTGCGTTTGGTGCCGTTTTCGATATTTTGGCAGCTGCCAAATGTGCAAACGCTAGATCTAGCTTTCGCGCTGCCGACATTAGAGGTTTTTGCACAAAAAACTAGTTCGCAACTGTCGCGGCCGCCAATAAACGCTGGCGTGGCGTTTAAAGACGGTCAGCTAACGGCGGTTAATGATGTGCCAGGACATTTGGTGAGCGCGCAAGCTATCAAAAACGTGCTGCAAACAACTAAGTATTCATTTGCTGGCATGACGGAGCTTCGAATTGATGCTAAGTTGCAAGAGGCGTCGCGGCGCAGTACGGCGTTCGCTTCTGTTCGTAATCAAGCCGAGCAAGCATTGGCGCGCCCCTTGACAATTCTTGCCGCCAATCAGACGTTTGTGATTGGCGATACTGAGAAAGCTTCGTGGCTAGAGTTTGGCGAAACAGCGGAGGGTGGTACGACCCTGGTGATTAACAGGCAAAAACTACAAAGCTCAATTGATAATTGGTCAAAAGCAGCTGGGCATCCAGCTGGCCAGACAAATATCAATATTGAGAACGGGCGAGAAGTCTCGCGAACCACTGGTGAGAAAGGTAGCCAAATTGATGCGGCTTCAATAGTGCAACCAGTCACTGATTATCTGCTGAGAGGTCAAGGTAGCGGCGTGATCTTGACGGCGATGACTGATTTAGAGCCGAGCGTAATTTATAATAACCGCTATACTCCTACCGAAGATGGCCTGCGAGCTTATGTACGTGATAAGGCACGTAATGGTGCTTGGTTTTCGATTCGCCAGTTGGGCGGCAGCGGTTGGTCGGCGGATGCCGATGCCGAGGAGAGTGTCGTTAGCGCTAGTACTTATAAACTGTTCGTTGCTAAACGCTTGTTTGATGAGATAAATGCCGGGGGAATTAGCTGGAGCGACCCGATGCTTGACACGACGGTGTCGGGCTGCTTTGATCGGATGACTATTGCCAGTACTAATCCATGCGCGGTGGCGTGGCTAGATAGATTTGGCCGACAGAGTATGAACGATTTTGTTTACCGACTAGGGTTTTCGCGGGCAGTGACTTTCACGCACGCGCAGGCAACTCATGTGTCGGCGGGTGATCTGACGAAGTTTATGGTCGGATTGGAGACTGGCTCGCTAATTAGCGGAGCGCAGCGCGAGCGGCTGTTATACTCTTTGTCGCACCATCCTTACCGTTATGGTATACCGACGGGTAGCCAAGCACGCGAAGTTTATGATAAGGTTGGCTTTTTGTGGAACTACGTGCACGATACGGCGATTGTCCGACATCCGCGCGGTACTTATGTAATGACAATCATGACTCAGGGTAAATCGTACGCAGCAATTGCGGCGATGACCCGCGACATTGAGCGGATTATGTATCCATAGTAGAATTGAGGAATGAAGCAACGGTTAGATAAATTGATGCTGGCGCGCGGATTGGTAGGTTCGCGTTCGGAAGCCGAGAATTGGATTCGTTTGGGACGTGTGCGTGTTGGCGGGCGGGTGGCAGTCAAGCCAGGGTTGTTTGTCGAGGAGTCGGCACCAATTGAATTAGTAGCGTCAGAGCGTTATGTGTCGCGGGCCGGACTAAAATTGGCGGGCGCGGCGAAAACTTTCAATTTGAATTTTCGCGGCAAGACGGTTTTGGATGTCGGCAGCAGCACTGGCGGCTTTACTGATTTTGCGTTGCAGCACGGGGCAAAAAAAGTGCTTGCGGTGGATGTTGGCACCGAGCAGCTGCATCCGAGCTTACGCGGCAACAAACGAATTGAGCTGTACGAAAAAACTGACATTCGGGATTTTGTGCCAAGTGAAATTCCGGATATAGTGGTGATCGATGTGTCGTTTATTAGTCTGAGGCAAATTTTGCCGCACGTTGCGAAAATCGTTAATAAAAATACAACGATAGTAGCAATGGTTAAACCACAGTTTGAGGCGCAACGCCAGCAGCTGACTCGCGGTGGTATCGTCAAAAATGACGGCGTGCGGCGGGTAATTTTGCGCGAATTCGAGCAGTGGGTGCGTACTAATTTCATAATTATTGATAAAGCAGACAGCGAAGTGAAAGGCGCGCACGGCAACTTGGAGCGGTTTTATATATTGAGAAAAGCTGGAAGTTGTTAGCGGCTTATGCGGCTGGCCGGTGATTCGCTGGCAAATTAGCCTAAGCTATATCAAATTTAAGCGATTAAATGCTAAATTATTTGCTAACGTTAAATCTAAATTCAACCACATCGTCTGGCTGCATGACGTAAGTTTTACCTTCGGTGCGGATTTTGCCAGCGGCGCGAGCGTTAGCCTCTGAGCCGGCAGCGACTAAATCATCGTAATTAACAACTTGAGCAGCGATAAAGCCCTTTTCGAAATCAGTGTGAATGACGCCGGCGGCTTGCGGAGCGGTCCAGCCCTGGTGGATCGTCCAGGCGCGGACTTCTTTCGGTCCGGCAGTTAAGTAACTTTGCAGTCCGAGCAAATCATAGGCGGCGTGGATCATTTGGGTTAACCCAGCTTCGGGTACGTCGTAGCTCTGTAACAGTTCGAGAGCGTCGCTGGGGTTAAGACCTTTAATCTCGTCCTCAAGCTTGGCGCAGATAAATAGGCTGCGAGCGTGCGGCACGAGATTGCGCAGGCTCTGCTTCTTGTCTTCGCTAGCCAGGGTTTCTTCATTGACGTTGAATACATAAATTACTGGCTTGGCAGTCAAAAGGTGTAAATCAGCGATATCGTCAGGATCGACGCCGGAAATTTCGTTAATTGGCGTGCCAGCGCGCAGTTTTTCAGCAAGCACTTCTAAACGATTTTTGATAGCGCTAGCTTTGGGGTTGGCTTTGGCTTCTTTGGCAAGGCGAGTCAGGCGAGTTTCTAGCGTTTGCAGATCAGCCAGAATTAGTTCGGTATTGATAGTATCGATATCGCGTTTTGGATCGATAATATTCTCGACATGAACGATATCGTCGCTTTCAAAAGCGCGGACGATGTGGACAATGGCATCGCATTGACGGATGTTAGCTAGGAATTTATTGCCCAAGCCTTCGCCTTTGGAAGCGCCAGCGACTAGCCCGGCAATATCGACAAAAGTCACGGTAGCCGGGATGATTTTCTCGGCGTGGTACATTTTGGCGAGGACGTTTAGGCGATCGTCGGGTACCGGCACGATGCCGGTGTTTGGTTCGATAGTGGCAAAAGGATAATTGGCCGCCAAAATATTATTATTAGTTAAAGCATTAAAAAGCGTGGATTTGCCAACATTCGGCAAACCGACAATTCCGATAGATAAACTCATAATCCTACATTATAGCATTTAAAGGGTATTGTCCGAAAAGTAATTATCTAAAAAGCTTGCGTTTTTTACTTTGCTTATGCATAATATAAGGTATATGAAAATTCAAAAAGGGATGGGCGATTTCTTTGCACTCGACATCGGTACCAACGCGGTGCGAGTATTGCAGCTAGCTGCTTCTGGCCAGGGCAGTTGGAATCTAGTTGCATACGGATATGTGCCTGTCGATCACAAAATTACCGCGAGCGACTCGCCAGAAGCACGGCGCCGGCTCGGAGAGGCCACGATGACGGCAGTAGGCCAGTCTGGTATTCGTACTAAAAATGTGGCGATTGGCTTGCCGTCGAGCAAAACCTTCACTACGGTTATCGACGTACCAGCGATGAGCGAAGCAGAACTGCGGGCGACTATGAAATACCAAGTCGATCAGTATATTCCGATGAGCAGTGACGAGGCGAAAGTTGACTGGGCTTTGCTAGGCGGTTCGCTAAAGTCGCAAAACCAAAACGAAGTATTAATCACTAGCGTGTCCAAGCAATATAGCGAAGAACGTTTGGAATTAATTGAATCGCTTGGACTGAATGTGATAGCTGAAGAGCCAGATCCGTTAGCGATGGTGCGAGCGTTAGTACCAGCGACTGCTAGTAATTCAGCTTATATGCTGGTCGATATGGGCGAGTTATCGACAGATATCGCTTTGACTTACGGCGATACGCCGCGATTAATCAGGACGATTCCGACTGGACTGAACTCGCTAGTTAAGGCTGTGGCTCAGAATCTGAGCGTCCAAGAGGATCAGGCTCGCCAGTTTATCCTGAAATTTGGTCTAGATCAAGGTCGCCTCGAAGGGCAAGTCTTCCGTGCTGTCGAGATGACGCTTGATAATTTTGCTTCTGAATTATCAAAATCGATTAAATTCTTCCAGAATAGGTATGAAGATGTGGCCGTTTCTCAAGCTTTGTTATCTGGATACGGCGCGACTGTGCCGCAAATCGATTCGTATTTGGCGGGCAAAATTAATATATCAGCGGTTGCAACTAACCCTTGGCAAAATATAAATGTCTCGCAGAGCATGCAGCAGCAACTAGCGCCGATTGCTAACGAGTTTGCTACGGCGGTTGGCCTGGCGAAACGGAGAAACTTGTCATGATTGAAGTAAACCTAATACCAGACGTTAAGCGGGAATATTTGCACGCTCAGCGGGTTCGTAATACGGTGATATCGGTATCAATGTTAGTGGCTGCAGCTGCGGCAGGTGCTGTGATCGTGCTGGGGCTTGCTTTGGGGTCGCTGCAGTTTGCTAGCGGCCAGGCTGATAACTCTATTAAAAGCAAATATAAAGAACTCAGCGATAAACCAGATATTAATGATCTTTTGACTATTCAGAATCAGCTAACTCAGATTGATATGATCAGTAGCAATCGAGGCGTTAATTCACGCATCTTTGATACTTTGAGCGCGGTTAATCCACAGGCGCCAAACAACGTGACTATGTCAACGGTGCGTTATAATGCGTCAGAAAAAACGATTACCATAGAAGGTTCAACCGCTGGCGGTTTTAATGCGGTAGACGCTCTCAAAAAAACCATTCTTAATACTAAATTGAAATACACGAAAGATTCGGAATCTGCAGAAACGCCGCTATCTAGCTCTGTGAGAATTACCAACACGGCGTATGCCGAAGATTCTGGCGGAGAGAAGAAACTGACGTTTACTCTGACGTTTTCTTATCCCGAAGAATTGTTATCGAACAGCGTTAAAAGCTTAGTAATCGTTTCGCCGACTGGCTCGGTAGACGTGACTGATTCAAAAAAGCACGTGCCAGATTCGCTGTTTGAGGCAAAGACTTCAAACAAAAGGGAGGATAAATAATGGCGGAAGCAAAGAAAGATACCTCGCTAAATAAGCGCCGGCAAATTGATCGTAGCGGCCGCGTAATGTTTGGCTGGGTGGCAGGCGCGTCGGTTTTGGTTGGCTTTGCACTAGTTATTGGCGGTTTTCTAGTACAGCGCATAGTTTTTGAGACGAAAGTTCTAGCCGAAAAGAATCAAACGACATCGACGCTTGATAGTAATATTAAGACGTATGACGGTTTGCGCGATAATATCCGCGTGTTAAACACCAATTCGGCGCTTGGCTCTTCAAAACTTAATGACAAGGAAGATCCGCTGCGTGTTATCTTGGACGCTTTGCCAGCTGACGACAACTCGCTAGCACTTGGCGCCTCTGTGCAAAATTTGGTTGGCCGAGTGCCTGGCGCTAAGCTTGAGTCTTTTCAAACAGTTTCTTCGAACGAAAATTCCTCTGACAGTAACAAAAATAACAGCTCGTCAAGCGACAACAATGCCGATAATTCTAGAAGTGTTCAACAGATAGCCTTTACGATGGAATTATCAGCCAGCAATGCAGATATACTGCGCAATGTTTTGCGTAATTTCGAGAAGTCAATTCGCGTGATTGATATTGACGAATCAACGATTGAAGCGTCAGATTCTAAGTTTACGATGTCAATTTCTGGACATGCTTATTACTTGCCAGGTAAAACAGTTCAACTTAACAAGAAGGGGATAAAGCCGTGAAGAAGAGCGATATAGCGATGATTGTACTGATTGCCGGTTTATCTATGCTAATAGCGTTTACTATTGGTAACAATATTCCTGCGCTTAAGGCGCCGCGGGTTGGTACTAGTGTTAGCACTATCGAGAAAATGAGCAGTGATGTCAAAGAGCCAAGCTCAGAAGTTTTTAATTCTAATGCCATAAATCCGACAGTAGAAACAATAATTGGTTCATCTAGTTCGCCTAATTCACCCGATGCCGCAGCCAACCAGAGCCAAAACCGGGATCGTAGTCAGAATCAAAATAGGTAGGAGTCTTTCTAGTGGCGCTGATGACCGATGACATTCAGGAGAAGCTCATCAAGCTCTTGGTTGACGAGGGCTTAGTTTCTCGCGGGGTTATTGATAGAGCCACTAAGCAGTCGGCTAAAACAAACAAGCCGTTGTTGACGGTTTTGGAAGATATCGGCGAGATAGACGACGAGCTGTTGACTCATGCTATTGCTCACGTTTCGGGTGTGCCGTATGTTAATTTGACGGCTAGTATCATTGACCAGAGTATCCTATCGCTGCTACCGAGTGATATTGCCGAGCGTTTCATGGCGGTGCCGCTAGCCGAGGTGAATAATCGTCTGGCGGTGGCGATGATTGATGCTAATAACGTTCAGGCGGTAGATTATTTAGCTAACCGTATTCAGCGGCCGCTTAAGGTCTTTATGGCATCGGAAGCAGGTGTTCGTCATGTTCTTGACCAGTATAAGACCGACTTATCGACCGTTGACGAGGCAGCGCAGGCTACTCAGGCTGAAGCGATTCAATCGTCAAGCGACATCAAAACTATCGTCCAGGATTCGCCGATTAGCCGCGCATTAAGTACTATCCTAGAGTATGCAGTCAAGAGCCGCGCTAGCGATGTGCATATTGAACCGCTCGAAAAATCGCTGAAAATACGCTGCCGCGTCGATGGCGTACTGCGCGAGGTTATGCAGCTGCCGAAGAGTATTGAGCCAGCGCTAGTTAGCCGCATCAAAATTTTATCCAATTTGAAAATCGACGAACATCGCATTCCGCAGGATGGTCAATTTGCAGTTAATGTGGCTGGCAAGGAAGTCGATTTGCGTATTGCTGTCAGTCCAGTTGTTTGGGGTGAACAGGTGGTGATTCGCTTGCTTGACAAAACTGGCAACACATTCGATCTAGAACAAATGGGTTATGTCGGTCGAGCCTTACGAATGATTCGCAAAGGTATCAAGCGTCCTAACGGTATGATTCTAACAAGCGGCCCGACTGGTAGCGGTAAATCAACCAGCTTATACGCGCTGATTAAAGAGATCAAAACTGACGCGATTAACATTGTGACGCTTGAGGATCCGGTTGAGTATAAGATAGACGGCGTTAACCAGATCCAGGTTAATAACGACGTTGGTTTGACGTTTGCTAATGGTCTGCGCAGTATCTTGCGCCAAGATCCAGACGTAGTGATGGTTGGCGAGATGCGCGATAGCGAGACAGCTAACCTTGGTGTGCAAGCAGCACTAACGGGACATCTGGTGTTTTCGACGCTGCATACCAATTCGGCGGCCGGAGTATTGCCGCGCTTACTTGATATGGATGTCGAGCCGTTCCTGATTGCTAGCACGGTCAACACAGTAATTGGCCAGCGGCTAGTGCGCCGCGTGTCGCCGCATCGCGATGCTTACTGGTCGAACCCGCTTGAGACGCAGATGATTCTCGAGACGGTGGGGCATTTATTGCCGAAGACCAAAGAGGACGTAGCGCGCGTGTCCGAGGATTTGGGCTACAAGGACTTGCCATTAGCCAATCAACGAGCCTACGTGCTGGTCAAAGGTCGCGATACGCCAGCTACGCCGCATGGCTATAGTGGTCGAGCTGGGCTGTACGAGGTAATGGATGTAAATGAAGGTATCCAAGACTTAATTGTTCGCCGGGCCACTAGCAACGAGATCCAGCGCAAAGCAGTCGAGGATGGTATGATTACAATGCGCCAAGACGGCTACTTGAAAGCCTTGCAGGGAATCACTACACTAGAAGAAGTAAACCGCGTAACGTCGGCAGACACAGCATAAAAGGAGGGGACAATGCCAGAACAAGAATTACGGATTGAAGTTTTACTAGAGGAAGTTATCAAGCGCCGAGCTAGCGACTTGCATATTCAAGTTGGTTTACCGCCGATGCTGCGAATTGATGGCACATTGATAGCTATTGCTGGTTTTGATGCTCTCGATGAAGCGCAAGTCGAGTCGCTAGTATTTGCGATCCTCGACGAAGATCAGCAGCAGATCCTCCTTAAGGATAAAGAGTTTGACTTTAGCTTTGCTTTCGGTACGCTCGGACGATTCCGGGTTAATGCTTTCCATGAGCGCGGTAACCTAGCAGCAGCGCTGCGCTTAATTCCAAACGAGATCAAGTCGGTGACCGAGCTCGGTATGCCGCCAGTAGTGATGAATTTTGCCGATTACCCGCGCGGTTTGGTGCTGGTGACTGGGCCGACTGGCTCTGGTAAGTCGACTACTCTGGCGGCGCTGGTTGATAAGATCAACTCTGAAAAATCGCAACATATTATTACTATCGAAGACCCGATTGAGTTTACGCACAAGTCGAAAAAATCGGTAGTGGTGCAGCGCGAGGTTCATTATGATACCTATTCATTCTCGGCGGCGCTGCGCTCCAGTCTTCGCCAAGACCCAGACGTGGTGCTGATCGGCGAGATGCGCGACCTGGAGACGATCTCGGCGGCGATTACTATTGCCGAAACTGGACACTTAGTGTTTGCGACGTTGCACACCAACTCGGCGGCGCAATCGATCGATCGTATGATTGACGTCTTCCCGCCGCATCAGCAGCCGCAAATCCGCGCGCAGCTCAGTAATATTTTGATGGCAATTTGCTCGCAGCGGTTAGTACCAGCGATCGGCGGCGGTCGGGTAGTATCGGCTGAAATTTTGATTGCTAATCCGGCTGTTCGTAACGTTATTCGCGAAGGCAAGACTCATCAGCTTGACGCGATTATCCAAACTGGTGCCGACCAAGGTATGCAGACGATGGATCGCACATTGGTGCAGTTGGTCCAAAGCGGCACGATTACTTATGATAGCGCGCGGGAATTCGCTGTTGACTTGACTGAATTTGAAAGGTTAATCAGGGGATAGTTAATGAAAAAGTTTACCTACGAAGCACGCGATAAAGCGACGGGGAACATTGTCAAATCGCTTGTTCAAGCCGAATCTGAGAGCGAAGCCGCTAAAGCGCTGACCGCTCAGGGCTATATGCCGCTATCAATCAAGGAGGAAGTCGAGGGCGGCTGGCTAGCGCGCTTTACCAACCGAATTTCTAGCAAGGATAAGATTGTTTTCTCGCGCCAGTTGGCAACATTGATTGGCGCTGGATTACCGTTGACACAAAGCCTGCATACGGTATTTGAACAGACTGCTAACAAAAAAATGCAGGAGATAGTCCAAGAAATCATTGCCGACGTTGAAGGCGGTAAGACATTATCTTCGGCCTTTGGCAAACATCCAGAAGTATTTAACAAAATTTTCATTGCGCTAGTTACCGCTGGCGAGGCATCGGGTACGCTTGATGATGCACTAAAGCGGATTGCCGACCAGCAAGAAAAAGATGCAGCAATGGTTAGTAAAATCCGCGGCGCTATGGTGTATCCTGGTATTGTCCTAGCGGTGATGGTTGCGGTTGGCGTATTTATGATGGTAACAATCGTGCCGCAGGTTGCCAAGTTGTACTCTGATATGAAGAAGACCTTGCCAGTTTTGACATCAATTTTAATCGGAATATCTAATTTTGTGATTAATTTTTGGTGGTTAACCTTAATTCTATTAGCGCTAGCGATCTTTTTTGCGCGGCAATATGTTCGTACCGAAGCGGGTTCGCGTTTGCTGGACAATCTGAAGCTTAATATGCCGCCATTCAAAGGTATGTTCCGCCGTCTTTATATGGCGCGGTTTACGCGTATGGGACAGACTTTGCTAGTTACTGGCGTACCGATGCTGGATATGCTGGCTATTGCCGCTGAGGGTGTTAATAACGCTGTTGTAGCCGAAGAGATCACTAGAGCTGCCGGTAAGGTGCAGAGCGGTAAAGCGCTTTCAGCTGCTTTGCAGATAGAGGATTATATTTTGCCGATGGTGCCGCAGATGATCAAAATCGGCGAACAATCGGGTAGGATTGACGAGATGATGGGCAAGACAGCGCAAGCTTATGAGGACGAACTCGACGAAGAAATTCAAGCGATTTCAACAATGATTGAGCCGATTATGATGGTAATTCTGGCTATATTCGCCGGCGTGTTGATTGGGGCGGTATTATTCCCAATTTACAGTCTAGTCGGCAGTGTACGATAAGGTCTAGACAACTGAAAGGGCCTACGCTATACTGAATACAGTTGAGCATAAGTTCAAAGGGAAAGGTGGAACTAAATTATGACAAAACAACAGATTAAAGACCGCGGTTTTACAATCATCGAGGTCGTTTTGGTGCTGGCGATTGCTGCACTGATTTTCTTGATGGTGTTTATTGCGTTGCCAGCACTGCAAGCTAGCCAGCGCGATACAGCTCGCAAGAGCGATGTTAGTATCGTATCGGCTGCGTATAATAGTGCTTTGAGCAACAACCGCGGAGGTACCGCTGTAAACCAAGATGTGCTTCGAAGGTTCGTTAATGGCGTATCGGAAAATACTAGTATTGATAATATAAACATCGCTGACTTTAGTGGTCAGATAACTGTTAACGATGCACAAATCATTGTAGTTTTAGGAGCTAGGTGTGGTACATCAAACCCTAACGGGCAGCAGGATTTAATTAGAGGTACTCGTCGTCAGTATGCTACGTTTACGCGCTTAGAGGCTGGCAATCATGCTGCGTATTGTTTAGACTCGTAAATCTGTGATATCTACAGTTTTTTGAAAAGGTTGCGCAAAAGCGTAACCTTTTTGCTATACTAGACGTATGATAGTTGTCTCAATTACCATAGTGTGCGGGATATTCGGGTTAGTGCTTGGCAGCTTTGCTGGAGCGCAAGTCTGGCGGCTGCGAGCTCGCCAACTTGTTGCTGACAAAAAGGCCGGCGAATCGTACGACAAGGCCGAATACAAAAAATTATCGCCTCTCCTGAAGAGTAAGAGGCAGCAAGACCGCTCGCGCTGCTTGGGCTGTGGGCACCAACTCGGTTTACGCGATTTGATTCCGCTAATTAGCTGGCTATCGACACGCGGTCGTTGCCGATATTGCAGTAAGCGCATCGGCTACTTTGAGCCGTTGATGGAATTATCTCTCGCGGCGGCATTTATGGTGTCGTTCTTGGCCTGGCCATGGCACCTGGCGGGGTTGCAGTGGGTATTGTTTGCTGTTTGGTGTGTATCGTTGGTAGCTCTAATCATGTTAGTTGCTTACGATATCAAGTGGCGAATTCTGCCAGACTTTCTTACTGTTTCGTATGGCCTGGTCTCGCTAGTCTTTGTAGTGTTGCGTTATTTTATAGTTAATGACGTTAAATTATATAGTTTGGCAATAGCGCTAGTGATTATGTCGGGTGTTTATGGCGTGCTCTACTTGATATCGAAAGGTAAGTGGATCGGTCTAGGCGACGTGAAATTAGGTGTTGGCTTGGGGTTGATATTGGCTTCGTGGCAGACGGCTTTTGTCGGGCTGTTTCTAGCTAACTTAATTGGCTGTGTCTTGGTGGTTCCAGGACTTGCCAGCAAGAAACTCAAAGCTAATAGCGAGATTGCTTTTGGCCCGTTGTTGGCCTTAGGATCGTTTATCTCGTTTTTTGTTGGTGCGCGAATTATGGACTGGCTAGTGATTGCATCGTTTTTCTAGTATCAATGTGATGATGCTTATGCTAAAATAGTGATATGAATAAGTTGTCGGGGGGCTTCACAATTATCGAGGTAATGTTGTTCCTGGCTGTTTCGGGGGTGTTGGCTGCTGGCATATTGGCGACAGTCGGCGGTACTATTGGCGCTCAGCGTTATCGCGACGCTGTTGACTCGTTTGCCGATTTTATCCAAGGCCAATATGACAAAACTGTGAATGTTCAAAATGACACAGAAAATCACAATGAGTGCGGGCTTAATGCTGATAAAGACCGGATAGTCGTTAGCGATAGCAGTACAGTATTGGCAGGCACTAGCCGCGTGTGCATGATTGTTGGACGTTTTATATCGTCGGTTGATGGCGTTAACTTTACAGCACGGCCGCTGTATATAGCGACAGAAAACGAAGACCAAATGAACAAGGCTTTATTATCGCAAGGCGATTACGATTTTTTGCAGAGGGCAGCCGATAGGAGCGCGTTGTCGGCTACTAAGTCGGCGCTGTTAACCACATCAAATACTGGACACTCTGTTGATAACTATGCGCTCGGCTGGGATACTCGAATTGATGAGAGTAAAACTGATCGAATAATCTCGATCGCCATCGTACGGTCGCCAGTCAGCGGTGTTATCCACACGTACTTCTCTAACAAGACAAGCGTTAGCGACACGATAACGGCAGGCGGGTTAAATCAGGCGAGGCTTTGCGTTGACCCTAGCGGCTGGCTAACTGGCGCGCGGTTAGGCGTGCGGATTGACCGCGATGCAGCACTAGAAAGCTCAGTACAAGTTGTCGGGGAGGGCTGTTAGATGCGTTATAGCCGCGGCGACACCATTATCGAGGTAATGTTTAGTTTTGTGGTATTTAGCTTGTTGACCGTAGGAACTTACATAGTTATGAATCACGGCACGCAGATTGCCCAGCGTTCGCTTGAGATTACGCTTGTCCGCCAGCAACTTGACGCTCAAGTGTCCCTTATTAGGTATGTTAAAGATACTAATCCTGCGCAGTGGGCGGAGTTAACTAGCAGCAAATTTTTGGTCAATAATCCACTTGATGTTGTGAGTGCCAGCTCAGATGGCTGCCCTGCGCCTGGCGGCCGTGTTGATTTAGCCACTGGCACAAATGCCTTTTTTATGTCGGTTGATCAAAAGAATGATACAGTTCTGCCGGTGCGCGTTTTGAACACGACGTATTCGTCGCCTTCAGTTTACGCTAATGTTGATTTAATTAACGCTAAAACATACGGTGTTTTTGCCCAAATTGTTCGAGCCGAGCAGAACTCAGGCGTAAATACTGCTAAAGCTTACGATGTGTATGTGAATGCTTGCTGGGATAGTGTTGGCGCGGCAGCGCCGTTAACCATAGGAACGGTGACGAGGATATATGACAAGTAATAAGAATACAAATCAGATACAGGGCTTTACTCTAGTAGAATTGCTTTTGGCTATGACTGGGGTGGCGATACTTTTGGTGGCGGTGGCAACTACTACGATACAGCTGATGAATATGTATCACAAAGGTATCACGATTAAAACGATTAATTCTGCTGGCCGCGAGGTTGGCGATATGATAAAGCGTGATGGTTTGTCGGCAAAGGGCCGAGACATCGTTCAGGTAGCTCCTAGCGATAGCGGTACCGGTGGTTTGGGCCGATTGTGTTTTGGCTCGTATACTTATGTTTGGAATACGCCAGAGAACTTGAGGTCAAGGGACGCTAGTGCTGGCGTGGTTTACGACGATGATCCTAGCCACAGCAAAATCGTTTTTGCCCGTGTGGCCGACCCAGACGGCTCTCTATGCAAGGCGACGAGAGGGCAATACTCAAAAGTGATTACTAAGGGTGCTCCGATGAATGCCGTAGAAATACTAGGCGACAAAGATACCAGTCTAGCAATTCATAATATTTCCTTGACCGATCTATTCGTCGATAGTAATAGCCGGGCTGGCTATACGATTGGTTATACGCTTGGTACTTATGAAGAGGATACTTATCGTAACGGTATAATTAATTCTAGCGATGCGCAGTGCTTGGCGCAGTCTGAAGAAACCAATAACTATACTTTTTGCGCGATTAATCAGTTTGCGGAAACTATAATTACAGAGAGGGCATCATGACGCATTCCAAGCAATCCGGCCTAGTTTCAATTATTGTTGTAATGTTTACAGCCATATTATTAATGGTAGTGTCAACTGGCTTTATTCGCATCATGGTTCAAGAAGAATCGCGCGCTTCCAATAACAACTTGTCGCGTACTGCCTACGAATCTGCGGTGGCGGGCGTCGAGGATGGCAAGCGGGCGATTATGGCTTGCCAGCGCGGCGGCTCGGCTAGCGCTGCTTGTAAGGCGATTGCTGCTAAACGATGTAGTACAATACAAGATGCTGGCATAATTAGTAGCATAAGTAATACCGCTATCACTATCAAGAGTGGTACTAACTTACAATACATTAGCGGACAGGCTTATACTTGTGTATTGATTGATTCGCAAACAAGCGATGTGGTGTATAGTCTCAAGGAGGGCAGCTCGCGCGTTGTGCCGTTGCGTGTCAACAAAGATACCTCTATGATTAGGCTTCAATGGATGATGAAAAATGATAAGGTGTCGACAATATCGTCTGCTGATGGCGGCGACACTTTACCAAAACGCGTGGAATGGCCGGCCGATGCGCCAGCGCTATTACGCATCCAGGCAGTTGTTCCAGAGGGCACGACAATTAACGGGCAACAAAGTTTTGATAGTTCAATTGTCTCGACCGCCTTCTTGCGTCCGTCTGGTATTCGCGCGCCGAGAAATTTGTTAGATAGTACCGCGTTTAATGCGGTGGCGCCGCAATCGGTTCGTGCTGCTGGCAGCGCTACAAACGCGACAGCAGGCGTCTCGCCAGTCACGTGTTCAGCGGAAGCTTTTGATAATCATCAGTATGCTTGCTCGGCGTATGTCACATTGCCGCGCAATCTTGTTGCTGGCAATCCAATGGCTTTTTTGCGAATCACCAGTGTTTATAACGACACTGATGTTAGATTATCGTTTGATAATATCGGTGATGGTACAATTAAATTTGACGGCGTGCAGCCAAAAGTCGATTCAACTGGCCGAGCCGGTGATGTATATCGTCGCGTATCTAGCCGGATTAGCTCGTCTAGCAATATCAATTATCCTGAATATGCAGTTGATATTACAGGCAGTCTTTGTAAAGACTTCTCGGTAACTAATCAAGGGGTACCTTCGGCATTAACATGCAAAGTTATTCCAGAAGAGCAGTAAAACCGTAGAACAATAGAGATAATTGAATAAAAAATTTATTCAGTGTCGGTGTGAAATTGCTCATGAACGTCTTTGAGATGCTGGTCGGTTACATGGGTATATACTTGAGTGGTAGCGATACTGCTGTGTCCGAGCATACTTTGTACGCTTCTGATATCGGCGCCGTTCATTAGTAAATCGGTCGCAAAGCTATGCCGCATAGTGTGCGGACTGACGTGTTTGGTGATGCCAGCTAGCTTAGCGTATTTTTCGATGATTCGCTGAATGCTGCGCTGCGATAGCCGCCGATAATCGCCAGAAGTGCTAGTCGTGCCGCTATTGCGGCTATAGCTCAGGAACAGAGGTTGTAAAGAGTCGGTTCGCGCCGATAAGTAATCCTGGACGCGTTCAGCTGCCCGTTTGCTGATAAAAACCGGGCGGTCCTTCTGTCCTTTACCGCGGACAGTAAACTCGCGGCGCTGCATATTGACGTGATCTTTATTAAGTCCAACAAGTTCCGATACGCGCAGTCCGCTAGAAAAGAGAAGTTCGAGAATGGCCCTATCGCGAAGTGCTGGCAAACTATCATCATTAGGTACTACATCAAGCATACGCTGCACCTCGTCGCTATACAAAAAAGTGACTTGTTTGCGGTGAACTCTCGGCAATTCTATTTTGTTTGGCGCCATACTTTTGATATCGCGCTTACTTAGGTAATCCAGGAAACCTCGCAGGGCAATGAGGTGGTAATTCTGAGTAATAAGCGACAAAGTGCCGCCGCGATCTGTCTGATAGCGATTGAGCCATAAGCGATATTTTCTGACCAGCTCTGGGCGGATGTCATCAACCTTTAAATCGAACCCAGCGAATTCTAGAAAACGCTCTAGATAGTGGCGATACGCCTCGCTAGTCTTGATTGATCGTCCGCGTTCAATTTGGAGATACTCCATGAAATCTTCAATCAGCTCTGACATATCCATAAGAGTATTGTACGTCGTTAAGGGTAGATAAACAATATATCGAACAAAAAAGTTATTCAAAATATTTATAGTAAATAACTTAGATATATCTGATATAATAGCGGTAAAGCAACCGTATAAATAGGAGGTATAAATGATGGGTGATGTAGAAAAAACACTAATTGTCTTTAAGCCGGATTCGGTGCAGCGGGGCTTAGTTGGGCGTATTCTGACGCGTTTCGAGCAGGTTGGACTGAAAATAGTCGCTACTAAAATGATTGCGCCCGACAAGCAGCACTACTACCGCCACTACGAAGAAATTGGCAAAATGATCACTCGCCGCGGCAAAGAAAAGTTTGACGTTACGTTAGAAATGATGGTTCAGGGGCCGGTTATCGCAATGGTACTTGAGGGCGTTGAAGCGGTTGATCTGGTTCGCAAACTTGTCGGCGCGACAGAACCAAAGAGTGCTGCTCCTGGTACCATTCGCGGCGACTTTTCGCACATGAGCTTCCAATATGCTGATAGCGAAGGCAAGGGAGTGCCTAATCTAATTCATGCTAGCGGTAACATCGAGGAAGCTGCAGAAGAAATATCCCATTGGTTTAGCGATGATGAGTTATATAGTTATCATCGAACTAGCGAGCGCTTTACTCGCTAGTGCTTGCGATGTTACACTAATCCCAGGGCCCCGGTAGCTCAATTGGATAGAGCAGTTCCGTCCTAAGGAAATGGTTGTAGGTTCGACTCCTGTCCGGGGTACCAGGATATTACTATGGCAGCAGAATTTGAAGGATTACACGACGGCGAGAAAGTATTGCTAGTTTTTCGACGGCACATTATTGCTATGCGGAAGGGTTTTTATTCGCTGCTAATTCCGATGACTGTCGGTGCAATACCGTTCTTGATCTGGCAGACTAATCTTGATTTGCTATGGATATTTTTTGGTGGTTTTGTGCTTGGCTTAATCTTGTTTATTTATCACTTCTTGATGTGGTTTTATACTGTGTACGCGGTGACTAACGAGCGCATTCGCCAGATTACTCAGCGCGGCTTCTTTGGCCGGGATGTTGTAGAAATAAATCTAGATAAGGTCCAAAGTATAAGTTATAATATACCTGGGTTTAGCGGCGAAGTGTTCAAGTTTGGCACCATCATCATGCGTACTTACGTTGGCGATCTGGTTATTCGGCTAGTCGAGCATCCTAGCAAGATATATAATGAGTTGCAAGATGCAGTTCACGAAGCCGAACTAAGGAGACAGAAAATATATGAAGAAAATAAAGTTGAAGCGAAGTAAAAAGCAACCAGCTCCAGCGGCGAGCCGTATTACTAATGAGACTATCGCTGAGCATCGCGAACAGATTTTAGCTGGTGGCCGCAGGTTTAAATATCCGATTCAATACACCAAGCATAAGCTGATTATTAATACAGTACTTATTTCGATGGCCAGTATCATTCTGCTATTAGTTGGTTGCTGGGCGGTAATGTATCCGATGCAGAATACTAGCACTATAGCTTATCGAATTTCTCGCATTGCAATGTTGCCAGTTGGCAGTGTTGACGGCGAGCCAGTCCGGTATAGCGATTATTTGGTGCAGTACCGAGCTTCTGAATATTACTTAAATAAATATGGTGAGGTTAAGGTCAACTCCAAAGACTGGTATGTTCAGCTTGACGACATTAAATATCGTTCAATGAATCTAGCTCAACAAGCAGCTTACGCTCGCAAACTGGCTAAGCGCTATAATGTTAGTATTTCGCGAAAAGATGTTAACGATTTTATTGACCAGGAACGCACGACGATTAACGGCCGCGTGTCGCAAGAAACATATGATGCGTCGATTCGTATGCTTTACGGAGAGAGCGCTGATGACTATCGGCTAATTGTTGAAAACGGGCTGCTAAAAAACAAAGTCGCCTTTGCTATGGATACAACTGCAAAAGATCAGGCTGATAAAGCCTTATCTTTACTGAAGTCTAATGGCGACTTTGCCAAAACGGTTGAAACTATCAATAAACAATCGACCGAGGGCAAGTTATCAGCTGGCAATAGCGGATCGGTTGATATTAGCAGTAAATTTAATGGACTTAGAGTTTCGGACATTTCAAAAACTCCAGTCGGCAGCCTATCCGGTATTACAAGGAGCACTAATGACGATGGTTATTATATAGTAAAAGTTGTTGCGAAAACTGACAAGAAGATAACCTTTGAATATATTCATATACCGCTGACAGCCTTCAAGTCGCAATTTGAGCAGCTAAAAAAGAGTGGTAAGATTAGCGAATATATAACCATTCCAGATAACAGCCAAACTGGCGGCGCGGTAGTTAACCAGTAGGCGTTTTTCGCTTGCACATAACTAGGTAATGATATATAATGCACACTGAATAGTTTGCGCTCGTAGTGAAGCTGGTCTATCACGCCTCCCTGTCACGGAGGAGATCGCCGGTTCGAATCCGGTCGGGCGCGCCATAGAAAGCGTCCCACGAAGTGGGGCTTTTTCTATGGTAGGATTGTTTGGCTTTTGTTATAATATAAACGTATTGCCGTCTTAGCTCAGTTGGTAGAGCGGCGCATTCGTAACGCGCAGGTCGCCGGTTCAATCCCGGCAGACGGCTCCATAGTTTATAAGTTATGAAAAGTGAAATCATTAAGTCGTTATTAGGTGTTCTCAAGAATAGGACTCTTGTTCTTTTTCTCGTAGCGATGCTAATTTTAGATATAGTTTGTTCAATTGCCGTGTCTATGCAGATTACGCCCAGCGAGATTACGGTTTATTCACGTTATACTGCTTTCGGACAAGTACATTTTTACAAAGATCACTGGCAATATTTATTATTATTTTCTGGATTTTTCACGTTAGTAACTATCATCCACGGCGCGCTAATGATAAAGTTTTATCTATTGAAAAAAACAACAACTACTAAGGCAATTGGATGGTGCGCGTTTGTTATTATGCTGATTGCTGCTATGTACGCTTTTGGCGTCCTATCTTTAGGACGGGCGGCATGAGTTGTCCAGACTTAGAAATTCCTCTTGGCAAAAGGTCGAAGCTTTATCGTTTTTTTGAGATGTTGCCAGCGTTAATAAGCTATGGCATGTTAATTTTGTTAGTAGTTTTATCAGTACTTAGTCCTTTTCTGGCAGCTATTTACTTATTGTTATTGGTGTTAACTACGTTTGTTAAGGCTATAGGCATTTCTTATAGAACTTTGCTGGGCCACCGGCAACTTGTTCGGGCCGAGAAAATTGATTGGAGTGCTCGACTTGATGATCTATCGCAGGCTGCCGCGGGCAAGTCGCCCGAAATTAAAATTAATAAAAAAGATTTTGAAGCTGATGTGCATCAGCAAACTATTCTGTCTATCGAAAAAGGCGAGTTACAGATCATAGATCCCAGAGATATTTATCATGCAGTACTAATTGCTGCTTATAACGAGTCTTACGAAGTATTGAAGCCGACGGTAGAGTCGGTAAATAATACAACATATCCGAACGAGAGGTTGATTGTATATTTGGCTTACGAAGAACGCGGCGGCGAGCAGATGGCAGAGACTGCCAGACGTCTTCGTGATGAATACGCTGGCGTATTTTGCGACTTTCGGATTATTCAACACCCTAAAGATTTGCCGGACGAGATACCAGGCAAGGGTCCAAATATTACGTATGCAGGCTATGACCTCAAGCAGTGGTGCGACAATAAAAAGATTGAATATAACCAAGTAATCGTTACAACCCTTGATAGCGATAATCGGCCTTACTCAACCTATTTTGATTATGTGGCGTATAAATATGCTGTTACCCCTAACCGCGAAAGACTATCATATCAGCCGGTGGCCTTGTATTTTGGTAATATTTGGGATGCACCAGCGCCAATGCGGGTGCTAGCAACGGGCAATTCGTTTTGGACTATTATTGGTAGTATGCGGCCGCATGCTTTGCGTAATTTTGCAGCTCATAGCCAGCCTCTTTCGGCGCTTGTGAGTATGGATTTCTGGAGTAAGCGCAGTATTGTTGAGGATGGGCATCAGTATTGGCGCAGTTATTTTTACTTTAAAGGCGACTATAGTGTTATGCCAATCCATGTTCCTGTATATCAAGATGCCGTGTTATCAGATACATTTAAAGCAACGCTTATCAGCCAGTTTAAACAGTTGCGGCGCTGGGGGTATGGTGCTTCGGATATACCATATGTAGCAGTCAGATTATTTACGCGCCAGCGAACAGCTCCTTTTTGGGAAACATTGGCAAGATTCATACGGCTAATTGATAATCATGTTAGCTTAGCTACGATGTCAATATTGGTTGCTTTTGGCGCGTGGGTGCCATTATTAACCAATCCCGAAGCTTCCAGAAATATTTCTGCGCATGCTCTGCCGCTAATAGTTAGCCACATTCAACAGGTAGCAGTTATCGGAATATTTATTACGATTTTACTGATGCTGAAGATGCTGCCTCCTCGTCCAGAACGCTATAAGCGTTCGCGAACCGTTTTTATGGTTTTGCAATGGTTTCTGATGCCTGTTGTATCAATCTGTTATAGTTCTGCAGCATCAATGGCAGCGCAGACGCATTTGTTGTTAGGTAAATATCTTGAGAAATTTGATGTAACCGACAAGGCAACACTATCGTCGCGTGCTAAAACAAAGGCCAAGAAGGATGCTCTCAAGAAAGCTAGACGT
>CAUTJX010000009.1:0-37762 GCA_963539155.1 uncultured Candidatus Saccharibacteria bacterium
TCTATGAACTCGAGGCAAAAGAGTGCCTCTAAATCTCGCGTTTGAATGACCTTACCAATGATCAAACTGCTCACAATATAAACTGCACAAAAGAAGGAGATACTTTTGAAAAATAAAATTAACGATAAAGAAATTTTACGCCTATTCTGGCAAGTATCTGTACCCTACAGGCGCCGCAGAAATCTAGCGATACTTTTTGCAATTACTACGATTGTTATTTCTATTTTTGTCGGCCCGCTTGTTATCGCAGAGCTGCTTAATATTATCCAGCAAAACCAGCTGCAAACCGCTAATAATTTATGGACGCTAATTGTTCTGTATGGCGCTAGCGAACTGTGTTCAACGGTGATTGGCTGGCGCTTAGTATTGTATCTCGTCTGGACATTCGAGACTGCATTGCAACGCGATTTACACTCGCGCTGCTTTAGTAAATTGACCAATCAAACAATGTTTTTCCATGCTAATAAATTTGGCGGTTCGCTCGTCAGCCAAACCAATAAACTAAACGGTGCAGTCGAACGTTTTTGGGATACAATTTTCTGGTCGATTTTGCCATTAGTTATCTCCCTAGCTGGATCAATAATCATTTTATCGACATTAATTTGGCAGTATGCTTTATTCCTGTTTATCTTTTCAATTATTTTTAGTATTGCCGTCTATTTTGGCTCTAGGCCAATGGCTAAATTAAGCGAAAAAGAAGCTAAAGCCAGCAATAAAGTTAGCGGCCAATTAGCCGACATGGTTTCAAATATTCTGGCGGTTAAATCATCTGGCGCTGAATCGACGGAGCAAAAGCGCTTTTCAAAAACGGTCAGTTCATGGCGCAGCGCTAGCTTGGGCACGATGCGCGGTTTCCTGAAAGTTAGTACCGTTTATTCGACCATCAACACAATTATCAAAATTGGCGCAATTGCTTTTGCAGTATACGCCGCTCAGCACAATTTAGTATCAGTAGCATCAGTTTACTTAATCATAACGTATACAGGCAGCGTGGCGCACGAGTTGTGGAACATGAATGGCATCATGCGCAGTTACAATCGTATTATTGGCGATGCTCACGAAATGGTAGAAATCCTTAAAACACCAACAACGCTAGTTGATCGCAGCGACAAAAAACTAAAAATTAAACGCGGCGGCATTGTCATGGACAACGTAACCTTTACGCACGACGAAGGCCAAGGCGATACCTTGTTTCATGATTTCTCGCTCAATATTCAGCCAGGTGAAAAAATTGGCTTAGTCGGATCAAGCGGGTCTGGCAAAACTACCCTCACCAAATTATTACTACGATTTGCCGATATTGACTCGGGCAAGATCACAATCGACTCGCAAGATATTGCTGAAGTTACCCAGGTAAGTCTACGCGAACAAATCGCCTATGTGCCGCAAGAGCCGCTGCTATTTCACCGCTCCGTCCGTGAGAATATCGCCTACAGCCGACCTGACGCGACTGATGCCGAGATTGAAAAAGCTGCCAAGAAGGCTGGCGCCTATGATTTCATCGTCAAACTGCAAGACGGTTTTGACACGCTAGTCGGTGAACGCGGTGTCAAACTTTCGGGCGGACAGCGGCAGCGTATCGCTATTGCCAGAGCAATTTTGAAAGATGCGCCGATTCTAGTACTTGACGAGGCAACATCGGCATTAGACTCAGAATCAGAAGCGCTAATCCAAAAGTCGCTGGAAACATTGATGAAGAACCGAACATCAATTGTCATCGCCCACCGTTTATCGACCATCGCTAAGCTCGATCGTATCATCGTCCTGGAAAACGGACGTATCGTCGAAGACGGTTCGCACGATCAATTGCTTGCCAAAAAACGCGGCGTTTACGCTAAGTTGTGGGCGCGGCAATCAGGCGGATTCATCGAGGAGTAATTTCTAGCATTTCCGGCTATAGCAAAAACACCGCCAAATCATGACGGTATTTTTTTGATAATCTAAGACCAAACTATTCCGACACTTCAGTCTTTTCAGCTTCTCCCGTAACTTCGACTTGTTCGGCGTCGGCGAACTCAGCTTCGCCGGCCGCCGCATCGTTGGCAGCTGCTAGAGCGCTCGGCTCATAGACGTTTGCCACAACCAAATCTTTGACCGTAATATCATCGTCAGCCGTGCCTTCGCGGCCGTCGTCGCTATCGACCAGCTCAACACCATCCGGCAAAACAATATCGCCCACGGTCACGCGGTCGCCTTCTTTAACGAGACTGCTCGTCGGCGCCTCCAATGCTTCTGGCAGATCCATCGGCAAGGCCTTGACCTTGATCTTTTCAAGCGCTTGTAGCACTACCAAGCCGGCACGCTCCGCCTCAGATTCTCCTGTACCGCTCAAACGAATCGGCACCTCGGCAATCACCGGCTCATCAGCACGGACTGCATGAAAAGAAATATGGCGAAGAGCATTCGACCTAGTCGGATATGATTCAACATCCTTAATCATCGCTATGCGCCGTTCGCTGCCCAGCAACTGGACGGGCGTATGCTTGCCAGCTAGCTTATAGACGCGCAGCACTTCGCCAGCTTCAGCCTGAATCGGCACCGCTTCCATACCCGCACCGTAAACCACGCCTGGCGTAATTCCTTGGCGACGTAGCGTCTTAACTTTTTTGCCAAGCACTTCGCGCTTAGCAATCTTCAGAGTAATTTTTTCTCCCATTTCTCTCTTCCTTTCGTTAGATACCTTTCCGGAGGTTTACTATTGCTTCTCTATTATAACATGTTTATGATAATGATTCTAACCAAGCTAGTAATTCACGATATCCCCGATTCGTTTCGACAATAAATTTTTAAGCCCAAACCTATTCCATTAGCTGGTGCTAGAAATCTGTGCTATAATCATCTCTAGCATGGAAGCCTTTATTAATTTGATTATTCATCTCGGCGTGCCAATTATCTTATTGGTAGTTTTTGCTGAGTCAGGTTTATTAATCGGCTTCATATTTCCAGGCGACAGCTTGCTATTTACGGCAGCTTATATGGTACAACAGCATATTTTGCCAATTGATATTCATCTATTCGCTATCCTGATATTTTTAGCAGCAGTGCTAGGCGATAGCGTTGGCTATAGTTTTGGACATAAGGTCGGCCGCAAATTATTTGAAAAAGAAAATTCACGTTTTTTCAAGAAAAAATATTTGGAGCAAACTGAAAAATTCTACGACAAACACGGTTCAATCACTATCGTGTTAGCTCGTTTCGTGCCAATCGTCCGCACATTTGCGCCAATCGTTGCCGGTGCCAGCAAAATGCACTACAAAACTTTTTTGATTTTTAATATCATTGGCGGCTTATTGTGGTCTTCGCTGTTCGTTTACCTAGGTTACTATGCTGGAGAACTACTCACTAAAGCAGGCGTTAATATTGAGGTTGCTGCGCTCATAATTATATTCCTTTCTGTCTCGCCGATGATCGTTCACGCGCTCAAGAAACCATCAAACCGCGCAGCGCTCAAAAAACAGCTTCGAGTTCTATTCTCAAAAGCCAAGACGCCCAAACGGAAAAAATAACGCAAATCCGCTCCAATCCTTCGTCTGAGATTGGGCTTTTAGTCTTTGCAAAGATTATCGTTTATAACAGCTTCTGTAAGTATTTCCCAGTTTGACTTTCTGGATTGTTTGCGACGTCTTCTGGCGTGCCAGCAGCAACCACTCTGCCACCACCCTGTCCACCCTCTGGACCCATATCAATAATCCAATCAGCGCATTTAATGACTTCCAGATTATGCTCAATGATTATCATACTGTTACCGCCATCGACTAATTTTTGTAAAATCTCGAGCAATTTGCGAACATCAGCAGTGTGTAAGCCAGTTGTTGGCTCATCGAGTATATAAAGTGTTTTACCAGTCGAACGACGTGATAGCTCTGCTGCCAATTTAATGCGCTGCGCCTCGCCGCCAGAGAACGTCGTCGCTGGCTGACCAAGCTTCACATAACCCAGGCCAACTTCGTTAATAGTCTCGAGCTTGCGGGAGATAGCTGGAATATTAGTAAAAAACTCGCAGGCTTGCTCGACCGTCATTTCTAGGATATCGCTAATGGTTTTATCTTTATATTTAATCTCTAGCGCTTCACGATTGTAACGCTTGCCGTGGCATTCTGGACATTGTATATAGACATCCGGCAAAAAATGCATTTCGATCTTTATCACACCGTCGCCTTGGCAATTCTCGCAGCGTCCGCCCTTGACATTGAAACTAAAACGCCCTGCTTTGTAACCGCGAATATTAGCCTCGGGAGTATTAGCAAACAGTTCGCGAATCTGCGTGAACACGCCTGTATAAGTTGCTGGATTAGAACGCGGCGTGCGGCCTATCGCCGACTGATCAATGACGATAGCTTTATCTAATTGCTTGACACCGTCAATCCTATCATGATCGCCGGGCACAGTCTGTGCTCGATGCAGACGTGCCGTCAATTCGTTGGCTACAATGTCATTGACTAGTGTCGATTTGCCGCTACCGCTAACGCCAGTCACTAGCGTCATTACGCCCAACGGAAACTCGACATCAATATTTTTAAGGTTATTCTCCTTAGCACCGCGAACGACAAGTTTGCGATCTTTCTCGACCGCACGACGTTTCTTAGGCACCGATATTTTTTCTGCTCCAGATAAATATCGTCCGGTAATACTGGCCGGATTCTGCGCCACCTCGGCTGGCGTGCCAGCAGCTACAATCTCGCCGCCATGCACGCCAGCACCTGGACCCACATCCACCAAAAAATCAGCTGCAGCGATTGTCTCTTCGTCATGTTCGACCACCAATACGGTATTGCCGAGGTCGCGCAAATGCTTGAGCGTTTTGATTAATCGATCGTTGTCGCGCTGATGCAAGCCGATTGACGGTTCGTCTAACACATATAGCACCCCTTGCAGCCCAGAGCCAATCTGTGTCGCTAGACGAATCCGCTGTGCCTCACCGCCGCTCAGAGTGTTAGCAGCTCGCCCCAGTTCTAGATAATTCAACCCTACGTTATTCATAAATCCCAGACGAGCGTTAATCTCTTTAATCACTAGCTTGACAATCTTCATTTCGTTGTCGTCAAATTTCAGCTGGCTAAAGACGTCTAGGGCATTCTCGACATCTAAATTACAAATATCCATAATCGACAAGCCGCTGACTGTCACCGCTAAGACTACCGGTTTAAGGCGAGCGCCTTTGCAGGCTGTGCATTTGCGTTCACGCATAAATCGCTCAATATCTTTGCGCATGAAGTCGCTATCAGTTTCGCGGTGACGACGCTCGAGATTTGGAATAATCCCTTCAAATGTTGAATCATAGTGCCGGCCATTACCTAGCTCAACGCGATATTTTTGCTCGCCTGTACCATACATCAATAATTTCCGCACATCGTCGCTTAGTTCGCGCACTGGTACGTGTAGACTAAAACCATGTTCAGCCGCTACCGCTTCAAGCCGTTTCATATACCAAGCATCAACACTGAAACGATTAAACGGACGAATCGCACCCTCAGCAATCGTCAAGTTTTTGTTAAAAACTAAGCTAGGATCAATCTCCATTCGTGTGCCCAGCCCCGTACATACCGGACAAGCACCTTGCGGCGCGTTAAAACTGAATAACCGCGGCTCCAATTCAGGAATCTCCTCGCCCGGGTGATCTACACAGGCATAGCGCTGGCTATAAGTCAAAATTTCGCCGCTATCTGCATCCAACACTTGGACTATACCGCCAGCCAATTCTAACGATTGTTCGACCGATTGCGATACGCGTGAAATCATGTCTGGACGCATCACCAAGCGGTCTACGACCAGTTCAATGTCGTGCTTATAGTTTTTTTGTAATTCTGGAAACTCATCTAGTGCATAAATTACGCCGTCCACTCGCGCTCGAGCAAAGCCGCTACGCATATACTGTTCAGGAATATGCTGAAACTCGCCTTTTTTCTGGTTAACAATCGGCGCCAGGATCATTAATTTTGCGCCTTCAGGTAATTTCATGATTTCATCAATAATTGATTGTGCTGTTCGTCGTTGTACCGGCTTGCCGCAGCGCTTACCATCTGGCAAAAGCGCCGGACAATGAGGTACGCCAACACGCGCGAACAACAAGCGTAAATAGTCGTAAATTTCTGTTACCGTGGCAACTGTTGAACGCGGATTGCGGCTGGTTGATTTTTGATCTATTGAAATTGCCGGGCTCAATCCATCAATTGAGTCAACATCTGGTTTGTCCATGATGCCCAAGAATTGCCGCGCATAACTACTCAAGCTTTCAACATAGCGCCGTTGCCCTTCGGCATAGATAGTATCGAAAACCAGGCTTGATTTACCGCTGCCGCTAAGTCCTGTTACCACCACAAACTTATCGCGTGGAATCTCCAAACTCACGTTTTTTAAGTTATTCTGGCGTGCACCGGTGATCTTGATACTATCTGACATGACTACTTATTTTAGCATTTTTCGGTAAAAAAATCCATTACCGCAAAACATCTGTGTACGTATTACACTTTAAATATCATCCAAATAAACTAAAACTGTATCGTGCTTATCGTTGCACATACTATAGTATATTTGCTATAGTATAGTCAAATGAGAGCATTAATTGAACTATTCGCTGTCCTCAGCATCAAGATTCGTGTTGTATTGGCGTGCCTTATCGGTGTACCTCTATTTTTGCTGCGCCACGACATTTACGATTCGCTAATGAATTTCGTACTAGTCGGCGCTATACCTGGTACACACATATCAGTACCATACTGGGTTATGTTATTGCTATACGCAATGATAGTCATAAACATATTCACCTACATAGAAAATACTATTCAACGTCCTTTACCTCCAAAAGAATAGCGGCTGGCACGCGAAAGATCTAATCGCTAGCTGGTAATGTAGATTCAGCCCACAATTGCAATTCTTGTAAAATAAACTGCTGCTCGTCAGTCGCTGTTGGCGCTAACCGCTGCAGAGACGCCATAAATTGCGGCAATTGTGCCTGCAGGCGCTGAGCCCGCCAGGTTTCCCACTGCGCCAAATCGTCTTCACTGAGCGAACGCGGAAAGTTGCGTGCTTTGTAGTGCAGCAATAGCGGCGCTAAACGTTCGTCCTGAAATTCTGGATGAAAATCAGCCAGCTCGCGTTCATCGGCATTGCGCACCGCTTCGACACGGATACGATCACGGTCGTTCAAAAAGCCATCATACAATTGCGCTTCTGGATCAGGCAATTTCTTGAAGGCTGGCTTGTTTTCAAAAATAGTCCGTAATTTTTCGGCAAAGTCCGGGTGATTCAGTAAAATATTTTGATGTTTCTGCACTGTCTTTAGATCAAGCGAAATCTTCTGCCAGCCATCGCCCTGTTCCAGCACACCCAGCGGCGCCACCGCCGGACAGCGATTGTACTGCAACTCTTTGACTGGCAATTTGACGAAGTTCTCAGCTTGCCGCTCCTCCCACGACGCAAAGATTTTCTTCGCCAATTCCTCCGCGCTCAACCCGACAAACGACGTCGGATCATAGCGCAAATCATAGACAACCACGCCGACGTTTCGACTGGTCGTCAGCGGAAAGGCTACCGTGGTTTTGGCAAATTCTTTATCGTAGCGCCCGCTGGCATAGACAAACGGTTTCTTGTCATCTACATTAACCAGTTGCTGGACTACTTTTTTGTCACGCATTTTTAGTAAATAGTCATACAGCTGCGGCTGCTTTTGCTTAATCAATTTCGTCACGGCAATCAGCGCCGTTACGTCCGCCAAGGCGTCATGAGCATTTTCGTGGGCTATACCATTGGCGCTAGTTATTAGTTCCAGACGATTGCTTGGCTCACCCTTATCGTCAACTGGCCAGTTAATCCCCTCCGGCCTGAGCGCCCGCGTCAATCGCACCACGTCTAGCAAATCCCAACGCGAGCGGCCGTCTTTCCAGCTCCATTCGTACGGATCATGAAAATTACGCCACAACAAATGGCGAATAAACTCGTCATCAAACCGAATATTATTAAATCCAACTGCGATGGTATCCGGCGTAAAAATCTCCTCACTCAGCATCCGTGCAAACTGTGCCTCAGTGTAGCCTTCCTCGACCGTTTTTTGCGGCGTGATGCCAGTTACCATCAGTGCATCAGGACTTGGCAAGGTATCATCATTCAGCGTCACCAGCAGATTATAAGGCTCACCAATCGGCTCGAGATTCATGTCTGTCCGCTGCCCAGCAAACTGCATGATGCAATCTTGCCGCGGATTTAGTCCGCTAGTTTCTAGGTCATAGAAGAAAAATGTTTGCGCCATAGCTATAGTATAGCAAAGCTACGAGATGACACCCAAATCTACTGCTCAACCAGCGTAAACGGCATCGATTCGCCGATCTGCACTAAGCTATCACCAGTAGCACCTTGGCGCATTAGCTCGTGCGTGATACCATAACGACGCATGATATCGCGTAAACGATTGATGCTTTCAAACTGATCAAAATTGGTGCGACGAGCAAATTTTTCTATCTTGCCGCCAAACACGCGGTAGATTTGCTTATCAGCATCGTATGAAACTTCCCAACTGCTCGAGATCGTCTCGTTGCCACTGAGCGTGATTGTCTCAAGTTTATCGTTATTCAAATCGTCAGTCTGCTTCTGCTCATTCTCAGCTGCGCGCATTGCTACAACTTGCACCTGCAGAGCTCTCAGTACATCAATTACGCCTTTATGCGATACCGAGGAAATAGCGAAAACCTGCGTATCCTCGCTGGCAGCAGCTCGCAAAGCATCAATTTGCATTTGAATGATGTCCTGATCTAATCCTTCGCATTTAGTTAGGGCTACTATCTCGGGACGCGACGCCAGTTCGGCACTGTACTTTTTGAGTTCGCGGCGAATAGCCAGGTAGCGTTCAGCTACGTCGTTACTATAAGCGTCCACCAAATGGAGCAGTACGGCAGTCCTCTCAATATGTCGCAAAAAGGCATCACCCAGTCCTTTACCATCACTGGCCCCTTCAATCAACCCTGGAATATCAGCAATTAAAAGCGAACCGTCATCGACATCAGCTACACCGAGATTCGGCGTCAACGTTGTGAACTCATAATCTGCAATTTCAGGGCGAGCATTTGACACCACACTCAAAAAGGTTGACTTACCGGCGTTAGGAAAACCCACTAAACCGACATCAGCCAATAATTTCAATTCTAGTTCTGCCTCGAACGATTCGCCGAGCTCGCCCACTTCTGCCATGCGCGGTGTTTGACGAACACTCGACTTAAAGTGAGCATTACCAAAACCGCCATCGCCGCCTTTAGCGATAATAGCTTTTTGGTTTGGTTTAGATAAATCGGCGATGATTTTACCATCACACTTAACTATAGTACCAACTGGCACTTTAATAACTAAATCCTTACCAGCGCGGCCTGCCATTTTTTTCTTGGCGCCCGAGACACCATCTTCGGCCTTTAGCTCGGGTTTGTAACGAAATTTTAATAACGTGTTAAGCTGTTCCGTCGCCAAAAACACAACATTACCGCCGCGACCACCATCGCCGCCATCCGGACCGCCTTTATCAACGTAAATCTCGTGGCGAAAACTGACCGCGCCGTCGCCGCCGCGGCCCGCCTGGACTAAAGCTTTAGCTGTATCAACAAACATACAGACACATTATACCAAAAACACCTCCGATTTGACAGAGGTGTTAATTAGTTTTGTAAAATACTTAGTGAATATATCTATAGTAACCGCTAGTGGCCTCGCCCCAGGAAATCTGGCCATGACCAACGCGATTGAAGCCGCCGCCAAAGCGATAACCGTTCATCTCGCTAATTGTGATTGATACGCCCGGGTTAACGCTCTCGACAATCGCCACATGGCCGTATCCGCCGCCGTTTTGCATTATTGCGCCAGGCGCCGGCGTACCATTAACTGCCAATCCAGCCGCTGCTGCCGCATAAGCCCAAGTACTAGCATTACCCCAGAAACTACCGACTGGGCGTCCTAGCTGCATTCGGCGCTCGTAAGCGTACCAAGTACAGTTCCCCCATGCATATTTGTTACCGGCAGAGATAACCCCATTGTAATTGCTTCCGTAACCGCCCAGGCCCGACCCATACCCATAAGCGCTGCGCCGATTACTAGCCGCAGCACGAGGAGCCACATATCCTGGACGTTCATTTTCTGGCAAAGCACCGCCAGGAACAATAATGTTCCTACCTTCAGTTAGCGAACCAGCGAGTTCCAGGTCATTATACGACACCACATCAGCCTTATTACCGCCATACTTGGCAACAATACTATCAACAGAGTCACCCGCCTTAACAGTATGCTGAACACCATCAACTGGCAGAATTGTTAAAGTAGTATTTGGCTCCAGCGCATCAGACGATAGATTATTAGCCCAAGCTATAGTCTCTTTCTTGAGTCCATATTTGCTGGCTACTGCATCGACTGTATCGCCAGCCTTGGTGGTATAAGTAGTAGCCGCCCGCGAATTAGCTGTCGGCTGGACAATCTGCGGCTTGCTAATTGCATTGCTGGAGGTCTGCGACATTACCGTTTCAATAGTCAGCGTCTGAGAAAGCGTCGCCACGTTAGCGCTAACTGGCATGCTGGTAGTGTCTGCTAGCGACGAAGCTATGTTCGTAGCGACAACTGGGTCTACCGTACTAGCGGAAGTTGCAGCTGCTACAGTATTTTTAGTGCTTGAGGTAGAGGCATTAGCCAGCGGCGTATTATTACTACCTTCCTGAACGCCGACTGGGCGTTGTCCGATAGCAATTAGCGTTGCTATGAATAGAAAAACGCCGACATACGATACTACGGAAGTCCAAGAAACACCACCGCGCCTTTTAGTTTTGCTAGAATGAGCCTTTGCGCTCGGTACAAAATTAGTTTTAACTCGATTTGGTTGCGTACTAATAATGGTTCTCCTAGAAAATCATATTATAAGCACGATAGAGCTGGCAATAATTCATAATTGTTCCTGCAAGTCCTCGTGTATACTCTATATTATAGCAAATCACTAGCGTTAATGTCAATACTTTATACGATACTACACAACTTCTGGCAGTATTTGTCAATATTGTTTTTATGTTCCTCATCAGTTTTGGCAAAATATATTAAACCGTCATCGCCAGCTATGAAGAACAAGTTATCGCCAGGCGCCGGATCAGCGACCGCTTTAAGCGATAATTCGCCAGGTGTCGCAATTGGCGTCGGCGGCAAACCAGTATGCTTGCGAGTATTATACGGAGAATCAATATCCACCTTAGGCTTAACACCAGCTTTGTCTGCAGCATAGATAAAGGTTACGTCAGAACCAAGCTGCATGTTTTTCTTGTAGCGAGCTATAAACACCTGCGCAATACCCCGCT
The DNA here is from genome assembly GCA_963539155.1 of uncultured Candidatus Saccharibacteria bacterium. GTDB lineage: Bacteria > Patescibacteriota > Saccharimonadia > Saccharimonadales > Saccharimonadaceae > Saccharimonas. The sequence goes on from CAUTJX010000009.1 coordinate 11,307, forward strand.
GGTATTGATAACAGCGATTTTTGCGCTCGACGGTCGGCTTATCTTCGCAACCCAATTCCCGCTCAACAATCGAAGCCATAGTCAACCCCTGATAAAGTGTCAAACCTTGCGCCTTAAACTTATTAACTAAGTCATTTTTTTGCACAACCTTGTACATGTGATCAAACACTGTCTGTAAAACATCTTTGGCTGTAGCGTCACCCGTAAATTGATACGTCTCCCCAAAAACGTAGCCCTCCAAAGACGACCCGCTTGGACGATCAGCAAACAGAGGACTATCGTATTTCGCTTTGAAAGCACTTGAGATCTCACTATCAGAGTAGCCTGCTTGGCGCAAGATGTAACGGACGCTCGTTTTATCAACACCATCAGACGACTGCGAAGCCTTATACTTAGAACTCTCTAACGTACCACCAGGATAAAAAGTAATGGTTTTGAAGTCATGACAGCCATTATTCATACGGTTAACAATTTCAGCGACCGACTCAGACGGAGCAATCATACAAGTGCCAGCTTTGATGCTATTTTTATTATTAAGGCGCACATAAACTTCAAAAGCTAATCGGTTGCGAATAAGATTTTTGCTGGCCAGCGTATTGGCAACTACTGAAACCGAGGAGCCGTCTTCAACAGTAACCGACACCTTATTGCTATCGCTTGAGACTGGTTTTAGCTGCATCTCGTACCACTTAAATAGTGCCGCAAAAACTGCTGCCAAAAACATCATAACTGTTATCAAAATAATCATCCAGCGCCGAAGACAACGTTTCTTCTTTGACACTTTCTGGCTCGCAGCGTCATGGTCGGAGTTAAGCGAAATATTAGCCTTTTGCTCCATTGGCTGATTTGGGTCAATAGTACGAGGTGCAGGACGCGGAGCCGCACCAAGCGGCGGTACTTGCCGATTATTATTCGGCTGATAATTAAATTGTTGACCATTCTGCCGTTTAAAACCATCCATTATTGCGCCTCCAGATAATCTTGTAAAATAATACTAGCTGCCATAGAATCAATCTCACCCTTACTATACGGACGTTTTTGCGATGCTAAGATATTCTCTGCTTTGACGCTCGTCAACGATTCGTCCTGGAATACAACGTCAGATTCAATTTGGCCAAGACTATCAACGAAATCTTCGACATACCGAGTCTGCGCAGTCGGCTCGCCTCGTTGATTGCGCGGATAACCCACTACCAAAACATCTATTGATTCGTCAATCAGCATCTCGCGGATAATATCGAGTTCCTTGCCGTCGACATCAATCCAGTCGCCTGGTACGGCAATTTTAACATCGCTGCTTGCCGACGCCACGCCAATTCGCCGCTCGCCGACGTCAAGCGCCAAATACTGCTTAGCCATCTATCTGAAACTTTACGCTTATCTTCTTGGTGTCATCTGGAACTCTATAAACCCAAAATGGCGAAAGGTTCACATCTACTGATTTTATGCCTTCAACTGTCTTGACACGCTCTTGAACCTCGCCGACCGATTGGCCTTTGACGTATTCCTTGATGGCATCTTCGTCGATTTTCGGACCAACTTTACCGTTCGCCGAGACTGTCGCATTAATCGTATCACCCGAAATAGCTACGTTAGTCAGAGAAACTGTTTTGCTGCCGGTATCATAAATTTTCTGGTTTGACTTGCCGTCAATGCGCTGCTGGCAGTAAGCTTTGAGAAACGTGTCAAACTCGCTGCGAGCAATGCCAGAAAGCGAGAACTTCATTGTACCAGTAATTGCCGCTTGGCCGTCGTTAGCCTCGCTATCAACAGCAGGCTTATTAATCCCAGCAATATTCGCCACAAATGACTCATTGATAATTGTATAATCCTTGCCAAACTCAGTTTGCAAAGCAGCTTTGTTTTGGTTCTTATCGTCCTCGGTGACGAGTTCGCGCATTGCTTTATTGATATCGCTTTGTTGAACGACGGTAATAGTTTTGTCGGTCCCCCCTGTTGTCGAGCCGCTAATACTTGCTGAAATACCACTAGGCGCTCCCTTGACTGTACCGCTAGCGCCATTATAGCTGGCGCCGCTGCGTGCGGCAGTAATTTTCACCTTGGCATTACGATAATTACTAAGCGAGATTTTAACGCCTTCATTGGTAACATACTCGGCGCCAGAATCTGTCGTCAAAGTTGTTCCTGCTGGGATTTCTGTACCAAGATTGTCAATATCGCGCGTCGAAAAGCTTACTATACCAGTCGCTTTTTCGCCGACATCCTTCTTGCCGGTAGCTGTAAATGTTTTAGAAATCGCTTTTTCTCTAGTTTTGGTCGTCAGTTTGACAGTACCATCTTGCAAACTAGTGTTAACAGCAGCGCTTGATTTGATATGAGTGTTAACAGCCACGCTACTAGTTTGCGCAGAAATGACAATCTGTGCTCGCGGCGCAAACACAAACGCCCACACCAAACCGGCGATCAACAAAATAACAGCCGCACCGATAATGAAGAACTTTTTACGAAAAGTATTAAAATCGGGGATTTTCGGACTTTTTTTCGACTTGCTATCCGCCTGGTCAGCAGACTTCTTATCGCCGCCATCCTTACCTTTAGAAGACGGCAGCTCATCCTCTCCTTCATCTTCAATTTTGCTAAGCTCATCATTAAGAGACGACTGCCCTTCCTTATCGCCAGGAGCCAGCGTGTTAGACTTAGCGCCACCGTTCAACGTTTCCGATCCATCAATCACGTCATCGTCACTGTTGACTTCAAGAGCCGGAATCTCAGCTAATTCTGGACGACTCTGCAAATTTTTGGCCACCGGAATACCCGCGCTGCCCGCAAGCGTCGACAAAGCATCATTATTAGTAATAATTACCAGTTTTTTATCGACCCGCTCAGCCGCGCGATGCACCAATTTGAGGTTTACTGCACTCTGAATCGCCCCAATTCGCTTTGGCGGTACCAGAGCAACGATGTTCGAATTGGCAGCTTTTATCTTGCCAATAATTGAAGTAACGTCGTCTTCTACATCTATATAAATGACATCTTTTTGCATATTATTTCTCTATTAAATTCGCAAAATCCTATTAATTTTACTGCGAACCGACTGAGTGTCGCCTGCTCCTATTATTGTATCATAACCAACACGCAGCAGACCCATCGCCGTAATAAAAGTGTGATCATTGACTTCACCGGTTTTATCCGTAATACCAACAACTTGATCGGGACGAATACGCTGTACTGTCGGACGCTTAGTAAATGGCAACTCGCTGTACCAATCACGCTTTTCGAGAGCTGCAACTAATTGAGACAAGCTAGCACCGCCACCGCACAACAAAATACGCGGCGGCAGCTGATCAACTGCATCAAACTCGCTCAATGCTAGCTCTACGCCAGCTAGCCAAACCTCGAGAGTTTTATCAACGGCAACTGCCACATCTTTTTTGACGGTAGCTTTAATTTTACTGTCCTCGATATTTACTTTGAGTTTTTCTGCTTGATCATACGGAATTGACAACTCGTCAGCGATAGTTTTAGTAAAACTACGGCCACCGATGCCAAACATCTTGGTGCCCTCAACGCCGCCGTCATTAACCACTGCAATATCAGTTGTACCACCACCTACATCTGCTAAAATTGCCGTAAAAGCACTACTGCTATCAGTGCCAAGTACGCTACGGCTAACCGCAAACGGCTCAGCAGCGACCGCTAACAACTCCAAATCAAGCTCTTGCGCCACTCGCTCTAACGCGCCAATATGCACCATCGGCGCAAACGCTGTATAAATTTGCACTGCTACATCCTTACCCTGAAAGCCAATCGGATTCGACACTTTATAGCCGTCAATATGAATACTAACCAGTGCCGAGTTGACCAGCTTGACCTCAACCTCGTCATTGCCCGTCTCTAAGGCGATCTGTTTTTGCGCCCGTTTAGCAGCGCGGTCTTGGACCTTCTCGATAATAAACTCAACTTCTTGCTCGTCAAGCGGACGGTCGGGCTGCGGACGACGATAACGAATCGTGCTAGTTGTACCTTTTACTAGTTCGCCAGCTATACCGATGACAGCATGCTTGGCCTGCAAGCCAGCTTCGTCTTCAGCCTGAGTCAGAGCGTCCTCGCAGTGTTGCACTACGCCAGCAATATCAGCAATCGCACCCGAGTGCATATCTGAAAATTCTTGATGAGCACGTCCAACACCAAGAATCTCAATATCGTCGCCGTTAACGCGAGCTAATAGTGCCTTAACGTTTTCGGTACCGATATCAAGCGCAACGATGTAGTCATCGTGCTGTTCGTCGGACTCGCCCTTTAGATTATTTAGCTTATTGCGTAATCGCTCTAAAACCATAACTACATCTATTATATACTATTTTTGCTTATGGTTGCTAGATTTTGCCAAATCATAGGGGCTTACAAGGATTAACTCAAAACCGCTTTAATCCGGCGAATCCCGGCCGAGCTAGACTCTTCTTTGGTGATTTTGAAGCACTTGCCGCCTTCAGCCAAGACACCCGTATGTTCAACGTGCGGGCCGCCGCAAACTTCGAAACTAACGACATTGTCGCCTTCGCCGATGGAATAAACTTTTACTTCATCACCGTAGCGCTCGCCAAAGGCACCGATTGCGCCCATTTTTAGCGCCTCGTCAGTCGGATAGACAGCAAAGCTGACTGGCAAATCAGCATCAATCCATGCATTAACCTGATCTTCCACCGCCTGTTTTTCCTCTAGCGTCAATTTATCGTGATTAAAATCGAAACGCAGGCGCTCAGACGTGATATTACTGCCGTGCTGTTGCAAATCCGGAGCATTTAGGACTTTGCGCAGCGCCGCTCCCAACAAGTGCGTCGCTGTATGATATTTCAGATGAATCAGATCGTGGCCCTCCAGGCCGCCGCTAAATTGCCCTTTGCGTGCCGTCTTGGAGCGTTGGCGCTGCTCGGCCATTCGCGCATCAAATTCAGCGCGCCAATTATCAGAAAGCTTGATACCTTGTTTATACGCTTCCTCAGTGCTCAGCTCCACCGGAAAACCAAAGGTATCATACAGCGTAAATAACTCTTCGCCAGTCAAACCGTCGTCGATATAATGTTGCATTTGTCTGAGACCTTTGCGTAGTGTCTGGCGGAAAGCTTTTTCCTCTTTGACCAACACAGCGATGATACTCTCGCGGCTTTCCTTAACCTCTGGAAAATCTGCTTCATATAGGTCGGCAATCACTGGCACGACCTCCTCGAGGAAATTCTGCTCAATCCCCAGGTCAAAACTATAGCGAATCGCCCGGCGTAATAAGCGGCGCATCACGTAGCCCTGCTCCTTATTGCTCGGTACGCAGCCGTCGACCGCCAAAAATACCGCCGCCCGAAGGTGATCGGCAATCACTCGCATCGATGCGGTGTGCGTAGCGTATTCCTCACCGCTTAAACTCTCTAGCTTTTTAATAATTGGCTGTAGTAGGCTGATCTTAAAGACGTCAGGACTGTCAATAGCCGCAGCAGCAATCCGCTCCAAGCCGCCGCCGAAATCAACATTCTTGCGTTTCAGCGGTTCAAAGCTGCCGTCATCCAGCCGGCGATACTGCATGAACACTTGGTTGCCAATCTCCATAAACCGGCCGCTATCGCTAGCTGGATGCGCCTGCCCAAAACTAGCATCATGATGCTGCTCGCCAAAATCATAAAACACCTCGCTATCCGGCCCGCACGGATCGCCAATCGGTGTACTATCAATACCGCCGCCGCGACTCCACCAGTTCTCTTTATCGTTGTAGAAGAAAATCCGGCCGCCCTGCATACCCAGCTTATCGCCATTTTCAGCGCTATCCAGCTCGACAATTTTAGCTTCAATGCCTTTTTTGGCAAAAACTTCTTGCCAAATTTGCGCTACTTCATCGTCGCGCGGAATGTTATTTTTATCATCGCCGATAAAACAGCTAACGTAGATTTTGTGCGGATCTAGCCCAACTATTTCTGTCAAAAATTCGAAAAACCACTCAATCTGCTGGCGTTTGAAATATTCGCCCATACTCCAATTACCCAACATCTCAAAGAACGTCGTGTGGCGATTATCGCCAACATCCTCAATATCCTGCGCCCGCAAACACGTTTGACTATCAGCCAATTTAGTACCTTTCGGATGATCCTGGCCCAGCAAATACGGCAACAGCGGCTGCATGCCCGAGCCGGTAAATAACGTCGTCGGGTCATTGTGTAATATCAGCGGCGCCCGCTCAATAATAGCGTGGCCGTTCCTTTGGCAAAATTCGAGATATTTCTGGCGGATTTCTTGTGTGTTCATAGAGGTAATTATAGCACGAAAACCAACTTGAATATACGAAGAAGTAACGTAAGTTAGAGGCTCAAATCACCAAGCCGCCACCTAGACACTCTTCATCGCGATAGACCACCGCCGACTGGCCAGGCGCCACGGCTCGTTCGGCAGACTCTAGATGTAGTGTGTCGGCACTATATATAGCGTTAATGAGCGCCCCGCGGTGGCGCAATCGGACCTGTATTCGCGCACCTTCAGTCAAAGGTTGATTGATCCAGTGAATACCTGTCAGCTTAATCTCGGTTCGCCACATGTGTTCGTCGTTGATATTACGGCTAACGTAAACTTCATTCTTATCCATATTTTTGCCAACCACGTAATACGGCAACCCGCCGCCAACATCCAGACCATGTCTTTGACCAAGTGTATAAAAAATTGCACCGTCATGCCGGCCAAGCACCTGGCCCGATTCTTTGTCAATAATATCGCCCGGACGCGTCGTAATATACTGGCTAAGAAATTCGCGCATACCGACATTACCAACGAAGCACACACCCATAGATTCTTTTTTGCGAGCTGTCCATAGGCCGCGATCTTTGGCAATTTGACGCACTTCAGGTTTGGTCAGATTTCCTAATGGGAACACGGTTTTGGCTAATGCTTCAGACGTCACGCGATAGAGGAAATAAGTTTGATCTTTGTTGTCGTCGCGAGCACGAAGCAAGCGTGCAGTATCTGCTAAACGTTCAACCCGCGCATAATGACCAGTTGCGATATAGTCCGCCCCCGCCGCCAGCGAAGTTTCTAAAAATAGCTTAAACTTAACTTCTTGATTACACATGATATCTGGATTCGGCGTTCTACCAGCACGATATTCGTCAAGCATGTAATCAACAACTTTTTGGCGATACTGTGTTTCGAAATCAAATACTTTAAAATCAATTCCTAATTGTACTGCCACCCGCTTGGCATCAGCCAGGTCCTCAGCCCACGGACACTGCATACCGGGTAGATCTTGACTCCAGTTTTTCATATAGACGCCAGTAACATCATAATCTTGGTCAAACAATAATGCTGCCGCGACACTGCTATCGACGCCGCCACTCATACCAACGTAAACACGCGGTCTGGTCATTCCGCTGCAACTCCCATAATCTTTACCAGCTCTTGCAACGCCAGCTGCCAGCCTATAACAGTTGTCCACCACATATTCGACCATTGATTATCTGTAGCTACTGGATGGCTACGTGTTAGTATATTTGGCGCCGCTTTAGTAAATTCAATTGAAACTCGCCGCGAGTGATAAGCGCTTGTCACCAGAATTACCGATGATATTTGCTTTTGTTTGAGCAACCTAACGGTTTGCGAGGCATTCTCGGCAGTCGTTTCGCTGGTTTCCTCTATCAGAATATCACTAGCTGGTACGCCTGCAATGATAGCCTGCCTCTTCATTGCTCGAGCATTGCTCGGGCCAGTTTTATCAGCTGCCGCACCAGAGAAAACTAATTTGCGCGCCCAGTTATTCTTGTACAATCGCACTGCTTCAGTAGTACGAGCGCTGGTATCGCCGCCGCTCACCGCTACGATCGCATCGGCTGCCGCACACTGTTGGCGTGCTGCATCTGGAATATCGCCACAGCCTTGCAAATCGTTCTTTGATAAAAACAAAGTAATACCGATGATTATTGCAGCCGAAACAATGGCCAGCGTAACGATAGCTATTAAAAATCTTTTCAAGCTAACCTGGCCTTTTCTGTATTAATCGCAGCGATAATTTCTCGGGCAGCCGCCGTGCACGTTTCAGCATCCGATAGGCGACCCAGTGTCAGACGCAAACTGCCGTCCGCCGCCTCTGGCGCTAAGCCAATCGCTTCTAGCACATGCGAACGCGTCCCGGAATTAGCGGCGCAAGCACTGCCAGTCGCTACCAGCACACCTTTCTGCTCAAGCATAAAAACTAGACGTTCAGCGTCAATTCCGGGGAATGATATATGCAAATGACTTGCCAGGCGATGTTTTTGATCGCCGGAGACAATCGCCCACGGAAAAGCTTCTGTCAGCTGATTTTGCAGCTGGTCGCGCAACTGGCGCAAGCGCTTATTTTCAGAATTACGATGTTGCTGCGCTAATTCTAGCGCTACTGCAAACCCAATAGTGCCCGCAACATTTTCGGTCCCGCTGCGCAAGCCCCGCTCTTGCCCGCCGCCGCGAACTAGCGGCTGCAAGCGTATCATCCGATTACACCAAAGCAAACCAACTTGTTTCGGGCCATAGATCTTACCAGCATTTAGCGTCAACGTATCAACGCCTAACCGAGCCACATTGATGTCAATTTGCCCAGCCCCTTGCGAAGCATCAGTGTGCAGATAAATTGGCGTCAGCTCACCCGCTTCAAACCGGCGGCGACGCTCAGTACGGACAACTTCAGCAATGTCGCGTAGCGGTTGAATGGTACCGAGTTCGTGATTAGCAATAGCGATAGTTATTAGCTGCGTATCTGGCCTAATAGCTGCTTGAATATCGCGCGGCACGATATTGCCTTTTTTAGATGGAGCCACCAGCGTTATATTATCACCAAGCGCTTTCAGTATTGCATCATGCTCAATGGTACTTGATACTATATGCCCGTCAACGCTATTTATCATTAAATTAATAGATTCGGTAGCACCAGCCGTCATAACTAACTCGCTAGCCTGTCCGCCAATACAAACTGCCAAACGATGCTTAGCTTTATTATAAGCGCGCTTGACTTCCACCGCTGGAGCGTATGGCGCCGAAGGATTATAAAACATCTCAGAGAAATACGGCTGCATCGCCGCCAAAACGCGCTCGTCTAGAGGCGTGGCGGCAGCATGGTCGAGATAGATTATCGATGATTTCACGCTTTCTATTATACCAATTTTTCGCCGGTCTCGGGATCTCGCTTGTAAACTTGGCGGGCAACTTGCTCATAATACATTTGCGTAGCGATACTAAAATTACGCAATTCATCACCCTCGAGGTATGAATAACGCGGGCCAGGTTGAGTTTTCAAGATACCTCGATCGGTTACTTCATACTTGATAGTGTGGGTTTTAAGTTTGTGCTTGGCATCAATCCATTCCTCATGCCACATCCATGTTTTTTCGTCCAGACAAAAGAATTCGCGGCGATGACCCTTCGGCACCTCTCCAAAAAGTTCCGAGCCAATTTCGCTTTCTAGCACTAACAGCTCGCGCTCGCTCAGTTTCTTGAGCGGACGTTTTTTGCGAAGCTTCGGCAAACCAAGCGATAAATCATCGCCGACAAAAAGTTTGAGAGTTTTTGTGAGAACACGCTTGACCATAATTTATGCAGCTAGACCAAACTCGCCTCCTAGATATTCAGCTCGAAGATCAACTACTTTTTGACTAATGGCAGCAATTTTCTGCTCAGGAGTAAGCGGCTTTTCGGGTTTTGGATTGTTCAATTCTTCTATATAGTCAACCCGGGGCGATTCGGTTGTTTGATCGGCCGACTCAGCTTGTCTACGCGCTAGCTCGCCTAAGTGCTCTAGCTCAGGACTACGATAAGAATTGCCATTAGCAGTTTGTTCATAATTAAAATGACCGGCATTTTCTACCGGTGCATAAGGTTTTACTTTATTATTAAAACTCTCATTCATAATTAATCCCAAAAATTTGCCGCGCGTTGCGAGTAGTTACGCTAGCGGCCTCTTCTATAGCAAGGTCACGAGCGCGCGCATGATATTCTGCTATCTGCCTCACATACGCTGGTATATTCACTTTACCACGAAATGGCACTGGCGTCAAGAAAGGTGCGTCAGTTTCAAAGACTAAGCGTTCAAGCGGAATTTGGTTAAACATTTTCTGTTGATTTTTATTTTTGGTAAAAGTACTTATACCGTTAACACCAACGTATAAACCACGATCCAACCCATGCTGCAAATTTTTCTCAGAATCGGTAAAGCTATGCAAAATGCCGCGCAAACCTTTGAATTCATCGAAAATCGGCCAAAAATCCGCCCAGACTGCACCAACAGCGGCTTTTTCGTCGCGCACATGAAAACTAATCGGCAAGTTAAAATCTCGCGCTACCTCAAGCTGCCGCCGCAAAACGCCCTGTTGAATATCGCGCGGACTATTATCATAAAAATAATCTAAACCAATTTCACCAATGCCGACGATTTCATCGCGATTGTCTGCTACCAATTGGCGCAATTCCTCGACGTTATTTGTCGCTGCGTCGTGCGGGTGAATGCCGACGACTGGCCAAACAAAATCATGCATCCTAGCAAACTCTAGAGCCTGACGCGAACTGCGCAAATCCGTACCAACACAAATCATCGCTACGCCATTCTTCACGGATTCCTGGTAAGCCTTCTCGCGTGCCGAAGCGTCATAGAACTCGCTATCATGAATATGACAATGCGTATCAACTAAGCGAAGCAACGAATTCATTTGGCTTATTTCTTTTTACTAGATACCGTTTGCGGATCGGGCGTATGAATATAGATTTTTGGGAAAAGTGGTGCTGCTTTCTCGGGTACAACTCCTGCCGAGAACATCTTGTGAATAGTGCTAGCGGTCACTGGCATAAACGGAGTTAGCAAATCAGCAATTTCCTCAAGCGCACCGACAGCGTAAGATAAAATTTCCGATAAATGCTCGGCGGCATCAGTATCTTTTTGGCGCTTCTTGGCAACTTCCCACGGTTTAACGTCATCAATATATTGATTGAGCGCGCGCACCTGTTGCCATGCTTCATCTATTGCTCGATCAAAATCAAGCGCTTCCATCGCCTGGCGGTATGGCCCCATATCGTGTCCTGGGCGAGGAATCTCGCCAATTACACCCGACTGATAACGCTGGATCATAGCAATAACCCGCTGCACTAAATTACCGAGATCATTGCCGAGCTCTCCGTTATAAGCTTTTTCGAACTTCTCCCAGGTGAAGTCGCCGTCATCCTTGGTCGGAATATGCCGCGAAAAGTAATAGCGAAAAGCGTCAACGCCGTAATCCTTGATAATCTCCATCGGATCGACGACATTACCAACTGTTTTGCTCATCTTAGCACCGCCCACATTAACGAAACCGTGTACTAACAGCGTCTTCGGCAGCGGTAGACCAACCCCTAATAGCATTACTGGCCAAATACCGGCATGAAAACGCAGGATATCCTTGCCAATCACTTGCACGTCAGCTGGCCAAAAATCTTTCCACTCCGGCTGATCCGGGTAACCTAGCACCGTGATGTAATTAGCTAAGGCGTCCAACCAGACATACATCACCTGGCTGTCGTCTCCTGGTACTGGTACTCCCCAGGTCAGGCTCTTGCGCGGCCGGCTAATTGACACATCGTGCAAGCCGTCTTTCATTAATTCCAGAAATTCTTTCTTACGAAACTCTGGTACAATCTTCATTCGGCCCGACTCGATTGCTTGGCGGACTTTATCAGTATAAGCGCTCGCTTTCAAATAATAGTTCTCTTCGCTAACTTGTTGATAAGGCGTTTGGTGGTCAGGACAAACCCCGCCAGTTTCTTGAACTTCTTTATCAGTAAAGAAAGCTTCATGACCCATACAGTACCAGCCGTTGTAAGTACTTTTATAAATCAGCCCCGCTTGGTCCAACTGTTTCCAAATATAGCGCACCGCCCCCATATGATGTGAATCAGACGTACGGACAAAATCAGTATATTCGGCGTGCTCAGCATCCATCAGTATCTTGAAATTTTGATGAGTTTGATCGACATATGCTTGCGGCGTCAGATTTTGTTCGGCAGCCTTGGCGGCGATTTTATTACCATGCTCATCAGTGCCAACCTGAAAGCGCACTTTTTTGCCTTTCTGCTGCTGGTAGCGCGACCAGATATCTGCAAGCAAATAGTCTAGCGCATTACCGATATGCGGCTTGCCATTGACATATGGAATCGCCGTTGTGATATAAAGATTCTTTCCCATTGCTTCTAAGTATATCAGAGGTGACAGAAGTTTACTAGCACATTATCACCCCGCAATACAAACCTGATCAGCAACAACCGAAACTACATCTTGAACTAATTTTCGTCTTTGATATTTCCTGGTTCGACACTAGTTTTCTGGAAATAGTAGATAAGCCATCTTTTTACTTTACCTGCCTATATTACGGACGTTTCGCTTACTTTTTGAACAAAACAATACCAGAAACTACAAAGATAGACGCCGCCAAGACAAACAACACTGTATTTGAGCCTGTTTCAGCCAGTCTGACACCAGGCGATTTTGGCAACTCCGGAGACAGCGTAGAGGCAGGCGCAGGGTTCTTCGTCCACTTTGCATACAAGGTCAAGTCATTGTCTGGCATGGTGTCGTTTGTAAAGTTCCAGCTTGTTGCAAACGTAGTGTCCGTATACCAGCCGGCAAAAGTGTAGCCAGAGCGGGTCGGGGCGACCGGCGGTCTGAAAGGACACGTATAGCCTACCATCTTATTTGGAACGGCAGAACCAGACTGCGAATCAAACGTCACTGTGTGTTTTGTACACAACTTTCTATCACTGGTAATTGTCCAGCCGTGTCCGCCGTCAGCAACAGGCTTCAAGATATTAGCTCGCGCCGAAGCAGCTGCACAAAATTTCAAACCAGCCGCACCAAGCGACATTGGCGATTTTAGATTTTGCGCATTCCAAGCAATTAGCATAGCATCGTAATTCTGGCGCGAAATCGCCGTATGATCAAGCGCGGCCGCCGCACCAGACAACGGTTTTCCCGGCAAAATAACCAACGAATCCAATCGCCAAGCAGCTAGCGATTGATCGAACGAAGTTGCATCGCTTAAAAAACGAACAAGAAACTGCACTTTCTTCATATTCCACGAGCCAATCGGCTGGTTGAACGACGCCGCCTTTCGGAACATATCATTTGCAATCACGAGGTTCGATGTATTCCAATTCGCAATAGAATCGCTACCTCCGTTATTAAAAGCACTGGCACCGTTAAACATAGCAGCGGTATCAGTCACCTTTGAAACATCCCAAGAACCGATATTTTGATTAAATTGGTTTGCATTTTGAAAGACACCCGACATTTTGGTAATAGTTAATGTATTCCAATTCCAGTTAGCAGACTCACCTTTTAGCGATTTATTTCCGATAAACATCCACGATAAATCGGTAGTTTGGCTTAAATCTGGCGTATCAGTTGCCTTGACGTCCATATTCTCCGCGCCAGCAAAGGCAGAACGCATATTCTTCCACTTGTTCGTACCCCATTGATCAATCGAAAGCAGTTTTAGCCTATCACCCCTACCATTCACGATAAACCACGGAAAGGCGCCGCCAATGCGTATAGTGTAGATCCCCGGCGTAGTGTAATTACAAGTATAAGAGGCAGTCTGCCCAGACACCTCAGTTACACCGTCATTATTGCAGTCAACAGTATAATTATACCCTGAACCGCTTGTCGGAATAACAAACTGAGTGTCCGGCGACCCCGGCTTTCTGGTATCAACAGTAAATACGAAGTCTGTGTGATAACGTCAGCTGCGGCTTCTGGCGAATAGAGTGTTGGCGCAACAAGTACCGACAAGACACCGAACGCAGCAGCCAACATTTTTAATGGCAATTTGAACTTCTGTATTTTTGTTGTTTTATCGTGCCTGCTCACTGGTTATTAGTATACTTATGCTTTAACTTTTTAGCAATGGGTTTTACGACGAAATTATTTGACAATAGAAAAATTATATACTATAACAATATTTATGAGAAGGTCGCCCAACTACGCAGCCGAAAGGATTCCTTGTACTATATTCTCGGGAAATAACAGAGAACCTACTTCTGGGGTAATCGACAGAACTCCTAGCAGAGAGCAAGCAAAGCTTGTAGAAAATATCAGACAGCACCCCATACCAAGCTCTCTAGGGAATACGGCGATGACTTTGGTTGAATTTGGCAATGGCCCGTCCGGCATTACTATCGTCTACGGAACTGGATTCATGGGAAACCCTACAACGACAGCAGCACGGCTAGAGATAGCCAGAATAGCCGAGGCCTGGCGCGACGAAGAAGGAAATCCAGCTTCAGTCTTGACGCTACCAACCAGCTCTATGAGAGAGAGTGTTGCCGATAAAATTCTAGCAACAGATAGCTTCTGGCCCTTAGCCGAAGAAATAGCACCCGAACTAAATGAGCACCTGGCTTATTATGCTGACCGAGTAGGCGTAGTCGGGCATTCGTTTGGCAGCAGGCTTGCAGCGGCTATACCTAGCGTTCTTGATGGTCCTGAGAAGAGGACCAAGTTTGTTGCCATAGACGATGCGCCAAGCTGGCAAAAACCGCTAGGTATATTTGGTATTGCAGCAGCACAATTGATAGAAACGATTTACCTATCGAAATACATCAAACATTCACCCGATTCCGAAGCCCAGAAAGCCTGGCGAGAAAACGACGGAGAAAAAATGCCAGCCGTGCCGCTATTAGTCCAGCTGAGAGACGTTATTGCGATGTCGCGCGGTGGTTTTGTTGAAGATCTCGAGAATTCACTCAAGAAGCTGCAACCTGGCACGCCCGTCACTCTTTTTGCGCCAGAACTAAGCCGCATGAATGATAACAGCCCAGAAAATATACGCAAACTTATAACGTCGCTTAGCCAGGAGTTCCCTGGTTTAGATATTCGCGGCGTACTAGTCGAAGATAGCACGCACAACGTATCCGTAGCCAATCCGGCATACTTTGCGCAGATGATAGAATTATCAAGAAGGTAATCTACGGCCCTGACAGCACTAAACAACTATCAAGATTACTTTAATGTTGCCACTTACAAGCTAGCTTCGTTTAATCAGCTTAATCGCGATAGAACCAACCGCTATAAATGCAACTGCTGCAGAGAAAAACATTCCCGCATCCACCCCAGTCTCAGCCAGCTTGGTTGATGAGCTTGAATTGTTTTCCGAAGCACCACTGCTTGTTGCAGCAGACTTAGGATTCTCGATCCACTTTGCATATAAAGTCAAACTACTGTCTGGCATGGTATCGACAGCAAAGTTCCAGGCTCTCGCAAAAGTGTTATCCGTATACCACCCAGCAAAGGTGTAACCCTGCCGATTTGGCACAGCTGGCGCGGTAATTTTATCAGTAAAAGCAACTTCTTGGTTGGCAATTGCCGTTCCGCCCTGGGTGTCAAAAACTACGGTATGCTTCGGACACTCCTTTGCATCGCCATTGATAGTCCAGCCATGCCCGCCGTCGGCGACTGGCTTGATTAGATTTTTTCTAGCCGCATCAGCAGTGCAATATTTCAACCCGGCGGCTCCTAGTATAAGCGGAGAGTTAGTTGATTGAATATTCCAAGATATCAAAGTAGCATCATAATTTTTCGTAGACAAACCGCTATTATCCAACATTCTAGGAGCGCCAGACCAATAGCTGTTGGGCAAACCAGTTGTCGAAACTAACGAATCTAGCCGCCAGCCCGCCAAAGATTGATTAAAAGCGCGAGCACCATTAAACATTTCACTCATCAACTCGGCTTTCGAAACATCCCACGACCCTATCGGCTGATTAAACTTAACTGCGTTTTGAAACATTGCATTCATTGCAGTCATTTTGCCAGTGTTCCAGTTTTTAATTGAATCGCTACCGCCATTATTAAATGCTGTCGCATTATTAAATAAACCGCCAGCAAAAACAACGTTAGACACATCCCACGACCCGATGTTTTGGTTGAAGTTTTCAGTATCGCTAAACACTCCACCCATATTAGTGATGGTCGAGGTGTTCCAATTCCAGTTAGCATTCTCACCCTTGAGAGAAGTGTTGCCTCTAAAGACAGAGTATATCGAGTCAGTCTGCGACAAATCCGGAGTGTCGGTTGCTTTTACGTCCATATTTGCAGTACCGTAAAACGAAGCCACCAACGATCTCCATTTATTCTTCCCCCACTGATCAATAGAAATCATCTTCAGTTTATCGCCGCCGTTATTGAGATAAAACTCTGGAAACACACCTCCGATACGAATTGTATATACGCCAGGCGTAGCGTAGCTGCAAGTATAAGATCCGGTCTGAGCGGTTGCTTCGACCGTACCATCATTATTACAATCGATAGTATAATTATATCCGCCTCCTCTTATCGGAATGACGAACTGAGTATCTGGCGACCCAGGCTTGCGCGTGTCTACAGTAAACACAAAATCTGTGTCATTGATGGGGTCGGCGGCAGCTTTTGGCGAGTAAAACATCGTACCAGAAAACGCTGCTAGCACACCTATTGTCACGGCTAACGCCTTGATGGCCAATCCAAATTCCAGCCTTTTTGTTTTCCAACATCTATTCATTTGGTACCATTATACTTATACTTTATTTTTTTAGCAATATACTAATGCTAATAAAGATAACACACAACTTTGCCATGACGTTTTGGAGCTTATTTAGTAGATTTTATCTCTGCTAGCACTGCGAATCTTCCCCCTGTATCACCAGCTGAATGTGAGAAATAATTTGGATCATCTGCCGTATCAATTGGCGAAATGAAAATGTTATCACCAGGAACGCCCGCCTGGACAGCCAACGAACGATTGAACCTTTGCATATCCAGATAAATTCCGTCAGCCGTTTGGCGGCAGAAATTGTGCCAATTCGTATCATTTGCATGATTGAAATAATCCATACGATAATTTTTCTGGGTGATGCTTGGCGACATCCAAATTTGTAAATCTTTTGCCTGGCTACCGCGCTCGACAAAATACCGAACTGCCCGAGACATTAACTGCGCAACCGTCGAATGCCGACCC
Organism: uncultured Candidatus Saccharibacteria bacterium; assembly: GCA_963539155.1. Lineage (GTDB taxonomy): Bacteria > Patescibacteriota > Saccharimonadia > Saccharimonadales > Saccharimonadaceae > Saccharimonas. Next base: position 28,277 of record CAUTJX010000009.1, read on the forward strand.
AAATGCGCCAGCATAAGCGCCCGACGCTTTGGATCATAGATGACTGTGGCGATACAGTCCGCCACTGGCAGGAACAATCCTACACCAGCCATTTCGGTATATAGCGCGTCAGCAAAAATCCCCTCGTTGTTGTGTTTAACCGTGTCAGCTTCAGTGACTTCGGCAATATTATCAAAAGTTTGTGCTTGGTCATATGAAATCACATGATAAATAACGTCGTCATACTTAACACCAGTTTGATCGCAAAACCGCCGCCGATTATTCACTATCTCAGTTACGTGGCGACCGCGAATACGATTGAGCATGGTGCCGTCGTCTTTCGACGAGACCGCAACTAACAGATCAGGCGGAAAGCAGACGGGCTGATCTGCCGCAATCATCGCGCCCGCCATTCTCTGAGCAGCCGCCGCCAATCGTCAATCGCCAAATCTTCAGCACGGACATCAGGCGAAATGTTAGCCTTTTTTAGCAGCTGTTCCGCGGTATCTTTACTAACACCCAGTCCGCCGCTCAAGCTGGAGCGCAGTTTTTTACGCTTGGCCGAAAAACCGGCTTTGACAATGCGGAAAAAGTCTTTTTGGTCTTCAGAATCAACTAATGGTTCGGTGCGAATTCTCAATACCACCACTTGCGAATCAACTTTTGGCGGCGGCGTGAAGAACTGCCGCGGCACCTCAATATCGAGTTCTGCCTCAGCAAATAGCTGCGCGCTAACCGCTAAAATACTCATTTCGCCAGGCTCCGCCGCGATGCGCTGGGCGACCTCTTTCTGTACCAACAGCACCGCTAAGCTCGGGTTATTCTCCGCCGTCATTAGTTTTTCGACAATTTTGCTGGTGATATAGTACGGCACGTTGGCGACTACTTTATAGCCCTTCGGCAGCTGATTCAAATCAAATTGCAAAATATCTTCATTGATCACTTCCAGATTTTTGCCAGGAAATTGCCCCGGTAATTTGCGCGCCAAATCCCCATCAAACTCCACCGCCACTACGCGCTGAGCTCGCGCCAACAACCGGCTGGTCAATGTGCCAAGTCCCGGCCCAATCTCCAAAACCACATCATCGTTACTCAGCTCCGCCGCCTCGGCAATCTCCGCCAAGATTTCTGGATCTCGCAGCCAATGCTGGCCTAATTCTTTTTTCGGCCCATGCGCTGACGCCATCTAACGTCCGTCTCCGTTCGTCCAATCAGTCGCCAGGTCAAACCCATGCGGATGCCGGGCCGCAAACCCGCCGGTATCATACACCTTGCCAGGACCCATGCTGGTTTCCACCACCGAGCAGCGCGGATAATTACCATAATTCGCCGCCACCAAAATATAGCCATCCTTGTCCACCTTGGCGCCGTCCGCCCGCACCGTGTAGCCACCGCCGCCGCAAGCGTTAGCAACAATATTCATCGGTAAATCATAATAGGTTTCGCGGTGCGCAACGCCTTTGGAATCAGTAAATATCTGCGCGCCCTTGCCTTTGGTTAGTGGATTTTTCGGCTTGGTACCGATCACTTCAATTTGCTTTTTGGGCTGCTTGATAATTTCGCTAGAAATTTGCTGGCGGCTAACTTCAGCACCATCGCGCGCTTCAACTTCATAAGTCAATCTGCGCAGCCCTTTAGCTCCCGCCTGCTTTACCTGGCGATAACCAAGAGGCTGGCTGTCGTCGCGTATTTGCTCAACCGGGAAATCAATTTCTTCCTCGGCGATCACAGTACGCCGAGTTGCCCGCGTAATCCTCATCAGCAAGCTCGACCCATCCAAAGCGACATCCTCTGGCGGCGTAAATCGAACTTTATCCTCGCGATACAAAACGATCCCCGCAGCTTGTGCAATCTGTATTGGTGTCTGTGCTGCCGTATTGACTCGCATGCGGCGAGCACCTTCAACTATCGTTATCGTCCGCGCCCGATAAATATTTATTTTGAAGCCATTACTGGTAATCGGTGTATCCAGACCCGGTTCGACAATGTCATGCTGTTTATCCAATCTTGCGCCGAATTCTTCTAGCGCTTTCTGCACTGTCGATGCCTTAGTGATTATCGATTGCTCCCGGCCACCGTCGTAAATGGTGATTATATGACTAGATGGTTGTGCTTTAACCGCAGCTGGACTATCTGCCGCCGCAGTATTCGCAAAAAACGATAACATACCAGTACTAGAGATTGCCAAGACCGCACCAAAAACACAACAGCAAATACGTTGATAATATCGATTTAAGCTCATTTTATTCAAAATCACCCACTGTATCTTTTATATTATAACAAATTATATACCAAATGTCAAATAAAATATCCTACCACCAGCCCTTAGCCTGCCAGGCGTTATAAGCACCCGCCCAGCTGCCATAGCGCCCTACCGCGTAACCATTAAACACTTTAATTTGGCAAACTGGATCAGCCTGCCAATTCGGGCAAGCACTCGACAATTTCGATAAGCTAGTCTGCCCCAAGCCATAATACGTACCGTTAGTCGCTGTTGTTCGCCAACCAGACTCCTTAGTGAAAATAAAGTTAGCGTAACCATAGTCGCTCGGCGAAAGACCAGCCGCCGCCATCCAATCTTCATGCGAGCCCGCCGGCAGACTAACTTTAGTACCAACAACTTCTACCTGCTTAACTGGCTGCTGAATAATGTTGCTATTGATCTCGCGGCGTGACACTTCAACGCCGTTTTGGACGTTAATCTCATACGTAACTGTACGCTTGCCGTTAACCCCTTTAGTTTGAATTTCTTTGTATCCTTTATCGCGATTAACATCCTTGATCTGTTCAGTCTCAAACTGTATGTCTTCGTCAACGGTAACTGTCTGCGTGCCGTTACGATACAGGCGAACATTCATGCCTCTAGCTATTTTTGTATCTTTATTCGGAACAATGACGTCATTGGCAGACATTTTAATGTGCTTTTCAGCTAGCATCTCGCCGATGGTTTGAGCTTGCGTGTAAGAAGTGGCCTTTTTACCATAAAAATCAAAGTTAAACGGGACTGCTCTTTTAATAGACAATACTTCTGCTGCGCTATCGCGCATTGGACTATTGGACTGCGACAAGGTTAGAATATCTTCATCGCGTACAGCAATGCCAGCTTGTTTAACTATCTGCTTTCCAGTACGGTACGATGTAATAATTTTAGTGAGCTGAGAGCCATCCTTGACAACCACCGTTCGGGCTCGATAAATATTAACGTTATATGAATTTGCTACCAAGCGCTCATCAATATTTGGCTCGGTCCGATCGTTACGATCTAGTTTGATAGCTGCCTCAGCGAGAGCCTCGCGCAAGGTCTGTTTTTTGGTAATAAATCCTTTGCTTTGACCGTCATCATGAACGGTAATAATATGTTCGCCAACCGCTAGGCTATGCTCGTCAGCCCGCGCTTTTGGCATAATTGCCGTATAAACAGACAATCCAGCCAAAGCTAACAACATAAAGCCGGTGATCAGCCAACGTAATTTCATTCTCGCAATACTTTTCATACGTAGGCGCGCAAACTAGCGCGCAGTTATAATTATAGCAAAAGATTGATTATTTTGCTACAGCTTCTCGAGGCGAGCATATTCAACGTTGAGCTTTTTGACAGCACCGCTATCGAACTTCACACTAACTGCCAAGCCGTCAATGTCAATAATCTCGCCATCGCCGAATTGCAGCGAGCGCACTCGATCGCCAATATCATAGTTCATCACTGGCTCGTCAAAATCATTATAAACTGGACTCGAATCAATAGCGTTAGGTTCAACCGCGAACAATCCCATACCCATATCGTCGAGAAAACGCGACGGCTGATTGTAAGATCGCAAGCCGAATTGCGCACGGCTCTGCGCGTACAACAGATATAACTCTTCACGCGCCCGCGTCATACCCACGTAGCACAAGCGCCGCTCCTCCTCGAGATTGCGCGGACCCTCTTCAAGCGCTCGCTCACTCGGAAACAAGCCATCCTCCATACCGACCATGAAAACCACCGGAAATTCCAGTCCTTTAGCGGCATGCAAGGTCATTAATGTGACTTTTTCACCATCACTTTGCTGATCGACGCTGCTCATTAGTGCTGCCTCTTCGAGAAAGTCTGGCAACGTCGCGAAAGATTTAGCGTCCGCTATGAGCACACTCAAATTATCATCACGCTCTTCAGCCTGCGGCGTTCCATCCATAACATAGTCTCGGTAAGCAATCTTTTCAAGCAGCTTTTCAATAATATCGCTTGGGCTAGTATCAGAAAGAACAAGCGCCTGCAATTCGCGTAGAATCTCGCCCAGACGCAATAATGATTTTTTGGCGCGCGGCGTCAAAACGCTAGTTTGCTCAACGTTTACCAGCGAAGCGATAATGTCCATATTGTTGTCGTTTTGCCATCGTAAAAATTTCTCTAGACTAGTCGCGCCGATACCGCGAGCCGGCACATTCGCAATTCGACTAAAGCTCATCCGGTCGTTCGGTTGATATAATAAACGCAAATAGGCGATAATATCCTTGATTTCCTTGCGATCATAAAAGCGCACGCCGCCAACCAATTGATATGGAATTCTTTGCTGCATGAAGGCACGTTCAAAAGCAAAACTCTGCGCATTAGTACGATACAATACTGCAAAATCACCGTAGCGGCGAGCACCAATCGAGGTTTGAGCCGCAATACGGCTTGCCACCACGTAAGCCTCCTCAGACTCATCGCGTACCGCCTGAACTTGTACTGGTGCACCATTGCCAGCCGCTGTCCAGAGTTTTTTGTCAGTCCGTTCGACATTCTTGGCGATAACCTTTTGCGCCGCCTCTAGGATAGCACCTGTTGAACGATAATTTTGCTCTAGCTTAATCACCTTTGCGCCAGGAAAGTCTCGTTCAAAATTAAGAATATTCTTGAAATCCGCTCCGCGCCAGCTATAGATTGACTGCCAATCGTCACCGACCACACAAATATTACGTGTATCGTTAACTAGATATTTAACGATAGCATACTGCGCAGCGTTAGTGTCTTGGTATTCGTCAATGAGAATATGCTTGAAGTACTGGCGATACTTTTGGCGAATTTCACTGGCATCGCGCAGCAAACGCACCGTCTCGATTAACAAGTCATCGAAATCTAGCGCGCCAGCCTCGCTGCGTAGTTGCTCGTATCTATCATAAATCTTAGCGATGTGCTGCTGATTCGGATATTGCGCAGCTGCCGCGTAATCATCTGGCGTGAGTAAATCATTTTTAGCGTTAGAAATTGCCGCGCTAACTGAACGTGGTTTGAGTTTATCAGGAGCAATTGACAGTTGCTTCATCGCCTGCTTGATCAATCCTTGACGGTCGGCTTCATCATAAATAATAAAATTCGACGGCACGCCAATCGCCGGCCCGTCGCGCCGCAAAATTCGCACGCAAATCCCGTGAAATGTACCCATCCACGGCATGAATTGCCGCGTATTAGGCTGATCGATCAAAGCCGCCAAGCGCTCGCGCATCTCGCGAGCTGCTTTATTAGTAAATGTTACTGCCAAAATTTCGTTCGGCCAGACTCTTTCGTGTGTCAATAAATAAGCTATGCGGTGGGTTAAAGTTTTGGTTTTACCACTGCCAGCACCCGCCAAAACCAATAACGGACCGTCTGTATAAGCGACAGCTGCTTTCTGCGCGTCATTAAGACCATCAAGTATATCCATCATTAGTTATTATATCGCGTTAGTAGCGAGTCAGGAAGAAATACCCAGCGCCAGCTAGTGCGCCCAAGGCCAAGAACACTATAATCACCAAAAACCACTTTAAGCCTGAATGGCGCGACTGCTTATGTTTCTTGTCGTCTTTGAATTCAGTGTAATACTCAGAAGTGTCATAAATAGCGCCTGACTCAATTTCGTCGATGGTTTGCTCGCGGGGCGGATCTGGTTCTGTAGTAGCGGACTGTACAGGCGAATCTACCGTCTGATTTGTCAGAGTTTCAGCTAGTTGCTCGGGTTGCTCGCTCGCATTTTCTACATTAGCAACAGGAGCTTCGGCAGTAGGAGGGTTAAGAGTTTTTTCAACAGGCTTTAGCTTGCCGCCAATTGGCATAAACCGATGTTTTTTAGGAGCTGGCGCGTCTTGTGTTCTAGCGTCATCTTCATCGTTTTCGGCTGAAGCATCCTCAATTGATTGAATGTCGTTAGCTCGCGATTCTGCTTGCGAAAAGCCAATCTCGTTACTAGCATCTTGCGCGTCTTTCTGTAGCGACTCAACAAGCTCGGCAGACGGTGCAATATCCCTACCGTGCGTACCGCCGATAGAATACGATCTTTTTTCGTTTTTGCTGTTGTCTGCCTCATCATAATCATTTTTGTCTTCAAAACCAGGATTAGACTGTGAAGCTTGAGGAAATGCGCTGCTACCGTGAAAAACTCGCGATTCAGACGATTGCAGTTCGCTAGAAACGTTATTTGTATTTGCTGCTACATTTTCGTTAGAACTAAACTGAGTAGAATTAGCAGCAAGACGCTGAGCGCTTCGCTGGCCGGTTGGTCCTAATTGTTGAGACGAGCCGCTAGAAATATTAGATGACACATTACTTAACGACTGTGCTGGCATCGTAGAATACTTAACTTTGCTGGCGAGGTGTTTGTTGACACCTGGCTGCGAACTAACTATGTCCATGAAACGGCCGCGACTCTTAGTCTTCATTTTTTTTGGTAATCCTGATCGGACTGGCACAGCTCCGTCAATTGCAGCTACCTGCGGCGGTGTTGCGGCTTGTGGCAACGGCTGGGGAGCTGGCGATGGTACTGAACTACTATTTAGATCCGAATTTTGAACAACAGTAGAAGCCTGAGAAGCGACCGACACACCAGTCGAAGCTGAAGCACCGTTTGTTGGCAAAGTCTGAACCTGAGCGGTAGATACCCCAACAGCTGGCTGTACTGGAGCTGCAGCAGAAGCCGGTACGCTAGTTGCTGGCACAGACGAACTTGGCTGCTTAGTGACGCCAACCGTTGCGGCCGGCGAAGGTGAAGCCGTCATATTCGCAACTGGACCAGGACCAGGAGCTAATTTATTAGGCTCAACTGAAACTGGCGCAGCATTAGAGGAAGGATTTGAAGGCGTAGAGACAGCCGGCGGTGTTGGCGCCTCAGCATGTTGGCCGTCCTCTTTTAATAATCCGCTCTTGGACATAGCCTCGGTAATTGAACGATCTAACTCGTCGAAGTCGAATTCTGTCATAGCTATTTACCTCTCTTTACTGGTAAGGATGGCATATCTTCACATTTTTTGATAATACCAGCAAAAGCATAGACATCCAAGCTTGATTCACCGATAAGCAAACCATTTACATCAGCTGTTTGCAAATACGACATAGCGTTATCAAGATTAACGCTACCGCCGTAAAGTACGCGGACATTCTCGGCAGCGACCTTACCGAAAAGATGCTCAATTTGCCGACGAATATATTTAACGGCGCGTTCAACGTCGCGCGGTGAAGCGAATTTACCAGTACCGATTGACCACACTGGCTCATAAGCTATAACAATCTGACCAACCTCAACGCTCGTGATATTAGCTAGTCCTCCCACCAGCTGATCGCGAATTACATCAGACGTTTCCTTGTTGGCTCGTTCTTGCGCTGTTTCACCAATACACAATACAGGCGTAATATTATTACGTACTGCCGCTTGCACTTTGCTGCGAATATCTTTACTGCGCTCGGCAAAGATATGCCGGCGCTCGCTGTGGCCAATTATGCCATATTGTACGATACCGCGCAGCTGCGACGCTGATACTTCACCAGTGTAAGCACCGCTGTCACGCCAATAAAAGTTCTGCACTGCCAGGTTAAAGTGATGATGTTGCACCTGCATATTAAGCGGCTGGAGCGCTAACATGGTCGGTGCCAACACTACCTCAGTATTTTTGAGCTTGCCAACTAGCTTGTCGAGTTTATGAACATACAAACTCGCCTCATTGACAGTGAGGTTCATTTTCCAGTTTGCAATAATAAGTTTCTTGCCCACGTTTTATACTTGCTTATGTTTACCCTTGCGTCTAGTTTACTACAGTTATAAACGCTCGTCTAGTTTTTTGCATGAAAACACCCCGCCAAAAGCGAGGTGTCTCTTAAATTTTTGTTGTATTTTACTCAACAACACGCACACGCAATGTGTCGGTACCGCCAGCTACACCCGACTGGCGGCCGCTGACAACAACCGCGGTCAATTTGTCGTCGCGCCCGAAAGTACCCCAATTGAGCAACTCTTTGGCTAATTTTGTACCAACATGCTCGCCTTCCTCGCGCACATATGAACGGGTAGCGTATGACAAAGCTAACTGTTGAGCCACACGCTTATTCGGCGTTACCGCAGCGATTGGCAACTCTGGACGACAGGCAGCAATCCGTGCGGCTGTTGCGCCAGATTTAGTTTCGGCGATAATCACATCGGCGTCTACTTGGTTAGCTACTACTACCGCAGCATTAGCAATCGCATTACGGCGACGATTCTTCTCGCCATATTCAATCGGCATGTCATTCATCGGCCAGCGCGACTGTGTATAGCGCACCGTCTTGGCCATCATTTTGACTGCCTCGACAGGATAACTACCGTTAGCTGTCTCATCAGAGAGCATCACCACATCAGTACCGAGGATTACTGCTGTTGCTACATCGCTAACTTCGGCGCGAGTAGGCTCTGGATTATCGACCATACTGGCTAACATTTGCGTTGCCACTATTGATAGTTTACCGTATTTGCGGCACAAGCGAATTGCTTCGCGCTCAACAATCGGTACAATCTCGGGGCTAGTCTCGACCGCTAAGTCGCCGCGCGCAATCATCACGCCGTCAGCAGCCTTAACTATTTCTTTGAGCGCTTCCATCTCGATAGCTGCTTTGGTCTCAACTTTCGCGATAATTTGCGCTGTTGAACCGTGGCTTAGCATAATCTGCCGTAAGTTATTAATATCGTCTGCGCTCTGAATAAAACTGAGGGCTACAAAATCAATATCTTTATCGGCGCCAAACTCTACGTCAGCCAAATCTTTTGGCGTTAAAATATCGCCGCCAAAGTCGGTGTCTGGCAGATTCAAGCCTTTACGGCTCATCAAAAATCCATCGTTCAGAATACGAATCTTGATTGCTGTATCGCTAACCCGCTCAATCATCTCGCCGCGAATCTTGCCATCGAACAAGTAAACTGGCTCGCCAACCTTGACTTTGTTAGCTAAATTGTATTGAATCGGCAAATTCGTACTGCCATCGTGTTCTTGAATTGCATGATCGAGAACTATCTCGTCGCCAGCTTTAACATCTAAGTGGTTGTTCTTTAGAACGCCGAGACGAATTTTTGGTCCTTGTAAATCCTGCAAGATTGCTACCGTTCGGCCAACTTCGGCGCTAGCATCACGAATCCATTTAATCTGATCTAGCCCTTCTTCGTACTATCCATGGCTAAAGTTCAAACCAAAGCCATTTGCGCCAGCTTCAATTAATTGTTTGATTTTCTCTGGTGAATTTGTGGCTGGCCCCAGAGTCGCCAGTATCTTAGT
>CAUTJX010000010.1:0-23814 GCA_963539155.1 uncultured Candidatus Saccharibacteria bacterium
TTAACTACAGTCTACTAGGCCTGCTATTTGGTTGCAAAGGTGGTGGGTTAGTACGAACGCTTGACATTTATGCGATAATGTGCTATATTCATAATAGCTTTTGTTGACAAGTAGAGCGAATCCTTGTCCAAAAGAGTTTTTTGATAAGCGAGGCCCACCGTGCGAGATACTTGCCCGAGACTTAGTCGCGAGCAGATATCTCGCATGGTGGCACAGATGACCACCCATTGCCGCGGGAATGATTCACTAAGGAGGTGAATCATGCAGGACATTCTTCGTATCGTCGTTCAGGTACCTCCTCCCCCTTACGAGGGGGAGGAGGTACCACCGCCATCGGCGCCGGCGGCGCCGATGGCGTCCTCGTCCCTGAGGATCAGGGACAAGGACGAGTGATTGCTGCCCCGGCGCGAGATTCTCTCTAATTTCTCGCGCCGGGGCGGCCCGCCTCGCTTATCACTTTCCCTTGATTGATTTTATTAAAAACACCCGGTTAGCTAGCCGGGTGTTTTGTTGGCTCGAATTTCGTTCGAAAATCTACTCGGTCACGGCGATGATACCCTCTAGCGCGTAGGCGGTATCCTGCCAGCGCTCCACAGCGATGCAGTCGATGCCTAGGTTTTTGACCGGGAAGTCGTTGCCACCTTCTTCTATTTTGTCGCCAAAGAACAAAATTTCCTCTTTACTCACACCTGTGGCTTCCATCAACTTTTTCATGCCATAGGCTTTATCGACGCCGATTTTGGTGATATCGACGCTAGTGGTGCCGCCCAGGCGCACTTCGAACTCTGGCAGTTTGGCGGCGACATCGTCGCGCATTTGTTTGCGGACGGCTTTGTTGGCTTCCGCCCAAGCATATTTTTTCTCGGGCGAGGCTTGCTGGCCTAGCGCCGAATAAGTCACCTGGCTCAAGCGGTCTTCGATAATCTCGCCGTCGGGATTTGCTTCCCACAGATCAAATTTGCGCGCCGATTCTTCCAAGACTTGGGTAATTTTTTGCTTTTGTTCGTCGGTGAAATCCTCTTTATAGTGCGTTTGCCACTCGTTCGCATCGACGTTAAACGTATAATAACGCGTGCCACAAGTCGGCATCATATGGAAGCGCGCCAGCAACTCCGGCGAAACGCTCATCTTGTCGATGACCTGCTTTTGGAATTGCTCAAATTTGCCGCCGGAAATGACACAAACTTGATAATTTTCCAGTAATTTAGCGAGTAAACCCGCCATGCGCGGCGAAATCGCCGATTTGCTAACCGCCAGCGTGTCGTCCAGGTCAAAACCGATAATTTTTTTCATGATTTCCTCCTATTCCAATTATTTCACCAGCAAGAAGTCATTCTTGCCCTTTTTGATTAAGCTAGTTTCGGTTAGCGGCATATCGCCGGCAATCTTCGCACCGTTGACGCTAATTGCATTATTCTGGATCAGCCGGCGCGCTTCGCCGTTGCTAGAGCATAAGCCAGCAGCGACCAACGCCGCCACAACCGTCGTCTCGAGGTCAACCGTCGGGATTTCGTTAGCTAAAGCGTTCAAATCGTCGCTGTTAAGCGCCGCAATATCGCCGCCGCCAAACAGCGCCGCCGTCACCCGCTCGACGCTTTCGCGGCGCTGGCGGCCGTGCACCAAGTCAGTAACTTCGCGCGCTAAGGTTTTTTGCAAGGCGCGCTCGCCTGGATTAGCCCGATGATTGTCGATCAGCGCTTCGACAGTTTCGCGGTCGAGCAGCGTGTAGATTTTGATGAGGTCCTCGCTGGTTTCGTCGTCGCAATTGAGCCAGAATTGATAGAACTTGTACGGACTGGTCATCTCGGGGTCGAGCCAGATAGCGCCACCCTCGGACTTGCCGAACTTGACGCCAGTTTGCTTGTTGATAACTAGCGGCGCGGTCAAAACGTGCGCTTCGCTGCTTTCGAGCTTGCGAATCAGCGACACGCCAATGATGCTATTGCCCCACTGGTCGGCGCCAGCTAGCTGCAAAGTGGCGCCTTTTTCGCGGTACAAGTGTAAAAAGTCATACCCTTGAATCAGCCCGTAGCTAAATTCGCCGTAGCTGATGCCAGCGCCGCCCTCGCCGATACGCTGCTGCACGAATTCGCGGTCGAGCAGCTGTGTCATACTGATATGCTTGCCGATTTTGTGCAAGAAATCAATGTAATTAATCTGCGAGAACCAGTCGGCATTATCAACAATTTCAAAATCCTGGCCGCGGAAAACTTGGCGGAATTGCGCCGCCATACATTCAACATTGCGCGCCACTGTTTCGGCATTGCGCAGGTCGCGCTCTTGCTTTTTGCCATCAGGGTCGCCAATCATACCGGTGGCGCCGCCGACTAGCAGCAGCGGTTTGTAGCCGTGGTCGATAAAATGCCGGCACAACATCATCGCTGCCAAGTTGCCGATAGTCATGCTCGGCGCGCTAGGGTCAACGCCAAAATAGAACGTTCGCGGCTCATTTATATCTTTGACATCAGCGAACGTCGTCTGGTTAATGAGTCCGCGCCACGTTAGTTCTTCTGCTAGCGTCATCTGAAACCTTTCTTTATTTAATAGTGAGATAGTAACATATTTGCAAATTATCAGCAAAAGCACTAGCCGTCGTGATGCGAACAGTGCTATAATGGTGGAAATATTGCTTATGGGAAGAGTGAAAGTGGGAAACAAGAAACGAAAAGTAGCTGGCGGCGTCAGCGCTTATGCTAATTTAGCCAATAAACGCCGAGTCAAGAAAGACGCGCGAGCGCGCAAAAAGGCCGAATATCTGGCAACTTTGCCGAAGCATCCGGTCAAGCGCTTACTATACCGCTTGCATCCGAAACGCCTAGCCAAATACTGGTTTAGCCGCGACGGCGCAATTATGGCACTGAAAGTTGTCGGCATCGCTTTGCTGCTGATGGTTATTGGCGTGGCTTCGCTTTTCGCCTATTTCCGCAAAGATCTCGACAAAATCAACCCCGACACATTGGCGCAGCGCGTTAAAACGACAGTCACCAAATATTACGACCGCAACGACAAATTGCTCTGGGAGGATAAAGGTACCGGCGATTACACGTTAGTAGTCGACGCCAAAACCATCGCGCCTTGTATGGGCAAGGCTACTATAGCTATCGAGGACAAAGATTTTTATAAGCACAGCGGCATCAGCGCTAACGGTATTGTTCGCGCCTTTATCAGCAACTCGCAGGGCAACGCCGTGCAGGGCGGCTCGACGCTAACGCAGCAGCTAGTCAAGAAAGTGTTCTTTACTAAGGACGAAGCTATGCAGCGGGGCTTGTCGGGTATTCCGCGCAAAATCAAAGAGATGATTCTAGCCATTGAGGTCGAACGAATGTACAGCAAAGACCAAATCCTCGGCTTGTACCTCAATGAATCGCCGTACGGCGGCCGGCGCAACGGCGTCGAATCGGCTGCACAAACTTATTTCGGCAAATCATCCAAAGATTTAACCTTGCCAGAATGCTCGCTACTAGCCGCTATCCCGAACAACCCGTCGCTTTACAATCCGTACAATACCTATGGCCGCAAAGCGCTTGTCGAACGCCAGCACAAAGTACTGGACGACATGGTGTCGATGAATTACATATCCAAACAAGAGGCAGCGGCAGCCAAAAAAGTCGACATTATGGATACCATCAAACCGCTGGCCGACCAATACGCCAACGTCAAGGCGCCGCACTTCGTCCAAATGGTCAAGAAACAGCTAGAGGAAGAACTCGGCAAGACTATCGTCGGCGAAGGCGGTTTATCAGTCAAGACAACACTCGACCTCGACGCGCAAACAACCCTAGAAACCAATATAGCCAAATTATTTAACGGTGAGATTACCGATGGCAACTGCGGTTATCGCAACTGTTCGCAATTTGCCGGCTTCTCAAACGGCGCAGCAGCCATTGAAGACACCAAGACTGGCCAGCTTATCGCCTTAGTCGGCAGCCGCGACTTTAATTACGCTGGCTTCGGGCAGGACAATGCAGCCACCGCTTTCATTCAGCCGGGTTCGTCGATTAAGCCGCTTGTTTACGCCCGCTTGTTTAGCAACCAAGGCGGTAATAACGCCAATTACGGCAGCGGCTCGATTCTAGCCGATTCCAAGACAACTTTCCCGGGCAATTATAGTCCGAACAACGCCGACAACAAATTCCAAGGCAATATTACCCTGCGCCAAGCATTGGCCCGCTCTCGCAATATTCCAGCTATCAAAGCTATGGCCATCAACGAGAAGAACAACAGCGGCAGCACCTGGTCGCTGATACGCTCCGCTGGCGATTTGCAGTACTGCACGCAAGGCGCCGACGCGCAAGCTGGCCTATCGAGCGCTATCGGCGGATGCGGCACACGCTTGGTTGACCACGTTAACGCTTTCGCAACACTAGGACGAATGGGCACTTATAAACCGCAGACGACTATCCTGAAGGTTGCCAACAGCAACGGCCAAACTCTCAAACAGTACAAAGAATCTAGCAAGCAAGTCATCGACCAGCAAGCAGCTTACATCGTTAGCGACATCCTTGGCGACGGCAAGGCGCGCGCTGGATTGGCGGGCCGCGACTACCTAGTCAACCTCGGCCGTGCCGGCGTCAAGGCAGCTGTCAAGACTGGTACCAGCAACAGCGAGATTAATGGCAAGGTTAGCGCTAAAGATATCTGGGCTGCCGGCTACACGCCGAACCTATCGATGGCGGTGTGGCTAGGCAATTCTGACACCTCGCCGCTGCGCAATGGCAACTCGCTGATTCCAGCTATGTTCTTCGATCGTACGATGGCCGATATCTCCAAGATGTATGCCGACCAAGGCAAGCTGAAGTTAAGCGACTGGTATACTGCGCCGAGCGGCATCCAGACAATCAAGGGCGAGATTTATCCGTCGTATTATAACAAAGCTAGCGCTGCTACCAATGCCAAAATGACTTTCGACCGCGTCTCGAAAAAGAAGGCTACGTCCTGTACTCCCGAAGCCGCCAAGATCGAAATTGATGTCATGAAAATGGCTGATCCAATCACCAGAAAAGAGATAATCACGCCTAACGACTCTAGCTACGATGCTGAGAAAGAGGATGACGCACACAAGTGCGACGATCCGAAGCCGAATGTTACGTTAACGGTGACTAGCGGCGGCGTATCCATCGTCTATACCAGCGGCCGTTACAAACTGCAAAACATCGAATTATTATCTGGCAGTACCGTTGTCGCCAGCAAGCAAGTCGACAGCAGCGGCATCTGGAATATTCATAAAGGTAACTTATCAGCAGCCAGTAGCGGCACGCTAACCGCCAAAATTACCGACACTGGCTACTACACGGCGACTAGTAGCGCCAGCTACAATCCAAACAGTAGCAGCGATGACGACGATTAAACCCGCTTCGCATTGCAATAGCTTGCCGCCAATACCCAGCAAAATAGCACGCCCCTAGCAGCGTGCTATTTGTATATCGTGCTGGCGATTTTATTGGCTATTGACTAGGTCAATCAAGTCGCTCTCGTGGTCGGGGCGGCGGCGAGCACTCTGGCGCCGGGTTGCTGAGGCAGCTGGCTTCAACTGCGGTTTTGTTTTCGGCGAATTAGCTTTTTTGCTGGCTGGTTTAGCTTGAGTTTTGACCTCGCCTGCTGCCTTTGCCTTGACCGAATCACGGTTGCTAGCGCTGCCAGCTGACGATTGGCTGCGAGTGCGGCCGGCAGGACGCTGCTTAGCAATAGTAGTGCTTTTTGCGGGAGTTTTCGATGCTGCTGCGGCCGCGATTTTCGCTGTTTTTTGAGTTTTGCCCGCGGCTTTGGTGGTCGATTTGAGGGGTTTACTGGTAGTCTCTATTTTCTTAGCAAAGATCATCCGGCCGGCTGCGGTCTGCAGATTACGGATAATTTCGACATTTAGCGTCTGGCCTATCTGAGCGCTCGCCTGCTCGACGACAACCATTGTGCCGTCTGGTAGGTAGCCCACGCCCTGATGTGCGTCCTGCCCCTTCTGAATAAGCTCTAACGTGATTTTCTCGCCGGGTAGGTGCTCCATCCGGATGCTCTGCGCTAATTCGTTAAGGTTTAGCACTTCGGTACCCTCGACGGCGGCAACCTTGTTTAGATTATAATCTAGCGTCATGATCACTGCGCCGTGCTGCTTAGCTAGCTTGAGTAGGCGGTCGTCAACGCCTTCGCGGGCGTGGCTGCCGTCTTGCAGCAATTCGACGTTGACGCGCTCCATAGCTTGTAGCTCGGTGACTACATCAAGCCCGTAACGGGCGCGGGCGCGTTTGTCGGCATCGGCGTGGTCAGCTAGAAACTGCAGTTCGCCGATAACCGAGCGTGGAATCACTAGCGTACCGCCGATAAAGCCAGTTTGCGCTACTGGTACAATTCGCCCGTCCATCAGCACCGAAGTATCTACCAAGATAGCCCGATCTTTTGATTTGATGGAGTTTTTGGGCAGGCGCGCTAGTAAGTACGACACCTCGCCCAAAATAAGCAGCGTTACCGCCAATAATATTAAGTCTTTGGTTTGCATATTTTCCTTTCTTTTTGCCTTGATTGACTATTGACTACTTGAGATAACCGATCAAAGCTTGGCGTAAATCTTTGACGCCTTTTACAAATGAATTCTTTTTACCAGAGGTTGCCGGTGCGATCGCTTGAGTGAAACCAAGTTTTTTGGCTTCGTTCAGGCGCTTATCGGCGCCTTGTGCCGAGCGAATCTCGCCGCCTAAGCCCACTTCGCCGAATACCACCAGGCCATCGTCGAGTTTACGCCCAGCCGCCGCGCTAGCAATCGCCATCGCCACCGCCAAGTCTGCTGCCCGGTCGGCAAGTTTCAAACCGCCAACTACATTCACATAAATATCTTTATCGGATAAATTCAATTTGGTGCGCTTCTCTAGCACCGCGATGAGCAGATTGAGGCGGTTGAGATCGAAACCGCTGGCCGTCCTCTTAGGATACCCGAAATTAGTCGAATTGACAAGAGCTTGGATCTCAACGAGAATCGGACGGTTGCCTTCAAGCGTCGCCAATACCACCGAACCATCGGCGTTTTGGCGCTCGGCTAACAGCGCGGCTGACGGATTTTCGACGACCCGCAAACCCTTATCGTTCATCTCGAAAATTGCCGCTTCGCTAGTCGAGCCGTAGCGATTCTTGACGGCGCGCACCACTTTGAAGCCGCCGTAACGGTCACCTTCGAATTGCAAGACCACATCGACCAGGTGCTCGAGAACTTTCGGCCCAGCGATCGATCCCTCCTTGGTGACGTGGCCTACTAAAATTACCGCTGCGCCCGAAGCTTTTGCTGCCCGGATAATGACATTACTCGAGTTGGTAATCTGGCTAACGGTACCTGGCGCGCTGGCGATTTCCTCGAGACTAAGCGTTTGGATGCTGTCGATAATTACCAATTTATATCGGCCGCTGCGAATTGTTGCAGCAATGTCGTCAGCGCTAGTGCTAGCGACAAACTGCAGGTCATCGCCAGAGGTCGCACCTAGGCGCGTAGCGCGGAGCTTAACCTGAGAAGCGCTTTCCTCGCCGCTGACATATAGGACCGATGATTGCTCGGCAACATGCGCTGCTACCTGCATCAATAACGTCGATTTGCCAATGCCTGGCTGCCCCGCTAACAGCATTACACCTGCCGGCAGAATCCCGCCGCCTAGCACTGCGTCGAGGTCGGCAATACCGGTCGGCAAACGCTTCACCGAATCCTCAGCAGCGATTGAGCGCATCGACTGCGGCTTTAGGATCTTGCCGCGCGAATGGCTGCGCGCTACCGCCGAAGCGCCCTTGGTCTCGACTATCTGTTCGACGAGCGTGTTCCATCCGCCGCAATTCTCGCACTTGCCCATCCATTTCGGATAGCTGGCGCCGCAATTTTGGCAGACGAAATTACTGCGCGCTTTGGCCACTATTTACTCCGGCTGGCGCGGCTACGCCGTTGATGCTTTGATTGAGCTGATCGGCTTTAACGGCTAAGCTTTTGAGAGTTGCCACATCGTCATTGTAAGCTTTAATCCGCGAATTGAGCGAACCCTGCCGAGCATTGATAGCACTAATTCGCCGCTGCAGCGCCGACCGCGCCACTGTGAAGTCAGCTTGCGAACTAAACTCACCGCTCCTGGCCCGTTCATTAAAACTATTAATATCAGCGTTAATTTGCGATAAATCGGACTGATAAGCTTCGACATCTTGTTTGATTTGCTTAGCGGCTGACTGCAGTTTGGACTGCAACGCTTCAGCCCGGGTATTAACTCGAGTAAATACTGCTGTGTAGGCTTGGTTTTTGGCGACAATTGACGCTCGATCAGTGAAATAACGCGCATAATATTGTTCAAGGTCAGAGTCGAGCTCGCCAATCGTGGTACCGATAATCGAATGTAGCTCATCTAGCTCTGCGCCTGGCTCGGCCTCGCGGTAATATTCCATGGCTTTGGCAATTTCCGGATCATTTTTGACCTTTTGATAAGCCTTTTTGATCATAGCGTCGACTCGCGGCCGCTCGAAGATATTCAGCCGTGCATACTGGGCGTGCAGCAATTCGTGCGCCGCCGTTACTTCTTTGGCGCCAGCTAATTCGGCATTTTCGACGTCAAAAAGATAAATCTTATCGCCATAGTAGCAGCCCAAGATGGCTGCGGTACGTTCGGTACTTTTGCAATGAGCATTGAACTGATCGCTAGTTTCAATAGCTGGCTGAGTTGCTCGGAAGGTACGCTGTGCTGTCGGCGTCAACTTAATTGAGCCTTCAACCGCAGCAACAGCTGCAGGCGGCGTGAAAGTCGACGCTCGATAAGTATCAAAGGCTGTCTGCCCGTAGAAAAAACCGCCAGCAGCAATACTTATCACTGCCATCAAAGCGATGATTTTCGAGACAATATTACGCCTGGCTATCGGTTTCACTGCGCCGTTCAATCGCTATCGCTCCTTTCTTGATCCCTACTTCTAGGATATCACCTTTAGCATAGGCGCCGTCAAGTACTTGTTCGGCGATAGCATGCTCAACCTCGTCCTCGATGACACGGCGCAGCGGACGGGCGCCGTATTTGATGCTGTAGCCCTTGTCGATAAGGAATTTTTTGGCACTGGGTTTGATCGTAAGGGCTAAACCTTTGCGCACTAAACGCTGGCGCAGCTCGCCGATCAGCAGGTCGAAAATTTTGCCGACCTCGGCACGAGTCAACGCTCGGAAAGTAATAATACCGTCAAAGCGATTGATCAACTCGGGACGCATAAACTTATCGAGAGCATCGCGAGCAAATTTAGCGTTGCGGCGATGCAAATCGTCGATTTCACTGCCTTTGTCGCGGCTAGAGTGAAAGCCAAGTTCCGACTCTTTGGTCATTTTGTCAGCGCCGAGATTGCTAGTCAAGATGATAATCGTATTGCGAAAGCTAACTTCGCGCCCCTTAGCATCAGTCATCGTCCCATCTTCCAGTAGCTGCAGCAGCAGGTTGAATACGTCTGGATGCGCCTTTTCAATTTCGTCAAAAAGCACCACGCTGTACGGCTGGCGGCGAACTTTGTCAGTCAATTTACCGCCGTCCTCGTAACCGACATAACCAGCTGGCGCCCCGAGCAGGCGCGACGTATTATGCTTCTCGCCGAATTCGCTCATGTCGATTTTGATAAGCGCTTCTTCGCTACCGAAAACTTCTCGTGCCAACACTTTAGCCAGCTGCGTTTTGCCGACACCAGTCGGTCCCATGAAAACGAAACTGCCAATCGGCCGCCGGCTGCTAGCTACGCCGCTGCGGCTGCGGCGGATTGCCCGCGCTACCTTACCGATAGCCTCGCGCTGGCCAATGACGTACTTGCCGAGATGCTTTTCGAGCTGGCGCAGCAACTTCGCTTCGCTAGTCTGGACTTTTTCGACTGGAATATTGGTCATCACAGCGATAGCATGCGCCACATCATCATCGGTCAGCTGAATAGCACGGCGGCCTTTTTGGGCAGCAACTTCTGTCTCGAGCTTTTTACTAATCTGGCTAATGCGCTGTTTGTACATAGCAGCTCGCTGGTAATCTTCGTGCAAAACAGCATCCTCCATGCGCTCATTGAGATGCTTGAGCTCTTTGAGGTATTCACGCTCGCGGCTCGGGCGGTGGCCTCGCTTGACGCGAACTCGGGCAGCTGCCTCGTCGAGCACGTCAATCGCTTTATCGGGCATGAAACGGTCGCTGACGTAGCGGTCGCTCATGTACACTGCCGATTCGATCACTTCGTCGGTAATTTTGACGCCATGATGCTTTTCATAATAATTTTTAAGACCTTTCAAAATAGCGATTGTCTGCGCCATAGTTGGCTCTTTGACGACGATCGTCTGAAAACGCCGTTCTAGCGCCGTGTCTTTCTCGATGTGCTTGCGATATTCATCGAGAGTCGTCGCGCCAATCATGTGCAGCTCGCCGCGCGCCAACGCCGGCTTGAGGATATTGGCCGCATCCATCGAACCTTCCGAGGCGCCAGCACCAACCAGCAGATGCAATTCATCAATAAAAAGAATGATGTTACCTTGTTTTTTGACTTCAGCAATTACCTTTTTCAGCCGATCCTCGAATTCGCCACGATATTTAGTACCGGCAATCATCGCCGCCATATCTAACATAACCACGCGGCGGTCTAATAAATGGCCCGGTACGTCCTCGCGGACGATCCGCTGCGCCAGCCCCTCAACGATAGCGGTTTTGCCAACGCCTGGATCGCCAATCAAGACTGGATTATTCTTGGTGCGGCGGCTAAGGATAGTAATCATTCGTTCCAACTCTTTGTCGCGGCCAATCATCGGGTCAAGCTCGCCATTGGCCGCTCGTGCCGTCAAATCCACACCGAAGGCACTAAGCGCCGCGCCGCGCGTATTGCCGCGGCGCCGCGGCTCGGTAGCAATATCGCCATGTTCGCCGCGATTCTCTTCAAACGACTTCTCGAGCTCGCTGATTATCATATCGACGTTGATGCCCATCTCGCGCAGCAGCGCTGTCGCTCGGGCGTTACCTTGTCGCAGGACGCTGTACAATATATGCTCTGTACCGAGATAATCATGGCCGTACTCGCGCGCTGCTTCCCATGCCATGCGCAATGTCAACAAGGCCGTCTCGCTAAGGCCCACCATACCGGTACTGGTAACTACCCGGGACGGTTTGATATCCAGAATCATTTCAGCTTGCTGCAAGGTCACGCCAGCGTCAGTCAATACTTGCGCCGCCGAGCTCGACCCTTGCGCCAAAACGCCGAGCAGCAAGTGCTCCGTCCCAATGTAATTACTACCGTTACCGCGAGCAATCGCGTCAGCATGCTGGACGCTAGCGCGCGCGTTATCGGTCAATCGCGAAATAAAATCTGCAAAGTCTTCTGGCATCATGAGTTCTCCGTTCTGAGCGTATTGCCCATTGCAGCCAATTATACACAACAAATTAGCACTCGTCAAGGCAGAGTGCTAATTTGCAAAAAGCGGCTGCGGGTTTTAATCTTGATTTTCGATAGCGCTAAACAGGTCTTCCTCGACGTTCTTGCGCGGTTTTTTCTCGGCTGATTTCGGCGCTGTGGTCTCGATGTTCAATTCGTAGCCAGTCAGGCGGCTCGCCAAACGCACATTTTGCCCGCCGCGGCCGATAGCGATTGATTGCTGGTCTTCAGTAACATAAACATTGGCGGTTTTTTTGTCCTTATCAATCTCAACTTTAACAATCTCAGCCGGGCTAAGAGCATTGCGGATATACGTGTCTATATTATCATCATAAGTAACGATATCGATTTTCTCTTGCTCGCCGATTTCGCTCATCACCGCGTTAACGCGCGCGCCGTGACCGCCGACGAACGTTCCGACCGGGTCAACGCCTGGCACCGTGCTAGCAACCGCTAGTTTAGTGCGGCGGCCAGCTTCGCGGGCGATGCCTTTGATCTCGACAGCGCCAGTTTCCATCTCGGGTACTTCTTGGCGGAAGAGATATTCGATAAAGTCCTCGCTGCCACGGCTGAGGATCAGCTGCGGGCCGCGGCCTTCGCGTTCGATGTCTTTGATTAGTACTTTGATCCGCGAGCCAATTTTGTAAAACTCGCCTTGAATCTGCTCGCTCTGCGGGATAATACCGGTAGCCTTGCCTAGCTCAACACGCACCACGCGCGGCTCGACACGCTGCACCATGCCGGTAACAACCGTGCCGATTTTGTCTTCGAACTCTGCCAGAACAACTTCGCGCTCGGCTTCGCGCAGGCGCTGCATGACAACCTGTTTGGCAGTCTGGGCGGCCACTCGGCCAAAGGACTTAACTTCATGAGCTTCCTCGATAGTATCCCCTAACTGAGCATCTGGCTTCTCTGTCTGGGCGTCCGTCAAGCTGATTTCGGTGGCCGGATTGACGACATCCTCGACGACTTCGCGCTGGACAAACACCTTGGCGGTGCCGTCATTAATATTAAGTTCAGCGCGCACATTTTGCTCGCGCTCGCCGTTATCGCGCCGCCAGGCAGCAGCGATCGCCTGCTCGATTACGTTTAGTACAGTTTCTTCGGGCAACGCCTTTTCATCAGCAATCGCCCGCACCGCTAGCGTCAACTGCTTGATATTCAAATCTTCCATATAATTCCTTTCTTTTAGTTCCAATACGAAAACAACCGACCTGCCGGCCGGATGAGTACAGTAATAATTTTAATGGAATAGATTGCGAGTGTCAAGTACTTGTCCCCTAACTTTAAAGGCGTCAACATCGTGTACGCTACATTACATGTCGGCCTGGGTACGTTTTTACCTATCCGCGTCGATGATGTCGCACAGCACAAAATGCATCAAGAATATTTCTCGATTCCAACCGCCACTGCCGCGGCTATCCAATCCGCCAAACAATCCGGCCATCGCGTTATCGCTCTCGGTACGACAATCACACGTACCCTAGAATATGCCCACCAACAAATTTTGAGCCAGCCGCCACATGCTATCTCGGGCGAAGCTGATATTTTTATCTATCCCGGCTATAATTTTAAAACGATCGATGCGCTATTAACTAACTTCCATATGCCTGAAAGTACGGTACTTATGTTGACGGCAGCTTTTGCTGGCTGGGATAAGCTAAAGCCTGCTTATCAGCACGCCGTTTGCGAAAAATATAAATTCTTTAGTTATGGCGACAGTATGCTAATTATCACGCAGTAGGACGGGTGCGCTCATGCTATACTAGAAAAGATGCAAAAAGCTATCACTTTTAGGATTACCCATCGCCTCCCCGGCACCTTAGCGCGTACTGGTACGATTCAAACGCCGCATGGCACGATTCAAACGCCAGCTTTCATCGTTGGCGGCACTAAAGCAACCGTCAAGGCGCTGACTATCGAACAAGTCAAAGCCTGCGGCGGGCAATCAATTTTGGCCAATACTTATCATTTGATGCAGCGGCCAGGCGCCGAAATCATTCATAAAGCTGGCGGCCTAGGCAAATTTATGGATTACGATGGGCCGACTTTCACTGATAGCGGCGGCTTTCAGATTTTCAGTCTGGGAATTGCTTACAAAAAAGGGATCGACGCCGTCGCCCACACCCAAAAAGGCAATGCTGCGCAAGCGGTCAAGTCTGCTAATCAGCTAGCCAAAGTCACCGATCAAGGCGCGCAATTTCGGTCGCATCTGGATGGCAAATATATAATGATGACGCCAGAATCGTCAATGGAGCTACAGCACGCTATCGGCGCTGATATTCATATGGCCTTTGATGAGCTGACTGCACCGCTAGCGGCCCGCGGCACGATTGTAAAGGCAATGCAGCGAACGCATGCTTGGGCGGAGCGCTGCTTGGTTCGCCACGATGAGCTGAACGCCGAACATCTAGCGCGCGGCGAAAATCTGCAAGCGCTCTACGGCGTCGTCCAAGGCGCCCGCGACGAAACACTGCGCCGCCAGTCGGCTAATTTCCTGGGCGAGCGCAACTTCGATGGCTACGGCATCGGCGGCGTTTTCCAGCCTGGCGAGATCGCTGACGTCGTCCGCTGGGTCTGCGAGACTTTGCCCGAAGATAAACCACGCCACCTGCTAGGCTTAGGCTCACAACCGGCCGATTTGTTTCTCGGCGTCGAATACGGTATCGATACTTTCGATTGCGTCGCACCGACCCGCCAAGCCCGCAACGGCGCTCTGTACACTTTTGACGGCCGCATCAACATCAGCAATGCTCGCTTTCGCGAGGACTTCGCGCCGATCGACGCTGAGTGCGACTGTTATACTTGCCAGCATCATACGCGCGCTTACATTAATCATCTGTTTCGCGCCAACGAGATTCTCGGCGCTACGCTCGCCAGCATTCATAATGAACGCTTCGTGGTGCGCACCGTCGACCAAATCCGTGCCTCGCTGCTAGACGGCACATTTTTTGATTTCAAGCAGTCGTTCCTAGATCGCTACTACGGCGATAATTTACCAATCGGCGTCACATTATAAAATAAAACCGCGTCAAAATCTAACGCCAGGATAAACCAAGCAACTAATTCACCAGGTATTTCGCTGGCTGCTCGAACGTATCCAATTTCTCATGCTTTTTCACGCGGGCAATCAAATACATAGTCAGCGGCGAGACCATAATCTCTACTACCATCTTGATCAAAAACACCGTGACGATTAGCTGCCAAAAGCTATCCATCGGCATAGTACCGACAAAAGCAATCGTCGAGAAGATCACCGTATCTAGCGCGTTACCAGCCAATGAACTGCCAATCATCCGCCGCCACAAACCGCGGCCGCGGCTAGCAACTTTCATCCGCCCCATTACGTAAGCATTCATGATCTCGCCGACGAACAGCGCCGTTACCGAACCGATAGCCAACCGCCAAACCACACCCAGCGTCGATTCAAACGCCGCTTGCCCCGTCCAGCTGCTATCTGCCGGCAATAATTGCACCACCCAAAAAGTCAACGTCATCAGCGTCAAGGCTGCCACACCGCTATAAATCAGCCGGCGCGTCCGGCGATAGCCATAAACCTCAGTGATTATATCACCCACGATATACGCTAGCGGAAACAAAACCGTGCCAGCATCAAAAGTCAGCCAGCCAACAGATACAATTTTGACGCTGACAATATTACTAACCAATAGTGTCGTTACAAAAAGTACCGTAAATATATCATAGAGAGAATACTGGTGTTGCTTTGTCATATCTTAGATTATATCACGCCGGCAAGCGCTGTTCCGGACAACTCGCCAAAATCCGTTCCATAGCCGTGCGTTCTGGCGGTGTCACCCACAGCGAGTATTTTTTCTTGACGGCAATTTGACGGGCAATGTACTGACAGCGAAACGGTTTATTTGACGGCAGCCAAGTCGCCGCATCGCCATCGCCCTTCTGCTGGTTGGCTGGTCCGTCGACAGCTAGCAGCTCAAGCGGGTCATTAGCCAGACTGATTCGCTGTTCGCTAGACAACTGCTGAGCGCCAGTCTGCCAAGCGTTGCTCAGTGCCACTACGTGGTCAATCTGCACAGCGCCGCTAGAATTAGCACCGCGCTTGAAAGCAATTCGCTGCCCGGTGTACGGGTCGCTAAGGGCGCCAGCCTGTACTTTGCAATTGTCATCGCCCAGGACAGCGTTTGCCAAGTCGCGGCGCAAAATAACATTGCGCGTATCGCAGCCGCCCGCTTTAGCCCAGCCGTCGCCGAACTGCGAGCGCTTGTAGCCAGTCTTGGGAGCGCGGCTCTTGGTTGGCAATGCTGCTAGGGCGTCGCGCGCTACTTCGCCAGAATCAGAATTCGATCCCGACTGTTGAGACTGCGAATCTGGCGGCATCAGCGGCAAATTCGGCCATTCCTTAACAACAATCCACCCGAGAGTACCTATCAAAACCACCGCTACTAGTACTATTCTACGCCGCCGCTGCATAAGCATATTATACACCCTGATATAATGGACGTATGGACAGATTATTTTCTCAATTTCAACCAGAACACTACGATATCCAATGGGATTTGCGTCAAGCGAAGAGCAATCGCTTAATCCGCGGCATGGCAACTATCCGCGGCCAACATCTAGCAGCCGAGCCAATTCGCTTGCACGCCAAAGATTTGCAGATCGAAGAGACTACTGTCAACGGCCAAGCAGTTAAGACATCAACCGACAGCGACATTTTGACACTTGACAATACCGACGACGGTCCAGTGCAAATCACTATCAAATTCTCATTAGCACTAACCGACGCCATGCACGGTATTTATCCTTGCTATTACGAGCATCAAGGCCAGAAATGCGAGCTATACGCCACTCAATTCGAAAGCCACCATGCCCGTGAAGCCTTCCCCTGCGTCGACGAGCCAGAAGCCAAAGCGACATTTGCGATTTCGATATTATCAAACGAACCGGTAGTACTCAGCAATATGCCAGTCGCTTCGCAGCGGGAAAGCAGCGAGGGAACGCTGACTACCTTCGAGCAAACACCGCGTATGAGCACTTACCTGGCGGCCTTTGTCGCTGGCGATTTACAGCGCGCTACTACTGCTACCAAGAGCGGTATCGAGGTTAACGTCTACGCCACGCCAGCGCAATCAGCCGGCAGCTTGAACTGGGCGCTCCAGCACGCAGCGCAAACAATTGACTTTTTCGACGATTATTTCGGCGTGCCTTACCCGCTGCCGAAATCTGACCATGTAGCACTGCCTGATTTTTCTAGCGGCGCTATGGAGAATTGGGGCTTGGTGACCTACCGCGAAACCGCCCTGCTAGCCGATCTGGCAACTGCTAGCGTTTCGACCCGCCAATATATTGCAACGGTTATCGCCCACGAATTAAGCCACCAGTGGTTCGGTAATCTAGTAACTATGAAGTGGTGGAATAACCTGTGGCTGAACGAGAGTTTCGCTACACTGATGGAATACCTAGCAACTGACGCGCTGCATCCGGATTGGCGGCAATGGGACGAGTTTGCTAACAATGAAGGTGTCGCTGCCCTGCGCCGCGATAGCATCGACGGCGTACAGCCAGTCCAAACCGACGTATCGAGCCCAGCCGAAATTAGCGCGCTGTTTGATGGAGCGATTGTCTACGCCAAAGGCGGCCGGCTGCTGCGAATGATGCAACTATGGATCGGTGATGAAGCGTTCCGCGCTGGCCTCAAGCAGTATTTCACCCGCTTCAAGTATAGCAACACTACTGGCGACGACCTCTGGGAATGCCTAAGCCAAGCTAGCGGCAAAGACGTCGGAGCGCTAATGAATACCTGGATTTTACAGCCAGGTTACCCGGTAGTCTACGCATCGCTCGACAATGGCGAGTTGACGCTCCGCCAAGAACAATTCTTCACCGGGCCGCACCAGCCGTCTGATCGTTTGTGGCCAATTCCGATTGACGCCAACGACCAGCGCCTGCCCGAAATTCTAAAAGAGCGCGAACAGCATCTCTCGCCAGCGCCAGACGGACTATTGCTACTCAATCATCAAAACGCCTCGCACTTTATCACTTGCTACGACGACACTCTACGAGCACGCATATTGCAGGCCATCACCGATGGTATATTAACGCCAGCACAACGAGCCCAGTATCTCAACGAGCAAATCTTGCTAGCCCGTGGCGGTCTAGTCGCTAGCAGCACGCTAGTCGAAGCGCTAGCCGCCTTTCAAAACGAAGACGATCAGACCGTCTGGGAAATCATCTCGCTAGCCATCAGCGATCTCAAGAAATTCGTTGACCAAGACGAAGCCGCCGAAAAGCTGCTGCGCCACCTATCGGGCAAGTTAGCTCGTCCGCAATTCGAGCGCCTAGGTTGGAATAAACGCCCCGGCGAGCCAGAATCCGACAGCAAACTGCGCGCCGCCATCATCGATTGCATGCTATATAGCGAAGACACGGCGGCAATCAGTACCGCGCGCCAGCTCTACCAAAACACGCCTCTGGCCGAGCTCAGCGCCGACCTGCGCCCATCAATCATCGGTGCCGCCGTCCGCTACAGCGATCAGCCGGCAGATATAGTCAGCCAGCTGCTCGAAGCTTACCAAGCCACGCAATCGGCCGACCTGCGCAGCGACATCGCCGCGGGGATTACCGCGACGCGCGACGCCGAACAGCTAGCGCGCCTAATTGGGCTGCTCACCGACACCGACATCATCCGCAGCCAAGACACCGTTCACTGGTTCGTCGACCTGCTGCGTAATCGCTACGGCCGCGAAGCCGCCTGGCGCTGGATGCGCAGCCAGTGGTGCTGGATCGAGCAAACTTTCGCCAGCGACAAAAGCCACGATTATTTCCCGCGCTACGCCGCCATGCTGCTGATGACGCGCCAGCAGCTAGCCGAATACCGCGAATTTTTCACGCCGCTGCGCCGCGACCAGTCGCTCGTCCGCGCCATCGACATGGGAATATTAGATTTAGAGGGCAAACTAGACCTAATCGACCGCGATAAAGCAGCAGTCATAGCGGCGCTGGCAAAGTAATTTCAGTTTTTTGAGATAAGTAATTCTGCGGCTTTTACAGAGGCCGCAAAATTATTATGACACAATTTTGACAAAAATGCTTGACATTTTGTTACTAGTATGATATATATATATTAGCTTTTCGCTCGAGTTTAGGAAAAAGGGCGAGAAGTGCCCTTTTACTCGAGTGATAGCATGGTCCTTAGGAGGAACCATGAACACGACGGCTGCCGCCGTTATCGTCATCATCATTGCCGCCCTCATCCTGGCCGTCATGGCCGGGATCGGGGGATATGTTGTCGGGCGCGCCCACGCGACCGACGACACCGCAAAGGCGGCCAAGAGTGGCGAGAGCACCGAACTGGCTCTCGACGATCTCAAGAGTGGCGTTCTGTATCAGTCCAATCTCCTGATCTTCACGCTGGACCAGGCTTTTGAGTACCGCGAAATCGCATCAAGGGCGATCGCGGAAATGCCGGCCGACCACCACAATGTGGATCTGGAGCGCGAGCTCCAGGAAATCGACGCAAAGATGAGCGAAAAGGTCACCGAGATCGAGGACTACGTGTCCAAGGAGGGCTAACAAGCCCGTCGAAAATAGCTCGCTGAACTAGCGTTCAGCTTGAGCTCGTTCGGCGGGCTATTTTCTTTGGTTTAATTTACTTCTACTACCGCTTGGACAGCTGGCGGTTCGCCGCTTACACTGGCGGCTAGCAGCTTGGCTGCCATGCCGCTGCACTCTGGCTTGCCTGCCAAAAACAACTCTGC
Source organism: uncultured Candidatus Saccharibacteria bacterium (assembly GCA_963539155.1). Classification (GTDB taxonomy): domain Bacteria; phylum Patescibacteriota; class Saccharimonadia; order Saccharimonadales; family Saccharimonadaceae; genus Saccharimonas. The sequence continues at coordinate 19,107 of CAUTJX010000010.1, forward strand.
CGCGAAACGCATCTGCCGCTGCTTTTTGGCGGTAATCGCCGCCAGTCCATCGCCGAAATCATCGTTCTTACGATACTTCGCCTCGGTGAAATACAACACCTCGCCTTTCACGCTGACAATATCGATTTCGCAGTACCGCGTCCGCCAATTCCGCGCCACAATCTCATGGCCGCGCGCCGTCAGCCAATCTGCTGCCGCCTGCTCGCCTTTATCGCCAATTTGACGGGTTGTCATTGATTTTTTCGTTTCTGACGAAATAGTATTTGACAAATCAATTCGAGCAACATTTCCAGTGTCTGGAGTGATATTCTCAGAAAAAATTTGGGCAACTTTACGTGGGCCCCGAATTATTTTCTGAGGATATCCGACAGACGGCTCGCCATATTGAACAACTGTTTTCTGAGGCACTGCTCGCGGCTTCGCCTTATTGTCAGCATACTTCGCCAGCGGCGCGAAACTCAGGCGGTGCAGAGGCGTCACACCCAGGCGCTCAATCGCCGCCCGATGTTTCGCCACACCATAGCCCGCGTTCGACACGAAACCGTACCCCGGATAGACCGCTGCCTGCTCGGCCATGAACTGGTCGCGCGCCACCTTGGCGACGATCGATGCCGCCGACACGCTCGGAATCAAACCGTCGGCTTTGGGTATGGTTGTAACGAACTTCTCTAGCGCCGTGCCGCGCAGAAAATTCACCTTGCCATCGATGATGATTTCGCTAAAAGCTAGATTTTGCTGGCGGCATTGCGCTTGAATTTGCTCGACCGCCCGCCGCGTCGCCAGCCGCAGCGCCTCGCTCATGCCAATATCGTCTAATTCCTGGGCGCTCACCCAGCCCAGCGCGTGAGCAGCTGCCTTTTCGCGAATTTCCGCGTCCAGAGCCTCACGACGCTTTTTGGTCAGCTTTTTGCTATCGTCCAAGCCGTCAATCTCGGCGCCGCCCAGAATCACCGCGCCAACCACCAGCGGCCCCGCCCACGGCCCGCGCCCAACCTCGTCGATCCCCAGAATCATAAGTTCATGATAACAAATGGCAGCGATAGGCTCAATCGCAGGCACAGGTGGCGGAATTTGTGTTATAATATTGGTAAGCTAAGCACATTGACTAGAGAGGAGATGTTTAGCTGATGAAAGGCAAAATTTTTGTCTTATTCATTATGGTCGGGATCCCGACCATCACCTGGGCCTTTCTGGCCTGGGTAGTAATGTTGGCACTGGGAGCGCTGCACTCGCTGTATAGCGCAATCCCATCGCTCTCCTTTCTTGAGAGCTTCCTTGCAACGTTGATGCTATTTGCTATAGTCATCTTTGCATTGTCCATGGCAACCGAGAACACGCGACCAGCCCGCCGTCACAACGGCCGCTGACCTCTGTCCACGAGGAAACGGCCCGCAGGCAGAAATCCTGCCTTGCTGTCAGCCTACTTCGGTGGGCCGTTTCCTCTCCGACGCCCGCTGGGGCGGCTCGCGGAGCACGCACGTTCTGCTTGAGCCGCCTCGGCGGGCACTTTCCTTTTCACGGTTATTTCGCTGGCAAAACAAAATCCCGCTCATCGGCGGGATTTATCGTTAGTGCTAGACGCAGAGACTGCCGTTAATTTTCGGCGTGGCGAGCGGCTACTTCAGCGGCCTTGGCGTCCAATTCGGCTTGTTTAGCGTCTTCGGCGGCCTTTTTCTCGGCGGCTTCTTTGGCTTTCTCTTCTTTCAGGCGAGCAGCTTCCTCTTCGGCGTGCTTATCGCGGACGGCATTTACCGCCTCGCGGTCAAACTTAATAGCCGTTAGGCGGGCCGACTTACCGCTGCGCTTGCGCAAGAAACTGAGGAAGTTGCGGCGAACCTTGGCCCGGCGCACGATCTCGACTTTTTCGACCAGCGGGCTGTGCAGCAAGAACGATTTCTCGACGCCGACGCCCGAAGCAACTTTGCGTACGGTAATGCGGCTAGTGTGCTGGCCTTTGTTGTCGGTGCGGATAACCACGCCCTCGAACATCTGGATGCGCTCTTTGTTGCCTTCTTTGATTTTCTGATACACGCGCACGGTGTCGCCGCTGCGAACATCGACAACTTGCGCTTTCTTCTGCTCGTCGTTGACTTTTTGGATTAATGCAAAACTCATAATTTTTCCTATCTTTCGAACTCGCTCTGGCTGGCCACGCAGTTGTACATCTGCGGCTCCACACCGAACAAAGCCCGAATCATTAACTCTCGTACAATGCAAGTATTCTAACACAATATCAAGCGGCGAGCAATAGCTGCAAAGATGGCTAGCGGCAGAGTCCATCTAGCCGCCAGCTGCGCTTGATATTTTATCAATTTCAAAAAACCCTACGCCGTGGTTGACTGGTCAGCGCTATCGATATTGACGTGAAACTGAGTATTAGGGTTAGCACCGCCTACCGGCTGAACCCCCGGATTGAAAGTTCTATTCGGGTTGGCACATACGAATTTACCAGCTTGCCCCGATTCTCGCCATATTTGGCAAGTGCTCTCGTAGAAAGCTCCGTCTACCACTACTCTGTCCGAAGAAGACTGATCAGTGTCAGTGCTAGTGTCAATAGAGTCGCCTGGCACCGCTGGCTGAGGCAAATTATCAGTCCTGTCTGTCACAGGAGTAGGATCTTTTTCTCCATGCGTAGCAAGGTCCAAAGATGTACGCACAGTAAAACAAGTCATCGTTACAGCAAGCGCAGAGAGGCCGACTATCGTCTTTTCGAACTTTTTATCGGGCAGCCAACTTGGAACCTCATGTCTCTTAGCCGCTGCATGTCTGCCAACAGGCTGGTCAGATTTTAATATACCCATTTCGTTATATTTTCACCTCGAAATTAAAATTGGTATGTCTTTTTATTATACCACAAACTATACTAAAATGCAAGCAAAGCAGCTATTCATCGGTTGGGTCAAGAGCTTGACGCGGGGTCAACGGATTTTCTGTTGAACTCTCTACATATACGACACGGTAGGGCTTGCCGTCAATAACCATAGTCGTCGGAAGCTCCGCTCCTGGCTGGAATCCGTCGACTGCCCCGTCAAATTTCACGCAGATAACCGTATTTTCATCGACGCTATCCGACCGTCTGGCCGCCTTGGATGACGGAGGGTCTACTTCCACCAATTTGCCATCTTCAACGGCGTAGTATCTTACCTGTTCGTCGCCCACCTGCCGCGATTCGCCTGGCTGCTGGCATGTCGGGTCGCCGTTGACTTCAGCAACTGGGCGTACAACAATCTTGCCGCTGTTTTCACCGTCTGTACTCTGTATGTAAGCAACTGGCGCGATCCAAACTGAATCACCCTCGCCAATTTTTTTGGCTAACTCCTCATAAGTTAGTGTCCCGGCAGTAGCGCTCTCGGAGGCAGTACTCCCGGCTGGCGTAGAATCCGGCGTCTGACTCTCAGCCGAGCACGACCCGACAAACGAGCTTAACGCTAAACTTCCAACTGCCAAAAATGTTGTCAACCGGTTTCTTATTGTGTCTAAAAACTCTCCTTTTCTTCTCATAAATATATTATGCTACAAACTGCCATTTAGTTCAACATGCGCGCCCAAAATGCCAAAACGCGCTATAATATACTCATGGATTACAACAAACTAGCACTCGAACTACACCAAAAATATAAAGGCAAAATCACCACCGCGCTGCGCGATAACGGCGAAATTGACCGCGATAAGCTTAGCGCTTATTACAGCCCGGGCGTCGGCGCCGTTAGCCAAGCCATCGCCGAGAACCCGGCGGATTTGCCGAAATACACTTGGACGAACAATTTGGTCGGCGTGATTTCTGACGGTTCGGCGATTTTGGGCTTGGGCAATTTGGGGCCGAAAGCCGCCATGCCGGTGATGGAGGGCAAGGCGCTGCTGTTCAAGCATTTTGCTAATGTCGATGCTGTGCCAATCGTCTTGGACGTTCATGAGCCAGAAGAAATCATCGCTGCGATCAAGGCGATAGCGCCGAGCTTCGGGGCGATTAATTTAGAGGATATCGCTTCGCCAAAATGCTTCGAGATCGAGGAGCGTTTGAAAGCCGAACTAGACATTCCAGTATTTCACGATGACCAGCACGGTACGGCAGTAGTAGTGCTAGCCGGGCTGATCAACGCCGCCAAGGTTGTCGGCAAAAGCTTACGCGACTGCAAAGTCGTCCTGGCGGGGCCAGGCGCGGCCGGCACAGCAATTATTAAGCTGCTCAATCTGTACGGCGTCAAAAACTTGATTGCGCTCGATCGACACGGCGCGCTGAGCAGCGACCGCACTGACCTGTCGCCAGAAAAAACCGCCTTGCAACAATATTTGAACACTTCAGAAAGCGGTACTCTAGCAGGAGTATTAGCTGGCGCCGACATTTTCATCGGCGTATCGGCCGCTAACTCGCTAGCGCCAGAGATGATCGCGGCAATGGCCAGCCAGCCGATTATTTTTGCCCTGGCCAATCCAGTACCCGAAATCATGCCCGATGCCGCGATTAGCGCTGGCGCAGCCGTCGTAGCGACTGGCCGCAGCGACTTCCCGAATCAAGTTAATAATTCCTTAGCCTTCCCTGGTATTTTCCGCGGCGCGCTCGACCATGGCGTCCAAAAAATCACCGACCAGCACAAACTAGCCGCCGCCGAAGCGCTCGCAGCGCTTGTCGAGAATCCAACCGCCGACGAAGTTATCCCGTCGCCGTTTGATGAGCGCGTCGTGCCGGCGGTCTCTGCAGTAATTAAAT
>CAUTJX010000011.1:0-23129 GCA_963539155.1 uncultured Candidatus Saccharibacteria bacterium
GTTATATATCGTATATAATTAATTAATCTCTTAACATTTTGTTATATAATCACTTACTGCTCATCCTTATTTTAGATGATACTTATGTAGCCGTTCTTTGTGACAATAATATGATCATTAAGCGTAATACCAAGCAGCTTCCCCGCTTCTGCCAACCTATTCGTAACATCTTTATCAGCCCGACTAGCCTCCAAGCTCCCGCTCGGATGATTATGCGCCACGATGACCGAGGCAGCGCGATCGGCGATGGCGTCGGCGAAGACCTCGCGCGGATGCACCAGGCTGGCCGTCAGGGTGCCGATGGTCACCACCCGCTTGGCAATCAAACGATGAGCACCGTCCAGTGTCAGGCAGACAAAGTATTCCTGCTTTTTGTCACGAATGTCGGCTAGCAGCTCGACGGCCTTTTCTGGGCTGTCGATGATTGGCTGGTCGCTATCCAGCAAGTACCGCCGTGCCAGCTCCAAACTCGCCACAATCACTGGAATTTTCGCTTCGCCCAAGCCAACCACGCTACGTAAATCATCATACGAAACATCACCGCCTTTTTGACGCAAAATTTTCAGCACCTCGCGCGCAATTTTACCTACATCGGCCCGAGCATTACCGCTACCAATAATCGCCATCAACAGCTCCAAGTCGCTCAGCCGCGCCGTACCGTAACGCGCCAACTTCTCGCGGGGACGGTCGATTTTCGGCTTATCGAGCACTTTCATAGTCTTTATTATATCAACTTCTCGCCATACATCGGCCACCGATCTTCGCGCTACCATTTCGTGCAGCCCTATTCATCGCTTGCACCACGCAAAGATTATCAGCTATTCGGAATCGCTCTGGCTTGCCGGCCGCGCACCACGCACATTGCCACCACGAACATGCCAACCAGCCGCGACACTAATGACGTATCATCCGCGCTTGATTGAGTCGTTGACGCAGACTCTTCTTCTGGATTGAGCCGGCTGTCGTCCGGCCATAGGCCAGAGGATGGACAGCTTTTTACGACCAAAACATTGTCACTCACAGCACTCGTTTCACTATTATAACCGTAACTGTCAACCGCTCTGGCAACCGCCGAATCATTCTGTTCGTCCACTTCAGATTCTAACGCCTCAGATACTTCATTAGCAGCAAGTTCTTTTTGCGCTTCAGGTAAATCAATAGCTAGCTCTATGTCGCTGGTATCCGTAATTATAGCTTCAACTCTATTATCCTCGCACGGCAAGATGCTGTTTTTTGGTGTTGCCATAAATATACTTTCACGCTCCTCACGAGGTAAAAAGTACTCCTCTGGTATTCTCTTCACAACCGCCGCATCCAGCTCGACATCACGTATTGGTTCAATAGCCGGCGAGGTAGGAATAGCTATCTGCTCTGCTGGCTCATAATCATTGGTGATTTCAGGCACCGATGCCACCTTAGAATTATCTAACTGCTCCACGGAATCAATATCATTGTCTACAGAGAGTTTCAAATCATCAGTTTCTTTACGCGCCGTAATCATTTCCATCGGCAGCGCAACCGTCACTGCTTCAGCCGAAGGTAGTTCTGACTCTACCCCCGGCAAATCCTGCTTCACAAAAAATACCTCTTCCTCAGCCCAAATCTTATCTTCACTGCGACCGATGTCCGCGGTGGTGTCATAGCAATCAAGTTGCCTAAAGACAGGAATTTGCGGCTCGCTCGCATCCGTGTCAACCGCTAATTCATCATCCAATTTCTGTGGCAGATCAACGGCAAGTTGAGTGTCATTTCTATCAACTGCTGTGTGTTTATCTGGTAGATTCGGCGTAATGTCTATCATTTCTACAGATGCCGCTATATCAGTTTTATTTGTTGTATTTACCACATCATTCGCTACGAATACATCTGTTTCTGTATCATCAATCTTCGGCTGTGCCAAATTATTATCAAAATCGGCACGGTCGCCAATATTCAAAGAATCCTCGCTACTTTCGACAATCATTTGCTCCTGTGACAATATAGCTTGCGGCGCCCTGCCAGATTGATCAATAGAATAACTGCTTGGCAATTGGTACGTCTCGTTTTTATCGTATTCCGCCGGCACGCTAGCCGCGACCGTTCGCTCCTGAGTTAGCGGCACATCATCTACGTCCGGCGTCAAGTTACCGGGCTGTTCATTATCAGTGCCGTTAAGAGTTTGGATAGAGCCATCATAACCTGCCGCCATGCCAAGTTTAGCTTCGCGAGGCTGCGTATTTTGTAGCGGCTTTACATTAGAACCATCAATTGATTCTGATGCCGACTTATCCATCTCTGTTGCATCAAATTGCGCTGCCAACCGCTGTTCAAAAATTGGCGTAAGACTGTCTTCTGCCGCTTGCCTTGGTTCAGGATTAGACGATTTTGATGTTGCTATAACAACGTCATTTTCTTTTGGGTGTTCAATTGATGATGGTTTTATATCAGACACCGCAGCAGCATCATTGCCATCGTATGTATTTTCCACAACACTATCAACCGGTTTACTTTCGCCAGACAAGAGGCTGGTGGTTTCATTTTTTGACAAAGTATTATTCTCGTTAGCGGCTTGAGTATCCTCGCTTATTGATGGCGACGGCGCGGTTCTCGTTTTTGTTTGCGTCGGCATGTCTAAAGGTTCGAATGCCGGCTGCCGACTTGTTTTGTCTGCTGCGCCAGAAATAACATCAAAAGCTTGCTGTTTTATTTCTACGGGCGGGCGATTTTCCTCTGTTGATTCGGCAAAATGTTCTTCATCAGATGTATTGACGGACGCTTCGCCAACATTTTCTTGCTGGACTTCTCTAGTCTCCTCGCTATCATCAACGACAGCTTCTGAAGTGGCCGCTGGTTCAAAAAACAATTGCTCAGACTCTTTAACATCCGCGGATTTTGCCGTCTTATCAACTGAAGATTTATTGTCTTGATTCGGCGGCGCAACTTGCTCAATTAGTTTATCCGTCTTATCATCACTTGTTTCAGTGATATCTGCATTTGTTGAATCCGCCCCGCTATCAGGATTAGCATAACCCGCCACGACAATGCCGTCATCGTCGTCATTCAGCAGATCTCTTAGATACGATTCGCGTTCTGGCGCTGGCTGCAAATTTTCATTAGCAAAATTGCGCATACGTAAAATCGGACAGTCGTCTCGTGCTGCGCAACTAGCACAGGCGGCACTCGCCACACCTTGACATATTGCCGCCCTTCGCTCATCACTCATCCGGTTTTCCGACGAATTAATCTCGCTTTTGCCGGCAAGCGATAATGCGTCAACCGGCGCAGGCATATCTTTTAAGTCGGTGTTGTCATCCATGAGAGTATCAAGCTTTTCTTTGCCGCCAGCCACCGCTACCAAGTCAAGCTTACCAGCTGCTTCGTCTATACCAGCAGTTGCTTCTTCACCGATATCGTCAATACAAGACGAAAAATCCTTGACCTCACCACCGTCTCTCAACGACGAAAATACATCAAAATTACCGCCGTTGTTGTCAGCAACGGCTACCGGTGCCAATCCTAATTCAGCCGTCGCCACCCTGCTCATTGCTCAAAAAATGTCTCCGTTGAAATGTGTGATTCATCGATGCCAGCGGCGGTTAGTTTTTGCCAAACATCACGCACAAACGGTAAGCTGCCACAAACCAGAAAGTGCGCCTCACTTGGCACCTCACTCACAATGTTCGCCACCTCAAACCGCCCATTATGCCAGCCGTCTCGTTCCTCAACCTGCTGACGCGTGCTAAACTTTTTGACCGTAATATTCGACGCTGCTAACTCCTCCGAGAACACCATATATTCCGGCGATTTTTGACTCAAATAGAGAAAAGTTGGCTGCTTGGCGTCCGCCAAGATACTCCAAATCGGGCTGAGTCCGCACCCCGCCGCGATGCCAACCAATGGTCGCTCGGTTTGCGGGTTGAAATCGCCGTACGCCTGGCTAATGTGCAGCGTATCGCCAACCTGGCGCGAACACAAATAGCTCGAGAATTCACCGCCAACATTTTTCACGGTAATCGACATCAATTCCTCGTGCGGGCGCGAAGAAATACTATAGGCCTTGCCTTCGCGCACCTGACTACCCGCAATGAACACTGTGATGTATTGCCCCGCCATAAAGTCAAACGGCCGCTCAAAATACAGCGTCGTCACCTCGGGGTTTTCCTGGCGCACCCGCACAATTTCAACGGTTAGTGAATCACGCATTCCTCGACATACCTTTCCATTATTTTTTGGGCGGCCCTAAATTCTTCGTCAGTGAACGTGTGATAGTTGGCAAACTTCGGACTAATGGTGGTGCCGGTGCGAAAATGCTGCAAGGCAAAGCGCTTGGCGCCTTTGACTAGCTCGCCAATCTTTTCAAAATCCGCTACCTCCAGCTGCTCACGAACGATTGTCGTTCGAAATTCATGGCCAATTCCTGAATCAATCATCAGCCGCACGTTGTCTTTGATTGCTCCCAGATCAATCGGCCGGGCCGCAATCTCCACATACTTTTCCAGCGGACCCTTGACATCCATGGCGATGAAGTCAATCGTCCCCTCCTCGACCATACCGCGCACCATATCCGGGTGCGTACCATTAGTATCCAGTTTGACGTCAAAGCCCAGCTTTTTAATCATCCGGCAAAGCACGGGCAGATCTTCGTTGACCGTCGGCTCACCGCCAGAAATCACCACGCCGTCTAGCTTGCCGATGCGTGACTTCAGGAAGATCATTGCCTCCTCGACTGGGATGCTCGGTGTCAAGCGCTCGGGCAGCACCAGTTCGGGGTTATGGCAATAGCCGCAGCGCATGTTACAGCCAGAGAGGAACAGCGCTGCCGCCACGTGCCCGGGATAGTCAACCAGCGACAGCTTCTGAATCCCGCCAATCGCCACCTTAAGCTGGGACAGCGACGGCGCAAACTCGCTGGTGTTCGGCGGCATCGTCATAATGCTCCCTCATGTCAAATTCAGCTTGCTTGCCCTTGTTCCACTGAGAAACTGGACGCAAGAAGCCAACCACACGTGAGTAAACTTCGGTCGCTTCACCACAATTTGGACAGGTTGGATGTTCACCAACCAAGTAGCCGTGATTTTTACAAATACTGAAGCTTGGACTGAAGGTGAAGTATGGCAGTTTGTAATTTTCACAAATCGTTTTGACCAGTTTTTTCAGCGTCTGCGGATCATCCATGCGCTCGCCCAGGAAGAAGTGAATCACCGTACCGCCCGTGTATTTGGTCTGCAAATTATCCTGCAAATCCATCAGCTCAAACAAATCATCAGTGTAGTTGACCGGCAAGTGGCTGGAGTTAGTGTAGAACGGATGTTTAACCGCCGCGCCCAAGCCATTGGCAAAGTGGGCTCGGTCAGGGAAACTGGCCTTGTCAAGCTGCGCCAAGCGGTAAGTCGTACCCTCAGCTGGCGTCGCCTCCAGGTTGTAGTTATTGCCCGTTTCTTTCTGGTATTCCACCAAGCGGTCGCGCATGAAATCAAGTGTTTTCTCGGCAAACGCCTTACCCTTTTCCGTGCCAATGTCAACACCCAGCAGGTTCAACGCCGCTTCGTTGGTGCCAATCAAACCGATGGTTGAGAAGTGATTTTTCCAGTACTCGTTGAAGCGCTTTTTAATATCGCGCAGGTAAAACTTGGTGTACGGATACAGGCTGATATCCGAATCGGTCAGCTGTTCCAGCACCTTGCGTTTGGTCTCCAGGCTGTCGCGCGCCATATCCATCAGCTCGCCCAGGCCTTTGAAAAACTCTTTCTCGTTCTTTGATTTCAGCGCCAGCCGCGGCAAGTTAATCGTCACCACACCAATTGAGCCAGTCATCGGATTCGAGCCAAACAAACCGCCGCCGCGATATTCCAGCTGGCGATTATCGATCCGCAAGCGACAGCACATCGAGCGTGCATCCTCTGGATCCATGTCGGAATTGATGAAGTTTGAGAAATACGGAATGCCGTATTTGGCGCTAGCTTCCCACAAGCTTTCGATCACCGGATTATCCCAGTTGAAATCCTTGGTGATATTGACCGTCGGAATCGGGAAGGTAAAGACTCGGCCGTTGGCGTCACCCTCAGACAGTACCTCGAGTAGCGCTTTATTAAGCATGTTCATCTCTTCCTGATAGTCGCCGTAGTTGGTATCCTGCATCTCGCCGCCGATGATCACCGGGTTGCCAGCCATATGCTTCGGACATTCCAGATCAAGCGTAATGTTGGTAAACGGCGTCTGGAAACCAACCCTAGTTGGCACATTGACGTTAAAGACGAATTCTTGCAGCGCTTGCTTGACCTCGTCATAGCTCAGCTTATCAGCGCGAATGAACGGCGCCAAGAGCGTGTCAAAATCAGAGAACGCCTGAGCGCCAGCCGCTTCGCCCTGCAAAGTGTAAAAGAAATTGACCACCTGCCCAAGAGCTGAACGAAAATGCTTAGCCGGCTTGGAAGCAACTTTATTTTTAACGCCAGTGAAGCCTTGGCGCAGTAAATCCATCAGATCCCAGCCAACACAGTAAACACTCAGCAAATTGAGGTCGTGAATGTGCAAATCGCCCTCCTTATGCGCCCGGCCGATTTTCGGCGAATAGATCTTATCCAGCCAGTAGGTCTTGGTAATTTCCGCCGAAACGTAATTATTCAGGCCCTGCAAACTATAGCCCATATTGGAATTTTCTTTGACTTTCCAGTCTAGATTATTGACGTATTTATCGATCAAATCAACATGCGCGCTGGATGTAATTTCACGCAGCTTTTTGTGCTGGTCGCGGTAAATGATGTAGGCCTTGGCGGTTTTCTTAAACTTAGAATCAATCAGCGTGTCCTCGACGATGTCCTGGATTTCCTCAACACCCGGCACGAGACGCGTCTGGCGAGCTTCTAACTGTTTAAGTACTTTATCAGTAAGCTTAGCAGCGGCTTTTTCGTCGAATTCGCCAGTTTCAGCGCCAGCTCGAGCAATCGCTTTAGTAATCTTGGAAGCGTCAAACTTCACTTTACGGCCGTCGCGCTTTTTGATTGTTTGATACATATTACCCTCCTGAATGCATCATTAAAACGCTCCGGATCTACCCCTGCGGAGCGACACTTAATCGTGTATTTGTTTTACGAAAACACCATATGTAGTGCTTACATACAAATTTACACCCAATATATAGTGCTAGTCAAGGTTTTTACATTGTATTATTTACATTTGCACAGTCAACTAGTTTAATCATATTCGCTTGGTAAATATCATCGCCCGGTGATCGCGAGTTTGCGAGTTTTTTATCCACTCCCCAGCGCAAGTCATCAGATTCAAGCCTTCAGACACACCATCAGCTGGACGCATAAAACTATTCATATCAACATCAGATAGCTTAATTATTTGTTTTTTGACCACCTGGTAGCGCAACATTTGGCCGTTACCGCGTTCAACACTGACTGTATCGCCAACATTTAGCGACTCTAGCTTATTAAAAATTCCCCCCAAAGTCATACCAGATGCGTGGCCAATAATAATAGATGCTCCCGGCTGCCCCGGCTTGACGCTGCCAGTATACCATCCTGTATCAAAAATATTGACAGGCGATTGCATTGAGCCGTCAGCATTAACGCTCATCGGCAATACTCGAGCTTTAACCCCTAGCTTCTCAATAGTAATCACTCTCGGTAAATCTGCAGCTACCTTGTATTTAGCGATGGCGTCGCCAGAAACTTTTGTTTCGTCTTTACCTTCATTGCTCCGTCGATCATTTGGGCTATCGCTGCGTGCAGCCACCGTCGCTGTATTTACAGTATCTTTTATCCGATTATTTAACAGCCAAGAGTCCACTAGTGAATATACCGAAACCAGCAAGAGAATCGACGCCGCAACACCAGATAATTTCTTGCGAAAATTACCGCTCATGATTTCTTTTAAGCGCCGCTTGGTGGAGCGTTTTTCACCGCCCATCTGGCTAGCAGCTGTTAGTTTTTCATAAATAATAAGCAAGCGAGCTGTCCGAGCCAGCTTTCTATTAATTCTCGTATAATCTCTAGGTTTTTTGTTTTGAAGAGACTGCTCTTTTGGACTTGGCGAGACAGGCTGCACTGCGATATCCATAATTCGCTTCATACTCGGCTGGCCAGCAGCGCCCGCTACAACATCATTCGCCAATCTGCGCCGCGGTACAACTACCCGGCCTCGTGCTTTTGGCAGTACCTCCAGACTACGAGCAACTCGTTCTCTTTGCGTCATTGCTTGCTTCATTATAGCTAACAGGCACGCCTCGCGTCAAACCGCTTACGGCGTGCCTGCCTCCAATCTTAATCGTTATAAGTCTTGGTTATTTCTTGCCAAAACTCTTTCGTTTTGCCATGAATAGCAGGATTGCTGCCGAAGCCACACCAACGATAGTTCCAGCCAAATTAACTGCTACATTTTCGCCGCCCGTATTTGGAGCCTTCGGACCCGTCGAATCATTCTGCGCCGTTAGTACAACATCGTTGCCATCGCCGCCAACATAGCTAATCTTGAAGGTTGCGCCATCCACAGCGAACTCTGCACCTTCGGGCAAACCATTGAATGTCCCTTGAACTGGAGCGCTACCGTTATTGTTGATAATCGTAAAGGTATCACCCTTCTTGATGGTACCGCCAGGCAGATATACCAGCTCTAATTTCGAAGAATTACCACCGTTGCTAAGCTGGACGCTCTGCGCAACAATCTGATCATAATGATCTTTGTCTAGAATTTCTGCCTTGTATACGCCAGTACCCTGCATAGAAAAGCTATTCAGTACAGTAATCTTACCTGGCGAATTGCCTGGAGCAACGACACCTGCCACACTAAGATCTTTTACCGTAGCATTACCACCAAACACGCCGCCTTCATCGACATAAACATCAGAGCGACTGCCGTTTAGCAAGACTGTCTCACCCTTTCTAACGCTTACCGACTCATTAGGTTTATCACCGTCCAATTTTATCAATTTAGCTTCGTGAGCATTACCGTGCTGGCCATTCGGCGTACCGCTAGTGTTGTCCGAAGACTCAACCAGCAGAGTTCCCTCGTTGTCCTTGTGAGCAACCAGCTTGCCAGACCCGCTAAGTTTGCCGGTAATCTTCACTGTCACATTTGAAGCTAACCTATATTCAACATTGCCATTGAGTACAATGTCGCCAGATAGAACTGTTGTCACGTTTGAAGAACCGCCGCCAGAACCCAAACAACTTATTCCATGGGAAATCATCGCGCCGTTTTCGAAAGTAATTTTGCTGGCGCTTGTTTCGTTATCAGCATATTTAACTCCTAGCTCGCCACTACTTTTAACTGTAATGTTATTAGCACCTTCTAGCGGTACGCTAGCGTTTTCGCCAACAACTTTCTCTGGAGCATTTATATAGTAACTTATATTATTACATCCGCTATTAGCGACCTCGAAACGGTTAATCGTTGGCCTGCTAGTGAACTTGCCGTCGAATCCGTTAGATTTCAAGTTTGACAAGCCAGTAACAGCACCTGTAACGTAAATGTTAGGGATCTTACCCTCTTCATCATCAGCGCTAGTGTGTCCGCCGCTAAACTCAGCATCCGATGTAAATTTCAGCGTATCAATCGTATAGCTAGCACATGTCGGAGCAGCAGTAACATTGTTCATTTTTTGAGCGTCCAAGCCAGACAAAGCAACGTTCAAATCATTCTGAATCTTCTCGCTAGCTCCGTTGGCACATGTAAATACCAGCTTAGCGCCCTCTGTTGGTACTTGGCCGTCTTTCCAGTTGCCAGCAGTTGACATTTTGTGGTCGCCAGCAGCGCCCGTCCACGTGAATGCAGTCGGCGCAGCATTGGCTGGCGAGTTAAATACCACTGCGCCAACAACGGCTGCCACTGACACAGCACTAGCCAATTTGACATAGGGAACACCCATATTGTTTTTCTCCTGTACACATTTGTGTTTTAATTTAGTTTACGCTTTCATGCTAGCATTACTTAACAATTTTTTCAAGTATTATAGTATAAAATACAACGAAAATTACACGCTTACCCTAATGTTTGCTGCAATAGTAAACTATTTATAAAATATATTTAAAAAGGCCTTGACTTAACCTGTCGAGGCCGTTTGCCCAGTATACCAGGCAATTTAATCTATCAATTTGGCTCCGGCAGCTGGGCTCGAACCAGCGACCTAATGGTTAACAGCCATCCGCTCTACCACTGAGCTATGCCGGAATACATTCTGCTATCACCACAGATACCAGTATTGTAACTTATTATACAAAAGGTGTAAAGTCTACTGCGCCCGCAGCGCATCAAGCTGTTTTGCCAAATCAGCAATCGCTTCCCAACTAGCGCCATCGGTCATGATTGACAGTACGTACGTACCGTGCGAACCATAAACAATCGCCGAGTCATGCAATAACCCATTCATAAAGCCAACCTTATCGGCAACCGTCCCCGATACACCTGCTGGAATACCTTTGCGATACACATTTTTCTTCATAGCTTCTAGCAAGCGCTGCTGATTAGCGCTCGAAAAGTTTTGGCCGGTTGCAATCATACCTAGCAGCAGGGCTTGATCATTTGCTGTCGTATACGGTCCGCCACCCTTCATAAATGTCGAGTTCTTAAGGCCAATGGCGTTAGCTTCGCTAGTCAAAGTACTAACTCCAATTGCGTTCAAGAAACTTTCCGCGCAAGCATTATCGCTCAAACTAATCATTTTATCAAAGCATGCTTGATCGCTATCCCAACTGCGCGCACCGCTATCAATACGCTTTAGCAAGCTATAAGCCACTAGCAATTTGTAGGTGCTAGCTGTTACAAATTGCTTATCGCCATTATATTCGGCGCGGCGTTTTTTGCCGTCAAGTTCTATCATCGACACGCCGTAAGTTCCCGGATGGTCTTTGGCGAAATTTTCCATCAAAGCCGACAAGCCAGCATCACTCGAGCTATACGTCCGCGTATATTCCTCGCGCGGCGGCACAGCCTTGGTAGCGGCATCAAGCTGCAAGCTGCCGCCGTCGATTGTACTTTGTAATTTCTGCAGCATTACCGCCACATCAAGTGCTTGCCCTGAACTACCTGTCTGCTTGCTAACAATAGTGAAGTCATGCGTAGTAATTTTCGACACCCCAGGCGCCACAGTAACAATTTTCGCTACCGTATCATTCAGCCATTTGCCAGTACGTTCAGCATTCAGCGTAGCCACCAATTCTTTATCTTTAGCGGTAAAGTCAAGCCAAGCGTAGACCGTCTGCGCATCGACCGCGATAGTTTTGTCTCTAGCTTTAATTTGAATACCTCCCGCTAGATGTTTGGTTAGCTTTCGCGCCAATTGCTTAGCTTTTTCATCGCTCACCGCTGGTTTGATATCTATTTTATTGACATTAATAGTTGTCGGCTGACACAGTTTTGGTTTGATATCGCGAACAGATTGCTTGATTTTAGCCTCATCGCATTTACCGCCAAGCCTAGACCTCTGCAGCTCGAGCTGCGCCCCTTTGGCTTTAAGCGTAGCATTGGTCGGACTAACTTGGCAGCGAGCAACTATTTTTTCGTTAACAGCTGCATCCGTTTGGTTGGCAAATTTAGGGGCTGGCGGCGAACCATAATTCAAACCATACCAAAACAATGAAGTTGGCACTAATCGCGCATACCAAGGATAATCGTACTGCTTGATCCGCTGCGAATTATCAACCGAGACAGCAATATCGCGCAGCTTAATGCTAACCGCTGGCTTGTCTGAATTATTCATCGTGATATTAAGAGTATGGTCGCTATACGCTTGATTAGCTTTTTTGGCCGCCGCATCTTTAGCCATACCGCCAATTGCTAATCCGTCAACGTGTGCAAACGGCAAAGTCTTATCGCTTGGATAGGCCAACTGTACAATCACTAGAATAAAAGTCAAACTTGCTGCCGCACCAACTGCATATTTACGGAAATGCTTATGGCGTAACAAACGTTGTAATTTTATCTGCAATGAAGCAGCTTGGTAATTGACCTGCCGATATACGCCATAAACTAGACGCCGCAATTTCAATCGCCAAGCGCTAGATTTAGTAGATTTAGCAGTATAGACCGCCGCTTTAGTGCCAGTATAACGCCGGCGGTACGATGGTTTACGCGCTATCCGTCTCACGCGGCTCCTCATAACCAAGAATTTGTAATGTCGATTGCAGCGTTTGAATATCCTGGCGTGCCTTATCGTCGTCTTGCTTCTGCAAATTGGCTATTTTAGCGCGAATACAGCGTTCAGTTATCGCGTCTGTCGAATCCAAAACTTCTGGCGTGGTTTTTGGTGCCGCAACCACGTCGATCACCTCTAGCGACCGCGCTGAATTGTCACGCTTACGCAAGTGACCACGAGAAATTAAACTATCAATATGTACTGCCACTGTCGAAACGCTTTTGTAATTAAGCGCCCGCATTATCTCGCGATAGCTCGGCCCGTAGCCGTTATATTTTATAAAACCATCAATAAATAACAAAAGCTCGTACTGCTTCTTGGTCGGATTAATTGCCGCCGATTGAGCTTGTGCTGCCATACCTTCACTATAGCGAATCAACTAGCTCCCGGTCAAACGGTCGGGCCATTATCAGTGCCGACAAGCCCCACCAAACTAGTGCTATCACATCATCAGCAAATACTGGCAAGAACAAACTAGCGATGCTCAAGCCAATTCCAGACAAAAACATGCCAAGCGCCAGCCAATCGTTCCGCTGCCGCCATAGCCGCCGCAAAACGATAATCACAATCATCAAGTAAATCACCAAACCCAGCCAACCAGCTTCGTGCACGATAAATAAATATTGGTTCTCGATAATCACCCCTGAATCACCTAATAACGATGCCGACCCGGTACTGCCAATACCAGCGCCAAACGGTTGCTGCACCGCTCTGATAGTTCCATCGCGCAATGACGAAACATGGTCATCATTTGAGGTTCTAGCAGCACCCGTGGTAGGATTATCATGCAAAATCACATTATGTATAAAGCTGGTATCACGCAGCAAATAAGCTCCGCCCGCAGCTACAGCTAAAACTCCCGCAGCAATCAATATCCAAGCTTTTTTAGATAATTTCCGGCCATATTGATGAGCAAAAAGCCCGCCTAACGCTGCTAGAGCTCCTAGAATCGCCGCCCGCGAATAACTAATATAAAGAGCGATACTAGAGCTAGCGGCCGCCAAAATGCCGTAGACGCACAGCTTAGCACTATCACGCCATTTTGCCGCCAAAAATGCTGACGCCAACACCAATCCGCCAAGCGCGTACGCTCCTAGCGGATTCGGCCCGCGCAGCGTGCTGCCAAAGCGCACATAAGCCTCGTTTGAATCAACCGTCATATACGGTACGATCGTTGTCTGACTGTAACCGAATATTGTCAAGAAATCCCGCGGCAAAACCAACTGTAAACAAGCAAACCCAATAATTACCGCCGCTGCCGCCAGCATACATTTCAACAAAATTTGCCGATAGCGCGGATAGAGATAAATAAAACCATACATCGTCGCCGCCATTAGACCCCAGCGCAAATCAATTACCAGGCCAGCAATCACAGTTGTCGCTGAATTACCCGCAGTCAGCGATATTCCTACTAAAACTAAATGCCACAGCGCAAAACCAGCAATCAACCATAGCAACTTATCGCGCAGCCAAAATCGCCAAGCATGGCGCCACCAACCCAGGATAATCACCAGGACAAAATCTACCATTAGCAGTACTTCTTTCCATGCTTTGGCGTACAGCGCAACCAGCGGCCAATGCGTACTCGCCAAAACCGTCAACGGCGTATGAATTGCCAAACCTAGCATGATCGCAGCCAACAGCACCAGCGTTACCGAAGCTAGCCGACGCTCCAAATTATCGGTATTGAGATTGCTCATGCTATCTATTATAACGAAAGTTGTTATAATGAAGACAAATGCCATCTCATAACACCAAGTCTTACAGCCTAATCCTGATGGCGGCCGACGCGATTGTACTGGCAATTGTTTTTGCCGCAGCCTATTATATCCGCACTCAAGTCGACCAGCGCGTACTCTTGCACATTGTTTACGCTTACGAA
Source organism: uncultured Candidatus Saccharibacteria bacterium (assembly GCA_963539155.1). Classification (GTDB taxonomy): domain Bacteria; phylum Patescibacteriota; class Saccharimonadia; order Saccharimonadales; family Saccharimonadaceae; genus Saccharimonas. The sequence goes on from CAUTJX010000011.1 coordinate 14,001, forward strand.
TATATTATCGGCTTTGCCGTGATTACCCCGGTGTGGATACTGATTTTCGCTTCGCTCGGATTGTATAGTCCGAGCATTTATAACCGCCGCCTCGTCGAATGGAGCCGTATAACGCTCGGCACTTTCATTGGTATACTGCTGGTAATTGGCTGGGAATACTTCACTAGTATGCATATTTTTCCGGCCAGACTAGTTGCTCTTTACGTTTTAATCGGCTCAACGATTGCCATTATTTTGGTACGCGAAATAATTCGCACTATTCGCAACGAGTTATATCGCTACGGACACGGCGTCAGTCGAGTGTTGGTAATCGGTAATTCTGATGCGACGACCGATATTGCGATGTCCCTCGGCTCCACCCACAAATCTGGTTATCAAATTGTAGCCTTCGCCGGACCGGCAAAATTGTTGCCGCCGCATCTCGGTATCGTTCATTACGGCCGCGTCGAGACAGCACTCAAAGATATCAAAAAACTTAACATTAGCACTATTATTCAAACCGACCTTTATGCCAGCGAAGATCGCAATCACCAAATTTTAAGCGCCGCGCAAATTGCTCACATTCAATATAATTTCATACCTGGAGAACCGGAATTTTATACTGGCAAAAACACCGTCGATGTCTTTCTCGGCTATCCGATGATTACTGTCAGTCAAACACCACTCATCGGCTGGGGGGCAATTGCTAAGCGGTTGTTCGACTTGATAGCCGTTATTATTACTTTGCCGCTCTGGGGATCAATTATAATAATAATCGCGCTGCTGCAAAAGATTTGCAATCCCGGACCGATTTTTTACCGTTCTAAGCGTTTGAGCCGTTTTTCGAAGCCGATTCGCCTTTATAAGTTCCGCACTATGGGTGCTCAGTACGGCAAAAAGGACGCCAGTATCGAGTTTGAGGAAATGAATCGGCCTGATTTGGCTGCCGAATACCGACGCGATCACAAGGTTGCCGATGATCCGCGAATTACTTGGTTTGGCAAGTTCTTGCGTAATACTTCGCTTGATGAATTTCCGCAATTTATCAACGTGCTGCTCGGCGACTTGAGTTTAGTCGGGCCGCGGCCAATTCTGCCGCAAGAAGTTAAATTCAGCAAAAATCGTACGGCGTTATTGCATAGCGTTAAGTCTGGAGTAACTGGATTGTGGCAAGTCTCGGGCCGCAGCAACTTGAGTTTCGACGAACGAATTGAGCTTGAACTTTACTATGCGCAAAATTGGAGTTTTTGGCTGGATCTGCGGATACTTTTCAAAACAATCGGTGTCGTATTACACAAAACAGGAGCAAGATAATGAAGCGTCCGCGCATTGCAATTGTTTGCGACTTCTTGACAGCGATGGGCGGTGCCGAAAATGTCGTGCTAGCCATGCACGAAGCTTTTCCTGACGCGCCAATTTATACGGCAATATATAATCCCGACAAGGTTCCGGCTTTTGCTAAACTTGATATTCGCACCTCGAAACTACAAAAAATACCACCGCGGCTGCGTAATTATTACAAACTTTTTCCGACGCTAGCGGTTAAAGCAATGCGCCAGCTTGATCTTAGCGAATTTGATATTATTTTGACTAGTTCGTACCTGCACGGCCACCAAGTCACTAAAGCACACCCCAACCAAGTTATTATCAATTATTGCCATACGCCGCCGCGCTACTACTGGAGCCACTACGACGAATACCGCCGCGATCCTGGCTACGGCAAACTTAATCCGTTTATTCGCCTGCTGATGCCGCTGCTGGTACCGCATCAGCGCCAGCTTGACCTGGAGGCTGCTAAACAAGTTGATGTCTTCATCGCCAACTCTACCGAAACGCAAAAACGCATCAAAAAATACTACGGCCGCAGCAGCACTGTAATCCATCCGCCAGTCGAAACTAGCCGCTTTACACCTGCTCGCAAGCGGAGTGACCACTACGTAACCATCGGCCGCCAATTGCCGTATAAGCGCTACGATCTAGCCGTCAAAGCCGCTACCAAACTCAACAAAAAACTGATCGTTTTTGGCAACGGGCCAGCTCACGACCAGCTAGTCAAGCTTGCCGGCCCAACCGTCGAATTCCGCACCGACCGCTTCGGCGACGCTAGCGACGCTGAATACGAAAAAGCTATCACCACTGCGCGCGGTTTCATCTATCCTGCCGAGGAGGATTTCGGTATTGTCAGCGTCGAAGCATTGGCAGCCGGCGCACCCGTTATCGGCCTGGCACGCGGCGGCACCACTGATATAGTTACTTCGCCCGACATTGGCACGCTGTTTCATCATCAAACCGTTGACGATATTGTAAAAGCCATCGAAATCGCCGAACAAACTCGTTTTCATCCCAGCAAACTCGCCCGCACCGCCAAACGCTTCGACAAAGGCCTTTTCTTGACTAAGATTAAAAAGGTTGTATATGATAAATGTCACTAAGACTGCTGAGAGATATGTTAGCAAATAGTCTGCATCACAAGATTATAGTTTTTATCTGCATAACTATCTTGTTATCAATGATAAATACCAACATCGCCCATGCTGCAGTACTCTTATGCCGCAGTTCTGGATATAACTGCACTAGTCATAGCGGTTATCGCGGACAATCTACGTGGGGCTATTCTACTCGCGAGACTGGACACAACTGCACTAATTATGCTGCATACCGTTTAGCACAAAACGGCGCAGCTAACCCAGGGAATCTCGGGCACGCCTATAACTGGGCCACAAAAGCTCGTTCGAAAGGATTCGCCGTTAACGGAACTCCAGAGGTTGGATCAATCGCGCAATGGATAACTCCTGGTCATGTAGCATATGTAGAAAAGGTTACTCCCGAATATATCGAAACCTCAGAGGACAGTTATTTACCCGCTATCACTTTGCAAAAACGATACTACCGCTCGGGTGATAGAGAGTGGCCGCACAACTTTATACACATACGAGACGTTACCTTGCTACCTAGAATAGGAATTGTTCAAAACTCAATAGCTTCAGTCAAAGAAGGCCCGCTAAACGAGCTTTGGACAATACAAGCTAGAGGTGTGAAATCAATTAGACTATCAGGCAATAGGATAGTAGTACTTAATCATAATAAAGAGCTTTACGCTAAAGAAGGACCTACAAACGCTACTTGGACCAAAATAGCTGACAACGTTGATAAGTTTGATATCTCAGGTAATCGTATCGGCGTTTTGTCTGGCGGCTGGCTTGCCATCAAAGAAGGGTCTCTCAATGAAAATTGGGTCCGCGTTGCCGATAATGTAACTCAATTTTCACTCAGCAGTTCTCGTATTGGCATAATTAAAGGCGGTGGCAACGCTTTTGTTAAGGAAGGCTTCCTAAACGCTCTTTGGACTCTCGTTTATAATAACGCAAAGAGCATTTCAGTCACAGATAATCGAATAGCCGTGATAGACGCCTCTAATAACCTCTTTGCAAAAGAGGGCTCTATCAATAATCTCTGGACTCTTCTGATAAATAACACAAAAACAGCTATTCTTGACGGAGACAGAATTGGCGCTTTATCTTACGGTGATGTATTATACGTCAAAGAAGGATCGCTGCACACAGCATGGGTAAACGTTGCTACAGCAGTCACATCTTTCGACATGAGCAAGTCGCGAATTGGAGTTATCAGCAACGGTATGGCGGCTGTTAAAGAAGGTCAACTTGGGTCGTTATGGACTACTGTTGCCGACTCAGTAAGCGATTTATCTCTTTAAGGGTTTTGTTTGCTTAATGTTATACAATATATAGTATGAAAACAACTTTAGTTACTGGCGGTGCGGGTTATATTGGCAGCCACACGCTGATCGAGCTTATCAATAACAATTTTGAAGTAGTGGTAATCGATAACTTAGCCAATTCTAGCCACGAGAGTTTGCGACGCGTCGAACAGATCACTGGGCACGAAATCCCTTTTATTGAAGCGGACGTCCGCGACCAATCAGCACTTGATGATATTTTTACAACATACGATATAGATTCAGTGATTCATTTTGCTGGACTAAAGGCTGTCGGTGAATCAGTCGCCAAACCGCTAGAATATTACGATAATAACCTCGTCTCAACTATGACACTACTTGAAGCGATGCGAGAACATAACGTTAAGCAATTGGTCTTTTCGAGTTCAGCAACTGTTTACGGCAGCCCTAGCGAGCTGCCGCTGCGCGAAACTTCGACAGTCGGCGTAGGTTTAACCAATCCTTATGGCAAGACTAAATACATGATCGAGCAAATCATACAGGATTACTGCGCGGCCGATCCAACGTTCGAAGCAACAATCTTGCGTTATTTCAACCCGATCGGCGCTCATCAATCAGGCCAAATCGGCGAAGATCCAAACGGCATTCCAAACAATTTATTGCCTTATGTCGCTCAAGTTGCCGTCGGCAAACTGCAAAGCGTCGGTGTTTTCGGAGACGATTACGACACGCCAGACGGCACGGGTGTGCGCGATTATATTCACGTCGTAGACTTGGCGCGCGGCCACGTCGCCGCTCTGCAACATATGAAAGCTGGAGCTAGTATTTATAATCTCGGCACTGGAAGCGGCACGTCAGTACTAGAAATCATCAAAGCGTTTAGCAAAGCTTGCGGGCGAGACTTGCCCTACGAAATCAAACCGCGGCGAGCCGGCGATATCGCCGCCTGCTACGCTGACTGCAGCAAAGCTGAGCGCGAACTAGGCTGGCGAGCCGAATTAAGTATTGAACAGGCTTGCGCTGATAGCTGGCGCTGGCAATCACAAAATCCGAACGGCTTTTCTGAGTAGCGAACGCGGCGTCTTTTACTGGCGGTTATTCAGCGGCAACCCGCCTTTATTCTGTATCCAGCTATTCTTTGCCTGTCGCTTGGTTGATTCGCGTCGACGAATCTGGCTTACCTTTACCAGCATCAAACCGCATTTGTATGTTGTACTTTTTACAAACATCTGCTTCGGGGATGGCTTTTTCGGTGTCACGATCGCCGCCGTTAGCAAAGATCAGCTCATCACCCGGATACTGGCCGGCAACCATTTCCAACGACTTAATTTGCGTTGGATCTTCGTCGATTGATAGAATAACCTGATCGACACCCTTTAGCGCCCGCATTAACCGCAGCCGATTACTTTCATCCAGGATAATCTTGCCTTTTTTGAGCAGCTGCTGCTTATCATTATTAACAATTACAATCAGTTTGTCGCCCATAGCCGCTGCTGCCTCAATCATATCCAGGTGTCCGCCGTGCAGCGGATTGAAATAGCCGCTAACAATTACTATTTTCATAATCCTCCTCTGTCGATTACCTATTATACCTGATATACTATACTTATGACAAAGATGCTAGTCACGGGAGGCGCGGGATTCATTGGCTCGAATTTTGTGCATTATACCGTCAAACACAAGCCAGAATACGACATCACTGTTATCGACAAGCTAACTTATGCGGGCAACCGCGCTAATTTGCAGCCAGTAGCCGATCAAATCAATTTCGTGGAGGGCGACATTTGCGATACTGAGCTGATGGACAAATTAGTTGCTGAAAACGACATCATTGTGCATTTTGCCGCCGAAAGCCATAACGACAACTCCCTGCGTAATCCGTGGCCGTTTGTCGAGACCAACGTGGTCGGTACCTACACCATTCTTGAGGCTATCCGCAAGCACGGTAAGCGCCTCCATCACATCTCGACCGACGAAGTATTTGGCGATTTGGAACTCGACGATCCAAACCGTTTCACCGAAGACACGCCGTACAATCCATCCAGCCCCTACTCCAGCACCAAAGCTTCCAGCGACATGCTGGTGCGCGCCTGGATCCGCAGCTTCGGTATCAAAGCAACGATTTCCAATTGTTCAAACAATTACGGCCCATACCAGCACATCGAAAAGTTTATTCCGCGCCAAATCACCAATATTTTGAGCGATATCAAGCCAAAACTGTACGGTACGGGCGAACAGGTCCGCGACTGGATTCACGTTGATGATCACAATTCAGCAGTTCATCTCATCTTAGAAAAAGGCGAGCTGGGTGAGACTTACATCATCGGCGCCGACAACGACCACGTCAACAACAAAATGGTGATTGAACTCATTTGCGAACTGATGGGTAAAGGCAAAGATTGGTATGAGCATGTCAATGACCGCCCTGGCCACGACATGCGCTATGCTATGGACTCTAGCAAGCTACGCCACGAACTGGGTTGGCAGCCACAATATACTGATAACCAAACAGGTATGCATGACGGCTTATTGCAAACCATTGAATGGTACCGCGAACACGAAGACTGGTGGAAAGCCCAAAAAGAAGCGGTTGAAGCAGCCTACGCAAAGCAAGGGCAATAATCATGACTGATACGTCGTCAAAAACGAAAGTCAGTAGTAAAATCGTCTATCAAAATCCTTGGATCACCATTCACGAAGACCAGACTGTTAGTCCAGACGGAAACACTGGGATTTATGGTTACATGGAGTCGCGAGACTCGTGTATGGTTGTAGTATTAGACGACCAAGAGCGCTTGTATTTGGTACGCGGCTTTCGCTATCCCTCACAAAGCTTTGGCTGGGAGCTGCCCGGCGGCGGAGGCGATAATGAAGATCTATTAGAAGCCTCAAAGCGCGAACTCGAAGAAGAAACCGGTATCATCGCTCAGTCCTGGCAGAAACTGGGTGAAGCGTATGTTTGCAATGGCCTATTGACAGAGAAAATGGCCGTTTGCCTAGCCCGAGAACTAAGCTTCACTGGCCAACGTGAACAAAGCGATGAGCTCTTTAGCGATATGCGATTTTTCACGCTTGATGAGATAGATGATTTGATTCGAGAAGGCGAAATTAATGATTGCCAAACTCTGGCAGGACTACATTATTATCAACTATGGCGAAAGGGTAATGTATGAACTTCGATCCAAACAACTACAACGAACTAACCGTCACTGAATCTCCAATCCCCGGGCTGTTTGTGGTAAAATTGCCAGTCCACGGTGATAACCGCGGCTGGTTCAAAGAAAACTACCAAAAAGAGAAAATGGAAGCATTGGGACTACCGTCATTCACCATCGTGCAAAACAATATTAGCTTCAACGACAAAGCCGGCGCCACCCGTGGCCTGCACGCCGAGCCGTGGAATAAGTTCATCTCCACCGCCAACGGCCGGGTGTTCGGCGCGTGGTGTGATTTGCGTCAGGGCGACAGCTTCGGCCGAGTTTTCACACATGAGATCAACCCTGGCACGGCAATTTTCGTACCGAAAGGCGTCGCCAACGGCTACCAAACGCTTGACGATAACATTGCCTACACCTACCTGGTTGACGCCCACTGGTCGCCAGACGCCAAATACACCTTTGTCAATCTGTTTGATCCAGAGCTTGGCATCGACTGGCCCATCAGCCAGGACCAGGCAATTATTTCCGAAAAAGACGCCCGGCATCCGCTGCTGGCTAATGTCATTCCGATAGAGGCTTAATGGACGACAGTAAGTTTTTTATCATTGGCGCTAACGGCCAGCTGGGAACGGCGCTGCGAAAGAAATATCCAAAGGCCCAATTCGCCGATAAAACCGAGCTCGATATCACCGATCGGCAGTCGGTTGAAAGTTTTGACTGGTCAGGTATATCAACGATTCTGAATACTGCCGCTTTTACTAATGTTGACGGCGCGGAAACACCGGAGGGCCGCGTCGCTGCCTGGAAAGTTAACGCCTCGGCAGTGGCGAATCTAACCCGGATCTGCCGCGCTCACGATATCACATTGGTGCATATTTCCAGCGATTACGTATTCGACGGAACTCGCGAGCCGCATTTTGAAAGCGAAGATTTAAGCCCGCTGAGCGTGTATGGCGCGTCAAAAGCAGCTGGAGATTTGCTGGTCGAACAGCTTGATAAGTTTTACTTGTTGCGTACTACCTGGGTGATTGGCGAGGGTAAAAACTTTGTCCGCACCATGCTGGGACTGGCAGAAAAAAATATCTCGCCAACCGTTGTTAACGACCAAGTTGGGCGTCTAACTTTTACCAGCGAACTAGTGAGGATTATTGACCATCTGCTATCAACAGAGGCGCCGTTTGGCACATACAACGCCACCAACGACGGACCGCTGGAAAGCTGGGCGGACATCACCAGGCGAATTTTCCGGCTAGCTGGGCGCGACGACTTGATCGTCACCAACACAACGACGGCTGAATATTTTGCCGACAAAGACAGAATTGCGCAGCGCCCATTAAGTAGCAACATGAACCTCAACAAGCTACACTCCACTGGGTTTTCTAGCCATGATTGGACACATGAATTAAAAGATTATATACTGAATCAAAAGGAGTTTTCATGAAAGGAATAATTTTAGCAGGTGGATCAGGGACGCGCCTTTGGCCAATTACTCAGGCGATCAGTAAACAATTAATGCCAATTTACGATAAGCCGATGATTTATTATCCGCTGACCACACTCATGCAGGCAGGAATTCGCGACATTTTGATAATTACCACGCCAGATGACCAGGCTGGATTTCAACGACTCCTTGGCGACGGTTCACAATGGGGTATCAATCTAGAATATGCCGTTCAGCCTAAACCAGAGGGCTTGGCGCAAGCTTTCATCATCGGTGAAGACTTCATTGGTAACGACAAGGTGGCTTTAGTCCTGGGAGATAACATATTCCACGGTGAGCGGCTGGATGAGTCTCTACAGGAGTGTACTAATCCTGACGGCGGTACGGTCTTTGCCTACAAAGTTTCTGACCCAGAACGGTACGGTGTTGTCGAGTTTGATGAGCAAAATCAAGCTGTTTCTATTGAAGAAAAGCCAGCCGAGCCAAAATCAAACTTTGCCGTTGTTGGTTTGTATTTCTATGATAATGACGTGGTCGAAATCGCCAAAAATGTCAAACCGTCTGATCGTGGTGAGTTAGAAATTACCTCAATTAATGCCGAATACTTACGCCGTGGCAAACTCAAAGTTCAGACGCTTGATAACGGCGATGTTTGGCTAGACACTGGGACAATTGATAGCCTTACTGACGCCTCTGACTTTGTTCGCGTCATTCAAAAACGTACTGGTCAGATTATTGGCTCACCAGAAAAAACTGCCTTTAAAAACGGTTGGATTAGCCGAGAACAACTCAACTTGCTTGCTGATCCACTCAAGAAATCTGGTTACGGTAAATATTTATAAATGGTATAATTA
>CAUTJX010000012.1:0-22769 GCA_963539155.1 uncultured Candidatus Saccharibacteria bacterium
TGCCGACAGCTGCCGTAGCTGAGCTAATTAAATCTTTCATTACGTTTTTGTTGTTAGCATGAGTTGTTTTGACAGTGATTTTTTTACCCACTTCTGATGGTGTCAACTTGTATGAGAAATAACTAGCCCCAGGAATAGCCGCGCCGTCGGCAAACCATTGATAATACCGTATACCGCCGTCTTTCAACCCGTCAGGATCGTCGATTTGCGCGATTAGGGTTGAGCCGACCTCTGCTGCACCGACGATTTTTACAGCTGCCTGTGTTGGCTCGGGTGTTGGCTTAGGCGGCTTGGACGGATTGGACGGTGTAGTCGGTTTGTTATTGCTGGGCTTAGTGGACGGAGTATTCGCAGGTCTATGGTTAGCAGCATTGTGAATTGACGGCCTGCCCGGCGACGCTATTTGGCGGTAATGATAAGCATTGTGATTTCCAACAACCGAGACGCCATTTCCAGCCGTCTTGGTAGAATCACTAGGCGAACTGTTCGTGGACTCGTCAGTCTTGGTCTGGCTAGTCTCGTTCTTGCCGTCCGGGTTTGAGCTTGGTTCTGAATCCGAATCTGGTCGCTGCGGCTTGCTGTTTTCGTCGTCTACTTGAGAAGTAGTACTATGGCTAGGTCCTTGATTTGTCTGATTATGCTGGTTCATGCTAATCAAACTGGTAAACAGCCAATACAACAAAACTGCTGCTAGTATAGCGGCCAATATCCTGATAACAACTTTTATTTTTATATGGTTTGCTTGTTGGTTTTCCATATTCCTCTCCTCAGAATACAATACTTCAATTTAAGCATAGGCGATATGGAAAGTCAAATAACGAATTGATTGATCAAATTAAAAAAATAGACAGCTGTCATTGCTGCTATCTTTGGTACCCCGCACAGGAATCGAACCTGCAACCTTTGGTACCGGAAACCAACGCTCTATCCAGTTGAGCTAACGGGGCACATTTGGTACGCCCGGCAGGATTCGAACCTGCGACCCCTTGGTTCGAAGCCAAGTACTCTAATCCGCTGAGCTACGGGCGCCTATCGCAATTATATCACATATTGTATAATCAAACTATGAACATACAGCAGGATATCTCTCTCAAAAAGCTTACAACTATGCAGCTCGGCGGCGTGGCTCGGCAAGTTGTCGAGGCTAGAACTCGCGCCGATATCGCCGAAGCAGTACGCTATGCTCATGAGCACAATCTGGGCATATACGTTCTCGGCGGCGGCAGTAATACGTTAGCGCACGACGAGGGCTTTGACGGACTTATTATACTCAATCGCATCCCAGGTTTTGAAGTTGTTGACGAAACTGACGATTTGGTGACGATTGTAGCTGGTGCTGGCGAGGTTTGGGATGACTTCGTACGGCGGACGGTCGAGATGAATCTCAGCGGCGTGGAATGCTTGTCGGCGATTCCTGGTACGGTCGGTGCGGCGCCTGTACAGAATATTGGCGCTTATGGACAAGAGGCTGCTTCAACGATTGTCTCGGTCAATGCCTACGATACGCGCGATAACCAATTTGTAACTATTAGCAATGCTGAGTGTGACTTTGCGTATCGTCATAGTATTTTTCGCGGTCGTTGGGCGGGGCGCTATATTATAACATCAGTAACGTTTAACTTGTCGCGGTATCAATCTAAACCGCCGTTTTATGCAGCGATTCAGCGTTATTTAGACGAGCACAATATTCACGATTATTCACCGCAAACATTACGCGAAGTTGTGATGAAGATTCGCTTTGATAAGTTGCCCGACCCGAAAGTCCGCCCAAACACTGGTTCGTTCTTCAAAAACGCTATTATTTCGGACGATAAGTTGTCTGAATTACAGCAGAAATATCCTGATATTCCACACTATGATATGTCGCATGGTACATACAAAATTCCAACTGGCTGGCTAATTGATCAATGCGGGCTCAAAGGTACGCTTCATTATGGTATGCGCGTTCACGACAAAAACGCGCTAGTCCTTATTAATGAGTCGGCACAGAGCTATGAAAATCTAGCGCAAGCTCGCCAAAAAATCATTGACACCGTTTACCAAAAATTTGGTATCACCATTGAGCAAGAGCCGTTAGAGATACCTGGCAAAAACTCAGAAAAAGCATAGCCATTTTATAAATTGTGCGCTACAATTAAGTCATGAAGCGTAAAGAGGGCGGGTTTACTATAGTTGAAGTGGTTATTGCAGTTACCGTCATCAGTGTGCTGCTGATAATTGCTATGACTACGTTCAACGGCTTGACGGCGAAAGGTCGCGATGCAACCCGTAGAGCTCGCGCTGAAGCCATGGCTCTAGATCTTGAACGTTATTATAAATACAACACCACTTCCAGGGGACATGAATATCCAACTGGCAACGCGCTGTTAGCTGATATAGGCAAATATTTTAGTGACACTACAGTTGTGCAAGATCCCTCCCGTTCTGGTAATAGGCTAGTCAAGGGCTGCCCGGCGGCTGGCCCGATACCAGCCAGCTGGGGCTGGACAGACGAGCAGAAAATGCTCTATAGGTATTGTGCTCAAGACAGAGAGAGATCCGACTGCGATAAAATTTACGGCGCTTCGGGTAGGGATGTCTGCGTCGGTTTCAGAATATATTACTATAGCGAATCAGATAATGCGCTTCATCAGGTGAACAGCATATGGTCAAGGTGAGAACGGACGAAGGTTTTACAATTGTTGAAGTGGTAGTTACGCTGTTGTTTATTTCGATAATATCGCTTGGTATATTAACGATGCATACCCAGGTTAGTATACTCTCGATTATCAACCGCCAGGATCAAAAGGCTAGTTATTTAGCGTACGATAATATGCGTAAATATGTCAACGGAGCTCCGCCAACGTGGTTTTTGTGTACCGATCCGCTGCCAGGCGCTGTGCAGCAAGTATTGCTTGATTCAGAAGGGCATATTAGTGAGTTGCCCGGAACTACCAAGCAAAAAGTTGTGGCATCTGCGCCGTATGGTTGCGGCGACACCGTCAGCAGTTTGGGTATGCCGATTCGTGTTGAGTCTGTAGTAACATATGGTAATGGTAAGAGGGTAACTCATGTTGCATATGCGGCATTCTAACCAATCTGGATTCACTATCGTAGAGCTAATGGTGACGACGTTTGTTATGTTTATAGTGGTTGTAGTATTTGGCGGTATTATATCAGCATCTTACCGTCAGGCTATAGCAGCAGATGCGCTTGCTTCAATGACGCGTGACATGCACGTGACGATGGACGCTATCGAAATGGATGTTTTGGCTTCAGTCGAGATCGCCTCTACTTCTAGAAGGGGTGATATGAATATGATCGATCGGTATGGATATGGCGCGGTGAGTACTCCTGCGCCTACTCTGCAAACTTGGAAATATTTTGGCGGAGGTGGTAATAGGCGGGCCTTACTCCTGATACAATATGCGACTAATTTGCGGCGCGGGGCAGGCTCTCGCGAGGTAGTTTATGCTGCAACAAAAAGGTTTAATTGCAGTACAGAAAGACGTCTCCAACCAAAATACAGACAGATGGTGATCTACTTCATGCGGGACAATACATTGTATCGAAGGGTTATATTTGATGATATAAAAAGCGAAAGATACAAAGCCCTTGGTGTTAATGCTTCTGCTATATGTGGTACCGGCGATGAAAATAACGAATTTTGGCGCAAGATAGCAGTACAATCCATACCTCCGCAGTCATCCGAATTTACTGGCAGTGCAACGCCAGGGCGATCGCTTTATCGCGACGAAACAATTGCTCGCAACGTTTCGGCATTTGATGTTCAATATTTTAAGGATGATACGCCAATAGCCAACCAGTACGATGCTGCTCACAGTTCCGACCATATGTTTGAAAATGCTAACAAGGTTAAAATTGATATAACAATTAGTCCTCCTGTGGGGGGAGTGTCTAAAATATCTCAGTCATTAACTGTTCGGAAAGGAAATGAGGAATGATTCGCTTTGATAAGGGCTATTCTCTAGCAGTAATGATTATAATGACAACATTTATATTGGCGGTGCTAGCAGCTGCATATCGCGTTACTACGCGTTCGTATATTTATTCTCGCGAGGAGTATTATTATAAGCTGGCTCAAGAAGCTGGCGAATCGGGGACGGCGGCAGCTAATGCGTGTCTAGATATAAACAACTGGAAACAAACATGGGGCCATGTTGCTGGAGCTGCTGGCTTGTATCTAACGCCAAGCAGCGACTGCAAAGGTCAAGACGGCAAGATTCCGACCAATAAATACGTTATGAGCGAAGGTTCGATTCGTACAATTTTCACCGTTGGCGACCTTAATTTTCATGATGATCATCATTCGGATGTCTCGGCTATTGGCAAAACACAGCTTGTAGACTCTGGCGGTATGGTTTTGCGAGAATACACTGTTTCGGTTAAAAAGCTTATCACGCGTCCCGGTCTGATTGCTACGAAGTCTTCTAGCGGTACATATCGAACGTGCGGTATTTTGTCTAATAGTATTTGGTGCTGGGGCAGAAACCGCTACGGACAGTTGGGCAATGGGAGGTCTGTTGGTCATAATCCAGGCAATCCAGCAAAAGCTGCGCTTAGCGTCGATTCCGATATACCAGTCAAAGTAGTTAAACAAACAGGAGTTCTCTACGGCAAGAGAATTGATGACTTATTTACCGCCCAGTATCATAGCTGCGCTCTAGCTGAAGGTAAAGTTTATTGCTGGGGTTATAACGGTACTGGTCAGCTTGGTAATGGACGATCCGGCGACGAAGAACATTCAAATGTTCCTATTGAGGTTAAGGGGGCGCTGGCTGGTAAAACAGTAACTAGCATCGGCGGTTCATATAATACTTCGTGCGCCATTGCTGGCGGCAAAATATATTGCTGGGGCGAGGGTTATCACGGTGTGACTGGTACTGGTGACAAAACAAAGGTGCGCCCATGGCCGACTTTAGTTAGAGCAGGTGTTTCTGGCGGTCTGCCGAATAATTATACGGCAACTGCGCTAGCGACCAGTGGTACGCGGTCTATGAATATGTGCGCTATCGCCAATGGCTTTGCTTATTGCTGGGGCCAGAATAATGTTGGTCAGATTGGCAATAATACATCTGCTAGCCCTGCCACTCAGCCAGTCTATAGTCCTATGAGAGTTTCTGGTTTGACCAATGTAACGAATATATCACAGGATGGATATTTGGCTCAAAGTGGCGAGGCAGACAGGTTTACTCACGTATGTGCTGCTGCTAACGGCGAGGCATACTGCTGGGGCAATGGTCGTGCTGGGCAATTAGGTATGAATTATATTGGCTATATTAGTAAAAAGGCTACGCCAGTTAAGGTTGACAGACCGGCAGGCTTGTCTCCGTCAGATAAAGTGAAAAAGGTCGAAGTGGGTATTTGGCATTCGTGTATGTTGATGACCAGCGGCAGGGTGTTCTGCTGGGGGACGAATGCCTACGGCCATTTGGGGGCAAATCTCCCTCTTGGTGCGCTTCCCAACAACCGATCGGTAAAACCGATAGAGATATTGGTTGGTCCAGGCGGAATTCCGGCAGGACAGAGAATAATTGATATTGCTGCTGGCGCTAACCGCGGATGCGCAGTGGTGGAAAACGGGCGTTCGTATTGCTGGGGCTTGAATGACGCCGGGCAAATTGGCGACGGTACCCATATTGATGCCCGCGCACCGACCGAGTCGTTATTCTTGCGTCCGACGCAGAATCGCTACATCTATTAAAAAACCACTTGCGCTTTCGCCACCGGTGTAGTATTATCAAATTACAATTAACTAACATAATAAATAGGGGGCACATTACTGTGACTACAAAACAACTTAAAAACCGAGGTTTCACGCTTGTCGAGCTCTTGATTGTGATCGTCATCATCGCGATTTTGACGGTGATTTCACTCATTGCTTATAATGGTATTCAGAACCAAGCAAAAACGTCAGCATCGCAGGGTGTCATGAAGAATGTTGCGGATAAAGCACAAATTTACAATACTCAACAGCCTGATACAGCTAATGGGTACCCAGATTCGGTAGATAAATTATCTGAGGCAGGCAAAAGCGGTGAAACTTGGTATCTTGAGGCAAGCGCGTATAAAGTTGGTGGTAACGCCGAACCAACTGATGCGCCGACTGGTGCTGATGCATCTAAAACAATTTGGTACAAAACTTGCAAGGATGCTAAAAACCGTAATGTAGGTGTAACGATTTGGGGATGGGACTTCTCAAAGAACCAAGCAATCAAACGTGTAGTTGGTGAGTGCTAAATAGCTGCTTCATCAAAAAACACTCCGGTGAAAACTGGAGTGTTTTTGCTTAGATACTGGTTTTTGTCTAGGTCTGCTTTAGCCTTCGACAAAACTCCCTCACTTCCTGGCGCAACACTCCTAATTTCTCTTCATTCTCGCGGGCGTCAATCGCTTGCTTGATCCACTCAGCGATTTGCGCCATGTCGTCGGGCTGGCAGCCGCGGGTGGTGATGGCGGGCGTACCTAGGCGGATGCCACTAGGACGGAACATCGGCAGCGGGTCGTCGGGTACGGCGTTGGCGTTTAGTGTTAGACCGATCTTATCGATAGCGATCTCGGCAGTTTTGCCATCGATACCGAAACTCTTATTTATATCGGCTAATATTAGATGATTGCTGGTGCCATTTGTTATCAATTGGAAGCCGCGTTTTTGCATTTCTTCGGCGAGCCGCGCGGCGTTAGCGACGACATTTTTCGCGTAGTCGCGGAACTCGGGCTGCAGCGCCTCGCCGAAAGCTACCGCCTTAGCAGCTACAGTATTCATATGTGGGCCGCCCTGCATGCCAGGGAATACCGATCGATCTATCAGCGTCGGGATGTTCTCGAGTGTTTTGGCAGGTTTTTTGAGCGGGCTAGTCACTGTGCCCATGCTAAGGATTAAACCACCCCTAGGGCCGCGTAGTGTCTTGTGAGTGGTGGTAGTCATGACGTGGAATCCGTAATCAAGCGGATTTTTAGCAACGCCGCCGGCAATTAGCCCGGCGATGTGAGCTACGTCGGCCATTAGTAGGCAGCCGTCAATTTCGCGGCCGATTTCGGCAAATTTAGCCCAATCCAGTTCGCGCGGGTAGGCGCTGAAACCTGCTAGAATAATGCGCGGCTGGTGTTCGTGTGCTAAGCGGCGAATCTCTTCGTAATCAATCTCGCCGGTTTCGATATTTTTCATTTTGTACGGGACGAAGTTGTATAAGTGAGCGCTGCGGGTGACAGGCGAGCCGTGAGTCAGGTGTCCGCCATGGCTCAAATCCATCGCTAGAATGGTATCGCCCGGCTGGCACCAAGCGCTGTAAACTGCTTCGTTGGCAGGTGCGCCGGAATGCGGCTGGACGTTGGCGTGGTCGGCGCGGAATAATTTCTTGGCGCGGTCAATAGCTAATTGCTCGACGCGGTCGGTGAATTCTTGGCCGCCGTAATAGCGTCGGCCAGGGTAACCTTCGCTGTATTTATTGGTAAAAACGCTGCCAAGCGCTTCGCGAACGTTTTTGCTAACGTAATTTTCACTTGGTATCAGTTCCAAACCGTCACGTTGGCGTTCTTCTTCGCCAGCGATGCAAGCGGTAACTGCGGTGTCTGTCATGATTATCCTCCTTTTTCTTATCTATATTTTAGCACTTATGATCATTTACTGTAACGTTTTGAAATAGAGTTGGTTGCGATTGAATTTCTTGACAATATATCATATTAGGTATATTATGGTGACATGAAAACGGCGAAGTATCTCAAAAATATTGGCGCGCTCATCCAAGAAACGCGCCAAGCACGCAATATGACTCAAAACGAACTGGCAGAGGAGCTTGGCACTAGCCAGTCGGCAATTAATCGAATTGAGAACGGCAAGCAGAATATCAGTCTCGAAATGATCGCGCGTATCGGCGAGGTGCTGTCAAGCGAAATAGTACGGATTAATAACTCGGGCAAAACTAACTTTCGCATCAACGGCGGCCAGGAGTTGCATGGTGAAATTGAAATCAAAACTAGCAAGAACGCTGCTGTTGGATTGCTGTGTGCTAGCCTACTCAACAAAGGCAAAACGACGCTGCGCCGGGTAGCACGGATTGAGGAAGTTAATCGAATTATTGAGGTTCTAGAAAGTATAGGCGTGCGATGCCGCTGGATTAGCGAACACGACCTAGAGATTGATCCGCCGAAAGTCTTGCAGCTCGACAGTATGGATGTCGAGGCTGCTAAGCGGACGCGCAGTATCATTATGTTTTTAGGCCCGCTATTACACCAATACGAGACGTTCAGGATACCGTTTGCTGGCGGTTGCAGCCTAGGCACGCGGACGGTTGAACCGCATATGGCGGGCTTAGCACCGTTTGGTTTGAGCGTTGAGGCGGCCAATGACAACTATATTGCCACAGCCAAGCCGCAGCGTGTTGACCGGGCGATTATTTTAACTGAACGCGGCGATACAGTCACCGAGAATGTCGTTATGGCGGCAGCGCTTTATGATGGTACGACTATTATTCGCAATGCTAGCCCGAACTATATGGTGCAAGATGTTTGTTTCTTTCTAGAAAAGCTAGGTGTCAAAATAGAGGGCATCGGTACCACTGTTCTCAAGATTACTGGCAAAAAATCAATTGACTGTGACGTCGAGTACTTCCCAAGCGAAGACCCAATTGAAGCGATGAGTTTCGTGGCGGCTGGTGTCGTGACTGGTTCAGAAATTACTATCAGGCGCGTGCCGATTGAATTTATGGAGCTAGAGCTAGCGACTTTGGCGGGTATGGGTCTGCAGTACGATATTTCCGAAGAGTACATGGCGCGCAATGGTTGCACTCGTCTAGTTGATATCGTGCTCAAAAAATCCGAATTGCATGCTCCGAAAGATAAGATTCATGCTCTGCCGTTCCCGGGCATCAACATGGATAACCTGCCGTTCTTGGGATTATGCGCCACGGTAGCCAAGGGCCGCACGCTGATTCACGATTGGAGCTACGAAAATCGAGCAATCTACTTTACTGAACTGACTAAAATGAATGCTCAAGTAAATATGGTCGATCCGCACCGGGTTTATATCTCTGGCCCGACTCGCTGGAAGCCGGCTGATATCACAGCGCCAGCCGCACTGCGTCCGAGCGTGGTGATTTTGCTAGCGATGCTGGCGGCGCCTGGCAAATCGGTACTGCGCGATGTTTACAATATCAATCGCGGCTACGAAGATATTGCTAACCGCCTGAACTCGCTAGGTGCAGATATAGAAACCGTTTGGGAATAGTGACAATCAAGCGCCTGTCTGCTATAGTAATAAATGCCCCGAGAAAGGGGTAATGTGGCGGAAGTAGCTCAGTTGGGCAGCCTTGAGCGTTGAAAATAGCGCTCGCTCTAACCAACTGACAAGATTCTGCTAGTACATTTCGTAGTATTTATTATGGCGGAAGTAGCTCAGTTGGTTAGAGCGCTGGATTGTGGCTCCGGAGGCCGTGGGTTCGAATCCCATCTTTCGCCCCAAATAAAACACCCGGTTTTCTTCATTAGTCTCGGGTGTTTTATTTGACTCTAAATCATAAATACTATCGGTTGAACGGGTCGCGCGACGGCTTGATCGGCTCGGTGAAAGTACGCGACGGAACAGTCGGTTCGGTCGTAGGTGTAATGAGCGACGATTTATTCGTTTGCGTGGTTCCTGCGCTTCGCGAGTTTGCATCAGAGACCCGCGAGCTTTGCGGCTGGTTGCTATTAGTCGCTTGCGTTCCGTTGGTGCTGGCTGCGGCGATTTTCTGGTCTTGCCACGCTTTGCGATAAGCGTTTCTGACCCCAGCATCCTTGTATGCGCCGATATATTGCCGGTTAGTGTTGGTACTTTGGCGCTGCTGGAAGCTATTTTTGGCAATCCTGCCGCCAACCTGCGGCTTGTTGTTGGTTAATCCGCTTGAATGCATAGCATCGCTCTGTGTGCTATTAGTTGAGAAGCGGTCAAATAAACGTCCCATGCTTTTATTATACACTAACGTAATGATATAATGTATAGCGCGCGGGTGTAGTACAGCGGTTAGTATGCGAGTTTTCCAAACTCGAGATCGGAGTTCGATTCTCCGCACCCGCACCAAAGTATTTGCCCCGATAGCTCAGCTGGTGAGCCCTCAGCGACAAAAATCGCATAGCTCTATCCAGCTTTTGTCTAAGCGAATCGGGCGACTAAATACATTTTCAGAGTGCCCCGATAGCTCAGCTGGATAGAGCAGGAGACTTCTAAGCTCAAGGCCGCAGGTTCGAACCCTGCTCGGGGTACCATTAACGAACTTTTCGAGAAATTGCCGCCTATTCGGGCGGTTTTTTCTTGCGTCTTGCGGAGCAAAACCCAGACCTCATATTGTTGTCGGTTGCGTATTTACGCAGCTCAACAATTTGAGTCTCAACGCTCAAAACTTGCTTGTCCTCGACATCGGTACTTTTACACACATAGAGTAGTACACCAGTTGTATATTTACGATTAGTTCTCTCATTGTTGCCCCTCACAACTTAAATAGCCGCCTCGGTGGAAACCAATCCAAGCAAACCTGAACTGTCCGAGACGGCTATTAAAGCCATAAAAAATAGCTTGCTCATTGAATTGGTTTCCATCTTCTATTTTACCAGAAAAACCGCCGCTTGCGGCGGACAAAAAGTACAGCTCTCGCCACACCAGGCATCTCATTCCTCCGCCGAATTTCTTTTTTAGTTGAAAAGGGTTTTTCTGGTGGGGCGTTTGGCGTTGGTCTTGTTGTGGCAAAAATTACCAATTTAAGGTATGATAAGGACGTCTAGGTAAGCAAAACGAACGGCTAGGACTTTCCCTGGTTGTCGAGCTTTAGAAGCGGCAACCATTCGAAAGACTAGATGAGCTCGACTCGTTTTGTTTGGCCTAGACAACCTAGAATGGTTGTCGTTTTTAATTTTAAGGAAGAGAGATGAATACACTAAAATCTATCGGCAGTACACTTCTCGGCATAGCGATTTTTGTCGGTATTATCGTCGCAACAATTTTGTTCTTTACACTTGGCGCAAAAGTTGCGTTTACTATCGCACCATTTATTAACTGGCTGGCGGGCATACTATTTATCATAAATCTTGCACTTTTGCTCGTTGCGCTTATACCAAAAGCTCGCGGCATTGTTGGACTTATTATTTACATATCATCGTATGTCTACGGCTTGTCGGCGTGGATTTACGGTCTAGCGGTTACGCTCACATTGTGGGGTTGGCTGGCGGTTATCATCGGCGTGCTGCTCGGCGGTCTCGGTGTTGTGCCAATCGGCATACTAGCAGCAATCTTTTGTGGCGAGTGGGGTATTTTCTGGACTTTACTTCTTACCGTTGTACTCACGTATGGATCAAGAACGGTCGGCTATGCGCTGGCAAATAGTAGCGAGAGCGAAACACATAATGAAGTGATCGACATTGAGCCAGACGATAACAATAAACGAACTTGGGGAGATTTAGAGTAATGGCAAGCCATCAAGCGGGAAACGTAGCACTATTAAACAAGCAAATAGCAGAAGCGAAAGGTGGACTACTACATAGTGGGCTTAGTTGTATAGGCTTTTTGATGCTCGGCGGTATTATTACAGGCATTACCTACTCTATGGCGAAGCCTGGCGGAACATATGTCGCAACGACTGGTCTATTCTTAGTTGGTGCAATTTCTGGAGTTGTCGCAGTATGGCGATTAGTTCAGTTGCTTTTCTACCTTGCAAAACGTGGCGTAAACCATCAGCCAGTTATGATACATAACCACCATACGACAGACGATACTCGCACATGGAAGGATTTAGACTAATGGAACTACCACACTCAAAAACACGCCAGAATTATATAGAACAAGTCAAGGTTATTGAAACCAATCTAAAAGACGCAACGAGTGGCAAAATAGATCACGCTCTGTTATCACAAGCCCAAAAACGCCTTGACGCACTTGCCTCTAAATATCAATACAGCGAAGAAATCGGTACAGCGCGTTACAAATTGTACGAACTACAAGCACTCGTCCACTTTTTCAAAGGTGACGATGACGCCGCACTCGATTTTATCAATCAAGCTATAGAGGTGCGTGGCGACAGCTACGCACGAGCAGAAAAGCTCAAAGCTCAATTATTAGAAAAGGGCGAGCCGAGACGCGCGAAATCAGCACATAGACGAGCCAAGAATGAGCTGCCACTCCAGTTACAAGCCCTGATTAGAGGACAGCGGTCATCAGCGATTGTTATGGCAGTCCTCTCTGTGCTATCGATTTATTTCAGTCCGTGGGCAATCTTCTACATCATACTCGCGGCAAAGCTCAAACCTGAACAATTTCCGAGCCGCGGACTTATCAAGGCGGCGGCAATCGCCACGCTACCGCTATGCTTAGGGATTATTCCGATTATTATCGACATAGAGTTTTGGAAAATGAATAAGAAGTTGCGAGAATACGAAGAACTGGGCGACAAAGCGTTTATCTCAGACAAAGAATGGCTGGCGACAAATGCGAAGCATAGTACTGGCAGGCGTATCGCAAAGATATTTTTGGTAGCGGTGCTGGTCATCGTCGCCTTGCTCATAGCTATCGCGATTATTGCCGGGATTTTGTCTCGACAAGGCCCATCGACTTCGTCGATGGCGGCAGATACCGTCAGCGAACTCAAGTCTGACAATACGTTCACTTTGCCCCAAAAAGTCGATGACGTGACAGATCTGATTGATGTTACTGCGGATGGCAACACAATCCAATACCACTACATCCTCCATGACGCCGATACAAGTAACGTATCTGACGAAACGTTACGTAGCAACATACAGCCGAAAGTTTGCTCAAATAGCTCAATGAAAACATTGCTTGATAACGGCGTTAGCGTGGAGTATCTCTATTCTGTACAAGGTACAAATGAGCAATACTCGTTTAGAGTAACTGAAAGCGATTGTTAGCGCGTAGAGCGGTGGCTTTAGCACTTCGTGCTAAAATAGGTTCGAGCAATACGGCAAAAAGATACCATCGACTAACATACAACAAAAACTCATCATAGCGATGAGTTTTTTACATGGAGTTTCGTGGAGGGCCAGGAGGGGCTCGAACCCTCGACACCCTGCTTAAGAGGCAGGTGCTCTAACCAGCTGAGCTACTGGCCCTTATCTTTTCATTATAGCATAGATAGAGGTAAAAGTAAATATGAACGCTAGGAATTTTCGGTCTGTTGGGTAGTCAAATGATGACGCTTACTCTTGCTAATTCTGTGAAAATCGACGATAATATACGAATAATGCCAGAGTTGAATCAAATTGGCGCCCACTTGCGGGCAGGTGTTATATGTGCACAGCGGCAGTCTGATGAGCGGCAGCAAATACTTAGTCAGGCTGATAAAATTAATGTCGTTGGTGCTGGCGGCATGTTGACGGCGGCTTACGAGCAGCTGCGCAACGCCGCTGAAAATACCGAGGAGCACTTGCTGCTACAAAATGCTATCCGGCGGTTTTTCAAACAATCGTTTATTGTTCGCGATGAGGCGTTAGTTCGCAAAAGCGGCGAAGAATTGGTGGTTGAATTAACTTTTGCGGGATATTTGCCCAACGATAGCGTGTCGCGCAGCCAAATCAAAGAGATTTCAAAACTAGCAACAGCGCACTATAAAGCGTATGAAAAGCTGATTGCTGATCGTTCAATCAATTTAGATCGTTCTTCGGCATGGCTGTTAGAAACTCTGTCGGTACTGGCGGCGAATGTATTGGTTGATCACGCTGGCGATCATGCGTTTATTGATTTTGCGTATGAATATTTCGAGACAGCAATTCCGCGGGATGCGCTGCAATCGACTTCGGCTGATGAATACGGAGCCGCGCTTTATGTGGCTATTCAGCAGGCGCTGATGAAGAGCGACGTAGCCACGGTGCGCGCAGGGCTATTGGTGCGTTATGGAACGAGCGTTGAGTCACTTGAGGCTTTTGTTGAATTTAATCGTAAAATTGATAAGATGCTGCGCAGCGCGTCGGTCGAAGAGCTGCGCCGCGTGGTTGATCGGCAGGGGGCGCCGCTGCGTGTTATTCGCCATATGATGGAGACACAAGACGACTTCCCGGCGTTGTTGCAAAAACGCGAGGCATTTCTCGACGAATTTGAGCGGCAAGTGAACCGTGAATATTCTAGCATGATGGCGCGAATTAACCGGGCTATTATGCGCAGCGTGGTCTTCTTGGTAATTACTAAGTTTTTGATTGGCATCGCTATTGAAGTACCGTATGACCTGTGGGCGCACGGACAAATTGAGTGGTTAGTACTGATGATCAATTTGTTCTTCCCGCCGATATACATGGTGTTGCTGCGCTTAACGCTGAATGTGCCGGGATACGCAAATACCGAAGCGCTGATTAAACGGGTCGATCAGATGCTCTACGGCGGCGATAATACTGTACTGATGCGGCGGCAATTAGCGGGACGGACGTATAGCTCGATGTTTTCGATTATGTACGGCGTAATGAGTCTGGCGGTGTTCGCGCTGGCGACTTGGCTGCTGACGTTGATTGGTTTTTCACCAGTGCATATTATTATTTTCTTTGTATTTTTCTCGGCGGCGAGCTTCCTAGGCTTTCGCTTGAGCCGGTTGATTCGCGATCTCGAGATTGTGCGCAGTGCTAGCAACGGCTTTACCTTTGTACGCGATACGCTGTATTTGCCGTTTGTAGTCGCTGGCCGGTGGATGAGTGATAAATACGCGCAGGTTAATATTGTGTCGATGGTGTTGGATATGTTAATCGAATTACCGCTCAAAACCATTTTGCGCAAGATCCGGCAATGGGCAGCTTTTATTGATGATAGAAAGGACAGTATATCATGAAAGAGTTAAATGGCAAGGAACTGCAAGGTTTTATTAAGCAGCGCCAAGCGCGTCAAGTACGAAACTTGCGCCAAGAATATGGTGTGGTACCAAAACTAGTTATTATAATGAGCAAAAACGCTAGCCAAGTGATTCAAACGTATGTTCGGATGAAAACACGTTACGCAGCAGATATTCTGATTGATGTTGACGTACAAGCAGTCGCGCAAGCTGATATGATGGCGGCTATTGATCAAGCTAACAACGATCCAGTAGTGCAGGGGATAATTTTGCAATTGCCGATTGATGACGTGTCGCAGACCGAAAAGCTGTGCCAATTAATCGCGCCAGAGAAAGATGTTGATGGTTTAGGGTCTAGTAGTATCTATCCGAGCGCTACCGCCCAGGCAATCGATTGGCTATTGGCTGGGTATAATATCGAGCTATCGGATAAGCAAATTGCTATCGTGGGCCGCGGTAAGCTTGTCGGAGCGCCGCTCGAAAAAATGTGGCAGCAGCGCGGCCTAAACGTGCAGGTCTACGACAAAGCGAATCCAGCTACTGCAGACAGTTTGCAAAAATGTAACGTAATTGTAACGGCGACCGGCGTGCCGCACTTGATCACCTCCGAAATGATCGCGCCAGAGACGGTAGTGGTGGATGCTGGTACGGCGAGCGAAGGCGGCGTGTTGGTCGGCGATGTTGACGATGCGGTTCGCCAGCGCAGCGATATTACGATTACACCGCAAAAGGGCGGTGTCGGTCCGTTGACATACGCAGTATTATTTGATCATCTGATTGAGGCGTGCTTGCGGCAAGTTGGTAAGTTATAGTAATTCTATCGCTTATCGTTCAGCGCTTCTTTGGCGTGGATTACAACTTGGCTAGGTGTTAGATTAGCCTTGACGATATAACTATGAATACCTAGGTTACGCAGCTCGGCAGGTGCCTCTTCTTCGCCTAGGTTGGTTAGAATGATAACTGGCGTATTAGCATTAGCGGGTTGTTGGCGGATTTTTCGCAGCGCTTCGGTGCCGTTCATATTCGGCATTTGCAGATCAAGTAAAATGATGTCAGGATTAGCATGCTTAACCACTTTGACGCCAGTCTCGCCGTCGCTGGCAGTAACCACATCGAATCCAGCCGCCTCGAACTTCATCCGGTACATTTGGTTGATTACTTGATCGTCCTCGATAATAGCGATAGTTGTCATGCTTTTATAATAGCATATTCCGGTTACTTTTCGAGTAAGCTCTAGCGTTATCGTCGAGAAAAGTGTACTATAAAGGCAATGAAGCGGTTTTTTGGTAGAGTTCGCCGTCCATCGTATCGTTCGCAGCAAGTCGTAGATGCTTTGACGCGCAAAATGGTTGATGCCAAAGACATTGATACATTGCTAAATAGCTATTTAGAAACTTTTGTTAGTGTACTGCAAGTACGTTTTGCTGGCGTGGCTTTTTGCGATCAATATCACCAGCCGTATATTGCCGGCAAGCGTAATGTACCAGCATGGTTGGACTCACAGACGCTTGGTTCTGGCGACATTGGTGATTATGCTCGATATGGTATTGCAGCAATCTTACCGCTGTGCGTTGCTGATCAGAAAATTGGTTGCCTGGTAATTGGCGAGCGGCGTGACGGCTGCGAGATTCGCGGTAAGGAATTCGAGCTGTTTGATGTTTTAGCGCGTAATCTATCAGTGGCGCTTTTGAATATGTTTCGCCTAGAGGAGATTCGCCGCTTAGCTGGAAATTTAGAGAAGGAAGTCGATGAGGCGACCAGTCAGCTGCGCCAGTCCAACAAAAGATTGCAGGCCCTGGATGCCACTAAAGATGAGTTTGTCAGTATGGCCAGCCACCAGCTGCGGACGCCGCTGACCAGCGTGAAGGGCTACCTGAGTATGGTTCTCGAGGGCGACGCTGGCGAGATTACACCGCCGCAGCGGCAGCTGCTAGAAGAGGCTTTTCGCAGCAGCGAGCGGATGGTGCGATTGGTTAGTGATTTTTTGAACGTGAGCCGTTTGCAGACTGGTAAATTTATTATCAATCGTACGGCGGTTAATTTGTCGCAGCTGGTTGCCGAAGAGGTTGCGAACGTAGATCAGGTGGCAAATACGCATAAGGTCAAGGTCACGTATCGCCAGCCAGCGCGCTTTCCACTACTGTATCTAGACGATACCAAGATTCGTCAAGTTATTATGAATTTCATTGATAACGCTATTTATTATTCACCAGACGCTAATACGGTAAAGGTCCGATTGTCAATTGAAGATGGCCAGGCAGTTTTGCGGGTAATCGATAAGGGAATGGGTGTATCGCCATCTGCCAAGAAAAAGCTCGGCACTAAGTTCTTTCGCGGCGACAACGCTCGGCGGCAGCGGCCGGACGGCACGGGGATTGGCTTGTTCTTGGCGAAGAAAGTAGTCGAAGGGCATGGCGGTACGATGATTTTCGAGTCGGAGCTCGGCAAGGGTAGTACTTTTGGCTTTCGGCTACCGATTGCGGAGTTAAAGTCGCCGCCAGCTCTAGACGGCAGCAAAGCATAAATGGTATACTTTTATTTATGAAGAGGAAGACGGGATTTATTATAGGCGGCGGCCTGGCGGTTATAGCAGCTGTTGTCGCTGCGGCAGCACTGGGATATATTTACGGCGGCGTAAAAACGCCAGAACAGCGCGCGCTGGTTTACTATAATGTGTGCGGAAATGATATCATTGATAAGTTTAATGGTAGTATATCTTCCCCTGATAATCTGAAGAAGATTGCTGGCGAAATAGAAAAAAAGAATCACTATGCTGATGACGCCACGTGTGTTGTTGCTTTGTATTTTTATCATACGACCGCAGATGCGAACGGTCATAGCCAGAAGACGGACGATTTATATAACAAAATAAAAAACCTGTCAGACAAAGGAATATACGCTAGCGGCAGGCTGAAGGTGCCAGTTAATGTTGAGCAGTTAAATTTGCTGCGCAGCAAGCAATCAGTTCCGGAGAATAAGCAATAATGCACGAGGGGCTGCTGCGTGGCTTGAAGTGGTGGCTTAGCTGTTTTGTTATTGTGGCAGCAGCAGGTATTGTTTGTTTGCTAAGAAATGATACATCGTATGCGGTTTATGGTTGGAATTCTGGACGTAACGATATGGAGAGGCAAGCTTGGGGCGGAGATCCGTGCGGCGATTATATTAATCACCCGTGCGCTGTCTGGTGGGCGTCTTATCATAATACGAACTATTTCAGTATGGTGGGGTCTTCGCCGACCAACCCGATCGAGATGGACTGGAATGCAACGACACTATACTTTACTATACGAGGCTCGTGGAATACCCAACGATTTCGTAATCCAATTAGGATTTACTCTCTTTTCACTTTCAACGGGCAGGGCAGGTCTGTTTGGGTAACTAATCCAGCAGGTCATATAGACGGCAATGGCAATTATTTCTTTAATAGGGGTTATTATGGCGGCGGTGGTCCTGAATATCAATGGATAAACGGTGAAAGCGAATGGGATCAATTAAATCTAGGAGCTGACGTTAACGGTGTCGCTCAACCTGGCGGCCCGTCAGAGCTGGTTACGTTTGGTGCGAAAAGCTGTCTGGCAGT
Organism: uncultured Candidatus Saccharibacteria bacterium; assembly: GCA_963539155.1. Lineage (GTDB taxonomy): Bacteria > Patescibacteriota > Saccharimonadia > Saccharimonadales > Saccharimonadaceae > Saccharimonas. The sequence goes on from CAUTJX010000012.1 coordinate 18,373, forward strand.
CATGAGAGGTAATAAAGTATACACTTATAGCGGTTCTCATGTTAACTGCGGTACCGATAATATCTCACTGTGGGTACGCCGTAAACCGCGGCCTAGCGGCTGGAAAGTCCAAGGCGAAAGCTATATCTATAATCGTTCCGACAACAAGACTTATGCGAATTATAATAATTCTAACGCTTTTGGTACTTCTCGCCCGTACGCTGAACGCCATCTAGAAGGTAAACCTGATGTCTTTCCTGGAAAACAGGCCGAATTTATAGCGACTCTTCGGAATACTCCATATTCAAATTATCAGCATACAAATTCTAGCGTACAAGTAGTTATAGAATCGGCATATTTTAATAATCTGCACGATGTTGCTAGCTGTGCCGGTAAGGATTGGCGCCATTGCGGTGGTAGCAATAATGGACATAGAGTTCTCATTGCACGCGGAGCGGTCAGTAATATTTATAATAATAAATGCCGGTCAGCGCTTAATAACTTAGTGCAAAGTCCTAATAATACAAATACTTGGAGTGGTCGAGACGGCGACGATTGTATGAAGATTCGCGCGCCTAGCGACGGCAGTCGAGCGGGGTCTTATATATGTACGCAGATATGGTGGTCATGGCCAAATTCAGTAGCAGGCGGGGGTTGGGCTTCGAGCGAACCTGCCTGCGCAAGGGTGGCTTCGGACTTTAATTTGGTGCCAGGGGTTGGTTCGGCGGGCGGGTCAACGGCTATTGGCGTACTAGAACAAGGTAATGCGACAACGCTAGATAGCACCATATACAATACCGGCGGGCGTCGCGAAGCTGGCGGCAGTAGTGATGCCGATGTCTTTACATTTGCCTTCACTGGATCGGCTGCGGAAATGTCGGATGGTCAACTGGGCAGTATACTAAATGGCATATTCAATAAGAATGACGGAGACAGGCACTATGCCGATACGACTTATGGCGCAGGCGTGAATACATGTTCTTGGCTCAACGCTCAACCGCAGTTGTCTGGTAAAATTAGCGATTGTACGCCAACAAATAACAAGCAGAGTGCTTTTGACAGGACTGAAGTTATTGATACATCGGCGCTTGATACGGCGCGATACAAGATTGGCGATGTAATTTGCCGGGTAGCTACTGTTAATAAGTATAACTGGGATACAACGGGAGATTCTTCAAAACGCCGCGTATCGTATCCGCGTTGCTACCGTATTTCCAAGAGGCCAATGGTACAAATCTGGGGTGGCGATGTGCGTGTCGGGTCGAGCAATATCGCGAATGCTTTAATCACCCAGCAGTATAAGTCGGGTATCTATACTGGCGGCGCGCGTACGCTGACTATGAGTGGCAATACTCATTCAATCGGCAGCTGGGGTGAGTATGGTATGTTTGCGCCAGAAATTTCCTCGTATAGTAAGTCGAATGTTGTATCGGCGTCAGGGGGTGCTCTCTCTGGCATGGGTACGACATCGCGGTTGGGTATAGCGGCAGATAGCGAGTTAAATGGTCTAACATTTGCCAATAATAAGGCTAGATATGGGCAATGGGGAACTATCGGCGCGCAGAATACTGTCAAATCTAGTTATTTTGGCACTCAGCGTCCGTTAGCGGGCGAGAATATTTCGCTTAACGGATTAGATGGCTCGTACAAATTATCATCGTCGCGAGCAATCGTGAACTTGTCGGGCGGCACTATTGGGATGGGTAGGTCGGTTATTATTGATGCTGGCGACAAGACGGTAGTTATAGATGGTGATATACGTTATGATACTGGTAGCTTCTCTAGCGCTAGCCAACTACCGCAGGCTGTGATATACGCGCGCAACATTATTGTTAAGGATAGTGTAACTAATATTGACGCTTGGTTGATTGCTTCGGGTACTAATGCTGGCGTGGGCGGTGTAATTTCTACCTGCGAAGTTGACGAGAGCGGTGTTCGATCAGCATTGATCCGATCTGATTATACTAGCGGATTGAAATCGACGGTTTGTGACAAGCCGTTACAGATTAATGGGGTAGTGTCGGCACGTGTTTTGCAGCTACGCCGTACTCACGGAGCTGACGGTTCGGCTGGCAATGAGAATGGTTATACCACGCCAGCGGAGATTATTAACGCGCGGATGGATACGTACTTGTGGGCCTATAATAGAGCTAACGCAAACAGCTCTATTTCAACCGACACCACAACCGAGCTGCCACCGCGGTATTAGCAGTTGTTTATTGCGCAAATAAGGCCAATCTGTTAATATATCTGTAAGTGCGGCCTTATCGTCTAACGGTTAGGACACCAGGTTTTCATCCTGGCAATCCGGGTTCGATTCCCGGTAAGGTCACCATTATGGAATCAAGAGGCTCTTTGGAGTCTTTTTGTTTGTCCTTCAATCTGTAAAACATACTCAAACCGTCCGTTCCAAACTTTTCTTTTTAAGATTAAAAGAATGCTATTCTCGGTAGCCATCTTTTGAAATATAACTTTTTCCGTGTCAGCATTTTGCAGCATGCGGGCAGGTGTATCCATGTAGTTCATCTGTTAAATTAAAACGCAAGGTTAGCGTTCTGCAACTCTGGCGATTTTGGCAACATGGACATATTCTTACGACGATATTTGATATAATAAAAAAGTCTAACCAGTTTTATAGAGTACCGCAATTTCTTTGCGTGGTATTAAGCCTTCAAAATGGCACCATGCGAAGTAAATTAGGGCTTAATACTCTATTTACTGGTTAGACACCAAGCGTGGTGTCATTTTTAATTTAAGGAGAAAAGAAGTGAAGCTTAAAAATAATAGTAGACATTCGTTAGTAAAATGGGTGGCTATAAGTACTATACTAGTAGTACTAGCAACGGGTGGGTATTTTGGCTTTCAGTATTATCAATACTATCAAGCCGATAAGATTTACTCTGTAGATGATATTGTTAGCTTGCCAAACTTCAAGATAGACATTACAAAGTCGGAGTTTAAGTCTGTTGACCTGTCACTTGACAAAGACAGTATCACAAAATATGGTGGCCTCGACAAACAAGAAAATTGCACTACTCAGTCGAGAGAGCGAACTTGGTGGAAAGCTTGGGATAACGACCCTGACGCTCCCTGGGTTCAACTTGGACCTTCTGATTATGATATATGCAATCGACGTAATCTTTCACGAAATACTATCAACGAATATTTAAAGAATAATGATCGCCTTCATATAGACTATAAGATTATCGCCACTAACAATATCGACACTACTAAGTTAAAGATTGAACTAGTGCTAGATAGTGGACGGAAACTTGACGAGCAGATAAGTGCATTCAAGGGTAACCAGTTTTTCCCGTTAGGTGCCCAATACAAATCTAAAGAGCTTGAGAAGGTACTGGATGTGCCCGGACCAATTTATACGAGCGAACGTGAGTATATACCATATAAGCCATACTTTGTAAGTAGTCTCGGTGGTGACATCAATAAGGGATTGGAGCGCGCTGGCAGTATCTCTGCTGATATTCGTAAGTCCGAAGAAAATATAGACCTAAAAGTTACCTACGAAAATCAGGTGCGAGTTATCAGAATTCATAGATAGTCATGAATATACGAGTAAGATTTAGCCCTCCGATTAGCAAACTAATTAGCGATGGATACAAGAAAAAACACAAAAAACCGTTGGATGATACAGTCAGTATAGAGTACTATTACATCCCTGAGTATATAAAATTAGGTAAACAAGTTAGACGAAGAGAGCGACTTGATTCATTTCTTAACAATTGGGGCAAAATACTATTTTGGGTGGTTATTATAGGTGGATTGATCGTATGGACAACATATAGTAATCATCAACGTCAAGTTAAAAGTAATAAGCGCTCAGAGACAAACTATCAACGGTATTCAAATGATTCTAACTCTTCAAAGAGCGGCATATACGATGCAGAATATTGTCCGATTACAACATGCAACGATGGTTCATGTAGTTCATCTATGGGTCGAGGCGCGTGTTCGCATCATGGTGGTGTAGCGTACTAAGCGATGGCCAAATTTGGTTTTATCTCTGTAAGGTTCTATAATTGACATCGTATACTTAAAGCACAAGCAATGCTTGTCGGTAGATAATATCTTGACTAGTTCCATCACTGTAACAAATACGTTACGCCAGAGATAAACCCCCATAAGGCGATATCACCGCCTGAGCTCCATGAGGATATCGTTCCAATTCGATTCAACGACATTAACTATATAATATAAATTTGCACTTGTCAAGTACGTCCTAGTATGGGCGTACTATTTTTGTGGAACACATTAGAGTATAATAACTATCTATGAGTAATACATTTAAAAGGACTAAGATACTGGCGACTCTGGGGCCAGCCACAAATTCACCAGAGAAAATCAAAAAATTAATTAAAGCTGGCGCAAATGGCTTTCGTTTGAAATTTAGGCATGGATCG
>CAUTJX010000013.1:0-22646 GCA_963539155.1 uncultured Candidatus Saccharibacteria bacterium
CATCCTCTTTCAGCCCGGAGACATCCTCTTTCAGCCCGGAGACATCCTCTTTCAGCCCGGAGACATCCTCTTTCAGCCCGGAGACATCCTCTTTCAGCCCGGAGACATCCTCTTTCAGTTCGGAGACATCCTCTTTCAGTTCGGAGACATCTCTCTTTAATTCCGATATATCTGCTTCAACTGCGTCAAATCGCGGTAGTACAATTGTCTCCAACGCTCCGTTAACGCCTTCAACAATTGCTTCTTTAATCCATTGCTTGTCGTCATTAGTTAGTGCCATGCGCCCTCCTGAATTCCATTATACCACGCCGTATTCATGTACAGACGAAGCGCTAAAAATTTAGAGTCATTTAAGTACAAACTTTTGTCGGCTATCAAAGCAAGATTCCCGCTGGCAAGAAATATGACACAATAGCTACGACTAGCAAAATCGCGTACCATATGTGCCGGTTGCCTGGGCGCTTTTCCCAGAGGTAAACGGCCAGTGCTCCGCCAATTAGCCCCAGCGGAAGGGCTGATAGCGTTAAGCTGCCGATGTCTAGCGGCACTTTGAATTTTAGCCACAATGTGCCAGCAATCGTTACCGTGACTAGTTTTAGCAAATAGACGCCGTCGGGCTCGAACTTTTCGTTGCCGCGCCGGCTAAATACACGGTTGCGGGCGTATGTGCGTTGTTTGTGTTGCCGTGAAACCATAATTCAAGTATATCATAAGCGTCGTTCTTCCCTGTTTCGTGTCTCTATAGCTGCTATTCTGGACTATTGTTGCTCTCATAGAAAAAGAAAAGACTCTCTCAGTGCCCGTAGAGTCTTTTCTTGCGCAAAGAGCAAGATGCTATTTACATTTTAATTTCGGCGTCAACGCCAGCTGGCAATGATAGATTTTGCAAGTTCTCGATGGTTTTTGGCGTAGCGTTAGAAATATCAATCAAGCGCTTGTGCACGCGCATTTCGAATGTTTCGCCGCCCATTTTGTAGACGTGCGGGCTTTTCGTTACCGTATAAGTGCTGCGGCGAGTTGGCAGCGGCACTGGTCCGGCGACTGTTGCGCCAGTACGAACAGCGGTGTCGACGATTCGCTTAGCAGATTCATCAATAACTGTGTGGTCGTACGCCTTGAGGCGGATGCGGATGGTGAGACCTTTATCTTCGGCCATTTTGTTACTCCTTTTACCTCGTAACCTTTGCTCGAATCGGTTTCGTTAGCGTCTGGCAGAGTTCTCGAGGTGATTAATTAATACGAACATTACTATAGCAATAATTAGCGTGAATTGCAAGAACTGCGCGGGCGATAAGACGTGTTAAGGTTTAATCTTGTCGGTGACCGCTGGTTGCAGACAATAAAAAGCACCCCCGATAGTCCGGAGGTGCTTTCGGCAGTAACTTACAGAGTTGTAAATTACTTGATGATGTTGGTCACCACGCCAGCGCCGACAGTACGGCCGCCTTCGCGGATAGCGAAGTCTTGACCTTTGTCCATAGCGATTGGGGCGAGTAATTTAACCTTGAAGGTTACTTGGTCGCCTGGCATAACCATTTCTTTGTCGGCTGGCAATTCAACTTCACCGGTCACGTCAGTGGTGCGGAAGTAGAACTGCGGCTTGTAGCCCTTGCTGAACGGCGTGTGGCGTCCACCCTCTTCTTTCTTGAGGATGTAAACCTCAGCCTCGAACTCGGTGTGCGGAGTCAGCGTGCCTGGAGCAACAATGACCTGACCGCGCTCGATTTGTTCGCGCTCGATACCGCGTAGCAGCAAACCAGCGTTGTCGCCAGCTTGGCCCTGGTCGAGGGTTTTCTTGAAGGCTTCGATACCAGTTACGACCGAGCTCTGAGTTGGTTTTAGACCAACAATTTCGACTGGGTCGTTCAGTTTGATGACACCTTGCTCGATACGGCCAGTAGCCACGGTGCCACGACCCTTGATCGAGAAGACATCTTCGATTGGCATCAAGAATGGCTTGTCGAGGTCGCGTTTTGGCAGCTCGAAGTAATCGTCCATCGCCTTGACTAATTCCATGATAGCGTCTTCAGATTCTTTGTCGCCTTCGAGAGCTTTGGTGGCTGAGCCCTTGATGATTGGCGTATTGTCGCCGTCGTAGCCGTTCTTGGTGAGCAGCTCGCGAACGTCCATCTCGACCAATTCGACCAGCTCTGGGTCGGCCAAGTCCATCTTGTTGAGGAAGACGATAATCTTCGGCACGCCAACCTGGTGAGCCAACAATACGTGCTCGCGAGTTTGCGGCAATGGGCCGTCGTTGGCAGCCACCACGAGGATAGCACCATCGATCTGAGCAGCGCCAGTGATCATGTTCTTGACGTAGTCGGCGTGGCCTGGCATATCGACGTGTGCGTAGTGGCGATTCTCTGACTCGTATTCCTGGTGAGAGGTAGCGATAGTAATACCACGTGCCTTTTCCTCTGGTGCGTTATCGATGTCCGCGTAGTCGCGCGCTTTGTTCACGTCGCTTGGGAGCCGCTTAGCCAAAACGTGGGTAATGGCGGCGGTCAAAGTCGTCTTACCGTGGTCGACGTGACCCATGGTACCGACGTTGATGTGAGGCTTTGAACGGTCAAAGTCTGCCATAGAAGTAGTTCTCCTAACGTTAGTATTATGTTATTTTATTCACGACGCGAGCAATTATCGAAAGTGTTGCCACCTCGACAAAACGCGTCGCGCGTTATTTCTTATTATAGTTGAAAGCTCTGCGGGTGTAAAGTGGCTACTGGCGTAAACGCTTATCAATATGCCGGCAAACGATAAACAACCAAATAGCAGCCAGCAGTCCCAATATAGCTTCGATAATGACAAACCAAAAGCTTCGCAAGATGTAGCCCTGAGCTGCCAGAATTGCTGCAAAAATCGGAAAGCCGAATGACAACAGCCGCTCGCGCTGTGTCAAATAATTAAGGCTCGACGGTAAAGTCAGCATCATTAACACCATAGCGATAATTATCCCGCGCGAAAAAATAAAATGCGCTGCGTGCATAGTGTCATTCGGACAAAGCGCTACGCCAATCATACATACAGACAAAGTAATCATCAGCCAAGCTGACAATTTGGCGGTGCGCGATTGCTGAAGCTTAGCATAGCTTCGGGTCATGCAAATACCGATAGCAGTAAGTATCAATCCTGAGGCAAAAACACCGGCATTAAAAGCCAAAGCTGATTGGCGGTTGGTGCTAGTCTCGCCCAACCGGCTGAGGCTCCAGCTTGTCCAGTGCGAATCATCAGACAGTATGATTGAGACCATTACGCCAGAAGTTAAAATCACTACGTACAGCGCGCAGAGTACCTGCAAGCGATTATGCCTGTAAAATTGAACAGCTAGCTGGTAGCTCATGTATCTATTATAGCAGCAAACGCGCCTTGGTGAGAGGCGCGTTTACGTATTTAGCGAAGTTCTCGCTAGAATTAATTATCAAACTACTTGTTGCGTTTTTCGATAATCTCGGCAGCGACGTTTGGTGGAACTTCCTCATAGTGAGCTAGTTCCATCGTCGATGCAGCACGGCCTTGGCTCATCGAGCGGATGTCTGATGTGTAGCCGAACATGTTGGCTAGCGGCACGATTGCTTTGATTAATTTGGCGCCGCCCATTAGGTCATCCATGCTTTCGATACGGCCGCGGCGGCTGTTGAGGTCGCCGATGATGTCGCCCATGAACTCTTCGGGAGTAGTGACTTCTACTTTCATGACTGGCTCGAGCAAGACTGGATTGGCTTGTTTGATACCAGCGCGGGTCGCTATATGCGCCGCCAAGCTAAACGCCAGCTCGCTAGAGTCAACGTCGTGGTACGAACCATCGTAGAGTGTTGCCTTGACATCCACCACTGGGTAGCCGGCAATAACGCCGCCGTCTAGAGTTTCGCGAATACCTTTTTGTACGGCCGGGCGATACTCTTGCGGCACCACGCCGCCTTTGATTTCATCGATGAATTCAAAGCCTTTGCCTGGCTCGTTCGGCTCAAAGCGTACCCAGACATCACCGTATTGGCCGCGGCCGCCAGATTGCTTGGCGTGCTTGCCTTGAACCTCGGCGGTACCTTTGATGGTTTCGCGGAAGGCAACCTGCGGTTCGCCGACATTAGCTTCAACATTGAACTCACGCTTCATGCGGTCAATTAGAATCTCCAGATGCAACTCGCCCATGCCCGACATAATTGTCTGCCCAGTCTCTTCATCGGTGTGAATGCGGAAGGTTGGGTCTTCCTCGGCGAGGCGCTGCAAAGCAATGCCCATCTTCTCTTGGTCGGCTTTGGTCTTTGGTTCGACAGCAATTGATACCGGCGGTTCTGGGAACTCAATAGATTCCAGAGCGATTGGATGACTCAATTCAGCTAAAGTATTACCGGTGAAAGTATTTTTCAGCCCAACCACTGCAGCAATATCGCCGGCGCCAACACTATCGATTTCTTCGCGTTTGTCGGCGTGCATTCGGACGATGCGGCCGATACGCTCTTTCTCGCCAGTGGTGGTGTTAAGGACGTAGCTGCCAGCTTTCAGTACGCCAGAGTAGACGCGGATGAAGATTAGCTTGCCGACGAACGGATCAGCGGCAATCTTGAAGGCCAGCGCGGCCATTGGTTCTTTGTCGCTTGGTTTGCGGCCGACTTCGTCGCCAGTTTTTGGATTTTTGCCCCAAATTTCGTCGACGTCGAGCGGACTTGGCAAGTAATCTGCCATCAAATCAAGTAGTTTTTCGACAATCACGCCGCGGCCGTCGCCGCCAGTTACCAAATAGAAGTCGCCAGCCAGCACGCGTTTGCGCAGCGCACTCTTGAGTTCGTCGATGGTAATCGCTTCCTCGCCCTCGTCGAAGAACTTCATCATCAGGCCGTCGTCGGCCTCGACCGCATTTTCGACCAGTAGGCTGCGCGCATGCTTGGCTTTTTCGAGCATGTCAGCCGGAATCTCGCCAACTTTCAGCTCGTGGTCAGTGTAGTTATCGTAAGTATAAGCCTTCATATCAATCAGATCGACCACGCCGCAAATATCCTTTTCAAAGCCAATCGGCAAATGGATCGGGAACGCTTGCTTGCTGAGGCGGTTGTGGATTGATTCGACAGACTTGTAGAAGTCGCCGCCAGTCTGATTGATTTTGTTGATGAAGCAGATACGCGGGACGTTGTATTTGTTGGCCTGGCGCCAGACAGTTTCGCTTTGCGCCTCGACGCCCATTTTGCCGTCGAAGACAGTAACAGCGCCGTCGAGTACGCGCAGTGAACGCTCCACCTCGGCTGTAAAGTCGATGTGCCCTGGCGTATCGATAATATTAATCTTGTGGCCTTTCCAGAAGCAAGTCACCGCCGCCGAGGTAATGGTGATACCCCGCTCTTTTTCCTGCGCCATCCAGTCAGTAGTGGCGCCGCCGTCATCACCCTTAACGGTACCGATTTTATGCGTCAAACCAGTACGGTACAAAATACCCTCAGTTGTCGTCGTTTTACCGGCGTCAATGTGGGCAATAATGCCGATATTTCTAAACTTTCGTAAAACCGCTCCTATGTATAGCGTAGGAGCGGTTCTATGGTTGCGTGAAAAGAAACGATTAGCTGCGAGCAAAATGAGCAAAAGCGCGGTTGGCTTCGGCCATTTTGTGAGTGTCTTCTTTCTTCTTGAAGGCAATACCAGTTTCGTTGCAGGCGTCGACGATTTCTGTCGCTAAACGCTTGCTGTACGGCATGCCGCTTTTACTGCGGGCAGCTTGTACTAGCCAAGTAAAGGCAAAGTGCTGCTGGCGATGGCCCTGAATCGGAAACGGAATTTGGTAGTTAGCACCACCAACGCGGCGAGACTTAACCTCGAAAGCTGGGCTGATATTGTTAATTGCCTTTTCGAAAACCTCTAGCGGTTCCTCGCTCTTGAGGGTTTTAGCAGCTTGCGCTAGAGCATCATAGACAGCCCGCTCGGCTACTAGTTTCTTGCCGTTGAGCATTGATTTGTTGATGAGGCGCTGTACCAAAACCGACTGGTATTTGCGATCTGGCTGCAATTGGCGCTGGAGCTTTTTGGTAACTTTGCGAGGCATGATTACTTATCCTCCTTCTTGGTGCCGTATTTACTACGGCCTTGTTTGCGTTTGGACACGCCTTGCAAGTCAAGCGCACCGCGGACGACATGATAGCGCACACCTGGCAAGTCTGGTACGCGGCCGCCGCGAACTAGCACCACGGCGTGTTCTTGCAAGTTGTGGCCTTCGCCGCCGATATAAGCCCAAACCTCGTGGCCGTTAGTCAGGCGAACGCGGGCAACTTTGCGCAGCGCCGAGTTCGGCTTCTTTGGCGTTTTGGTGGTAACCTTGACGCAAACGCCACGTTTGAGCGGCGCGTTCTGGTTGTAATAGCGCACCTTGAGGGCATTGTGGATACGGCCTAGCGCCGGCGACTTCGACTTTTTGCTAGCCGTCTGGCGAGGCTTGCGTACCAGCTGATTGATAGTTGGCATTCAACTTCTCCTAATTACGATGATAATAAACGAGCTTGCTAAAGGCTCATGGCGCAAGCGGCAATGCAGCAAACATCCGCTCGCATCTCGAGAGCTGCGGCTTTATCACACCGACAACCCCGCTTCACCCGAGAGAAACTCTATGTTCTATTATAGCAAAAAACCTATTAAAAAGCAAGGTTTGCCAGTCTTCTGGACGCCAGAGTCAGGAATAGACCCAGCTAATGATGATTGGATAAAAAGTTCGCTTTCGTCGTTTCCGACTCATCAGCATAGATACGCATCTATGGAGCGAATGCGACAAGCAGGTCAGAAATGGCGGCGGGGTGACCCGCCTGCCGCACTCGAATGGTGTCACCGATCGGTCTCAACAGACCGATCGTAGTGGTAATATGGACACCACGAGTTGGTGTCCCGGAGGCGGACGGCGCTGAGAGCGCCGTCCGCGATGGTGGCCCGGGCGATGTCACCCAGGCCCTCTTCCACGAGGTCCTCAACGGAGAGGACCTTACCCTCGATATATACCGTGGCCTTCCTGAACGAATCGCTTCTCTTGAACGCAAAGGCCCGCTCCGGGGCCTTGCTAGCGATCAACTTATCCGGGGCATCGTCCCGGAATCTCATCTCAACCTCCCGGGGGAACAACCCCCCGAGGATGAGGTACGTCACCGTGATCTCGGGGGGCTTCTTGCCCCACACGATGGAGACGATAGCGATGATAGCGACGATGACAGTGATAGCGACGATGGCGGTGATGGTGGTCATTTCTGGCCCTTTCTCCTCATCCCAGCGGAGTTGCTGCTCGCGAGCTACGCGAGTACGGTGCATTTCTGATACACACGAGACGAGGTCTCGGCTGTTAAGTAAAATTATTATCTTCGCCAGCCAAGATCTCATCTCGTGTTTGCCTGCTTGTCAAAGTGCGCTTTCAGACAAGGATTTGCTCAACTTGTCAATGAAAGCTGATATATATATCACATATAGACGCGCATGTCAATAGATTTAGGCAATTTTATTGAATTTTATGCAAAAAAGGCGCAAAAATAACAAAAAACAGGCATTTTCACCTGTTTGCGATGTTTGCAGCTAAGGCATGTTCAGTTTTACGCTTATAACCTTATAACTAAATTAAGCGTTGAAAATGGCAGTTTTGCACTAAGCTTGAACTCTTATCGTATTAAAAGTTAAAAACGCAAGCAATATAGTATAATAAACGTATGAATCCGCTAAATGACAATGATATCCAATACGCTGGCCACCCCGAACAGGCGCCGCGGCCTGATCCGTTAGTGCCAGAACCGCAGCGCCGGCCGCCGCGCGACCCTTTCCGTAAATTTCGCCTGATTATGATTGGCGCTGGTGTCGCCGCCGTTTTAGTGATTATTGTTGCGATCGTGGTAATGACGCTCGCTCGCTCGTCAACAGTCAAGACAGATGAAAAGAAAAAAACTGACGAGACCAAGGTAGCTCACTTGACTGCCGCTGAAACTATCAAGCACGTTAACGTTTATTTCAAAGGCAAGGAAAAAGCCAAATCGTCAATCACCACTCCAGTAAGAGTCAAAGGAAGAAAATTCTACACCGTAGTGCCCGACCTCGACCAAGTTCAGAGTTTGGCCGGTTATGTTCCTAAGGATAAATCAACTTCACAGCGCGAATCGATTGAGAAAAATATGGACTACGATGGTTTTACCAGCAAGGTCTTTTCGGAGGGCAGCAGAACAAATTATTTAGCTGATTTCACGCGCGACGACGTCACCTGCCAGCTGAGCACCGATATTTCGCAGCGCGACAAGCTCGGCGATTGGATGGAGATTCGCTGTCTCGACACTAAAGTTTACGCTGAATACGCTGAAGCGCAGCAGCCGGTGGTTTCGGTTTATACCCCAGCCGTGAGTGCCGCTGGACAGTACGGTTTCATCGGTAAGCCAGCTCCGTTCAAGGGTGCGCTGAAAGGTTACCAGCTGCTAGAAATTCCAGTCAGCACAGTGTTGTATCAGCGAATGACTGCGCCTGACAATCTAGGATTATTCTATCAGACGCCAGACGGTTTGTGGCACTATTTCCAAGATCGTAACCGCAACATACTGGTCGCCTGCACTCTTTACAATAACCGCGAATTACGGATGGCCTACGCTGACCAAAAGTGCCAGCCGATTGGCGGTAGTACTAAAGATACGGTGACATATTCTGGCAAACGAGATTAGATCTCGCCTTATTCTGGCTGTTGGAATATGCAAAGATGCAGCGCGCCAAAAATTTAGCTGCAAAAATAATTACCGCTCATCTATGTGAGCGGTAATTATAGTTTGAGCGGGTCTGTCTATGATTCGGCATCGACATCTGGCGTGATGTCGTCGGCCTCCTCATCAACGCTTTCAGCGTACTCGTCGGCTGGCGAATCGTCCTCGCCAGTGTCGAGCGAACGGACACCAGTACCCACAGGAATCTTGCGGCCGATGATGACGTTTTCCTTCAGTCCGTGCAAGTGGTCGGCGCGGCCGCTGGTGGCAGCACTGATTAACACGCGGGTAGTATCCTGGAAGGACGCGGCGCTCAGCCACGAATCGCTCCAGATGCTCACCTTGGTAATACCCAAGAGCATTTGCGCGTATTGCGCTGGCTCTTTGCCATTAGCGACCAAAGCCTTATTCTCGGCAACGACGCGCGCTTTCGAAACGATATCGCCCATAACAAAGTCGCTGTCGCCTGGATCTTCGATCTGAACGCGGCTAAACATCTGGCGAACGATAATCTCGAGATGCTTATCAGCCACGTCTTGGCCTTGCGCGGCGTAGATGCGCAACACTTCGTTGATGATATAGCGCTGAGTTGCCTCGGTGCCCTTCAAGCGCATCAGGTCATGCAAGTTGAGCGAGCCGATTGTCAAGCGGTCGCCTGCCTCAACGTGGTCATTAGCCGATACCACTAGCTGCGCAGTACCTGGAATCTCGTAGCGGACTGGCCCGGCAGCGTTAGCGGCGATGACGATAGTGTCTTCGGCGGCTTCGACAACACCGTCGAATGGCGCCACTAGCGAACGGCTATTATCGAGACCTTCGGCGAGGATATCGCCAGCCTTGACGCTAGAGCCGTCTTGCAATAGCGGTTTGCGGCCTTCGAGCGGCAAGCGCTCAACGCGGCCAGCCTCTGGCGTGACCTGGACGATATACTTCTTGCCATCTTCCCAGACATCGACAATACCAGCCACCTCAGTGATGTAAGCTTGACCCTTCGGATTGCGCGCTTCGAAGAGCTCCTCGACGCGCGGCAGACCCTGGGTGATGTCGCTACCGGCCACACCAGAGTTGTGGAAGGTACGGAGTGTCAGCTGAGTACCTGGCTCGCCGACCGACTGAGCAGCGATAACACCAACTGGTTGAGCAGCGCCAACTAGCTCGTTAGTTGCCATGTCAATACCGTAGCTGCGGCGCGGAATACCCTCAAGGTTGTTAGTCGAGAGAATCGACTGAATCTTGACCTCGTTGATATTAGTGTCGGCTTCGATTTCGTTGGCGATTTCGCGGGTAATCAACTCGTTAGCGCCGATATAGCCTGGTACAGCATCGCGCGTATAGCGTCCGTACAAGCGATTACCGAAGCTAATCATCGTTTCTTCAGTTTCTGAACGGTAGATCATGTAGCCTTCGTCGTCGCCTTCTTCGTCCTCAACAGTGAAGACATCTTGCGAGACATCCACCAAGCGGCGCGTCAGATAACCAGAGTCGGCCGTCTTTAGCGCGGTATCGATCAAACCTTTACGCGAACCGCGGGTGGCGACGAACGATTCCAAGCTCGACAAACCACGGGTGTAGTACGAGCGAATTGGCAGCTCGATTTCGCGGTTGGCGGCGTCGACCTGGATACCAATCATGGCGCTAGCTAGCTTGACGTTGCTAATATCACCGCGGGCACCCGAGTTAACCATGATCGAAATGCTAGTGTCGATGTGGTGTAAGTTGTCTTGGAGCAACTTAGTAACTTGATTGTCAACCTTGCGCCAAGCTGCTACCGTCAAATTGTAACGCTCGTCGTCGGTGATCAAACCCTGGTCGTATTGATCAGCAATCAACGCTGCATGCTCATCGCCTTCCTGGATTATCTCCTCGGTTTGATCAAGGTGGACATAGTCGTCCTTACCAGTCGATACTGCGGCCACGGTAGCGAAGCGGAAAGCTAAGCCTTTCATGCGGTCGGCCGTCTTGGCGGTTTCTTCGGCGCCATAACGATCAAAGATTTGCGCTAGAACTTTCTTCAGCTCTTTCTTGGTCTGGACGTTATTGTTGTAAGGAAAATCGTCCGGCAAGATTTCGTTGAAGAAGACGCGGCCCAGCGTGGTGTTGTGAATCTCGCCCTTGGCGCGAACCCGAATCGGGCTTTGCAAGTGAAGCCGGCCCATGTCGTAAGCCAGCTCAGCGTCGCGGCTATTAGCAAAGACAGCGCGATGCTCGGTCTGAACGCTCGGCTTTTCGTAGGTCAGGTAGTAGTTACCGAGCACGATATCCTGGCTGATACTAAGCACTGGACTGCCATCGGCTGGCTTAAGCAAGTTGTTAACAGCGCTCATCAGCTCGCGAGCTTCAGCCTGAGCGTCATCGGACAACGGTAAGTGGACAGCCATCTGGTCGCCATCAAAGTCAGCGTTGAAGCCGGCACAGACTAGCGGGTGCAGCTGAATCGCCTTACCCTCGACTAATTTCGGCTGGAAAGCTTGGATACTCAAACGGTGCAGGCTCGGTGCGCGGTTAAGCAAGACGTACTTGCCCTTGATAACCTCGTCGAGTGCGTCCCAAACCACTGCCTCGCTCGACTCGATCAGACGAGTAGCGCTGCGGATATTATGCGCGTAATCATGCTCAATCAACCAGCTGATGACAAATGGCTTGAATAACTCGATCGCCATTTGCTTTGGCAAGCCGCACTGATTGATCTTAAGCTTTGGACCAACGACAATTACCGAACGGCCAGAGTAATCGACGCGCTTACCGAGCAGGTTCTGGCGGAAGCGGCCTTGTTTACCTTTGAGCATGTCGCTAAGACTCTTCAAGCGCCGACGGTTGCCAGTGGCATTGACAGCCCGACCGCCGCGCGCTGATGAATTATCAATCAGGCTATCGACAGCTTCTTGCAGCATGCGTTTTTCGTTGCGCTGAATCACTTCTGGCGCGTTCAATTCGATCAGCTTCTTGAGACGATTGTTACGGTTAATGACACGGCGATAAAGATCGTTCAAGTCGCTCGTCGCGAAACGGCCGCCTGCCAGCGATACCATTGGCCGTAGGTCTGGCGGAATCACCGGTAGAACCGTCATGCACAGGCTCGACGGCTTGATGCCAGCTGCTTGCATGCCTTCTAGAACTTTAAGTCTTTTTAGTAGCTTTTTCTCGCGCTGGCCTTTGGCGTCCTCGGATTCTTGCTGCAGATCAGCGATTAGCTTGTCGAGGTCGATTTCGTCGAGCATTGCCTTGAGCGCGGTGCCGCCCATGGCTATCTCGATTAATTCTTCATAAGCTTCCGGCAAATTGCGGTAATCAGTTTCGCTCACTAGAGCGTGCTTTTGCAAGCTTTCCAGTTGCGATTTCTTGGTGGTAAATTGGTCTTCTAGCTCTTCGAGCTCTTTGCTTTGTTCTTCGGCCAAAGCCTTGACGTCAGCGCCGTCAGCGCCAGCTTCGCGTTCGTAGCGAATTTTGATAGCGGCGCGAGCAGCTTCAGTCTCGGCTTCGAGGTCGGCTAGTAATTGGTCGCGTTTCTCTTCGTCAACCTTCAGAATTACGTACGTAGCAAAGTAAGCAATCCGCTCGAGATTACGTACCGTGATGCCCAGCAGCAAGCTCATAGCGCTCGGCGTGCCGCGCATAAACCAGATGTGCGCCACTGGCGCGGCCAATTGAATGTGGCCCATGCGCTCGCGGCGGACAATGGATTTGGTGACTAGTTCGCCGTTTTTATCGACGGCAGCTTCGCGCGAGCGCACGCCCTTGAGCTTGGAATCATGCGGATTGATATCCTTAACCGGACCGAAGATTCGCTCACAGAACAAACCGTCGCGCTCTGGCTTTTGGGTGCGATAGTTAATCGTTTCCGGCTTGGTAACTTCGCCGTGGCTCCATTTTAGGATATCTTCCGGGCTGGCAACCACCAAGCGTACCGCGTCAAAATCTGCGATACCAGATGTCGAGACTACTCGTGCCATCTTACGCCTCCTCCTCTTCATTATCGTTTGTATCGTCGTAATTATCGTAATCGCTTTCCTCTTCCGAGATTTGGCCGTCATCGTCAATATCACGTACGCTCATGCCGTCGTCGATATTGCCGATGTCGTCAGATTCGTCAAGGTAGGTTTCTTCGTCGTCATCGTCGCCGGAATCTTTAGCATTGCCTCCATCGTTCGCTGGCACAGTTTTGTCAGCCGGACCACTAGTAGCGATAAGATTTTCGGCGTCGATATTGTTGGTATGTTCGTCAACCAGATCGACGCGCAGCCCCAAACCTTGCAGTTCTTTCACCAAAACATTAAAGCTTTCTGGCAGCTTCGGGCCGGTGATGACGTCGTGCTTGATAATTGATTCGTAAGCTTTAGCGCGGCCGTAAACGTCGTCGGACTTGATAGTCAGCATTTCCTGCAAAGTAGTCGCCGCACCGTAAGCTTCTAGCGCCCAAACCTCCATTTCACCGAAGCGCTGGCCGCCGTTTTGCGCCTTACCGCCGAGCGGCTGCTGAGTGACCATGGTGTACGGGCCGGTCGAGCGGGCGTGAATCTTGTCGCTGACCATGTGGTGCAGCTTGATCATGTGCATGACGCCAACAGTAGTGCGTTCCTCAAAGGCTTCGCCGCTGCGGCCGTCGAAGAGCTGACTCTTACCATCTTTGGCGAAGCCAGCTTTCTCGAGTTGTTCCTCAATCGTTTCATTACTGACACCGTTAAATGGCGGCGTAGCGACTTTGTAGCCGAGAGCGCGTGCAGCCATGCCCAAGTGTGTCTCGAATAGCTGGCCCAAGTTCATACGGCTTGGCACACCTAGCGGGTTAAGCACTACATCTACTGGAGTACCGTCGGCTAAATATGGCATATCCTCGACTGGCAAAATACGCGCTACCACGCCCTTGTTGCCGTGGCGTCCCGCCATCTTGTCGCCGACGCTGATTTTACGTAGTTGTGCGACATAAATCTGGATCTGCATTAGCACGCCAGCCTTTAATTCGTGGCCGTTTTCGCGGCTGAAAATCTTGACACCGACAACTTTGCCGCCGCCAGCATTATTCATGCGCTGCGAAGTATCGCGTACGTCCTTAGCTTTTTCGCCGAAGATAGCGCGCAGCAAGCGTTCCTCAGAGCTTAGCTCTTGCTCGCCCTTTGGCGTAATCTTACCAACCAAGACATCACCGGCACGTACTTCAGAACCAACCTGTACGATACCGTCTTCGTCGAGGTGGCGCAAGCTGTCTTCCGACACATTCGGGATATCGCGAGTAACAATCTCTGGACCGAGCTTAGTTTCGCGAACTTCAACCGAGTAATCCTTGATATTGACCGAGGTCAGTGTGTCGTCTTCGACCAAGCGGCGGCTGATGACGATAGCGTCCTCCATATTGTAGCCGCCCCACGGCATGAAGGCTACCAGCAAATCTTTGCCGAGCGCCAATTCGCCGTCAGCGATTGACATACCTTCGATCAAGATATCGCCCTTAGCGACCTGCTCGCCGCGCTGAACTCGAACTTTCTGGTTGATACAGCGATCGTCATTGCTCTTGGTGAAATGAATTAAATCGTATTTTTTGACGCCGTCAGCGTACTTGACTTCAATGCTATCGCCATCAGCACGGATAACTTCGCCATCAACTTCAGCGACAACCAGTTGGCTGGAATCGCGAGCAATATTAGCCTCGATACCAGTACCGACAGTTGGTGATTGCGGCTGCAATAGCGGCACTGCCTGGCGTTGCATGTTCGAGCCAGTCAAAGCGCGGTCGACGCGGTTTTTCTCGATGAATGGCACCAGGCTAGCGGTCGAGCCGAGGATTTGCTTGTGCGAAGCGTCAATCAACGTCACTTCCGAAGCATCGACGCGGGCCGGCTGCAAGAACTTGCGGGCCGAAACACGCGGACTTTTCAGGTTGTTATTCTCGTCGAGCTTGACGCCAGCGTCGGCAATCACTTCGTTAACTTCTTGGGAAGCATCGAGATAAACAACTTCGTCGGTGACATGGCCATCAACAACCTTGAGATACGGTGTCTCGATGAAGCCATATTCGTTAATCCGCGCATAAGTCGCCAGGTTCAACACCAAACCGATGTTAGCACCCTCTGGCGTCTCGACCGAGCAGATTCGTCCGTAATGTGTCGGGTGGGCATCGCGCACCTCGAAGCCGGCACGCTCGCGGCTCAAGCCGCCTGGCCCCATTGAACTCAATCGGCGCTTGTGGCTAAGCTCTGAAATCGGGTTGACTTCATCGAGCAGCTGACTGAGCTGGCTAGAAGCAAAGAATTCGCGTACCGCTGCCACGACCGGGCGGGCGTTTATCAACTGGCTTGGCGTGACATTTTCGAGATCAGACATTGACATGCGATCCATAGCGTTGCGCTGCATGCGCAGCATACCGACACGGAACTGGCGCGCTACTAGCTCGCCTACCAGCTTGATCCGCCGATTGTCGAGCGCGTCGATATCATCGCCTGGCTCTTGGGTGTTATTCATGCGGATCAATTCGCGGATAATAGCCACCAAATCATCTTTTTGCAAAGTACGATTCTCGGCGATATTTGGCACATCTAGCCCCAAACGCTTGTTCATCTTGTAACGGCCGACACGACTGTAGTCAAAGCGTTTGAAGTCAAAGAACATCCGTTCAATCATCTGGCGCGCGTTATCGGTCGTCGCCAGGTCGCCTGGGCGCAAGCGGCGGTAGACTTCAATCAAGGCCTCGTTGACGCCATGAGCCGGATCTTTCTCGAGCGTAGCCTCGATGTATTTAATATCACCAGTATCAATATCTTCGAATAGTTCTTTGATCTCAGATACTTTACTGTAGCCGAGTGCTCGCAGGAACGTCGTTACGGCAATTTTGCGGCGGCGATCGATCTTGACGTAGATAGCGCCGCTAGCGCTGGTCTCGAACTCCAACCAAGCACCGCGGCCTGGAATCAATTTAGCACTGTATAGACTGCGCCCAGCACCCTTTTCGGCAGTGTAGAAGACGCCCGCCGAACGAATCAGCTGGCTAACAACTACGCGTTCGGTGCCGTTGATAATAAACGTTGCCCGGTCGGTCATCCATGGGTAATCGCCTAGATAGATTTCTTGTTCTTTGACCTCGCCAGTTACCTTGTTGGTCAGTTCGACCGTTACCGACAGCGGCGCTTCAAACGTCAGATTATTCTCTTTGGCGAATTTCTCGTCGTTTTTTGGATCCTCAAATTTGTAATCCTTGAATCGTAATTCAAGTTTTTGGCCGGTGTAATCCTCGATTGGGTTGAGTTCTGCGAAGATCTCGCTTAGGCCCGTCTCGACGAAATCTCTCCATGATTCCTTTTGATGAGCCAAGAGGTTCGGCACCTCGACCGCTGTGTCATCATTGGTGAAGAAGACACGTTTGACCGGGGTGTGCTGCGCCGTTGTTGCTTGTGGCATAGTACTCCTGCTTGATGGTTAAGTTTGATGAAACCGCACTAGGGTGATGATTCCCGCTTGCGATTGGCGCCGAAGCTTTACTAAATGTAGATACCGCATACCAAAAACGCCGCGCCACAGGCGCAGTACACAACCAACCCACATTACACAATCTTCATTAACTCCAATTATAATCACGCGAAGCCGCTAAGTCAAGACTTTTTGCGGCCGATTACTTCGTCGACTACGCCGTATTGCAGCGCTTCGTCGGCGCTCATCCAATAGTCGCGCTCCATGTCAGCTTTGACCTTGTCAAGTTTCTGGCCAGTATTACCAGCAATAATTTTTGCTAACCGCTCTTTTAACTCTATCGCCTCGCGCAGGCTGATTTCTTGGTCGGTCACCTTGCCGTGAGTACCGCTCGACGGCTGGTGAATCATCACCCGGGCGTTCGGTAGCAAATAACGCTTACCCTTGGCACCGCTGCTGAGCAAGAAGGCGCCCATGCTAGCCTGTAGCCCGATGCCGATCGTCTGGACGTCAGGCTTGATATATTGCATAGTATCATAAATTGCCAAGCCATCGTACACCACGCCGCCCGGGCTGTTAATGTAAAGCTGGATGTCCTTTTCGGGATCTTCGTTGGCTAAGTGCAGCAGTTGAGCCACGATGACGTTGGCCGTAGCTTCGTTGACTTCCTCGCCCAAGAAAATGATGCGATCCTCTAGTAGGCGCGAATAAATGTCGTAACCGCGCTCGCCGTCGCGCGTACGGACAATCACGTTGGGCACTAAGTAATTCGATGGTTTCATGGTCTAATTGTAGCGTACTAATTAGCACTCGTCAAGGCAGAGTGCTAATAGCTTGCTATTTAACTTGGCAGGCTATCTGCTACTTGCTTGCCGCTTCTGATTTCTTTGCTTTGGCGCTAGATTTCTTGCTAGCTGGTTTCTTGCCAGCCGGTTTGCCGTCTTTGCTATTTTTACTAGCCTTAGCGGGTTTATTCGCTTTGCCTTTGCCGGCAGCTTTCGCAGTTTTTGCTTTCTTAGTATCTGGAGCGTTTAGCTCAACCAATTTATCAACAGTCTTTTCGGTGATCAAACGGTTGGCGATTTCGCGCTGGGCTTCTGGCTGGTCGAAACGTTTGGCCATTTCGGTGTTATTAGCATATTGCTGCTTGTAGGCATTGATGTGCGCTGCCAGCTCGTCGGCGGTCGCTTCAATTGCCAGCTCTTTGCTCAATTCGGCTAATACCAACCCAGCTTTGATGCGCGCTTCGGCTGTATCATTAGCTTCTGCTTCGACCCAAGCGTCGCGGTTGGCAAACCCGCGCGATTCGTAGTATTGATCCAGCGTCATGCCACGGTACCGCAAATTTTGCACCAAATCCTGCTCTAACGAGCGGATCTGGTCTTGGCGCAGTACGTCCGGCACAGCCACATCGCTGGCTGCCACTAATTGCTTAACCAAATCGTCTTTCAATTCGTCTAACACTTGGCGCTCTTGCTGCGCAGTGATTTCGGCTTCGATATCTTGGCGCAAATCGTCCATCGAAGTATAAGGGCCAGCTTTGGCCGCGAACTCGTCATTCAGCTCGGGCAATTCTATCTTGTTGACTTTCTTGACAGTTGTTTCAAACACTACGTCAGCACCCGCCAAATCTTTGGCATGATAATCTTTCGGGAATTGCAGGGCGACGTCCTTTTTATCGCCCGCTTTGAGGCCGACTAGCGCTTCTTCAAAGCCCGGGATAAAAGCGCCGCTACCGAGAGTCAGCGGATAGTCTTTGCCGGTGCCGCCCTGGAAAGCTTCGCTGTCGCGCTTGCCAACGAAATCAATAATCACCTCGTCGCCGTCTCGTGCTGCTTCGGTGGTTTCAGTCTTCTCAGCCAAACCTTTACGAATGCGTTCAATTACTTCTTCGACGTCTTTTTTGTCAACTTTGATTGCCTTTTTGGTTGCTTTGAGTTTCTTGTAATCGCCAAGCTTAACCTCAGGCATGATATCAGCCTCGGCCGTAAATTCCAGTGTCTCGCCAGGTACGAACTTCTTCAGCTCAACTTCTGGGCGGTCAAGTACTTGCAGTTTGTTGCTCAGGAACGCCTCGGCGACAGCGCGATTAATTGCCGCCTCTAATGTCTCTTGGCTAAGCGTGTGCGGGTCGGCGTGCTTTTTGACTACCGCAATCGGCACGTGTCCCTGGCGAAAGCCGTTAACTTTGATATTTTTAGCCATTCGCTTGAGCGCAACTTGTTCTGCCGTCTCGAGCTCTGGCTGGCCTGCCGCTACCGTTACCAGGACGCGGGTGGCTGATAATTTCTTCACAGTCGTCTTCATAACGACGTATTATAACAGATTATGCTCAGACTGGCTATTTTGGATAAGCTACAAGATATCTGACAAGTCGAAAACATCGTCGTCTTCGTCGTACTGCTGATGATGACGGCGATCGCTGACAGCAGTGACAACTCGCTCGAAGCTGACTTGCTGTTCGCTGTTTTCGCGAATATTTTGTAGATTATATAAGCCCTTGGCGACAGACTGCTCATCAACCGTCATCACGTAGCGGACGCGCTTTTTGATAGCTTCTTTGACCTGGCGGTCAATCGGCCGGCCGGTATAATCAACCTCGATCGAAACGCGCTCGCTGCGCAGCTTTTCGGCGATTCGTTCAGCGTCGTCAAGTACATTGCCTACGGTTACAATATAAGCCTGAGTAGCGCTCTCGAGGTGGCGCATGGCGGTATGGCGCGCCAGCAGCTCAATAATGTTCGACATGTCTGATTGGCCGCCGACCGAACTTTGCAAGTCGTTATTGACGTAGCGTCCGCCCTTATACAGCAAGGCACTATGCGTAGCATCAGCTTCGGTGAAATCGAAAATAATGCCGCCAGTGTATTCTGGATGCGCCAGCGTGATATCAAGGATAACGTTATCAATTCCCAGCCGCTCTAACCGTTCATACAATGCCACTAAATTCACATAACATTCACTATGGCGGATAACTTCTGGTAGGTCTTCGGCCGATCTGGCGGTCAAAAGCTTAGATAATTTTTGCAGAACTTCGCTAGAGTGCGACAACCCGACGATATCAATCGCGCGGTCGCGAAACTTATCTGGGGCTAATGTTCGCTTCTGCGCTAGTAGGCGCGCCATTAGGCTAGTTTGTACGGCGTCAAGATCAAGGTATTCGCTCAATAGCAAATCAAGCATCTCTGAGTCATTAATGCGCAAATTATAAGCCGAACGCTTTATGCCCATAGCGTCGAGACCGCGCTTGGCGATAGCGATTGCTTCGACATCAGCTCGCGGCGACTCGCAGCCGGCATGCTCGTAGCGCAACAAATATGCTGCGCTCGGATATGCTGATACGCTGAAGGCGCCCGCCACAATGTCGTAACGGCGACGATTCTGTAATTTTGACTCGGTGTCAATATCATATTCTTCATAGCCGTACAGTGTTGCCGTGTTGCGCCACGATTGCTCGACTAGCTGGCAAGCTCGCACGGTATTCGGATAGTGCACGTCTGTATCGGCGGTTACATTGGATGCTGGTGCCATCATATACCCCTATTATAGCATAAATAGAATTATTTTGCAAGAGTGCTATCTACAAACTCTTTACAGGCGCACCTAAATCAGCTAGAATGAGTCTGCGTGCTAGATGTGATATATGCACAGCGACTGCGTGGGCAACGCAAGTATGCGTAGACGCGCAGTGCGTTGCTGAGAATCGGTAGATGTCGCGATATAGTACTTTACAATCACACGCAGATGTGGCGGAATTGGTAGACGCGCTAGCTTCAGGTGCTAGTGCCCTTCGGGGCGTGGAGGTTCAAGTCCTCTCATCTGTACCATAACTTGTATTTAGTGGAACAACGTTAATACTACCCGCTCAGGCAAAGCGGGCTTTTTTGTTGAGCAAATAGTTGCCTCGCAGCTAAAGTTTGTGTTTAAATAGAAGTATGACGAACGAAGAGCTAGCGATCAAGATTGATAACCTAAGCGATATCGTTGCTAATCTAGCAAAAACGATGGACGAACGGTTTAAACAAATCGATAAGCGCTTTGAGAAGGTTGATGAGCGCTTCGAACAGATCAACCACAGGTTTGAACTTATCGATGAGCGTTTTGAACAGGTTGATGAGCGCTTTGAGCAGATTGACCGCAGGTTTAAGCAGGTTGATGAACGCTTTGAACAGATCAACCACAGGTTTGAGCTTATTGATGAGCGTTTTGAGCAAATCAACGAACGCTTTAGGCAAGTTGACGAGCGTTTTGAGCAAATCGATGAGCAGCTTGCTGATATCCGCAAAGACCACAAGACTCTGGCTGATATCGTGAAAGATATGGATCTGGCGGCAGATGAACGGTTCCAGGAATTAAAGGCTGGGCAAGCCGAGCTAGCGGCTAACCAAGAGAGTCTGCGGGCCGACCTTGCTGTCGTTCGCCGCGAGCTGTACCATGAGTCTGGTAGCCGCGAGATGATAGACGACACGCTTTATAACTCGCTTGATAAGCGCTTGCGCCGAGTAGAGGCAAAGTTTCCTGATTTAGCGTCGAGCCAAGCAGTCTAGCTGTTCCGCTCAAAATACGATTGCTCTTCTCTTCTCCTACGCTAGTTTTAAATAAGTGTAAGCGATAGCGTGCATATATTTGGTCTGTTAATCGATTAAGAGGCCACTTTTTGCTAGCGGCGTTAACAATTCTAACAATCCATTTGCAGAAAATATATTTTTGGCAGTATCTGCCTATACCTGCGGCAAAACATCGCCGTCGACACTAGCGGTAAGCGATCGCAGATTGTCGCCGACTTTGACGCCTGGATTCATAATACCGAGCGGATCAAAAACTTTTTTGATAGCCGCGTACATCTCGCGAGTGCGAACGTCAAGGTGTTTATACGCGAAATGCGCTGCGATCCGACCCTCGGCTGCTTGGCCAATGAGCGCGCCGTCATACTTAACAGCCAAATTAGACAATTCATCAAAAATCTTGAATAATTTTTGCTTGTCTCCAACTTGACGCAGCGACAGTACCGGATGAACCGTGTAAGTTTCGGTTAGCACGTGCCCAGAAATAGGCATATTACAATGCAGACGACCAGCCAAAACTGTTAATGCTTTAGTAAATTCATCGAAACGCGTAGCTGGAATATAAATATCACTATACAAATGCGGCGCAAAAGCTGGGTTTTTGTCAGGCAATTCGGCATAGCGAGCAATATTAAGTGCTGATAATAGCGCGTCATCGTCCGTGTCTTCGCTAGAAACGAATTTGACTCCCTCGGTGTTGCTGAATGTCTTCTGGATTTTTTTGAGGTTACGAGCGCGAGTACGAGCATTGAAATCGTCAAATCCGGCGATAATAACCGCCTGCGGGTCGGCTCCGTCCAAGCCAAACCAGTCAAAGCGTCGGCCGGCAGCGGCAGCAGCGCTAAATAGCTGGGCGTCAAAATACTCGGCAAAAGCTGCGCCGCTATCGCGCAATATACGCATAGCGTCATTGGCTACGCTAGCCGAAGCAAATACTAGCGCGAAGACCTCATTGCTCTGGCTAAGAAATTCGGTGCGCAAAATCATCTCGCTGATAATACCTAGCGTACCCTGCGCACCGATGAATAGCGGTGTCAAGTCGAACTGATTTCCTCTCTTGACAGAGGCTATAGAGCTATAGCCAGACTTATCATATTCTGGGAGAGCAGTAATCACGTCGTGGTATTCGTCAATGATTGCGTCAATGCCGCGGTAAATATCGCCCTCTAGATTCTGCAGGCCTTTCTTGCGGCTGAGCTCGCGCCGGCCGAGCGGGCCTGTTTGCAAAATATCGCCATTTGCTAAAACGATCTCGAGCTGGCTGATAAAGGCGCTTAAATCGCCGTATTTACCGCTAGCCAATCCAGCCAGATTGTCGGCGATAGCTCCGCCAACTGTTCGACGCGCATCTAGGCCGTCGAGCGGCGGGATGTTAACACCCTGCAGGCTTAGCGCTTGACACAGGGTTCCAATGGTCGTGCCGGACTGCAAGCGAACTAACCGCTGCTTGGCATCATACTCAAAAATATTATTCATATGCCGCGACATATCGACTATCGCCCCGCGGCCAATTGCGCCGCCTGTAGTTCCGCGGCCTGAACCGCGGGCAGTTATTGCCTGAACATGCCCGCGTTCAGCCAGCTGCCATGACAAACGTGCCGTTTTGCGGATATCGTCGGTGTTGCGCGGCGCAACGATCATCTCTGGCGCTAGGCTCAATACTCCAGCATCGTTAATATAAGCCTGCCGCACATCGGGCCGGAAGTCAATCTCTCCTAGCAAATGTCCGCGTAGGTAATTAGCAATTTTGCTCATACACCCTCATCTTCATATAAATCTATTTTAGCATAAGCTGCAGCAATTTTTCGCTAATTTGTTAGAAGTTTGCTATAATTGTTTGTGCAAGCAAAATACGTGCGATTTGCACGGTAGCGGCGTGCCGCTAGAGCTTGCAAACGCTCGCGGATGTGGTGGAATTGGTAGACACGCATGCCTTAGGAGCATGTGCTTTCGAGCGTGAAGGTTCAAGTCCTTTCATCCGCACCAAAATCTGGAAAAT
>CAUTJX010000014.1:0-22475 GCA_963539155.1 uncultured Candidatus Saccharibacteria bacterium
TTCTTAAACTGAGGCTGCATGATATTAACCGATGTCACTTCCATACCTTCCTCGATTTCAACTTCGTAGACTTGTTTATCAACACCCGGAAACTCGTTTACATACTTATCGATATAAGACCCGGGAGACAAGAATTCTCCTCTATTGGGACGAAATTCAATAACAAAAGTACCCAGCGTATCAGTATGGTTATTGACTGAAGGAGCGGAAAATACATCCCTAGCAATTTGATAGATTTTATTGTTTTGTTCTATCGCTTCACGAGGAACGAATATTTTCGCGGATTTTATACGATGAGCCTGCCTGATTAACTCGATAGCATCTGGATGGCAGATCACCGTCCCGATAAATGCTAGCTTTTCAGAGAGCGATAGCTTTGTTATGCGATTATTTATATACGCTAGGATCTTTACATTTGTGACAACATTTCGGTTGTACTCTAATGCCATAATTCTTTTATCTGCATAATATAAAAAGTGTACTACCTGTACAGGTAGACGCCCACCCGGAAGAGGATAGCGCCTAACTAGATCATCATCGTCCCTGCCTGTTGTAATCACATTTGATCCATACACGGCGATGATGCCAGCATAGCATTTGGATAGTTCGCTGGTTCTATGTAACTTGTCAAACTGCAAGAGCCGCATAAACGACTCATCGTCATTTGGATTATGTTGCCAGTTTCTGTCGTCTTCTTCGAGGTTCATCAAATCACGCAGAGCGTCCTCAAACAGGTAGCTGCCATATCCCTCGTCGTCGCGATTGGTAATGTTGTATAGAAATACGTTACGTTTAATCATCACATATCTCCAGTCAATCTAACGTAAATTAAAACTGCTCCAAAAAGTCCAGCTTGCCGCTTTCAAAATGCCGCACGTCTTCGATGCCGTATTTCATCATTACCAAGCGGTCGATGCCGCAGCCAAAGGCAAAACCGGTGTATTCGTTCAGATCGATGTCAGCAGCTTTCAGCACGTTCGGGTGAATCATGCCGCAGCCTAGCAGTTCGATCCAGCCTTCGCCCGAACAAACCTTGCAATCCGGATTTTTGTCCTCACAGAACGGGCAACTCAGCGCAAATTCAAAACTCGGTTCGGTGAACGGGAAATAAAATGGATTGACGCGCACATCAAGTTTCTTGCCGTAATATTCTTGCAAAAACTCCTGCAAGGTGGCGATCAGATTGCCGACGTTGACGCCCTTGGCTACATACACGCCTTCAACTTGGTAGAACGTGTGCTCGTGCCGCGCGTCCAGGTCTTCGTTGCGAAACACCCGGTCGGGTACAATGGCGGCAATTGCCTCGCCATTTGCCAAATTGCCATGATATTTTTTCAGCACGCGGTTTTGCATGGTCGAGGTGTGCGCCGGCGCGATCAAGCGGTCGCCATTAGCGTCTGTCTCCTCGGTCATGAACGTGTCATAATCATCACGCGCCGGGTGACCTTTCGGAAAGTTCAAGCTCTCAAACATATGAAATTGATCATCAATCTCACGCGACTCTTCCGTCACGAAACCCATGCGATTGAAAATGTCAGAAATACGGTCAATCTCGGCGCTCAGCGGATGAATCGTACCCTGCTCACTCGGCAGTAATTCAGGCTGCGGTGCATTGATATCCATCGGCGCCGTCACGTCAATTGGCGGCAAATCGACTTTGTCGAGCTCCTGGCGGCGAACTTCTATGACCACCTCCAACGATTTTTTCAGCTCGTTGACTCGCTTACCGAAAGCGCCACGCTCATCGCTTGGCAAAGTCTTGATGTGGTCGTATAGCGCTTTGATTTCTGGAGCGCGCAATACTTCTTGCGGATGGTTAGACTGAGCCGCCCGCGCTGATAAAACTTGTAAAACTTTCTCGAAATCCATCGCTAACCTACTTATTCACCTGATATACGAATAACACAAATACGCCAACTGCCATCAACACAATAAACACCCAAGCTGGCGCTAGAGTTGTCGTAGCCTTGGTGCCTTTCAAATATTCTGAGTTTTCGATTAGCTCGCCGCTAACACCCGGAACTGGCTCGCCTTCTTGCTTTGCCTTCTGCGCTGCTTTTTCACGCAAGTCGGCAGCGATGCGCTGTTGCAGTTCGCTGCGGCTTTCTGTCTGTTCAAAATAACGTCCCATATCATCATTATAACAGATGTATACAACCCAAAATATTTTTGTGTTATACTATGTCTATATTTCAGTAAAGGAGGGAATATTCATGGCTACTAAAAAAGCCGCTTCTACCAAGAAGAAGACGACCGCCAAGAAAACGGCCGCCAGCAAGACGACTGTTCGTACAGTATCTGCCGAAAAAGTAGAAGCACCAAAGAAGGAAACTGCCGCTGCCAAACCTACGACAACCAAACGCAGCAGCGTCAAGCTTCCATCAAATATCATAAATATAATCTTTGCCGAACTAATCGGTACGTTCGTATTGACGCTGGTTGCTTTGACCACATTCAAAGACGGCGGCGTTGGCGCGCTAGCTATCGGCTTCACGCTAGTAATGCTAGTGATGAGCATCGGCGCTGTCTCGGGCTCGCACGTCAACCCAGCCGTAACATTTGGTTTATGGACTATGCGCAAGCTCAAGACAATCCTGTTGCCGTTCTACTGGGGCGCTCAGTTCATCGGCGCTATGCTGGCTGTAATTGTCACCAACTGGGTTACTGGCGGCTCGATCAACTTCGGCTTTAGCGGATTTAGCAGCATGAACTGGTCGATATTCGGCATTGAGCTGGTCGGCACCGCTATCTTCCTATTCGGACTAGCAGCAGTTCTATCGCGCGAAGAGACCTGCAATACTGGCAAAGCGCTCGGCGTTGGCTTGGCACTGGCAGTCGGCATTTTGACATCTGGCTACTTGTTATCGACCGCCAAGACGCAAGCAATCGCCGACTACCAAAGCAAAGCAACATCTTCGGCTTCTAATAAAGTTGAGATTCCTCACGTCGCTTACGTCAAGGGCGCTAGCCTTAACCCGGCTGTTGCGCTAGCGATGACTGATTCGACCGAAAAGGAGCTCACTACTGGTTCAGCTGGCTCTAACGAAGTTGTCAATTCACGCTTCTCGCTCGAGTCGCTAGTTGGCGCTTTAGCAGGCGCAGCTGTCGGCGCCAACCTCTACGTGTTGGTTGCTGGCCGGCAAAAGAAAGACTAAGCCTAACTTTCTTAACAAAAAATATCCCGTCTATCATGGCGGGATATTTTGATAGCCAAAAATCTTTACTTCTTATCAACAGATGACGGACGATCAAGCGCCAATACTTCGACAGAAGAATCGTTACCAGCGATCTTCACCACGTCTTTATCAACTTTACCGAGCTCTTTATGAGCGTTGTTATAATGATTGACCGTCGTGCCGAGACTATTGCCTAGTTTTTGCATATACTCTTCAAATTTGGCGATGTGTTGTCCGAGCTTGCCGACACGAACTTGAATATCCTTAGCCTGCTCCTCGATTTGCAAACTGCGCAAACCTTGCAATACCGTTTGCAAATACGCCATAAAACTCGTCGGACTGGTGATAATCACGTGCTTTTCGCGAAAAGCATACTCAATCAGATCGCGCGAACTACCGCCCTGGCCAACATTATTGATCAGTAAATCATAATACAACGATTCGCTGGGAATAAACATAAATGCGAAATCCATAGTATTCTCCCTCGGACGAATATATTTGCTGGTTTCGTCGATGCGCCCTTTCAGATCAGCTTTGACTTTTTGCATTAGCTGCTCGCGCTCTTTGCCGCTAGCTTCAATCATCCGGTTGTAATTTTCGAGGCTAAATTTGCTATCAACTGGCAGAATCTGACCCTTATCAAGAAAAATCACCGCATCGACCATTTCGCCGTCGCGAAACTTATACTGAGTCTGATACTGCCCTGGCGCCAAAATATTTTCGAGAACGCTCGACAAATAGTATTCGCCAAAAACACCGCGCTGCTTGGGGTTTTGTAGAACATTTTGCAAGGTTTTGAGGTCAGTCGCTACATCAACGACACGCTTGTTGGTTTCGTCGAGTTTGGTCAAGCGCTGCGTGACATCAGCCACCAATTTTGAACTTTCACTGAGCTGCTTTTGCACCGATTGCTGAGTTGACAGCTGCGAGCGTTCAAGCTTGTCGCTCATTGTTTGCTGCAAATTAGTGATCGAGCGCGACAATTCAACAACATCGCCCTTAATCAGCTCTACCGCCGAGTTATTTTGCACTCGCTTCAGCTGCTGCATTAACACAAAAATAACCACGCTAGCCGCTGCGACGACTATCACTAAAATTATAAGCAAAACCATTATTTCCATATAGCTAGCATACCGCAAATAACGGTTCTGCGCCAGCTACCCAGCGATAATCAACCGAGCCGCTACAATCAGCACAATCGATACTACTAAGTAGAGTATAAACGACCGCAATCGTGCCAGCCAAGTAAACATCGCATACGTCAACGCGCCAATTACCGTCATCGCCGCCATCGCCCAATACCACGGCAATAGCGCTAAATATGATTGCAGACCCCATAGAGCCGCTATCGAAGCAATAACGATAAATAACGGCCGGTAAATTCGCGCCTGCGACAGCAGTATCAATCCGCCGATTGACACCAAAGTTACCGAAAAAATTGCTACATACAGCGGCGCATTCTGGCATAAATCATTATCGCCGCGGCACATCACCGCCGACGCGACCCGGCCAACCAAAATATACAACACCGTTAGTATTGCACCAGCGAATGCTCCATAGATAGCAGCTCGAATGATATCCTTTTTGTCCATCGGAATAAACGGCTCCAGCTTCACCGCTGCAGTCTCGTTTGCGTTGTTCATAGGTTTCTCCACATTAGTCATCTTACTAAGTTATTTTACTACATTCTTGCGTTTTTTGCTAGATGCAAGCTTAACATTAGGCCAATCCACGTACCACAACGCCCCCAAGCACGCCACCGCCATACCGCCGACAACATCAAGCGGCGTATGCACCAGCGCTAATATTCTGCCGACGCCGACTAGCAGCGCCATAGTTAGCATAATTATAGTAATCGAGCGGCGACGCAGTGCATACCAGACTGCCAGCACCAAAAACATCGCAAAAAGCGCATGATCCGACGGAAATCCCGGATTATTCAGATAAGCCGCCCCTGGATTAACGCCAAGCAGCTCGAACGGACGCAACTGTTCAGGCTGATATATTAGCCCAAGGATTTTAGCAGCCACATAAGACGTCAGCCCGGCCATCAGCACGCGAGAATAAATTTCATAGTGGCGCTTACTTTCAACCTTAAAAAATAATTCATACAAAGCCAGCAGCACTAACGGAATCAGCAGCCAGTCGGCGATTATCTTAACCAGCCAAGCCACCTTATCGTTGCAGCTCCTCAACTAGTTGCTGGCGGGGGATGGTCTTATTTTCACCAGTTATCATATCTTTCACCGTCGCGAAACGACCGCGCACTTCTTCTTCGCCAATCAAGACTACCAACGGCATGCCAAGACGATCAGCATAGCGCAGCTTCTTTTTTAACGGTACTGATTCAGTATTAAGAATTGTCGCCACGCCAGCTCGCCGCAGCTCGGCAGCTATTTGCAGTGCCTCGCCGAATTGCGCGTCGTCAAAAGACGCCACCATACAGCGCGCCAATGTCTGGCGATGACTAGACACAACGCCTGCTTCGCGTAGTTTATAGAATAAGCGCGACAAACCAATCGACACGCCAACACCCGGCAGACGCGTCCGCGTATAGTTCTCGGCCAAGTTATCGTAGCGCCCGCCCGAGCAAACACTGCCGACTTCTGGATAATCATCAAGCGTCGTTTCGTAGACTACGCCAGTATAATAATCTAGTCCGCGCGCAATCCGTAAATCTAACTGAATACGCCGCTCTGGCAAGCCCATGTTTCGCAGCATCGCCAGCAACTCGCGTAATTTTGCCGTGCCAAGCGCGAAATCATCAGAATCAATTTCGTTTTTCATTGATTCTAGCTGCGATAAAATCTCGTCGTTGCTGCCGCTAATCTCTGTAAAGGCAACTACTTGCAAGATTTGCTTTTCGCTAAGGCCCAGCTCGCGTAATTCCGCCATAAAATCTTGACGCGATATTTTCTCGATTTTATCGACTACTCGCAGTACATCCGCCGACACATCGACCAAACCAATCCCAGCGAAAAAGCCGTTCAACACCAAGCGATTATTGATGTGAATCGTGAACTCGCCGAAAGCAAACTGCTCAAAAATATCGTTAATTACCGCTGGAAACTCCGCATCGGCCGCCACGCTTTCTGAACCAATCACATCGATATCGCACTGGTAGAATTCGCGGAAACGCCCGGCTTGAGCTCGCTCGGCGCGGTGCACTTTGCCGATCTGGTAACGCCGGAACGGGAAAACCAGCTGGCCCTCATGTTCGGCGACATAGCGCGCCAGCGGCACCGTTAGATCAAAACGCAAGCTCAAATCATTCTTGCCGCGTTCGAACCGATAGATTTGTTTCTCGGTTTCGCCGCCGCCCTTCGCCAGCAATACCTCGCTCAGCTCAATATCTGGCGTGTCCAGCGGTGCGTAGCCATAGCGCTCATAAGTTTCGCGAATAATGTCGCGCAAACGATTAAACTCTATTTGGTCGCCTGGCAGGTATTCGCTGAAACCGCTCGGAATGCGGGGAGTAGTTATTTTCATATCATTATTTCTTGGCTGGGGTGGAGGGATTCGAACCCCCGCATGCTGGGACCAGAACCCAGTGCCTTACCACTTGGCGACACCCCATCGCGCCTACCTTAATATATCACTAGAGCGCCGTTATTTCAAATCTAGCCGCCATAGTTTAGCGGTCAAATACACTATAGCTGCTAGCCACACACTGGACAGCAGCAGGCTAACCACCCCAGGCAGCGCCACCACCGCGCCAAACAAACTAACTTTTCCCTGCCCGCCGCTCATCAGCACAGCCGCGCTAATCACCAGCCAAACGCCAGGCGCTAGCAATGTGCACGCACCTGATATTCGCCGCTCTAGTCTGCCCAGCCGCGGCATAGACAACAAAAACGGCAAAGAAATAAATTCTAGCAGAACTATAGCAATCGCAGCGATAGTACCGTCGCCAATCCCCAGTAGCTCCAGAGTTTTTGGAAATTTCTCGAACCTAAACAATTGCGCCAGCATCACAACAATCGTCCAGAAACCTGCTGCCAGCGCCGCATACTGTGTGCGCTTCTTGAAAATTGTTGGCGGAAAAATACTAGCTATAAACTGTTTCATATTATTAGCATAGCATTTTTCCACACGATTTTTTATTTTTTGTCCAAAAAATGCTTGCTATTAAACACAAAAATGTATATTGTATAGACAGCGAAGTTACAAAAACAAACACAAAAATGTATCGATCGCTCTCCGATAAATCCACCACAACAATGAAATACTCCTCTGCCTTGGCGAGGAGTATTTTGTTTCCTAGTTTAGTTGACGCTAGCTGGGTCTGCCCGGCGCTGGCAAAATCGCTTTATTCCCTAGCCTTTTTACTGTGCGCCGCCCGCCATTCGGCGATTTTGCCATGATGCCCGCTCAATAGTACCTCTGGCACGCGCATGCCTTGCCATTCCTCGGGCCGGGTGTATTGCGGGTATTCTAGTGTTTCGCCGTCGCTGAAACTCTCAATCGCTGCGCTGTTTTCGCCGCCGAGTACGCCAGGAATTAGCCGCACAATCGAATCAATAATCGTCATCGCTGGCAATTCGCCGCCAGTTAGCACATAATCGCCGACGCTAAGCTCTTGATCGACTAGCGCCATAATTCGCTCATCGTAGCCCTCGTAGCGCCCGCAGATTACAATATAACCATCTTCGCTTTCGCTGTATTGCTGCGCCAACGCCTGCCGCCAGCGCTGGCCGCGCGGCGTCATGATTAAGACTTTAGCGCCAGAGTCAATCTGTTTGGCCTGCTGCACCGCGTTCCATAGCGGCTCGACCATCAGCAGCATACCATCGCCGCCGCCGTACGGCGTATCGTCGACCGTGCGGCGCGGGCCTAATCCAAACTGACGCAAATCGATCGTCGAAAGCTCAACATAGCCGTCTTTTTGCGCTTTCCACATCATCGAACTGCCGAACACGCCAGCGAACATTTCTGGGAATAAGGTAATCACCTGAATTTTTCTCATCTGTTATAGTGTAGCAAGTCTTGACACGGATGTCTATCTGTGATATATATATCAACTTTTGCTCAAAGTTTGCTTAGGGCGGAAGTAGCCCTTGCTTTGAGCAGAGAGAGGAGTACGATCATGCCGATCGTCATCGCCCCCGTCACCCCCGAGCCTCGCAAGAGGTTCTCCCTCCATGGGCGCATGCGCCTGTATGCGCTGAAGAAGGCCGTCCAGGCCTCGCGGCGCGGCCAACCGCGCCGCGAGGCCTTTTGGCGAGGGTTCTTCTCGGGCCTGAACGGCCCGAGAAGCAACTAGCCCGCTCGAAAATAGCCCGCTGAAAATTGGTTCAACCTGGTTCGAGACGCAGATTTTGCATCTCCTGGGTTGAAACGCCCAGTTCCAGCTTGAGCACGTTTTCGGCGGGCTATTTTCATGTCTTGCAATAATTTGCTGCAATCTAGATTTTATTGCCTAATAGTATTTGACTTCTACTACGTTATATTTTATCTATATATTTGTGCTTTTACAAAAATAGTTGTATAGTCTCAATTGACACGTTTGGCTTTTAGTGTAATAAATTACGCCTGGCCTTCTCGAAATTTCGCCCCAACAAAAAAGCCGCCCCAAAAGACGGCTTTCTTGCACAAATAAGTCTCTCAAACCATTTGTCGGTTTGCTCGCAGTAGAGCTTTTGTACTTTGTTTTCGTTAGTTCAGGGTTCTCGCATGAACTTACTTATGATTATATATCAAGGTCGTCTAATTCTGCAAGCTCTTGGCGCGACTTTTTTGCGAAATCGCTTTCGGTTTCTGCGTTTTCTGCGTCATTTTCCACAGAATCACTAGTGGCGTTTTCCACATCATTATCCACTGCAGCCGAATCGGCATCCTCGCGGTCGTCATTATTGACGATTTTCAGGTTGTAATGAGCAGTATTTTTAGCGCCTAGTGCTCGCAGCAGAGTGCGCAGCCCTTGCGCGGTCGAGCCGCGGCGGCCAATCACCCGACCCAAATCTTCTGGATTGACAGTTAGCGTCAGCAAAACACCCTTCTCGTCGACAATCCGGTCAACAACCACGTCATCTGGATGTCCTACTAGTGATTTTACGATATATTCGACAAATTCCTGGTCAATGGTCGACATGCCCACGGTATCTCCTCCTTTGCGGTCACACGGTTACTATCGTACTTTTATTGTAACATGCTTTTGCTATGAAATCGAAAAACGCGCCCCAGCCATGCAGTTAGAGCGCGTTAGTTCGTAATTAAAAGCGTTAGGCTTCAGCTGGAGCTTCTGCCTCTTCGGCAGCAGGCTCTTCTTTTGGCTGATTCTTGCGCAACTTTTCAGCATTCTTGACCGCTTTAGCCTTGCCGCCCTGGAACTCTTTAACCCATTTCGGCAGCTTGACGCCAGCTTCTTTTAACAACTTCGCAACGCGCGGCGTCGGTTGAGCGCCGTTATCAAGGTATTTTTGAGCAGCCTCGACATTAATATTGGCGTCTTTGGTATGCGGGTTGTAGCTGCCGACATAAGCAACCACGCGGCCGCTCGATGGGTGGCGCTGTGCTTCCTGGACGGCGACGCGGTATACCGGATAAGCCTTGCGGCCCAAACGTTGCAAACGAATTGCGAGCATAAAATTAAAACTTCCTTTACTTCACGTTAGTACTATTGTTACTTCTGTCATATTCTAGCGTGTTACGGGTAAAATGTCAACAAAGCGCCTAAGCGCTACCTAGACGCCTTTTCATTCAAGTCTAGCCTCATAGGCCAATTCAGGCAGAAAACACCGCTAGAGGGCGCAAAGACGGCCAAAACGGCTCAAAAATACTTAAAATTTGCAATTTTTGCGAAATAATTGCGAAAAACGTTGACATGGCGATTCATATGTGATATATATATCAGCTTTTCGCTCAGAGTTACCGAAAAAGAGGGCGGAAGGTTGCCCTTTTTTGCTTTGAGCGAATTGATGATTTCTAGGAGGAAATCATGCACAACAACAACACCGCCTCCATCAGGAGCGAGCTGGTCGGCCTCCGCAAGGATGTCTTCCAGCTCCGTAAGGAGCGTGACGAGCTCCGTAAGGAGCGTGACGAGCTCCGTAAGGAGCTGAAGATTCGCGATATGATTATCGCGTTTTACGAGCACGAGCTGAATGAGACCCTGAAGGATCTCGATATCCTTCATAAGGTCAACATGAGCCTGGGTGCTATGATCGCCGTCTGGGTCGACCAGAAGAAGAAGGGCTAGCCCGCCGAAAATAGCTCGCTAGAGGTTTAAAGCCTCAGCGCGGCCCTCTGGCGGGCTATTTTCTTTGGTTTATTGCCGTTTCTTATACTCTTCCAGCGCTGCCCGGGCGGCTTGCTGCTGGGCGGTTTGTTTGCTAGGGCCGATGCCTTTGCCCATCAGTTTGTCGCCAACATAAGCGCCGAGCGTGAAAACCTTATCGTGGTCTGGGCCGTCTTCGGCGATGACTTTGTAGACTGGCGTAGCGCCGTCGACGCGCTGGCTGATTTCTTGCAGATGGCTTTTGGGGTCGCGCCAAGAGCCGCTCTCTAAAATCCCGTCAAGCTTGCTAATGGTGTGCTTCTCGATAAAGGCCGCCGCAGCATCATAGCCGCGCTCCAAATAAATCGAACCGATCACTGCTTCGTAAGCATTGGCTAGAATCTGATGGCGCGCCCGCTCGGAACCATGCTTCTCGCCGCGG
Organism: uncultured Candidatus Saccharibacteria bacterium; assembly: GCA_963539155.1. Classification (GTDB taxonomy): domain Bacteria; phylum Patescibacteriota; class Saccharimonadia; order Saccharimonadales; family Saccharimonadaceae; genus Saccharimonas. The sequence continues at coordinate 10,835 of CAUTJX010000014.1, forward strand.
CTCATTCGCACCAATGACTCATAGCCAAGTTCTTCACCAGATTTAGCATTGCTAGTGGTGTTGACCAACGCCGCCCGCCAGCTAGTCAGGATTCCTTCCGGCTCGCTATAATGTTTATATAAATAATCCGTCACTACCAGCTCTAGCACGGCGTCGCCCAGAAATTCTAAGCGCTCATTGTGCTCGCTCACCGATTTTTTGTGCTCGTTGACGTAGCTGCGATGTGTCAAAGCAGTAATCAGAAGCTGAATATCGTTATATTCAAAACCTAATTTCTGCTTCGCCCAATCTTGGTACGGCCCGGTTGGCATACCACTCATCTTTCCTCCTTTTCATATTTTGTAAGTTTATAAGTTTTCTTGGCGGATCCGCGTTTTAGCTTTCAGCATTAGCTTGGCGATATCTTCGTATTCGATCAGCTCGAGCGCCTCGTTGAACGGGAACCATTTGATACCTTTCATCCAATCCTCTTTCTGGATTTCATCGCCGCTGGTACGAACGCGCACCAAATAAATTTGCGTCGTCATCAAAACGAGCTTGTCGAGACGGCGATAGCGAAAATGAATCTTGCCCAGCCAGCCTAGCATATCGACGTCGTGCAAGCCAGCTTCCTCGCCAATTTCGCGGCGAGCAGTCTGCGCGGCTGTCTCGCCCTCCTCGATGTGGCCTTTGGGAATTGTCCAGCGGTCTTTGGCATCCTGAATCAGTAAAATCTCGATACCCGACTCGCCGTGACGGAAAATCACGCCGCCGCTAGTCGGCTCGCGGACGATTTCTTGGATAGACGCTGAACGCGACTTTGTTAAATATTTGCGTATATGATCAAACTTGCTTTTGTTGGCCTTCGGCTTTGGCATTATCTGACCCTTCCTCGACAAATTTGCGATAAGCGGTACCCAGTACGCCGTTAACAAACTTGCTCGAATTATCAGAACCAAACGCTTTGGCTAGCTCAATCGCTTCGTTAATGGCTACGCGCGGCGGCACAGTATCTTGATGATGCAGTAATTCGTACAGGCCAATCCGCAAGATTACCCTGTCGATCCGCGCTATCTGCGTAATTGGCCACTCGGGCGCAATCGGTTGCAGCTGCCGATCAAGTTCCTCCTGCTGGCTAACAACGCCGCTAGCCAGTCCTTCTACGAAAGCGATGTCGTCAATCGCCGAACGGTAACGCTCGACATCGCGCTTCAAGATATCGTCTAATGCGGCGCTAGTATCGCCAGACTGCCGGCGCAATTCCAATTCGTACAGCGCTTGCAGCGCAACAATCCGACCAAGATGTCTATTCGATGCCATTCGCGTTTGTTTCCTTTTATTATCTCACCGTTTTTATTTGAAACGGTTATTTCTGCTTGGTTGATGATTTTTTCTTGCCAATCAACACTTTTACTGGCGAATGGCCGTTAACGCGCTTGGCTAACTTCTCAACAAGATGGCTGCGACGCATGCCAGTCTTGCGAGGACTTGATTGTTTCTTTGGCTGTGCCATGAAATGTTCTCCTTCTCGGTTTGTATAAACTTAGTAGTATTATACGCTAAAGCGAGGTTTTTCTCAAGTATTTGACATTGTAGTGTTATCGTATTTTAATTATTGACTTTTTATATCGGTTATGCTATAATGAGACTATGAGTCATGAACAAAGTAATAGCGTATAGGGCTAGAAACCGCTACTTACTATTTGTAAGTTTGCAAGGACGGAATCACGCCACGATATTGACGAGCTTGCCTTTGACGTAAATAATCTTCTTCGGCTCAGCCAGCACGAATTTCTGGACGTTGGCGTCGGCTAGCGCTAGATTCTTGATCTGTTCTTCGCTAGTATCAGCAGCGACCTCGAGTTTAGCGCGCAGTTTGCCGTTGACTTGCACGATAATGAGCAAGCTGTCGCTGGCAATTTTAGCATTATCCCAGGCAGGCCAAGCAACAAAATCGAGCTGCGAAGTTTCGCCAAGCTGCTGCCACAATTCAGCAGCCATATGCGGTGCGAATGGTTGCACTAACTGCACTAGCGTTTTAAGATGTGGGCGCCAATCTTCGCTGTAGCCCGCCACTTTCAATTTGTACAAATCATTCACGCATTCCATCAGCGCCGCAATCGCCGTATTAAAGCTAAGCCGATGAATGTCATCAGTGACTTTTTTGGTAGTAGAATTAATAATGGTATCAAGCTTCTGAGCATCAGACGTACCGGTTTTGTCGCTGTCATCAAATTCTTGCACTAGCGTCCACAAGCGATTAAGAAAACGATAAACGCCGGCAATACCGCGACTATTCCAACTAGAGTTTTCGTTGATTGGCCCCAGGAATAGTTCAAATGTGCGCAGAGCGTCAGCGCCATAGCCAGCGTTGATGACTTCGAGCGGATCGACGACATTACCGAGGCTTTTGCTCATTTTGCGGCCGTCCTCGGCTTGAATCAAACCATGGTAAACTAGCTTTTTTACTGGTTCGGTAAAATCCGTCAACCCAAGCTCGCGAAAGACATGCGTCCAAAAACGCACATACAGCAAATGGGCCGTCGCGTGATCGCCGCCGACATACATATCGAGCGGCGCCCAATAATTTGCCTTGTCTGGCGCCCAAGCCTGCTGCGTATTATGCGGATCGGTATACCGCAGCAAATACCAGCTACTGCAAGCGTAACCGTCCATCGTGTCGGTCTCGCGCCGAGCTGGACCGCCGCAAACTGGACAAGTCGTCTGTACCCAGTCTTCTTGCGCCGCCAAGACTGATTTGCCATCACCGCGTGGCTGGAAATCATCGACATCCGGCAGTAATACTGGCAAATCACTTTCCGGGACTGGCACTGCGCCGTGCTCCGGACAATAAATAATTGGAATCGGCGCACCCCAATAGCGCTGGCGGCTGATCAGCCAATCGCGCATTTTGTAAGTAATTTGCGACTTGCCTTTACCCTCTTGCTCGAGCCAAGCGACAATTTGCTCGCGAGCATCCTCGCTGCGCGTACCATCAAAAGCACCAGAATTCACCAAAACCCCTTCACCGTGATAGCAAGCGTCAGTGTCAATGTCATCCTCAGGTTTCTCTATCACCTCAACGACTGGCAGCTCGAATTTTTCAGCAAAAGCAAAGTCGCGGTCGTCATGCGCTGGCACGCCCATCACCGCACCAGTGCCATAGCCCCCCAGAACATAATCAGCAATCCAAATTGGAATCTTTTGGCCAGTCGCCGGGTTGATAGCATAACTGCCGCTAAAAACACCTGTTTTTTCTTTGGTGTCGTTGCTGCGTTCAATCTCTGATTTCTTGACAGCATCATCAATATATTTCTCGACTAATTCGCGCGTTTCATCATTCAGCAGCGTACGTGCCAATGGATGCTCGGGCGCTAATACCAAAAAGGTTGCGCCAAAAATCGTATCAGGACGCGTCGAGAAAACAGTTATCGTATCGTCGCTACCGTCAACTTGAAAAGTAATCTCAGCGCCTTCACTTTTACCGATCCAGTTAGTCTGCGCAATTTTGATTTTGTCGGGCCAATCCATCTCTGGCAGTTCGGCAAGTAGCTGCTCGGCATAAGCAGTAATCCGGAAGAACCACTGTTTCATCGACTTCTTAACAACAACCGAGTCGCAGCGCCAGCATTTGCCGTCAATCACCTGCTCGTTGGCGAGAACCGTCTTATCCTTTGGACACCACCATTGCAGCGATTCTTTTTGATAGGCTAAATCCTTTTCAAACAGCTTAGTGAATATCCACTGCGTCCACTTGTAGTATTCTGGGTCACTGGTATTGATCTCGCGCGACCAATCGATACTAGCACCGACACTGCGCAATTGTTTTTTGAAATTCGCAATATTATCAGCGGTAGTTTCTCGAGGTTTGCGGCCAGTTTTGATGGCGTAATTCTCGGCCGGCAAGCCAAAGCTATCCCAGCCAATCGGATACATTACGTTGTAGCCGAGCGCCCGGCGAAAACGCGCCACCGCATCGACAATGGAATGCTCCATAAAGTGGCCGGTATGCATGCCTGCGCCGCTTGGATACGGGAACATGCCCGTCACATAGTATTTTGGCTTGGCGCTTGACTCGTTCGTATGATAACGCTGGTCATCCGCCCAGATTTGCTGCCATTTCGGCTCAATTTCAGAAGGGTTATAGTGTCTCATCAACTATCAGTATAACAGATAAAACACAGCTGGTTCTAGTAATTAATCGTCGTAATCGCCATATTCTAAGTCATTATCGGTATCAACGGTTGGCGCAGATAGATAACTGCCGCCAGCTACCGACTGAAAAGATTGGCTGATTGCCCTTGCCCACTCTTCAGCGCTTATAGCGTCGCTTGGAACAGCGACCTGCGAACCTTTGCTAAAATCAATAACTGTTTTGGCGCTAACATTGTAGTTTTTGTCGGAACGGCTATCGGTCTTAAGGTTAGCGGCCTTAACGTCAACGCCGCGCAGTTCATGTGACCATTGCGACACCCAAACGGTCATGGTAGCGTCAGCTTTTGATTTGGCTTTTTTAGCAGACTTGTAAGTATCAGACGACGAAGACGAAACGTTCGGCGCGCAAGATTCAACGCTTTTAGCGAAAGAGGTTTCTCGAAAGTCCTTCCAGAAAGCTTCTGCTTTGTCGTCATCAACTGATACGTCGTAGCCAAAATTGCCATTTTGCGACTTAACTTCTTTGTCGATAATTATAAATGGATGTTTTTTGTAAACGCTGGAGATTTGATGCTTAGCTTTGTCGTCTTTGGAGTATTTTTTGTAAGCATCAATCGCACACTGCAGCTGATCGGCTGATTTTTTATCCTGTTTGCGAACATCAGCTAGCGAATATTTTGCCCATTTGCCATCAATCTTTTTCAGGTGTTTTTCAGCCTGAGCTGGCAACTTTTGATGTAGAATAGACAACGTTTCCTTGATGCTTGATACGATATTGTCAACCTTGAAATAGACCGTACCGTTGTCAGTTGCCAAACCGCTAGCCTTGAGAGACAGCTCCTTGCCATTCACTTCTAAGGCCAACTCGGCATTTGCATCAAGTTTCGGCGTATTTTCAGCGCCAGTATCAAATGTAAATTTTTTGAATTTAATGTTCACGCCGTCGGCTTCATAAGAAAAGTTTGAGTTCACCGTGGTTTTAGTCGAGACTTTGGTAGCCAGCGGCAATTTGCTAACCGCGTCGAGCAAGACATTTTCTGGCTTCTGATAAAACGCATAAGCAGTAGCGCCAGCAATCGCCAGCAGCACAACTAATACTGCGGCGCAAATAGCAATGATCAAGCCTGCTTTAGACTTTCGCTGGCCCATCGCCATCTGCGGCGGCAACGCTGGCTGAGCTATAGGTTGAGCCACAGTCTGGTTGGCGGCAACCGGAGTGGCGGCTGGCTGTTCTGTCACAGCATTTACAGCACTGGATTTTGCAGCGGATTGTTCGGCTGGCGCTGGCGCTGGCGCTGTTATGCTTGTTGAAACTTTAGCTTTTTTACTGGTCTCGGTTTTGACCTTGGTTTTGGGCTTGTCAGAAACCCTCTTTTTAGTGGTTTTTGGCTTCTTTGGCGCACCGTCTTGTTTCATTGCTAGCTGCTCCTTTACTCCTTAACTTAAACCTATTATACACACGATTAAAATTGCTGGAAATATTTATCTTTGATAGCTAGCCATTTATCGCTTTGACGGACTAATTCAGCGTCCTCGGTCATGTCGCAGAGCACCTTAACACATTCTTCAAGGAATATTTCGTTCTGCGAGCCTTTGACCAGCACTACCGTCCCCGGCTCGGTTATTGAACGGACGAACTCGCCTGCTTCGATAGCGTTGCGCGCCACATGAACTTGGCAGCCTGTCGAACGGGCCGCCGGTGCTAAGTATTGCGTCGCTGCCACGCCGACGACCACCACCCACGACAAAAGACTCGGATCGCACATGCGGCCGAGCTTCTCGTGCTCGGCCTGGCTGCTGCCGCCAAGCTCTAGCATATCGCCAAAAACAGCCACACGACTCGGTACATCCGTGAACTCGTACAGAGTTCGCAGCGCCGCCTGAGCCGCTGCCGGGCTAGAATTATAAGTGTCGTCTATAATAGTCACGCCGCCAATGCCGCGCAGCAGATTCATCCGCCCCGGCACTGGCTTGAGGAGCGACAGTCCGCGTATAATGTCTTCCACCGGCAACCCGAGCATCATTGCCGCGCCAACTGCCCCCATGATCGGGCGCAAGCTATGCTCGCCTACTACTTTAATAGTAGCGGGAAAACGAATATCGTTAGGGGCAATAACCGTGCCGCTGTAGCCGTTTTCGTCAAGCTGTTGCTGCTCAAAACGAAACTCTGCTAGCCCAGTCGTGCCGTAAGTGCTAAAGTTTGCCGATTCCAAGAAATCTGCGAATCGCCCGTCGATATCATCGCGATTAATCAGCGTATACTCAGAAAATTTAGCGACAAATAGCTCTTCTTGAGCCACATGTTCAATTGAACCAAAAAATTCCATATGTTCAGGTGTTATCGCCGTAACTAGCGCAATATTCGGCCGCAAGTAAGTGCCGAAATCCATCATCTCGCCTGGATGGTCAACGCCTAATTCTTGGATGATGACATCAACATCCGCCGGACTATAGACGCGGCGATGCGCTGCTCTAAAAACCCCCAGCCACGCCAATGGGCTATGTAGTCTCTCTGGTAAGTTAATGCCGAGAATCGCCAATGGCGCCGACACTTCTGAATTATGATTACCCTCGTGCATGCGGACGCGAAAACGCTGCGATAACAACCTGCCGAGAGCACGCTTGGTGCTAGTTTTGCCAACACTGCCAGCAACAACTATCAATCTGACATGCGGATGCAGCTCAAAGTACTTAACGACATACTTTTGAAGCTTCTTCTTGATATACTTTTTGAACATAATTCTATCATACCGTATACGGTTAAGAAATTGAAATGTGCGCCATCATTCTAGCAACCCAAAACCGCGAATCGGTCCGTCGCGGCTGAGATCCGACTGTTGAATGTTAATCACGCCACCCTCGTTACCGCCAATAGTCGTCACCTTGCCGTTGTCGTATTTGAGCACAAAGTTTACATGCTCGCCATGACGGCTGGCGTTATCATACATAATAGCGTCGCCAGGCTGCAACTGATAGCCGCTATTTGCGGCGCGGAACTTACCAGCGTTACGATAATACGTCTCGAGACTGCGCACACCTGGAATTCGCCAACCGCCGTTGTGCGGATTAGTTAGCAGCGCGCCAGCTTGGCGGCTAACCCAACTAACAAAATTTGCGCACCAATCCTGCTTCTCACCCTGGCTATAAAACGGGCCAGGCTGCGGATTGTCATACTGTTGGCGAAGTATATTTACAGCGCGAGCACGTAGCGGCGACAGCTTATCTACCTGAATATCAGGGAATTTTTCACGAGCTGGTTGCAATTTAACGGCAGTATAGCCACCCGATGAACGAGATGCAAAGTAGGTCGCTGCGCACACCAAGACAATTACCACTATCAAGACTACACCGAAAATTACCGGCCCGCGCCAAGATACTTGCTTTCGCTGAATACTTCTCATTAAAATTATTATACCTGCTTTCTAGCCTAAAGAAAAACACTCTCCGGCGGGGAGAGTATTTTACTGGTGGCTCCTACTAGACTCGAACTAGTGACACAAGGCTCTTCAGGCCTCTGCTCTACCAACTGAGCTAAAGAGCCACAAAACTACCTTATGATTGTACTAAAAATCTGGCGAGCTGGCAAGGAAAAAGCCAAGGTCTGCCAAAATATTCCCGCAATACTCTATTTATATGCGTTTGCTTGATAAAATTTACTTTAGCTGAGTAGCCTTAGAATACTTCAGCGTAGTAACCAAGAAAATAATGGCTGGCGGAATGATAAATACCATATACGCTAATACTGTGATCAAGGATTTTTCGGCAGGCAGCATCCACAGCGGCATACTACCAACTGTAGGGTTGGGGTCGTTGTCCTTTGCGATGCCAAATAAACCATGCATGAATAGCATGCCTACATTCAGCATCAGCATGATTGAACTTACAATTCGCCATAACCGCAGCCTCGCTAACGGCGAATGAGCCGTCGCGAAAATCAAACAAAACGGCACCAAGAAAAGATTAACTATCACAGGCCCAAAAAACGGCTCGTCTTGCATGCGAGTAATAAACATCAAAAAAGCCCCGAAGAAGAAAACAATCAAGGTGATTATTGTACTGCGCGCTGGGTGAAAAACAATATTATTATTACTATTAATAAACTCTCGATGCTGCTGAATAATACCTTTAGGGGCGTCGTTGGGATTTGTAACCGCCTCAGGTTCTACTGCCGACTGTTGGTTTGCTATTTGCGGTGATTGACTAGGTAACGGCTGTGCCGCTGGCGTCACTTGCAGCGGTTGATCGGGCATTGGCTGCATCGTTGGCGTTGTTTGTGAAACTGGCGACTGCGGATTCGCGTTTTGCTGATCATTGTTCATATGGTTATTATACCGCTTTGGTGCTAGAATATCATTATAAAACAGGAGGTATTTATGGAAATAATGATAGTAATTTTAGTCATCGTGGCTATTTATGTGCTGAGCGGCATTAAGGTTGTCAATCAATACCAGCGCGGCGTGGTATTGACGCTGGGTAAGTTTACTGGCGTACGCGAACCGGGTCTAAGGGTGGTAGTGCCGATTTTTCAGACGATGATGATGGTCGATGTGCGTTCCACGCCAATTGATGTGCCGAAACAAGAAGTCATCACCAAAGACAACGTCACTGTCGGCGTTGACGCGGTAGTTTATTTCCGAGTAATTAACGCCCCAAAAGCGGTGCTGGAGACGACCAACTATATTTATGCCACCAGCCAATTTGCCCAGGCTGCCCTGCGCGACGTTACCGGTAACGTTGATATGGATGACCTCTTGGCCAAGCGCGAGGAGATTTCGCAGCAGATCAAGGAAATTGTCGATGCCGAGACTGACAAATGGGGTATCGACGTTGAGAATGTCAAGATTCAGAATATCGAACTGCCTGGCGACATGAAGCGCGCCATGGCCAAGCAAGCCGAAGCCGAGCGCGAACGCCGCGCCAACATCATCAACGCCGACGGTGAAAAGGCTGCCGCTGAAACACTGGCGCAGGCGGCGGAGATCCTGGCAAAAACCCAAGGCGCGATTAACCTGCGTACGCTAAATACACTGGAGCGTATCTCCACCGAACCGTCGCAAAAGACAATGATGCTCTTCCCGATTGAACTGATCGACGCCATTCGCGGGAATAAAAAGTAAGGAATAACCATGAGCGAACAACACCGTACCGAAGAATTTAGCGTCAACGGCGATCAAGTTGTCGAGAAGGTCAAGCAGCTTATCAAAGAAGGCAACGTCCGCCGCGTTATAATCAAGAACGAAAAAGGCGAAAGCATCATGGAATTCCCAGTCACTGCCGGCGTGGTTGGCGCCTTGCTACTACCAACCCTGGCAGCACTCGGCGCGGCGGTGGCGTTGATGGCGCAGTGCACGATCGCGGTAGAGCGGCGAGACTAGAATCATACACTCGATGGCTTGCTACAGTCTGAAACAGACTAATATCCGCCGCAATTGCATTCTCCCGCGCTTTCAGGCATAATCATAACCAGTATGTACTATATCAATAGGATTGAGCTGGGGCGAACTTTGGCGGGGCGCGTGAGCGATTTGAAGGGCCAGGAAGCGGTCGTTATCGCGCTGAAAGAAGATGCGCTGACAGCTTGCATTGGTTTGGCGAGCGAGATTAACGCTTGGGTGTTTCCTTTGCTTAGCAAGCGGATCATTATCCCTGGCGATCCGCGAGTAGTCGGGCTGATTGACCCGGCAGGCATGTTCACGTGGAACCCTGATCTGGAAAAACCGCAGCGCGACGGCATTGAGCTAGAATCCCGCTCGGTACTGGAAGACATGAAGCGCCAGGCGTTTTCTGAATTGAACCGCATTCTTGATCAATACGGGACATTTTCTAAAGATGGCCTCAATGGTAGAGTGTTGCTGCTGACTGGCGACATCGTCGAAGACCGGATAGAGATTGCGATGGCTCTGGAATACTTGAAGAGCGTGCGCTACAGGGCCTTATATGGGCTGGGCGGTAATGTCGATAGTACGGCGGCAGATTATTTTCACCTGCAAACTGATAAAGACGTCGCCCTGGATGTCATGACCCATATGTTTCCGGCAGAACACTACTTTGAGCAAAAGGATAGCTACACTCCGGAAGAGTGCCGCTTGTTAGTAACGAATATTTCGCAATATTGGACATAGAAAGGAATAATTATCATGAATCCAAATCCGTTTATATCAGCAGATCAAGAAACAGCGCCAGCTCAGTCGGATTATCCGGCAGACAATGGTGCGTCCACAGATATGCCAGAAGCGCAATTTCAAACAGCAACCGAGTTGGCAGCACAATCCCAGCCTGCAACCACGCCGGCAGCACAATCCCAGTCTGCCGCACAGCCAGCGACGCAATTTCAACCTGCCGCCGCGCCGATTAGCGACGACGAGCTGGCCGCAGCTAACCAAAATATCCAGACTGTTTTCGACGCCTTCTCGTCGCGAGTGGTCGGACAAGAAAACTTGCGGACGGCTTTGATGGTGAGCTTGATGACTGGCGGACACGTTCTGCTAGAAAGTGTACCGGGTCTTGCCAAGACGACAGCCGTGCAGACACTAGCCGCCAGCGTGCAGGGCTCGTTCAAGCGCATTCAATGCACGCCGGACTTGCTGCCAAGCGACATCATCGGTACGCAGATTTACGATTATAACAAGGGCGAGTTCCGCACCGAGCTAGGCCCAGTTCACGCCAATTTCGTACTATTAGACGAGATTAACCGCTCCAGCGCCAAAACTCAAAGCGCCATGCTGGAAGCGATGCAGGAAAAGCAGACCAGCATCGGCGGACAACGCTACGATCTACCGAAGCCTTTCATCGTGCTAGCTACCCAGAACCCTATTGAACAGGAAGGAACTTACGAGCTGCCAGAGGCGCAGCTAGACCGCTTTTTGTTGAAAGAAGTTTTGTCCTACCCTGCTCCGGACGAGGAATTAGAGATTTTGAAACGCATAGAATCGGGCAAGTTAAGCGAGGCACCGAATAATAGCAATACGCCGAATATTGAGCTGGCGGCGGTCGAGACGCTGCAAAACTTGGCGCAAAAAGTATACATTGACGACGCCATTAAGAATTATATCGTGAAAATTGTCTCGGCAACGCGCAATCCAGCTTCAATCATACCAAGCGAAACGGCGCGCTACGTCCAATACGGCGCCAGCCCGCGCGCCAGTATTGCTTTCCAACAAGTCGCCAAAGCCCTCGCGCTGATTAACGGCCGAAATTACGTTATTCCAGAGGATGTCAAACAATTACGCCACAGCGTATTGCGCCACCGCATTATCCTCAATTTTGAAGCCATCGCCGACCAAGTTCATCCGGAAGTTATCATTGATTCGATATTTAACGCTGTTCCTGTGCCGTAATATGTCAAGTCTCTTCGTCAAAGTCAAAGCCAAGATGGATCTCTACGCCCACGAAAAGGTGCGGAGTTTGCTGGACGGTCAATACGGCTCGGTATTTAAGGGGCGCAGTCTCGATTTTGACGATTTGCGCGAATACATTCCTGGCGACGATGTAAAAGATATCGACTGGA
>CAUTJX010000015.1:0-22240 GCA_963539155.1 uncultured Candidatus Saccharibacteria bacterium
AAATCATGACCGAGAAGTGTAGCGCGGTAAGTTTTGTAAAAAAGCATTGTATTTCTATTGTATATCATTTCCAATAAAAATATGACACAAATAGTTAGTCGAAGAATCACGAAATATACTGATAGTATACTATCGATTTTATGCCAGTTGCAGCATGCTACTAATGCCGAGATTGCTAGCCGGTTGCGAGAGTCTTATTCAAATGTTAGCGATACTACGGTACATCGTATTACGCAACGTCTGCAGAGTGATGGCGTTATTGGACTGGCACCCGCGTCAAGGCAGGGCTGTTTGCGGTACGACTTTTCACCGGAATCACACGATCATTTTATATGCAGCGAGTGCGATAGTTTACAGGATATCAAAGTTCCTGATTCAGTGCGTTGCCAGATCGAGCGCCAGCTTGACGGCTGCTGTTTCGACGGTCCTTTAGTCATTACTGGAGTATGTCAACAATGTAAAAATAGAAGGAGGAATTATGGCATTAATTAGTATTACAACTAAACAAGAGTTTGAAGAAAAAGTACTAAAAAGCAAGCGTCCGGTTTTGGTCGATTTTTGGGCGCCATGGTGTCCGCCGTGTCGAGCGATGGCGCCGATATTGCAGCAGATCGCTAACGAGACAGACTTCGATGTTGTTAAAATTGACATTGATGCAAGTAGTGATAATAAGGAACTGGCTATGCACTACCGCGTGCAGGGCATCCCAAATATGAAGATTTTTGTTGCTGGCGAGGAAGTTGCTGAGCTGATCGGTATGAAGCCAAAACAGACACTAATCGATGCGTTGGAAAAAGCTAGAGAAAATGCTGATTAATATGTTATCGCAGAATAATAATTTATCAAAAACTTTTTGTACGAAGATTAATTGATATATTTATCGCATCATAGCTTATTGTTAATCATTTACAAAACTAAATTGTGAGTTTCGTAAACGTTCTTGATGGTATTGCTAGCTAGCTATTTAGGTTTATTCAATGAATCTGAGGTAATAATATACCAATGTATAAACTATTAATGCTAATATAAGACATTAAGTAATCTACGAAAGGATACATTACATGAGTCAAGCTAAATTGCCTAAAGATAACGCATGGGAAGCTTTTGAAAAAACTTCTGGTGATTCACGCGACACTTATAAAATTGAACGATCTAAAAACTGCTGGATTATAAGTAAATTTGATAAAAATTCCATAGCAATGGGTGAAGCTCCTTGGGTTGTCACTGATAGTGGCGAAGTGATTAGAGTTGGTTATCCGCTCTCGCTCGAGGCAGTGCTCGCAGAAGTTGCACAACGTAACGAGAACGACTAAGTTAAAGGTATAACTGCAATGATACTGCACTCTAAACCGCTTTTATATGACCAAATCGCAGCCGATCCAATGAATGCTGATTTTGCTAATAGAGGTTGGTTGCCTGTGTATTCTGCTTCGTCAAGTTCGCGAATTGTACTGGTCGGGCAGGCGCCAGGTCGAATTGCTCAGCAAACGCTAAAGCCGTGGAATGATGCGAGCGGTCGTTTGCTTCGGCAATGGCTGAACGTGACGGATGAGCAGTTTTACAATCCTGACCTCTTTGCACTGATGCCGATAGATTTTTATTATCCAGGCAGGGGAGTGCACGGTGATTTGCCGCCGCGCTTGGACTTTGCTAGGAAATGGCATCCGCGTTTGCTAGCGCAGATGCCGAATGTGCGATTGACAATTTTGGTTGGTTCGTATGCGCAAAAATATTATCTTGATCGCCGCGCCAAGCATAATTTGACAGCAACTGTGGCGGACTTTAATATGTATTTGCCAGATTATTTTCCATTGGTTCATCCATCGCCGCTCAATATTGGCTGGCGCAAACGTAATCTCTGGTTTGAATCGGACGTTATTCCAGTTCTACAAACTATAGTTAAGGAGGTATTGTCATGACAGTCTATAAAATTAAACGAATTTACGAATCGCCAGAATCGGACGATGGCTACCGCGTGCTAGTTGACCGATTATGGCCGCGCGGTATCAGTAAAAAACGAGCGGCGCTAGATGAGTGGGCTAAAGAAATCGCGCCAACCAATGAGCTGCGCCAATGGTTTAATCATGATCCAGAAAGATTTACAGAATTTTCAGAACGTTATACAAAGGAGTTAGATGAAAATCCTGCTGCTATCAAGGCGAGAGATGATTGGCCTAATCATCCAATCGTTACGCTATTGTATAGCGCTAAGGATGCGGATTTTAACCAGGCGGTAGTACTTAAGCAATGGTTAGAATAAATAGCGCTCTTCAAAAATACTCATTTTTGACGTAAAATATAATTAATGATACGACTCCACAACACTCTGACGCGTCGGCTTGATAATTTTACTCCGCTATCGTCTGATAAAGTGACTTTATATACTTGCGGACCGACTGTCTACGATGATTTACACGTCGGTAATTGGGCAGCCTACGTCTATTGGGACACGCTAGTCCGGACATTGCAAATTGACGGCTATACGGTTGATCGCGTGATGAATATAACCGATGTTGGGCATTTGGTCAGTGATGCAGACGAAGGCGAGGATAAGCTTGAAAAGGGCGCTCGCCGCGATGGAAAAACTGCTTGGGAAATCGCTGAATACTACACGCAGCATTTTCTTGACGGCATGAAAGCACTGAATCTTATTCCGCCAACACATATAGCCAAGGCAACTGATTACATTTCGCAGCAGATTTCTTTGCTGCGGGCTCTTAAACAGCGCGGCTGCACTTATCAAACCAGCGACGGCATCTATTTTGATACCAGTACTTTTCCGCGTTACGCCGACTTTGCACGGCTTGATTTGAGCGCCCAAAAAGCTGGCGCTCGCGTCGATGCTAATAGCGAGAAACGTCAACCATGGGATTTCGCGCTCTGGAAATTTACCGAGAAGGGCAAAGTGCGCGACATGGAGTGGAAGACGCCTGCTGATTTGCTAAATACGCCACCAGAAGATAACAAGCCAGTTATGGGCTTTCCTGGCTGGCACTTAGAATGCTCGGCTATCGCCATGAGTTTGCTCGGCAAGACAATCGATATTCATACTGGCGGAATTGATCACATCCCGGTGCATCACACTAACGAAATTGCCCAGAGCGAAGCGGCGACTGGCCAAAGGTTTGCGAACTTTTGGCTGCACTGCAACCACCTGAAGATTAATGGCGGCAAAATCAGTAAATCTCTCGGTAATGGCTATACGCTCGATGATCTAAAGCAGCATGGTTTCTCGGCGATGGATTTGCGAATGTTTATTTTGCAGGGACATTATTCTAACGAAGGTAATTTTTCATTCGAGAATTTGCAGGCAGCGCACAATCGGCTACAACATTGGCGTGACGTGGCTTGTTTACGACATCAAGTTCACGATCGCTTACATAGCGATACCGAGAACAACGATCTACGACATGATTTCTCGCCAAGCGCGGCTATTGGCGCTGTCAAAGAAGCGTTAAACGATAACTTAGAAACGCCACGGGCGCTAGCTATTGTCGATAAAGCCTTAACTGAACTCGACAAAAAACCACCGCAGAAAATCTATCGAGCTGGATTAATCGAATTTTTAGAGTTTGTTGATGCGGCATTGGGGCTTGAGCTGTTGGACTCAACTCCCGATATTGATGATGAATGTAAGCGGTTATTAGTAGAACGCCGCCGTGCTCGCGATAACAAGAATTGGGTAAATTCCGATGAATTACGCGACGAGCTGCTCAATGAATACGGCGTAGTTGTCAAAGACACCGCACATGATACTTTATGGGCGTACGCTGACGAAAAACCAGAGTAGACTCGAGCGTTTAAAAGATTTTTTGAATGATGTGAGCTGGCTAGGCCAATCTTTTACTAGGCTTCAGTTTCTGATTTAGCTGCCTCTGGTTTACTTTTTTCGCGGCGAACACGCTTGAGTAGGCGAGCAAGCTTTGTTGGTTTGGCAGCTGGTTCTTCGCGGCGTTCGACCTTGACATATTCAGTTGCAAGCACTTTGGCACAGCCAGCTATCGGTATCGAGATAATACCGCCAACCATACCGAACATGTACAATCCTATAGTTACCGCCATCAAAACCATTAGCGGCGAAAGTTCAATACGCTTGGATTGAATAGTTGGCGAAATTACATTATTCTCGATCTGCTGATAAATGATGAAGTAAATACCAAAAGCTATCGCTGCTGGCATACTATTAATTGCCAGTAATGCAAAGACAATAATGCCGCCAATTCCTGCGCCGAACATTGGGATCAGCGACAAGATAAACATGATAGCAATCGTTGGCAAAGCGATGTTTGCTGGTACTGTTGGAAAAACTTGACTCAAGATAAATACTGTTAAGCCGGCAAAAGCACCATCTAAACCCGAAACGATCAATTGTCCGCTTACATATCCAGAGATTACTGCATTCATCCGCCGGAAGATGATCCGATGGTGCTGCATTCGCTTATCGTTGCTATATAATCCCCAGAAGTATCGTGACCAGCGCGGTCCTTCGACTAGCATTAGGAATGTTAGAACTAGCGCTAGCGAGGCCTCGGTGATTAGCGACATTGTTGTTCCGACGCCGCTGAGAAAGTTCTGTCCAAAGTTTGCCAGCCACGACGTTGCATTTCCTTGTATTGAAACAACCATTTGATCAATCTGCGATTCTAGATGATAACGCGATACTATAGCACCAAAACCCTTCCATTGCGCCGACATTGTTCGTATCGTATCGGGTAGAGTTTGTAAAAAGCTAATTGTTTGCTGAACTATTGGCGGCACTGCCAAAAACAGAATTGCCGCTAGTATTGCTACAATAACGATAAAAGCGATAGCTGTACTGAGAGTTCGGCTGCGGTTGGGTAGCTTATTAGCCAACCAGCTGACTGGCCCATTGAGAGCTAGTGCTAAGAATGCTGCCGCTCCAATAATTACTAACGCTGTACGAGCATTCCAAATTAATAAGCCTGCTAGCCCAAAGCCGATTACTACCAGCCAAAAACGTACGAATGTTATAGTGTCTATCTCGATTTTAACCTTCATATTTTCAGTATAGCGCTTTATTGTTAAAAACTAAAATTTGCTATAATGTGCTTATGGCTTTTTACGATAAAACCATTAAAGAAACGCTAGTTGAACTTGAATCAACCACCAAAGGCTTATCTGATATTGAGAGCGATGAGCGGTTGCGTCACTACGGCTTAAACACGATCAAAGTTAAGTCTGACCCGCTTTGGCGTAAAATTGTTGAGCCGTTCAAGTCGGTTTTTATGACAGTGCTGATAGTGGCGGCAATTGTTAGTTTGTGGCACAAGTCGTATTTTGATGCTGGGTTGATTATTTTTATCATGGCGGTGAACGCAATTATTTATTATGTGCAACGGTTTTCGACTGAGCGGATTTTGCGATCGCTGCAAAAACAGTCTGTTGCTGAAGTCGAGGTGCTGCGAAAAGGGCGGCGCGAGATGATTGCTGCGACACTGTTAGTTCCAGGCGACGTGATAATCCTTGATGAGGGCGACAAGATTCCTGCTGACGCTCGCGTTTTTGAGGCGCGTTCGTTCCGAGTTGATGAATCGCAATTAACTGGCGAATCGCTACCAATCGAAAAAACTTGCGCTGTCCTGCCGAGCGACCGCGAAATTTACGAACAATCCAACATGGTCTTCCAAGGCTCATTTGTTGTTGGCGGTACTGCTATGGCTATAGTAACCGCTACTGCTAACGATACCGAGTTTGGTCGTTTGAGCGATTTATCGTCTGGTGACCATAATGTCAATCCTGTACAGCAGAAAATCGATAGGCTTATCACGCGTATAGTGGCTGTTATCTTGGGCATTGCTTTATTTGCTTTTTGGTTGGCGCTAGCTCGCGGTGTTGAGTGGAGCGAAGCTTTGCGTTTTGTGATTGCTCTCAGTGTCAGTGCAGTGCCCGAGAACTTACCAATCGCCATCTCAGTTATCTTGGTATTAGCGATGCGTCGGATGGCTCGCCGCAAAGCATTGGTACGGACTATGGGCTCAATCGAGTCAATCGGTGCTATCACGACTATCGCTACTGATAAAACCGGCACGCTAACACGCAACAAATTATCTGTTCAAGAAATTTGGCACCCGCGCCACAACGAAAAACGTATTTTGCAGACACTTGCTGCTAGTATTTTGTTAAACAAGAGAAAAACTGCCGATCCACTTGATAAAGCCTTCGCGTCGTTTATTAACTCGTCCAAAGCGACTCCCAAACTTGGCCAGCCTTTGCGGGAATTTACATTTGAGCATTCAATGGCAATGAGCGGCAATTTACGGCATGATGGCGCTAAGTATGCTCTAGCTGTCAAAGGAGCACCAGAGAAAATCGTTGACCATTGCGATATCACCGAAGGCGAACGCGAGAAAGCTTTAGTTGAATTACATCATCTGACTGGACTTGGTTTCCGGGTAATTGCGCTAGCACATGCGTCGCTCAATAAACCAATTGACTCGCTTGAAAGTATTCCAGATAATACACCGCTGGTTTTTGATGGTTTTGTCGGCGTGGCAGATACGCTGCGGCCAGAAGCCAAAGGCGCCATTGCTCGCGCGCAAGCCGCTGGTATCAGCGTGCGTATGGTCACCGGCGACCACTTCGAGACAGCTTATCATATCGGTAAGCAACTTGGCCTAGTCGAGCATCGCAACCAAGTATTCGATAGCCGGCAGATTATTACATTATCTGACGATGAGCTAGCTGAAAGGTTGCGTACTATCCGTGTTTGCGCGCGCGTTTTGCCCGAGCACAAGCATCGTATCCTTGAAGTACTCAAGCGCGATAACATTACTGCCATGACTGGCGACGGTGTCAATGACATTCCGGCACTAACCAATGCTCATGTCGGCGTCGCTATGGGGGCAGGGGCACAAATTGCCAAAGATGCAGGCGATATTATCTTGCTTGATAATAACTTTCGCTCAATTGTTTCGGCTATTCACGAGGGTAGAACTGTCTATGCCAATATCAAGCGCATGGTAACGTATCTGTTAGCGACTAATCTCGGCGAAGTTATCGTGTCGCTGGGCGCGTTGATTTCTGGTCTACCGCTGCCGCTGGCGCCTGTGCAGATTTTATGGGTTAATTTAGTCACAGATAGCGCCATGGTAATTCCGATCGGACTGGAGCCGGGCGAGCCTCGGAATATGCTAGAGAAGCCAAAACGCGCTAACGCGCCGCTGCTCAGTAAATTTATGACTTCGCGAATATTGTTGATTGCTATAATTATGTCATCAATGACGCTGGGATTTTATATTTATTTCAATCAACGCTTTGGTGCTGATTATGCTCGGACAATTGCTTTTTGTTCGCTGGTAACCGCACAGTGGGCTAGCGCTATCGAGGCGCGCAGTGATTACGAATCATTGATCAGTCGTCTACGCAAGCGGAACGCACCTTTCATTGTTGGACTAATCATCGCTGTCACACTGCAGATTGCCGCCCTGGCTACGCCGCTTGGACGGTTGCTGCATATTACGCCAGTAAGTAACATACATCTTCTCTTAGTGACCATCTCCGCGCTCATCATACCTATTATCTTTATTGAATTGCATAAATGGGTAGGGCGAAAGTTCTTTGGTAAGCGGCCGAATCTTCAGCGAATTACCAAGCGTCTTAAACGGCCGCTCAAGAAAAATAAAAAGTTTGCTAATTAATTCCGGCGCTTGATATGTCCACGCAATAGTTCTAAATCAGCTAAATCTTTACGACGAGCCATCTTTCGTTTGGCAGCAATCAACCGGTCGGTCGAGACCACGGGTATTCCATCGATGGTTTGCATATCTCGCTGTAATGCTGTCAAGGAATTACCCATCCAACTTTTTAGCAGATTGTATTGTTCATGTACCAAAATTCGCTTGCCGCTAGTTAGTGTCACCTCGCGCCAATGTTTCTTGCGTGCAAAACGGTCATAAACTTCGCGCGATACTACTAAATCAACATTAGGTGTATCGCGCAAATGCATCATATCAAGCACGGCGCCGCCGACCACGATATACGAATCGCTAGCGATTTTAAGGTCTCTGATCATTTCAATTGCCGAAGCCTGTTTCTGATGCGCCAATGCCAGAGACAATGTTGTGTAAATGTTGCGGCTACCAATTATATCGGTAATGCCATAGATATCAAACTGGCTGCGCAATCCCGGTGACACGTGCGCAAAAGCAATCGCGATACCATCTTCGCCAAACTCGCGGTACAAACGTTTGAGCGCTTCAACCGCTGTATAGTCGATATCATCAATCGCTCCGGCATCAATCACCACGTATGTTACTGGATGTTTAGCGCGATGAATAGCTCGCCGTAACCGTTCAGCGAAATAATTAATATTCTCGAAAAAAAGTGATTCGCCGAAAGCATAAACTAATGTATCTTTTGGCAAAGAGTCTATCTTATCTTTTACCCGATCAGCCGCCCATGATGACAGCTCGCCATCGCGCAGCAGCACAGCGTCATCGGGGTGGTATTGCCGACGCAATCGCTCCATCAGCGAGGCTGCTACCGCTACTAAAATACCTAACTGTACGCCGAATAGTACCGTACAAGCTAGAGCAACTAGCGCGATCATAAACTCTTCATGATGGACGGCCCACAAATAGTGCAACTCACGAAAACGAATTAAGCGTAAACCTGCCGTACAAACTATCGCTGCTAGTGCTGCTAGCGGCACGTAGTGTAACAAAGTACCGCCAAAAACGATCAACGCCATCATTGCTAAGCTGGCAACAATACCGCTCAATTGCGAACGCATACCCAGCGAGTCGGCTAACTGGCTGCGCGGCGGCGAGGCGCTAACCGCGTAACCGTGAAATAGAGCTGAAGCAACATTAGCTATTCCAAGAGCTGCTGTATCTTGATTGGTCTGGATCTTATCGTCGTGCTCGCTACCAATGGAGCGCGCTGTCATGGAGCTTTGCACTAGTACTACGAGTACAATTGATAATACGGTTGGCATAATTGTATTTAGCATCTCGAGCGACACCGTGGGCACTATTAAGTTTGGCATATTGCTTGGTAGCGAACCTAAAAACTCTACGCCGTACGCATCGACATGAAATACCATTGTAAATATTACGGCCATAGCAATGCCGATTAGTTCGCTCGGTATTCGCGATGATCGCCAAAACAACACTACACCTAGCACCAAGAGTGCTAGCGTAGCGGTCATCCAATTGATTGAACCAGCTTGCGCGGTAATTGACGCTAAATGGCTCCAGAAACCGCCTGATGCTTTCAAGCCTAGTAGAGCTGGTATCTGTGTAACAATTAGCTGTACTCCTACGCCTGCCATGAAACCAATCATCACTGGCCGTGACACCAGATCTGCCAAAAAGCCAAATTTGAATAGCCCCAGCAATAGTAGCAGAACGCCTGATAGTAATGTCATCGCTGCGATTGTATTAACATATTCTGGCGTACCTGTTTGCGCCACTAGTACTGCACCTGACGCCAGTAGAATGGCCGTCGCTGAATCTGCGCCAACCACCAATCGATGCGAGTATCCCAACAACCCAAATACTAGCGCACCAATAATTGTCGTATATAAGCCAGTCTCGGGCGGCAGTCCGACGATTACCGAAAAAGCCAACGCATTGGGAACATTCACGACGGCTATCAACAACGCCGTTATGATATCATGCCGCAAGTAAGATTTCTTGTACCGCAATATGCTCGGCAGAGACACTTTTCGCATATCTATTATACTAATGGTATTTGGGGGTGGCGTCAATAAAACAAAGTAAGCTATGAATTTGCTAAATGTCGATACGATTCATAAAAATAAACCGCTTAGGTTATCCAGATTTGAGCGGTTTATGATATTTTCGTTTGCATAATTTGGCTGGGTCGGCAGGATTCGAACCTGCGAATGCTGGGACCAAAACCCAGTGCCTTACCACTTGGCGACGACCCACTAATAAACGAGCGTGCAACAAGTATTATACCACGCTCATCAACGATATGGAAATTACGACATAGAATATAGTCGCACCCATTCCTCGGGAGTCAATTCTGACGGTTTGCACTCAGGGTTGATGCCGGCTTTGGCGCGCGGTACGGCAGCGAAGGCTTTTTGCGAGGCGTAGTATTTCGCGACGAAACTTTGGTACTTGTCGCGTTCTAATGTAGATAGGGGCGGCTCGGACTGCGGCTTCAGCTCTAGCAGCACGGTATCGACTGCTGGCGGCGGTGTGAAATCTGTGCGGCGTAGCGGTCGGCGGATTCGTGTCTGCCACCATGGAGCTAGTTGTGTGCCTAATTGAGAGGTAAAGTGCCGGTCGCTCGGTACTATTTTTTGCGCGAATTGTTTTTGGACGATTAGGTAAATTGATCGCGGTGCGTGTATCTCGTCGTTGTTAGTTAATTTGCGTACTATGTCGGCGCTCAAGTGAAAGGGAATATTAGCAAAAACTTTGTATGGTTCATCTGGTAGTTTTGCTAGCAGAAAATCTTGTGCTATTACTTTGACGTTTTTGTGCCGGCGCATATTTTGCTTTAGTTTGTTGAGAGCGCCTGGTTCGTTCTCGTATGCTAAAACTTGCCGGCATCGGTGTGCTAACACTGCCGTAATGGCGCCGCTGCCAGCGCCGATATCTATTACCAAATCGCCGCGGCGTATGTTGCTGTGGCCTATCAGCTCGGCAATCAAGCGCGGATTACGCAAAAAATGCTGCGAATGGGTGGCGACTTGGCGTCTCATAATGTGATTTTACCACGAAAAAGCGGCTAATCAGTTGGCAATATTTACCATAACCTTTATAATATAAAGTTATGAATGCACACGAAAAACACTCGATAAAGCAATATTTGCGTGCGGCAGACTATCTGACGGTGGGGCAAATATTTTTGGCAGAAAATCATCTGCTGAAAAAGGAATTAACTTTTAACGATATCAAATCGCGGATTCTCGGACACTGGGGAAGTGGGCCAGGTATTAACTTTGCCTATGCGCATCTTAGCTACTCGGCCAAGAAGCATGATAAGGACATGATGTTTGTACTGGGGCCAGGTCATGGCTTCCCAGCGCTACAGGCTAACTTGTTTTTGGAAGGTACGCTTGCTAATTTTGATCCTTCCATGGAGACCAATCTGGATGGTATTCGCAAACTGTGCCGCGAATTTAGCTGGCCGTACGGTTTTCCGAGCCATTCTAATCCCGAGACGCCGGGCGTGATTCTCGAGGGCGGTGAACTTGGTTACGCGCTCAGCACTAGTTATGGTGCAGCGATGGATAATCCTGATTTGACGGTAGCTTGTTTGGTTGGTGATGGCGAAGCTGAGACCGGGCCGACGGCTGGTGCTTGGCATCTCAATAAGTTGCTTAACCCGCGCAAAGATGGTGTAGTGTTGCCAATTCTTCACCTCAACGGTTATAAGATTTCGGCGCCGACTGTTTTCGGCCGAATGAGTAATTACGAACTGATGACGCTCTTTAGCGGCTACGGTTATGAGCCGCGCATTGTTGACGCTACAAAAGACGGCGTCGATCCGCACGATGAAATGGCAAACGCGCTTGAGTGGGCTCACAATTTGGTTGCCGAGATTCGTGCTAGTACGAACACAGAAGCGCCGCGTATGCCGATGATCATTATGCGCACGCTGAAGGGGTGGACTGGGCCGAAATTTGTCGAGGGTAACAAAATCGAAGGTAACTGCCTAGCACACCAGACAGTGCTTAGCGAGGCGAAATCCGACCCCGAGCAGCTCAAAATCTTGAACCAGTGGCTCAAGAGTTATAAGTTTGACGAGCTATTCAACGAAGCGACAGGTTTTGGTGATTTTGTCAAGGATATCTTGCCTGAACAGCTAGAGAAGCGCTTGGGTATGTCGCCGCATGCTCGTGGCGGCGCAACTGTTTATCGGCCGCTGGTGCTGCCAGATGTCGAGCAGTTCGCTGAAGATGCCGAAATCCCTGGCACTATTGGCTCTAGCAGTATGCGCCGGGCTGGCGCTTACTTGACCGAGGTCTTTCGTCTCAACGCCGAGAGTAAGAACTTCCGTTTCATGAGCCCAGACGAAACTTATTCCAACAAGCTTGACGAGATATTCCAGGCTACTAGCCGCAGTTGGCAATGGCCGATCATGGAGTGGGATAAGGATCTGTCGCGTGATGGCCGAGTCATGGAAATGTTGTCCGAACACAATATGCAGGGCTTGATGCAAGGCTACGTACTAACGGGTCGCCACGCTATGTTCGCTAGTTATGAAGCATTTTTGCAAGTCGTCGGCAGCATGGTTGACCAGTATGCTAAGTTTCTCACCCAAAGCCGTAACGTCGAATGGCGAGGTACCATACCTAGTATCAACTATATACTGACTTCGAGCGGGTGGCGCCAAGATCATAACGGTTTTAGTCATCAGAACCCTGGCTTTATCGACGATATTTTACGCCGCCAGAGTAACTTCAGTGATGTTTACTTCCCGTCGGACGGTAATGTCACGCTAGTTTGCTTAGAGCATATGCTGTCAAGCGTTCGCCAGATTAACGCGCTGGTGGCCGGCAAAACTCTCGAGCCGCGCTGGCTGTCGCCAGAACTCGCTCGCCAACAGGTCGATGCTGGTCTGATGGTTTGGGATTTTGCCAGCGATGAACATCCCGATCTAGTTATGGCCGCTTGCGGCGATTATCCGACCAAAGAAACTATGGCAGCTATTGATATTGTCAAAACGCATTGTCCGAACGCTAAAATTCGCTGCGTTAACGTTTCGAGTCTGACTACTGTTGGCTTTGGTACGTTGCGCCGTGTTGCCGACCAAAAGTTCTTTGATAAGGTGTTTACTGACGACAAGCCAGTCATCTTCAATTTCCATGGCTATCCGCAGACAGTCAAATCGATTCTCTTTAACTATGCTGTTGATTCGACACGCTTTGATATTCGCGGCTACAAAGAGATCGGGTCGACGACCACGCCGTTTGATATGCATGTTCGCAATGAAACCAGCCGCTATGATTTGGCAATTGCTGCATTCCGCCAGCTGGGCCGCAATGGCGTCGTTCCGTTTGAAGAGGCCGAGCACTTAGCTTCGATTTACCAAGGTAAGATTGATGAGAATACTGCTTATATCAAGGCTAACGGCGTTGACTTGCCAGAAATTGACGCCTGGGTGTGGCCAGCAGCACGCGGACTAGACGAGGCAAAAGAGGAAGCCTGGCACGGGCAAACAAATTAACGTAAAGAAAAGGGTGGGGGAATGTCATTACTACTAATCGCAAATCCAGGCAGTGCTAGCCGCAAATACGCGCTGGTCGACGACAAGCTCAAAGAAGTTGCCGCGTTACATATTGAGCAGAGTGGCAGCGAATTAATCGCGACGCTGCGTACTGGCGGCAATACGCGGCAAGTACCGCTTGGTTTTGCTGACATTTCCCAGTCGGCCGCACATCTATATGGTATTTTTAACCGCGAACATTTACTGGAAAGTCCTAGCGATGTTCGCGCGATCGGCCTGCGGATCGTTGCGCCGAGCAACTATTTTCTCAAAGACAGGCTTGTTGACGATGACGTTGTCCAGCATATACGCGATATTCTGCCGCTTGACCCGATTCACGTCTCTGGTACGCTGCAAGAGCTAGAAGCTCTGCGCTCGTCGCTGCCGACTGTACCAGTGGCGCTAATTTCGGATAGTGCTTTTCACGCTCGCAAGCCGAGCTACGCCTGGAATTATGGTATCAATCTGCAAGACGCTGATCGCTTCGAGATTAAACGTTTTGGTTATCATGGTTTGTCGGTTTCGTCTGCCGTTAATGAGCTGTGGAACCGCGGTAAATTACCACCAAAGGTCGTCGTTTGTCATCTAGGTAGCGGCTCGTCGGTGAGTGCAGTTTTTCACGGGCGCAGTATCGACAACACTATGGGTTACTCGGCGCTAGAGGGGGTAATTATGGCGACACGTACCGGTTCTATCGATTACACTGCTGCTATGGCGCTCAAAACCAAACTTGGTCTCGATGATGATCAGTTTGAGCATTATCTTGATGAGAAGGGCGGTCTACTCGGACTCAGCGGAACTAGCGATATTCGTGAAATTCTTGATCGCGAAGCTAATGGCGACCATATTGCTCATCTAGCGCTGATGACCTTGATTCACAGTATCCATAAGGCTATCGGCGCCATGGTGGTCGCCATGAACGGCGCCGACTTGCTGGTATTTACTGGCACGGTAGGAGAACGTTCGGCGAATTTGCGCCGGCGCATCGTTGCTCACTTGGAATGCCTCGACTTCATACTTGACGGTAATCGTAACAAATCATGTCTTAACCCGACCGAGTTCACTAGCATCTCGCAAGCGGCAGTCAGCAAGCCGATAATTGTCATACCGACAGATGAAGGCGTCGAAATCGCTCGCCACACTGTTAAGTTGCTAGCGTCATAATTTTGGTCGTTGGAAAGGTATGCGTTATTGCTGCGGGGATAGTCTTCGTGATCTATGTCAAACGGTATCTTTCATTTTGTTATAATAAGTACGATGAAAAGACAGCCACTCGAGACTATTCACCTTGACAAAATCGTTGGCGGCGGGCAAGCACTAGGGACGCTGGCCGCTGGCCGCAAATGCTTCGTATGGGGCGGATTGCCCGGCGAGACGGTTACTGTCCGCATTACCAAAAAGAAGTCGCACTTCGTCGAAGCAGTTGTCGAGGAGGTAATTTCGCCAAGCCCCGACCGCATCCAGCCGCGCGATCCAGACAGTTATCTTTCGACCAGCCCTTGGCAAATCATGCCGCTCGAGATTGAACAGGCGTACAAAAGGCAACTGATCGACGACGCCTTTACACTGCACAATGTTACATTACCGGCGGCGATTGACATTTATTGCGACAATGTCACATATGGTTACCGCAACAAAGTTGAATTTAGCTGGTATAGCGAATCGGTAGTATCCCGAGCGGTATCTCAGAAAAAATCTGGGCTTGTCTCGGGTCCCGAATTATTTTCTGATAATAACCAAGAGATAGACGCGGATAGCGACCGTGAAGAATCATCTGGTGATACGCTTGACTTAGCGTTTTTTCGCCGCGGCAGCAAGGGCAAGATTGTCGTCGATGGCACGAGCTTAGCGCACCCTGCAATCAACAACTTGGCGCGTACGATCCGTGATTTACTGCGTCATAAACGCGTCGCGGCTCGCCAGCTCAAGACCTTGCTCGTCCGCTGTGATCAGTCGGGAAGTTGTGTATGGCAGTTGTATATTAAAGATCGCTTGCCCGATATAATTACCACTGATGAAGCCGCCAAATTATCGGCTCAGGGCGGGGAAATTATCTACTCCGATCCGCGCTCGCCAGCCAGCCGCATCACCGAGCGCTTGGCGCGTTTCGGTAATACCACCTTAACCGACACCATCCTTGGCATACCATTCCGCTACGCCTGCGAAGGCTTCTTTCAAGTCAACATCCCGGTTTACGAGCAGGCGCTGCGCGATATGAAGAAGTGGGTGCCATATGATTGCAATAGCCAACACTCGGGTCGGCAACTCGAGCACCATCAGAAAATAATCCGGGACCCACGTAAAGTTGCCCAGATTTTTTCTGAGGTGCTGCTCGCTGCCGATCGACCAACCCTCGACCTCTACGCTGGCGTCGGCACCATTGGTCTGACCATTGGCGGCGGCAACGTCACGCTGGTGGAAATCAACGCCGACGCTGTCCGCGAAATGCAGCGCAACATCACCGAACTTGACCGCACCGACGCCCGCGCTGTCCTCGCTCCCAGCGAACAAGCACTCAATTATATTACAGGCAAGGAAATCGTCATCGTCGACCCGCCGCGCGCCGGCTTGCATCCCGACGTTATTGCGACATTGTTACAAAAACTACCGCCACGTATTATTTATCTCAGCTGCAATCCTGTCACTCAAGCCCGCGACGTCGCCTTGCTCCAGCAACACTACCGCATCGCTTGGCACCGCGGCTACAACTTTTTCCCGCGTACGCCGCATATTGAATACTTAATCATTCTTGATAAGAAGCCGTAAAGCTGTTCTTTCTATGCAAAGTTTATCTGGCTAATTCGAATGCAAGGCTAGCTAATTGCTGCTATACTATTAGGTGATGTTTGACAAAGCTATTGACGCTATCAATAACGCGCAGAAAATTGTTGTAGTCCAAGCGGAAAATCCTGACGGTGACAGTATCGGCAGCAGCTTAGCCTTGGAAGAAATTCTAAGCGATCTCGGGAAAAGCGTTCAGTTGCACTGTCCAGTTGATACACCGAAATACTTACGTTACATTCACGGCTGGGATCGAATAACTAGCGATTTTGACACGAGTGCCGACTTAGCAATTATCGTTGATACTAATGCTGAACTATTAATCAGTAAAAGTTTAAGTATGCCAGGTGTGCGTCATTTTCTTGAGACGCATCCCGTTATAGTGTTGGATCATCACGCAACTGATTCGACGCTGACTTTTGATGCTACTCATGTCAACCAGCCGGTAGTTGCAGCTGGCGAACTGATTTACAATCTAGCGCATACTGCCGGCTGGGTAATTAATCCGCAAGCTGCAGAAAATATGCTGATTGCTATCATGAGCGATAGCCTGGGCTTAACAACACAAAATACCACATCCGACTCGTTTCGTGTCGCTGGCGAATTAACTGCGCTCGGTGCTAGCAACTCAGCTATTGAAGAACGACGCCGCGAATTTATGAAAAAGTCGCCGGAGATTTTGGCATATAAAGGCCGCTTGATTGAACGTATCGAATATTTGCTTGATGGTAAATTAGCTATAATTCACATCCCGTGGGAAGAAATCCAGAAATATAGCGATCAGTATAATCCGAGCGTTCTAGTGCTTGACGAAATGCGTTTAGTCGAGGGGGTTGAAGTGGCTTGCGCTATCAAAACTTACCCTGACGGTAAATTAACCGGGAAATTACGCAGTAATATGCCAGTATCAGAGCAGATAGCTGGATATTTCGGCGGCGGCGGACACGCTTATGCTGCAGGTTTTCGCGTATATGACGATTATGCAGTGATTGTGCGCGAACTAGTTGAGGCTGCGGATAAGTCTTTACGCGGGTAATTTGTCTGTTCTAAATTAAAAAACCGCTAGCGTATGTAGCGGTTTTTCTAATTCTACTAGTTATAATTATTTAGTAGATGAATTGTCCGAATGTACCTGGTCTTACTGTACGTTTGTTGTAATTGCCAGCGCGGTAATTCCAGCCCATTTCTGAAACAGTATAGCTGCCATCGCTATTAACCGACTCGACGTAAGCAACATGGCCGTTTGTCACCGCGACAGCTCCAGCGCGCGGGGCGCTACCAGTTGATTTACCGGCAGCTTGAGCGCTGGAAATCCAACCATAACCAGCATTGCCGTATACAGCGACGTCTGGGCGGCGGCTGTGAACGTAATCGGTACACCACATGCCGTTGCCGACGTAGTAGCTTGATGAATTAATCGGCTTTGAGCTATACGATCTCGTAGTAACTGTAGAAGTCCGAGCTGATGGCGCCGCTGCGTTAGAGCTGGCGGCTGCTTGTTGCGCTGCAACGATAGCTGACGATCGGTCTGGCAAGACCTCTTCTGCGCTAGGAATTCGCAGCTTCTGCCCTATATCAATAGCATTTGGGTTACTAAGCGACTCGTTGGCGTCAAAGATACGCGTCCAGGTTGTATTGTATTTTTCGGCAATTGACGCCAAGCTATCGCCTGCGGCTACTATCGCGTAGGTTGATTGTTCGATTGGTTTTGTTTCGTTAGATTTGTCCTTTGGTGTAGACGTTGGTTTTTTGGCTTTATCGTCATCAACTCCGCTGGTTTGCTTTTCGTCCACTTTTGCTAGCAAGGCTTTCTTGTCGTGGGCAGCTAGCAGCGGTGTTCTCCTTGCGATCGTTAATTTATTTTTATTTTGCTGTGCGAGTAGTAGCGAGCGGCCCGTACTCGTTTCGGCGTAGGCTGGGTGCGTTGCTATTAAGCATATTGCACCAGCGGCGCCGATTGTCGTCAAGACCCCGTATAAACGCATAATTATCTCCTTGGTTAAATACCCCCACGGATAGGCTAAACTTCAAATACTCGTGGATTTATGTCCTGGCTTATTATTGTTTTAATCGTAATTTTCACAGGACATGAGACCAATCATAGCAAAACGTAGTATTTTGGTCAATAATTTTATAGTGGTAATGCTACACTACCTCTGGAAAACTAGGTGGACTTTCTAGTTGTTTTTTGGTATAATTGTAGACGTTTTATTAAATCAATGTTGGGAGACGTCAAGTCGCTTGCACCACAGAAAGGATTAAATATCTGATGGCTAAAAAAGCCGAACTATTAGAAAAAGCTGCCGAGCTTAAGCTTGACGTCAGCGAAAAAAATACTATAGCCGAGATTGAAACGGCCATTGCTGCCGCTGAAAAGCACTCAGTCCGCGAAGCGACAGTTGCCAAAGCCGGTAAGCGCAGCGCCAAAGCTATCGAAGAGGCTGAAGCTAAAGCTGAAAAAGAAGCTCGCAAAGAAGCTGGCGATACTACGCCGCAGGGCGACGCTGAAGCAGCTGTCAAAAAAGGCCCAGCGCCAAAGGTTCGTCCGTTGATTGAACGCCGCGGCAAAGCTTACCGCCAGGCTGCCGAAAAAGTTGAAAAAGATAAGGCATACACGCTCGCCGATGCTATCAAACTTGCTACCGAAACCAATCCGAGCAAATTTGACGCTAGCGTTGAAGTTCACGTTCGTTTAGGCGTCGATCCGCGTCAAGCCGACCAAAATATTCGTTCGACTGTAGTCCTGCCTCACGGTACCGGCAAGACTGTCCGAGTAGCCGTTTTCGCAGCTGACACTGATGCTGACAAAGCCAAAAAAGCTGGTGCTGATATTGCTGGCGATGAGGCTATTGTCAAACTTCTTGACAAGGGCACGCTTGATTTTGACGTCTTAATCGCTACGCCGGCTTACATGCCAAAACTCGGTAAGTACGCTCGTTTGCTCGGCCCGAAAGGTTTGATGCCTAACCCGAAGAGCGGTACTGTCTCGACCGACGTCGCCAAGGCTACCGAGGAGGCTAAAGCTGGCAAGGTAGAATATCGTGTCGACAAGCAGGCTGCTATTCACCTCGGTGTTGGCAAAATTAGCTTCGGCGCTGAAAAATTGCTTGAAAACGCCAATACTTTCTTTGCTAGCTTGCAGGCGCAGAAGCCGTCCTCTATTAAGGGTGTTTACATTAAATCGGTTGCTGTAGCTACTACTATGGGCCCCGGTATCAAAGTTGATTATCAAGCAAAATAAACTCATATAATTTTAGAGCGAGACCTAGCATCTCGCTCTATTTTTAGAAGGAGGGGAGGGATGAGACAATATCTTGATTTACTCGACCGTATTCTAACAGAAGGCGTCGAAAAGCATGACCGGACAGGTACTGGTACGCTCAGCATCTTCGGGCATATGATGCGTTTTGATTTGCGCGAAGGCTTTCCACTACTTACCACCAAAAAGCTCTTTACCAAAGGTATCTTCGGCGAGTTGATTTGGTTTTTGCGGGGCGATACCAACGTGCACTGGCTGCAAGAACGCGGAATTCATATATGGGACGAGTGGGCTAACGAGAACGG
Source organism: uncultured Candidatus Saccharibacteria bacterium (assembly GCA_963539155.1). Lineage (GTDB taxonomy): Bacteria > Patescibacteriota > Saccharimonadia > Saccharimonadales > Saccharimonadaceae > Saccharimonas. The sequence goes on from CAUTJX010000015.1 coordinate 19,555, forward strand.
CGATCTCGGTCCAGTTTACGGCGCGCAGTGGCGGGCATGGCCAGCACCTAATGGTGAACGTATTGACCAGATTGCTAACGTTATTAATCAACTACGCGCTAGTCCAGACTCACGGCGGCTAATCGTTACCGCTTGGAATCCTGCCGAAGTAGGCAACATGGCTTTGCCGCCATGCCACATGCTGTTTCAGTTTTATACTACGCCTGCCGATTCTAAAGATCCTGATCAGCGGCGCTGGTTATCGTGCCGGCTTGATCAGCGATCGTGCGATACATTTCTGGGCGTCCCATTCAATATTGCTAGCTATGCATTATTGACTATGATAATTGCACAGCAGGTTGATATGCGGCCGCGTGAATTTGTTTGGATGGGCGGCGATGTTCATTTGTATTTGAATCATCTCGAGCAAGCAAAACTTCAGTTGACACGCCAACCGCGTCCGTTACCAACTCTCGATATCACACCAAAACCATCAATCGATGATTATGATCTTGATGATTTCAAGTTAAAAAACTACGATCCATGGCCAGCCATCAAAGCGCCAATTTCAGTCTAAATATTACTGCATGGCAAGACTACTTTTCATATATCGCAAATATATAAGGATAAGTGTTAGTATCATCAGCAGCATGTGATTCTTCTGATGTTTTTCGCCAAGTATCGTCAAGCTCGGGGAAAAATGTATCTGCTGGAAGTTCTGTGCCGACTTCTGTAGCGTATATTCTACTTACCACATTTGATTTGAGTGCGGCCGCGTAAACGGTTGCTCCGCCAATGATGTATATTGTATCTTTGCTCGCCATTTGCAGAGCGCTTTCTAGCGAGCTAGCTGTTGCGACGCCGTCCAGCTTAGTATGAGTTAATACGATATTTTGGCGATTTGGTAGCGGACGGCCGATAGATTGATAAGTTTTACGGCCCATAATTACTGTACCGCCAGTGGTTAATTGGCGAAAATGCTGCAAGTCTGCTGGCAAACTGCGACCCCACGGCAGTTTATTATCAATGCCAATACCGTGCTGGCGATCGTAGGCGACTACTATATTGCACTGCTTTTTTTGATTGCGTTCCATCAACTTAATCATATCACAGGCTAGTTGTGTAAGCGGTAGCGGTGAATGTATAATGAAAAGACATGAAAACAGATTCGACCGAATTATCATCGCCAACTGGCATTTATAGCGATAGAGAAATTGCAGCAGCACTAGCAGATGGTCATATCGTTTGCGACCCAGCGCCAGCGCGTATCAATGGTAGTAGTGTTGATGTAATGCTTGGCTATTATTTTTATAGAGCTGGCGCTCAGGGGAAGGAAAGGCTATTTAATCCATTCGACGAAACTGACGTTCGGCGCTACTTTGGTGAATACAAAATTGCCAAACCGTGGCGCGAAGTTCGCTGTCGAATTACTGATCAAGGTGTCGCTGGCATTGATAGCATCAAAGGTATTAATGACGATCATCCGGTCATCGTCTTGCGGCCAAACGAGCGAATCCTGGCGCATACCCATGAATTTATTGGCATTCTGCCGCCAGGTACTACCAGTATGCAGGCTCGTAGTACTACTGGCCGTATCGGCATCTCGGCTTGCTACTGCGCTGGTTGGGGTGATCCAGGTTATATTAACCGCTGGACTATGGAGGTTCATAATCTCAACGAAAATGAGTACATCGTGCTACCAGTTGGCTACCGTATAGCGCAAATTGTTTTTAGTGCTACCGGACCAGTGGCTACCGAATACGCCAAGGCTTCTGGTAATTATCAAGCTAATATTAGCGCTGATCTTGCTGCTGTTAAGGCTGCTTGGCGGCCGTGGATGTTATTGCCGCGAGCTTATGCTTCGCCGGTAGAATTGCCGCAACCTGTCGCTGGCCTTAATGAAGGATTGTTGTAAAGGCTGGAGATTATGCAATGAGCGGTACTTATATCGTCATTGAAGGGAACGATGGTACAGGCAAATCAACCCAAGCTGAATTGCTAGCTGATTACTGCCGCCAGCAAGGCCGGGAAGTGGTAATTGTAGAGGAGCCTGGCAGCGAAGACCCAGACAAAACCACACCCATTGCTAGCTACTTGCGCTCGCTAATCAAAAACGGCGCTCTAACCCGCGATCCTGAAATTAACCTAGCGCTATTTAGCGCTGCTCGCCGCGAACTATGGCAACAAAAAATTGCGCCAGCCTTAAATCGCGGCGCTGTTGTCATTTCGGCGCGTAACTATATTTCAACTTTAGCCTATCAAGGTTATGGCGAGGGAGTTAATACGGATCATATTATGGCAATTACTAAACTTTTTACAGACGAACGTTACATGAAGCCGGATCTCATTATTATTTTAGCTCTCGACAGCGAGAACGAGCGTAAAAAACGGATTGCTAAGCGCAGCCAAAATATAGACACTTCAGATACTTTCGAGTCGCGCGGCAGTAATTTTCAAAAACGCGTTGATGCCGCTTATCGTACAATTGCTAGCGAATTGTCCTCGTCTTATGTCATAGAATGTTATGACAATGGTTATTACAAGACAGCCAAGCAAATAAACGTTGAAATTCAATCAATTGTTAAGCAGTTATAATTTAATTATATCCAGCTCTTGCAAAAGGTGTTCAAGTTCACAAAATAACTTCTCGCCGCCTTCGTCTGATTGGCCGTTGCGGTGCTCGAGGGACGGGTGGTGGGTGATGGAC
>CAUTJX010000016.1:0-21466 GCA_963539155.1 uncultured Candidatus Saccharibacteria bacterium
ACACAAGAAATACCAAAAGCGCCGCCATTGCAACTAGGTTTTTCTACCTCAAAATCTTGGTCGTATTTGTTTTTTAGATAGCTGGTCATGCTAGCTTGCTCTGTCTTATCACTAACCGAACGTTTATTAATTTCTCTATCTACTATAATTCCGCCTACAATGTACACTGCCGTCATTACTACGACTATTGACGACAGAATAATTAAAATAACCTGCCAGGCTTTTTTATTATTTACGCGCGACTTGCTCGCTCTTTTGCTTTTACTCTTCGCCATACAGTACAGCCCCCTATTGCTTATCATTTTATCTTAAGAATGAGCGCAATACAACGAGTTATTACAGACATACCTGCACTATAATACGATCATGGAGCATAAAAGCCACCGCAACAATTTGCGCCAACACCGCAAACTTTTCATCCTTCATACCAACGATCAGCGGTAGTGGCAACTTCGTTAATTGTTTAGAATTAACCGTAGCCGCCCGCGCCTTCAATTTGAGTGAACGCGCAGCCCGTAGCATATCCGCTTCACTCATACCTACACGCGGATCGATCGCTAACGCGTGAGTAATCTGCTCCGGGTCGGCAGGAATACCATGAAACTGAGCAATGGCTGTGAAACAATACAGACCAGGATCTAACTTGCCGCCAAACTTTTTATTTGCCAGATCATCATGTAATTTTTCACGATTCTTTGACGCAGTTTTAACACTAGCACGCTTTTTAACCGGCGCTGCCTGACTATCCTTATCTGATTTTTCTCGCTTACTAACCACTCTCTCCTCTGATTATTGACTATATCAGAGGAAATTATCGACTCAAAGCTTAAACAATTACATATCGCTCTTAACAAAACACATCAAACCAGCCACAATGCACGGCATACCGACATAAAGAAAAGCTAGCAACACATAATTAAATATGGTACTGCCACCAAAACCGCCATCTGGACCAACCATTATTTGCGATACCGCGAAAGAAATTGCGATAGCTATAGCTAATGGGATGCTAAAAAGGCCAAAACCAATTCGCTGCAGCCGCAAGCCGTGCTCTTGCTGTTTATGTTGCGTTTTTGACAACGAAGATGCCGGGAGAGGCTCCCAATATAACCGATCCGGAAGTCGTAGCAATCGCCACAAATATAACAAGCCAACAGCAGCCACAACAAACAACCCCAAAAGTACCCAAGGCGATGTAAGCAATTTCGCAATATAAACAATATCGTATGCATGCAATAATGTAGCAGCCGCTGCTAATGTATTAAAAATCACGGCAAATACAGGCAAAAGTAATATCACGCTCAGCGCAGTAATACGCTGACGGTAGCGATCCACGCGCCGGTATTGTTTCAAAACGACAACGCCTTCTACAAACAATAAAGCAATAAATGATAAATAAGCTACAAACAAAGGCGGCACAAAAAACAACGGAATAACAAGAAATGGGTTTGCTAGCAAACCAACCATCACTGCGCCAAACAGCAACATACCAACCGCTTGGCTAACTATGATGGCTTCATTTTTAACGTTTCGTTCCGGCAGATGCTTATTAGGCTTTTCGTGTTCAGCAGATGATGCTTTTAAATTTGCCATAGTTATTTTATTTTAGCATGTATTGTTGACCTTATGCTATTTATCAGCATCAAAGAACTGGCGCGCTCGTTCAGTCTTCGGATGGTCCATTACTTGTTTAGGCGGACCGTCTTCAATGATGTCGCCTTTGTCAAGGAAAATCATCCGAGTGCCAACCTCACGAGCGAAACTCATTTCATGCGTGACAATCACCATGGTCATACCCTGCTTAGCCAAATCGCGCATCACGTCGAGCACTTCTCCAATCATTTCCGGGTCAAGCGCGCTAGTCGGCTCATCAAACAACATAACTTCTGGCTCCATAGCGAGCGCCCGAGCGATAGCCACTCGCTGCCGCTGGCCGCCCGACAGATGCTGCGGATATTCGTTGGCTTTGTTAGCTAAACCAACCTGCTCAAGCAGCTCTTTGGCTCGCCGATTCGCTTTACGATCCGATACTTTGCGTAGTTTCTTAGGCGCTAATTTGATATTATCTAGCACTGTCATATTAGGGAATAGATTAAATTGCTGAAACACCATACCGATACGCTGGCGGATTTTATTAATATTAACGTGCGGTTGAGTGATGTCAACGTCATCAACAAAAACCGATCCATAAGTGGGTTTTTCAAGTAAATTCAAACATCTTAGCAGCGTCGATTTACCGGAGCCACTCGACCCGACAATCACTAGTACTTCACCATCCTCGATCGTCAGGTCAATCCCGCGCAGCACGTGGTTGGATCCAAAATATTTGCGCAAGTTACGCGTCCTGATCATCAGCTTGCACTCCCTTCTCGAAACGCCGCATCACTTTCGTAAAGATAACCGTCAACGCTAAATACATCACCGCCGCCGCAAACAACGACTGGAATGCTGTCGCTGTCAACGAGCGGATATCGTCAGCGCCACGCATAATATCACCCAAGCCAATCCAGCCGACCACCGACGTTTCCTTAAGCATAGCAATACACTCGCTAATCAACGCTGGCAGCGAATTTTTCATCGCTTGCGGCAGAATTACGTAGCGCATTGCTTGCGGATAACTTAAACCAAGCGAGCGCGCTGCTTCTAGCTGTCCATTATCAATACTCTCTATGCCGCCGCGAATGATTTCCGCCACATAAGCGCCGCTATTGATACCAAAGGCGATTGCCGCCACGAAAATCTTCGGCATGAAACGATACGATCCAAACACTACATAATACATAATGAGCAGCTGCACCAACAGTGGTGTACCGCGAATAATTTCAACGTACAAACGTCCAAGACCAGCTACCGGATTCCACCTAGCCAAACGCTTCAGCTGCGGAAAACGCCCTAGCCAACTAAATGGACGGATTTTTGACACCCGCATCAACGCAATAATTATGCCGATAATTACGCCTAATGCCACCGATAATACTGTCAAAACCAATGTTACTTCTAGTCCGTGCCACAGATAAACCCAGCGCCCGTCACCAAAAATCACTTCGCTAAAGTTCATGGCGTCTGCTCCTTCGCCGCACCAAAGTATTTCTGCAACAGCGCTTGGTAACGCCCATCGGCTTTCATATTGGCAATCGTTTTGTTGGCATGCTCGGCCAGTTCGGTATTGCCCTTTTTGAAAGCGATCGCGTAGCTTTCGCTACTCAGTGGCGTGTTAATAATTTTGAGCGAAGGAAACCCAGAGACGTACTGCTTAGCCGGCGCATCGTCAATCACCGCTGCGTCAACTTTGCCAGCCGCTAATTCTTGCAAAGCATTCGGCGCTGCCGGGAATTGCACAACTTGCGCTCCCTTAATTTTAGAAGCTGCCTGGTCGCCCGTCGTACCGAGCTGCACAGCAATTTTTTTGTGTTCTAATTGATACTTATTGGCTATCTTGCTATTTTTGGGTACAATTATTCGCTGCGATGCCTGGTAGTACGGATCCGAAAACAGCGCGTTCTTCTCGCGCTCCGAGGTCACCGACATACCGGCCACCGCCATATCGATTTGCCCGCTCTCAAGCGCTGGCAACAAGCCATCAAACGACATATCTTCGATTTTTAGCTCCTTGCCCATATCTTTGGCGATAGCTTGCGCCAATTCGACATCAAAGCCAACCACCTGGCCGCCATCTTTATACTCAAAAGGTTTAAATGTCGCGTTTGTACCCATGACCAGCACGTCGGTGTCGTTGGAGATACTACTGTCGCGCTGCAGTATATCATACAGCATCCAGCTAATCATCGCTAAAAAGGCCGCTACAAACAGGCAAGTCGCCATTTTTCGCAGTGCTTTTGCCCTCTTCATAACTTATAGTATACGCGCATCAAACTAAAAGCGTAAGAGTTTTATCGAATTTTATAAGAAAAAGCGTCCCAGCCGCCAACTGGAACGCTTTTTGATAGATTATCCTCGGGCCGAGGCACACTACTCGGTTTGGTTAGCCTCCGCCCGCGTCAGCTTGTCGACCATCGGCAAAATCAAGTAGATACCGATGATGGCCGTCAGTAGCCCAAGACCAACGATGGCAAAGTAGGTTGGTGTTAACACCGGCTTCAGCGTCGTCGAGAACATTTTCGTAAATACCGCCCCCGTCCAAACACCAATACTGCACGATAGAAGAGAAGTAATCAGCAGTGGCGCCACCGACTCAACCATCACCAAGCGTTTCAGTTGAATGAGACGCATACCGCCCAGCCGCAAAGTGTATAGCGAGCGACGACGCTCCATCAGCCCGCCAATTGTCGAAACGATCAAGCTCGCCACCGCCACGAACAGCGTCACGCCGATACCAACATAAGCCAAATCAGCTAACTCGCGAATTGACGGATTGATATGCGGCTGTTTGGCCCATCTTCCGCTAACCACGAAGTTAAAATCGTACTTATTGGCATTGGTCGCTACCAATGTTCGCAATTTATCAATGTCGTTTTCGTGCTTGACCGTTACCAAATATTCTTTGCCGCCGTCAGTAGCGATTTGTTTATCAACCAGCTTAACGTTTTTAACAACCGGCTCTTCAAAGTTCAGCAGCGCAAATTGATCTGGACTAGCATCACTCGGACAAACATGCTCAGTATAGTTCGCCAAATCGCGGCAGCGAATAGCACTACCCTTTTCCTGCGGATAAATCACTGCCACCGAGCTAATATACGGCTGTTGAGCTAGCTTTTGCGCCATGTCATCAGGCAGCGAATGGCTAGATATCATTGCTGCTCCAGCCTTCAGCTGCGAATAGCCATTATCCTTAACTGTTTGAGCGTTCAAGCCCTCAATACCGCTGGTCGCCGTCAAGTAAAAACTGCCAGCAAACAGCGCCAACACCACGCCGCTAACACTGCGAAAAACTGTTTGCGAGTGCACCGCCGTACGCTTGCCAGCAATCAGCGCCGAAGCATTATTCGACCAGCGCGCCAACAACAGCGCAATCTTATTAGTCAGCCAGCTACCTGCCAAAATCAGCCCGAACATAATCAGCAGCAGCGCCGACGTCATTAGTATTAACGGCAAAGCTGACTCCTTATTATCATTCAACCAGTCCATGCCCAGTTTGGAAGACATCCAGGCGAAAATCGCGATACCAATCGCTGGCACGAACACTCGCCACATCCGCAATTTTTTAACTTTTTCAACCGACCGCGACACGCCCAGCGGCGAAATTTGCGCCCGCCGCATTCGCCGCCAATTGACAAACATCGTCAGCCCCAGCGTCAGAAAGATAATTAATGTGTATTGCGTGATGCTCAGTTTCAAGTCGCTTGGCCACATACCTTCGCCGTTCATTTTGAAATTAAGCAGCGGCGCTTGCCATAGCCAAAATATCGTCAAGCCAATCAGCACACCGACCGTCGACGCCAAAAACGACTCCAGCATCAGCACTCGCGCTACCTGTTTTTTAGTAGCGCCAATCAGCCGCAGCGCCGCATAGCGTTTTTCGCGCTGAGCAGCACCTAATTGCGTCGCTACCGACACGAAAATTACCACTGGGAATAGCAAGATTGTCGCGCCGACACCCAGAATCATCACGGAAAAAGGATCAAAGGATACCGTCTTTTTACCTTCTTTGTCCGTCTTGTAAATATACGCAAACGCTGATGGCTGCTGGCGTGATTTTGCCAAAGTATCAGCTTGCGCCACCTCCTGGCTATCAATGCCGCGCACCATCATCAGCGTATCTGACGTCTCGACATACTCGTCAGGAATTAGGCCCAAATACTTAGTATTCTTGCCAAACCGCGCCAAAATATTATCCTCAGGATAATCAGCAACTAGCTCTGCTAGCGCTCTCGACAGATAATATTCGCCCGGACGCGGCGTTTTCATCTTGGCAAACTGCGGCGACTTGTCCGTGCCGTACATCGAGTAAACACTGATCGATTGATCGCGCCACTTCGACGTATTGCCTGGCTGCCATGCCATAACCTTCAATGGATCAACGCCTTTGATTGGTTTTTGTGAATCCGTATTATTACTTGCATCAGCGGCGATACTGCCAATGATTACGCGGTTCGAGCGGCCCAACAGTCCGTTGGTGCCAGCCACGAAATAACACACCAGCATAATCCCTAGCGCTACTGCTGCTGCTGTTAAGCCTAAACGCACTACTGACTGGCGACCAGATTTTTTGAGTAACATCCAGCTAACACTCATTTGGTAGTCCTCGCACTGGCTTTGTTAAGATTTGGCCGGGTATTCTGCGCCATATTCACCGCTGCATCCGCGCCGGAAATTTGCCCGTCACGAACAATAATTTCCCGATCAGCATAGGCAGCAATTGTCGGCTCGTGTGTCACCATGATAACTGTCGTGCTGTACTCTTTGGCAGTTTTAATGAATAACTCCATAACTCTCTCTGAGTTCAAACTGTCCAGCGAACCTGTCGGCTCGTCGGCAAATAGTACTTTTGGCTCAATCACCATCGCCCGGGCAATCGCTACCCGCTGCATTTGCCCGCCCGACAACTCGCCAAGCATGCTGTCAGCTTTATTACCCATCTCTACCTTGTTGAGCCAACTTTTCGCCTTTTGGTAAGCTTCTTTGCGCTTAACATTATTAAGCAATAGCGGCAGCGCCACATTATCCAGTGCCGTCAATTCTGGCACTAATTGCCCGAATTGAAAGACGAAGCCAAAACTCGTCCGCCGTAAAATACTGCGCTGATCATCGCTCAGTTTGTCAATCCGCCGACCATCAAAGTCAATCTCGCCACTATCAACCTTGGTAATCGCCGCCAAACTATGCAGCAGCGTCGACTTACCAGAGCCGCTCGGCCCCATGATCGCCAAAACCTCGCCTGATTCAACATCCAAGTTAATGCCGCGCAAAGCATGCGTCTGCCCAAACGACTTCTTAATATTTTTTGCGCTAATTATCGGTTTGCTCATTTTATTTCCTCCTTGTGGTTGCTATCAGTTTGCTCAGATGACATAATCTCCTCCTTTAATTTAGTTAGCCGCGAAATAGTTAATTCAATCCAGCGCAAATCCGCCTCCAAATGATACAAAGCGTGATCAATCAGCAGCGTGTCGGACAAATTACTATCGCGCCGCTGGGCGGTCAGCTCGCGCATTCGTTGGATATGCGCCTGCCGTTGGTTATCCAAATACGGTGACGCATCGCCGTCTTTCAAAATCGCCAATACCGCCTTGATATACATCGTCGCTTGCAGCTGCGGCGACGGCGCCTCTGGTGATTCCAGCCATGCTTGTAAATCCTGCTTGCCCTCATCGGTAATTTCATACCGAACCCGATCCGGCCCGCCCGATTCGCTGGTATCGGCAATCTCTTTGACCTTGTTATCGCGTTTGAGCCGCGCCAAAGTTGAATATATCTGACCAGTTAAAATTGGCTTATCTTTGCCAAAATAACCGTCATATTTTTTCTTCAACTCATAGCCGTAATTTGACTCTTCCGCTAAAAAACCTAACAGTGTATATTGAACGCTCATACTCTTACTATACACCCAGTGTTTAGTTATTGCAAGAGTTTTATACACTCGGTGTATAGTTTATTTTATGCTCTTACCGCAGGATACTAAAGCCGACTCAGTCCAATTCTCCAAATTTTAGCGTATAATAAGAATCATATGGAGCGTATCCGACAACAAAAAGAAACTGTCAAAACTGCCGCTGCTGGTATCAGTGCGCTATTGAAATTGCCGCGCTACAGCGTGCTGGCAGCGGGGTTTTCTTTGTTATTCGCCATTGTTATTTTCTTTGCGATTAACGGCAACTTTTATGGACCGTTGTTTTTGTCGCGATTACCAATTGTCGATAAATTCGCTGTTGCTGGTAACATGCTCGCCGAACTATTCAAGCAAGGTTTCACCACGCCAAACGGCGCTCTGCTACTAATCGTCTCTATCCTACAAGGTTTATCGCTTTCAGTTGTAATATTTACAGCACGACGCAACAAACGCAACGAACAAGACGTAGCCCGCCAACTCAGCGTCAGCGGTATTGCCTCGATTGCTGCCGCTATCGGCCTCGGCTGCGTACCGTGCGGCACCTCGCTAATCTTGCCAATTGTTACTCTGTTTTTCTCGGGCGCAGCGGCTGCCACCGCTGCCAATGTTGCTGGTACTATCGTACTCATCTTAGCGCTTATACTTAGCCTGGCATCGCTTTACAAATCTGGACAAATCGCATTCGTTTATGCACAATTAGCCAAACAGGAGGAAAAATCATGAGTCATCAACAAGAACGCGGCATTGCCCCAATTTGGATTGTTTTATCGATCATCGTCATCGGCATCGTCGCTTTATTTATCTACGGCATTGTCAACCGGCCGCCGAACCAACACATCGGCAACGGTAAACCATGGAACGAACATATGTCGCAAGGCTCGGCAGATGCGAAAAATGTGTTTATCGATTACACCGATTATTTCTGCTCGTTCTGCGCCCAAGTCGAAGACGCTACCAGCAATGATTCTTTCAAAAACGACTACATCAAATCCGGCAAATTGCGCTACGAACACCGAATCGTCACTTTGCTAAAAGATAAAGTACCGAACACCGAGCAAGGCGCTAAAGCCGCCTTCTGCGCCGCCGACCAAGATAAATACTGGCAATACACTCACGACATCGTGCCGCGCATCAAAACGGACTACTTCGACAAAGGCATCGGTGTTAAAAACGTTGCTGTACCAAAGGAAATCCCGCTGCTGCCTCTCAGCTACTTCGAAACGTCTGCCAAGAACGCCGGCCTGGATACCGCCAAGTTCGCCGACTGCATGAAAAGCAACTCTCATCAGCAAGAAATCAACGACAACACCCAAAAAGCCCTGTCGCTTGGCGTGAACGGCTTGCCGTACATGGTCATCAACGACTATCAAACCAGCGGCTTCGCCGGCGGCGAGAATGGGCTAAAGGCGATTCTGAAGGCTGGCGGCGTTAATTAATGCTAAAATTTCTCAATTCATTTTCAGCGCCGCTGATCGGATCTTTAAGTTTCTGGCCTTTTTTATGCATCCTCTTGACCATACCATTCATCATTTCACGGCTGACCATGCGCCGGCGCGTAACATGGTCGTATGTATTCTTTTCCTACGGCTCAATTCTCTATTTCACAGGGCTAATCTTTTTTACGCTGTCGCCAGTACCAAAAGACCCGATTGCCTTTTGCCAAACATATCACATCCAGCCGCAGCTTATCCCCTTCAACTGGGTTAACGACGTCGTTCAGCCTAACAAAGATACCCTATATATCACGCTGCAATTAGTTATGAATATCGTTTTCTTTGTGCCGCTGGGCATTTTTATGAAGGCGTATTTTCACAAGCATTGGAAATTTGCGCTGCTAAGCGGCTTTCTTTTATCGATGCTGATAGAGGTGACGCAGCTAACTGGCGTGTTCGGTTTATATCCTTGTAGCTATCGGCTGTTTGATGTTAATGATTTAATAACCAACACCTTTGGCTGCTTGCTCGGATTTATGTTGACGTGGCTAATCGGCTATAAAGTTCCCAGCGTCAAACTCAGCGACGAAAACTACGCCGCGCCCAATCGACGCAATAAATTCTTAGCTAGCTGCATCAATATAGCCCTTATTATCTTCGCCTCAGTAGTTACCCGGCCGCTAGTTTATCCGTTTTTCATAGACACTATACAACCTGGTAGGTTCTATCTTACAGAGCTGGGCGTCTGGATTCTTATCCACTTGTTTATCATACCAATGATTGCCAAAGGCTGGACGATTGGGAGTTATCTGGTCGGCATCGAACCGAAACGCCAACGCAAAAACGATAAACAACAGCCAAAAGACGATGCTAATCCAGAAAATTAGCCTTTCAGCTGCCGCATAAATCCGCGCAGCTGCGACGATGTCCGTTCAATCCTTTCGCTCGTCCAGTATTTATCCGGCGTGATGTTATCGTCGCCAGTCGATTCCTCTTTGTAGCGGCCGATAATCTTGCCATTCTTGACAATTGATACATCCGGTACGAATATTCGCGGTTTGCCGTTGTCATCTTTATCCAAATACGGTTCTAGTTTCTTGACTAATTTTTGGTAAACTTCGCTGTTATTGGCGCGAGCGTCGCGAATATTCAAATAATATACTTTATCAACGCCTTCAGCCCGAGCTGCCCGATCAACGTGTTCGCTCAAATGCTGGCACCACGGACATTGCGGAAAACCCAAGAAAACTACACCGCTGCCACTATCAAAGATGTTAAGGACTTCCTTATCGCTGGCATAAACGAAGCGATTATTCGCCGCCACTCGCGGGTACTCGGATTTGAATTTGGCAGAGTCGGACACGATCTGAGATTGGTCTCTCGTGTTTTTTATATTACGATTATGTTTTATCCAATACGATAGCCCAAACAGACCACCAATTAGTGTAACCAAGACAATGGCTAAAATTATTTTCTGTTTTCTATTCATGGTAATTCTATAATATCGAACTGAATCATAGTTTTCCATACCCCACCGCATATGAATTAGCCGAAAAGCCACCAACGTCATAGATGCAATGATAAACATCTCTATCATGACACCAGTGAACATCGTAGAATCCCCGAAGCAAACTATTGCAAACCCGATAAATATCGCTCCTATGCCTAAAAATGTATCGCGCCACGACATAAATGATTTTATCTTCAGCGCCCCAAAACAAGCCAAAAGCAAGGATACTAGCGCTATCATCACCCTTAGCTCGCTCATATCAAGCTATTCCCACCGAAACAGCTTGATCGCCACGACATAGATAGCGAGAGTCCAGGCAGCGACAGCACCGATTTGCGGCAAGGCTTCGATGAAGCTGGCATGCTCAGTCATGATCAAACGGAAACCATCAGTAATCGGCGTCATCGGGATAAACTGGGCGGCACCGCGTAACCACTCTGGGAACATGTACAGCGGGAAGAACGCACCAGACAAGAACATCATCGGGAAGGAAATCAGGTTGGTTAATGGTGCGGACTGGTTTTCATTCTTTGCCCAGCCGCCAATCAACAGGCCCAGGCCCACCATCATAAAGGCCGCCAGCACCGCCATAAGGACAAAGAGCCCCCAGTCGCCGCGCATATTAAACTGGAACAACAGCATACCGACAACAATCATCATCGTCAAACTGAGCAGCGAAATAATCGTGTAGTGAATCGCCATGGCAATAATCAGCTGGCCCGAGGTAAACGGCGCCGCACGCAATCGGCGGTAGGAGCCGCGCTGCTTTTCGGCTGGCATTTGGTTAGCCAGACCAAAGACACCCATGCTCATTAAACTAAATGCCAGCAGTCCGGTGAATGTATAATCAAAAGCCTTCAACTGTTCGTCGCCGACAGCTTTGCCCGCAGCCTTGAGCGGTGCTTCTGGCTGGCCCAAGTGCTTGTTTATTTCATTGGCAATCTGGTTCATCACCGCCGTTAGGGCGCTACCGGTTTGCTCGGAACCTTTGGCGTACAGTACGTTGATTGTGCCGGTCGGGCGAGCATCTCTGCCCTCACCCTTCACTTCGCCAAAATCGCTTGGCAGTTCAATGATGCCGTTCAGTTCTGAACGCTTCAACTTCTCGCGGGCCTCGTCCATATCCTTGACGTCTTTAATTTTAAGAATCGAGTCTTTGGCATTTTCTTTGGCGCCTTTGACAAAACTTTTGGCAAATTCCGTCTGCGAATTATTGATAATCGCGATGTCAAAGCTGGTTGATTGATTATTAAAAATCGAACCGAACACCAACAAGAAGATGAGCGGAAACAGGAAGGTAAAGAACAGCGACATTTTATCGCGGACGAAACGTTTTTGCTGGGCGCGTACTTGCCCGAATACACCAGTCCAATATTTTTTCATACTAATCCCGAATCGCCTTTCCTGTTAAATCAATAAATACGTCTTCCAAATTGGCCTGCTCGACAACTTGCTTTTTCTTGAAACCGCGCGCCAGTAGCTGCTTGATCAGATTGTGCGGCGTATCAATGGTGATAATCTTACCATTATCCATAATCGCCAAACGGTCGCACAGCAGTTCGGCCTCGTCCATGTAATGAGTCGTCAGCACGATAGTAATACCTTCATCGCGAATCTCTTTGATCAAATCCCACAGATTGCGGCGAGCCTGGGGATCCAACCCAGTAGTCGGCTCGTCAAGGAATAGTACCGCCGGGTTATTGACCAGCGTCGAAGCGATAGCGAAGCGTTGCTTTTGCCCGCCCGAGAGCTGCTCGACGTAGCTTTTGGCTTTGTCGGTCAATTGCACTTTGGCCAGCAGCGCGTCGGCATCGACCGTTTGTCCGTACAAACTAGCAAACATTTTCAATTGTTCACGCAAGGTTAGTTTGTCGTAAAACATTGTCGACTGCAGCTGGATACCAATGATATTTTTAATGTGCTTCGGCTGCTTAGCAACATCTATTCCGTCGATAGTCGCCGTGCCGCCATCAATCGGCCGGAGCGCCTCCAGCATCTCCAACGTCGTCGTCTTACCAGCGCCGTTTGGTCCGAGGATACCGAAAATCTCGCCTTTCTTGACCTCAAACGACACGCTATCGACGACATTCTTGCCATCGTACGTCTTGACAAGTTGGTCAACTGTTATGATTGGTTTGGGTTGAGCCATATAAATTCCTTTCTACTCCCTAGCAGAGAAACATCGCGCACGGTGATCGCTCGCTTTTGGGATTATTATAGCACAAGAAACTCTATTTCATCGGTGCGGTTTTGAATAACGCCCATGCCGCTAGCATAGAGTAATTAACAATCTGACCGTTAGAAATCATCTGCTCAAGTTTGTTAATTTCTAACCAACTGCTAGAGATAAATTCGGTTTCATCTGGTTGGAGTGAATAATTATCTCGAAAAGCGCCGCGCGCACAAACAACGTACAGCTTGGCATTAGTACGGCGATTGTCGGCATAAAACCAACCAATTTGCTGAAAATCTTCCGCAGAAATATTAGATTCCTCCGCCAATTCGCGCTGGGCAGCTTGCTCGGGAGTCTCGCCTTCTTCAATTTTACCGCCGGGAAATTGATACAATATATCATCAACCGGATACGAATATTCCCGCTGAATAAGCACTTTGCCACCGTTTTGGCAAATGATAATCACACCGCCTTTACCCTGGTATACTTGCCGCAGATATAACGACCTTTTACCATCTGGCAAATCTACCTCGTCTTCCGCCAACATCATCCGCGGATGCATAAAAACCACCCGCGACGACAAACGGCGCCATTTCTGCGGTTTGCTGCGTCTATTCATCTTTATGAAACTCTGTTAAATGATTTGTCTTGATATTTGAAAGGTATGTTTCACATCTTATCTATTGCTTAAACATAACATTTGCCTCAATTACATTTTAACAGTCAAACAGCTTTCGCGATATAATTACTACATGAAGTACCAGCAGGCGGCAGCGTCCAAATTTTTCTCAAAGAAACGCTGTATTATCTTAAGTATAATTGCGCTGTTGCTTATCGTACCAATCACAGTCTTTACCCAGCCAAAGATTGCCGATAAACTATCGTCTCTTATTAATTCCACGCGTCTCGACAGGTCGCCTGGCGAATCGGCTTTTCCAGATATTGATACGGCAAATTTGAGCCCGACTCGCCAGAAAATTATCAGCCTAGCGAAGACCGAATTCGAGGCGCAATCTGCCGGCACCAAGTTCAGCCGAGGAGCCGTGGTGCGCCAATTTTGTAAGCTATATTATGAAGCAGGCGGGCGCACCGCTGAAAAACCCGCACACAGGCGGTTGGCGCATTCCGGGAACGTTCACTTTGCGCGAATATTACCAGAAGTCCGGCCGGTTCAGACCAACCGATTCCGGCTACCAGCCTCAGCCTGGCGACGTAGCAATTTACCGCAATTCACCGATATTCGGCGACCACACCAACATCGTTTTGAAGAACGACAACGGCGTGCTGACCACTGTCGGCGGCAATGAAGCAAACCGTATCCGCGTGTTCGTTAATCGCGACAAGCAATATGACGGGCTGCTGGGATACGGCGTACCAAATTAGACTACAACCCCTCTAAGCCAACATTTGCCTTTAGCCAAGATATTTATCGCTTGCGCAAGAAGAATCCGCCCAGCGCGCAGGCCGCCACGATGCTAACCACAGTGATTTTCCAAAACATCAGCGGATCATTAGCGCCAGGCACTGGCACATTCATACCAAACAACCCAGCAATCATCGTCGGGATAGTCAGCGCCACAGTGATTACCGTTAGCAAACGAATCGTCTCGTTCAGGCGAGTGTCCATCACCGCCCGGTAGCTATCGCGAACATTAGTGATGGTGCGCAGCAAGCTTTTACAGCGGGCAATCACCTGCTCCAAATCAATCGACAAATCCTCGACATCCTCTTTATCATCCGCCCGCAGGCGCAAGCCGCTAGTCGCCAGCAATTTCTCGACCGCCCAGTTCATTGGGATCAGCGCGTCCAGGTAGTCGTTCAGCTTGCGCTCGTATTCTGCCAGCGTAGCAATATCCTTGACTCGCAGCGTATGAATATTATCGGTAGCCGCTCGCATCTGGCGGTTAATCGCCGCCACTCGCCGCTGGTACTGCCTGGATATCGCGTCAATCATGTCAACCAACAACTCAACTGGTCGGTCAGTGCGTGAACGCGCTTGGTCGATAAACGGCTGCCACAACCTGCCCAAGCTGTAACGCGATAAGGTCACCACGTAATTCTTATTCAAGCAAAATAAAATCGGCGTGGTAAAATCATTAAAATCGTCGTCAGTATCTGGCAACCGGACGATTAGATACGTCCAATCGTCGTCAATCTCCAGACGCGGCACCTCATGCGGATCAAGCGCGTCGCTCAGCAAATCATTATCAAGTCCCAGCGACAACAATTCAGCCAGCTCGTCCTCGTTCGGACGTTCGCAGCGCACCCACGAACCTGCCCGCAGGCGTTCCAGCGGCTTGATTTGCTGATTTTTAGCACTTGAATGAAGATACTGTAGCATTCCCTTTTTATACTATAATTTACTGACATTTTCAATGATTTTGGCGTCCTGCGGGCAGAAAATCTACTATAGCACTTTTATGAAAGTCCTATAGCAAATTGCGGGCTACCCGGCCTTTCTCAAAAGTACCGTGTTGGTTTTAGCAGCAGCCCAGCACCCCTAATACATTACAAATGTTATACTATATCTATGCCTGCCAAAAAATCACCAAAAAAGCCGCCAGCGAAAACACTGGCGAGCAAAGCCGATAAACCTAAATCAGCTAGCAATAAAGCAGCCAAAACCAAACATACCCGCCGCATAGCGAAAACAAAAACCAAGCCTGCCAAATGGCGAAACGCGCTGATAGCGATATTGTTATTGACGGCAATGGCAACGGTTTTATCGGGGCTGATTTACGCATATTTTAACCAGCTGTCGCCGCGCCGCCCGACTGCTTTATCTGACGAGCAATACTATTTCACTGATTCGCGCTACTCCGGCATTCGTTCTAAATTCGTAACGCGCCAAACTAACCGCGAGAAAGTTTCGATTGAATATCCGCTGACTAAAAATAATAAGATCAATAAAACCGTCGCCCAGGCAATTGACCGCGCTGACAGCGATTTCCGCTATGCCGCCACCAATATTCTGACGTTCGACCAGCCGCTGACCGAAACGATTAGCTACCAAGTCACCCATAATAATTCGCTAGCTTTATCGATTATTGTCAATATCAAGCAAGATATGCACGGCGCACATCCGATATCACTGACGCATTTTTGGACGTTTGATAAAAAATCTGGCGAGGTGATTAGTTTGAATGATTTGACCGAGCAATCAGAGAAAGCGGCTGGAGAAATCGTGGCAGCTGCCCGAAATAATATCAATGAGACCATCAAGCAGCGCCAGCAGGCAGAGCTGGATCTTAATGAAACGATCACCCAAGAAACGCTATCGAATTTCGTTATTACCGATGGCGGCAATAGTTTAGCTTGGCCGATTGGACAGGCGTCGCTCTTGCCATCAGCCTACGGCGAAATGACGATCAAAGTGCCGATCGCCGCCGTTGCCAAATATCTGCAAAATTCGACAGCCCGAAAAGTAGCTAATATCCCCAAGCCGCCAGAACCAAAACCAAATCCAGCACCCGCCGCGCCGCCAGCCGCGAATTCTGGAGGTAAAGTGATCGCCTTGACGTTTGACGACGGACCGGGGCCATACACCGCGCAGCTGCTGGATATTTTGGATCAACATGGCGCTAAGGCCACCTTTTTCCTGATTGGCAGCAAAGTATCCGCGCAAGCTGACGTGCTACGGCGTATGCACTCGCGCGGTCATCAACTGGGTAATCACTCGTGGTCGCACCCAGAACTGCCTAAATTGCCGGTTGGCCAAATTGCTGGCGAAATTGACCGTACTAACGATGCTATCAAACAAGCCACCGGTGTCACACCAACTGTTATGCGCCCGCCTTATGGCGCAGTCAACGGCGCTGTCCTGGAGCAGCTTCGCCTGCGCGGCATGTCATCAATCTTATGGTCGGTCGACACCCGCGACTGGGCTGACCGTAATAGTCAAATCGTCTGCTCGCGCGCCGTCGCTGGCGCCCACCCTGGAGCCATCATCTTGATGCACGACATCCACCAAACCTCAGTCGGCGCCGTACCATGTATCCTCAGCGCACTGAAGCAACAGGGGTATTCGTTTGTGGCGGTACAGGGACTACTCGGCAATATGGCAGCGGGAGCTGGGTATCCGTAGAATCGTAGCCGGATATTAACAATGTAGTTGCGGCAACTACTCTGCCTTATCCACCTCGAAAACCTTGTATTTCGAAGCAGCGCCGCGCACCAATTTTACCTTTGACGACGCCACACCAAAATGCTTCGCCAGTAATTTTACCGCCGCCAAATTCGCCCGCCCTTCAATGGCCGGCGCCTTGGTGTACACCGTTAGCGAACCATCATCATTTGCCACCACTTCTTCGCGGTGGCGGGAATTGGGTTTGAGGCGGGTAGAAATTTTCATGCTACTACAATTGTCGCTCTGAGCTAAATTTTTCTGTTGTTTCTTTTATAGAATTAAGGCTTTTACTAATTGTCGGTAGCTCCTCGGAGATTACCTTAAAAGCCTCGTCTTTACTAGTTGTCCAGTCAGAATAAGGTAAGTTTGCAAAATCAAGCAAAAAACTGTCGCTATACTTTTTCTTACCCGTTATGTCTGTATAGCTCACGTTTAATTCCGTTCTTCTTTTTAGTAAAGCCTTGTAGCAGTCGTTACCCTTTATAGACAAAAGGAAATATTTTCTTCTTTCTCTTGAAGGTAGTATACTCATTCCGTTTTTTATTACCACAAGGTCTGATAGTTTTTTAACATCCTTTTGCTGATATTCAAGTTCCATGTCTTCACCTTCTATTGAAAATTTAATATTTCGGGCAAGTCCACCACCCTCATTCAAAATTATCATATCGATAAAATTGACTCCAGCTTTTGCACTATCTAAATACACAACTACTCTGGGCCGTATCATCTGTTCATTAGTCTCGTTGTTCTGCTCAGCAGATCTATATGATTGAAAAGCTGCGATAACAGCAACTATTGCAGCAATCATCGTACCTATAGCACTTATTATTTCTGCCCAATCTGTAGGTTTTAGCTCCATAGAAACCCTTTTATCTCCTCATCAATAAAATATCTACTCTTATTATTTTTACTTTATTATAATTCGTTAGAACGATATCACCTCCAGCTCCCGCGGCAAAATCTCCTGTACTTCCACCGAACCTGCTACCAAATGATAGCCGTGTAAATCCGACGGCAAGTCGCGCTCAGCCAACTGCCAATCGACTGGGTGATTTTCATCAAAATAATCCAGCAATTCCGCGTTCAAAAAATGCTCGCGCGGCAGATTCACCGAACCGTCCTGATTGACAACCAGTGCTATCGATAAGCCCGACGTCACGCCGTCCTCATTTTTAGCATATGCCGCCGTCACCAAATGAACCAGCGGCTCAAACTTCAACACTGACTGATCGCTCGCCTCCACCTGCACCTGGCCGCGACGCGCCAGCTGCTGATTGATTTTCGTTGTCAATTCTTCAACACTTGGCTTACCGTCGCCCGCTCGGCAATAGTCGCAACCATCCGCCGCCTCGACATATTCCAATAGCAAGTCCATATCGACGTCAGTATCCTTAACGCCGTTTTGCGACAATTGCTCCACTATCTCATGCAGTGCACCCAGTAAACTATAATCATTAGCATTTCTGGCGGCATCACCGATGCGGATGATGGCGCGAGCGATGGTGATGGTTTTATTTGGTTTGTTCATGCATTCTCCTTAATATTTTTACGCACTTACAGACACCCAACGGCCAACAACGGGCGAACAGAATAATTTGCGTGTGTATCAGATGTCACAACTACCATCTCCGATCATAGTCAACGCCTGCCGCAAACTCCGCACTGGCGCAACGTATGGTACATCAATTTCTGCAAAATGCTGGCGTGCAGCAATAATTTTACTTCGCTCATTAGCACTCAAGTGATTGTCGTTAATATCATCCGATCCCTTTGTCTCCGCCACAAAGTAGATCCGCCTATCGCCATCAAACGCCACCGCCCAATCTGGATTATACTTGCCGACTGGCGTATCAATCTTGAACCAACTTGGTAGCTTGATGTAGAATTTCACGCTGGCATTATCCTCCAGCGACTGCATGAATTCACGCTCAACTTCCGAATCAACCGCCACATAATCGTAGGCTGTTTTTGTTTGATCGGTCACTGCAATTGCTCCACTCTTCATCGCTGCATCATACAGGTATGTCTGTAGTTCATCATTCTCAAACAGCGTCATGTCATAATACTCGCCTGTCCTGTGATATTTAACACCGTCAACCGCCAAACGCTGCTTCACCCGATTAATCGCCTGGGCTGTTTCATCAATCACCTGCTGTGGATTAATAGCCACCTGCTCAAACATCCCCGCTTGATCAAGCACATCAAATATCACCCGGCGTGTCATTTGTGTCTGACGCTGAATATCCGCTAATAAATTCGGTATCTTCACCTCATTTTGGCGTGCCGCATACGTGTTAAAACCAGTCTCACGTACTATAAAGCCTCTGTCGCTATTCATAGAATCAATCAGGGTTTTATCATCAGCGATATTCGGTTTCCTGATAGTGATCTGCGCCAATTCATTAGCCGCCTCCGTCACTAACTTGTCTGTATCAATTGCCACCTGGTAGGTCGTCTTATGTTTAATCTTATCCCACAACTCCTTGAAAGCCGGGTCAAGCGCCCGTGATTTCTGAAATCTGACGACTTGCCGATCATCACGATTCTTGATTCGCCCACCGAAGCGAATGCCTGTTTCTTCCTCAATTTCCGTCTGAAGCTTGCGGCTAAACTCTGCATAACTCTCATTAGCAATCACTGTCAGTATATTGACGCTATCATCATAGACTCGTTGTCCGTCAATATTCACCGGCAAGCGCAGACCTCGCCCGATTTCTTGGCGCTTTTTCATTTGGCTTGACGTTTCATTAAGCGTACAAATTTGAAACACATTAGGATTATCCCAGCCCTCACGCAGTGCTGAGTGGCTAAAGATAAACCGTAGCGGCTCACCGGCATCCAACAGCCTTTCCTTGTCTTTCATGATCAAGTTATACGCCGTATCATCATCCTTGGTGCGACCACCCTCACCCTTAGTGTCACGAGAATCTTTCCACTGACCACTCTTGTCTGCCGCAAAGTAGCCATCGTGCACCTCACCCGCCGACAAGCCATTCATCACACCGGCATATTTTGGTTTAGACGAGACTTTGATGTAGGCTTCCTCAAACCACTTGGCAAATTTGCCTTTCTGGGCACCATTCGTCGTATATTCACGATAATTTGCCACTTTATCGATAAAGAATAGACTCAGCACTTTAACGCTACTCCCCAGTCGGCGCTGTTTGTCAAAGTGATCGTCAATCGTCAGCTCGATCTGTCGCTTGATGATGTCATCGTGCAGGCTTTCGTCACGCTGGCCAACGTAAACCACCTTGCCATTACTGAACTCGACGCAATCATCACCGTGATTGATCGACTCGACATAGTAGCCAGCATAGACTGAACGCCCTGTCTTCGCCTCCAAATCGTCGCCTGGAAACACCTTGATGATCTTGCGCTGCAAGCCATACTCGTCACTTGCATCTACTTCAATTTTAGCAAACGAACGAGTCTTCGACTGGCGCTCTAGCGACAACACATTAATATACGCATCATTATAATTATCCTCACTCTGGACACTATGTACCTCGATCTTTTTGACCAAGCCTTTATCATAGGCATCGACCGGAGTTAGCCGATAAAGCAAATTATATAAGCGCTTATGCGTGGCACTATAGCGCAGCGTGCACAGCGGGTTAAGGCTAGCAATAGCATTACGCCGAATGTCCGTCTCCATATTCTGCGGTTCGTCGAGAATAACCACCGGGTGAGTAGCCTTGATGAAATCGAGCGGCCGACCATAGTCACTCTGCCGATTCATCACATTCTGTGCCTTAGCGAAGCTATCAATGGTAATCACCATGATCTGCAAGGTATCATTCGTGGCAAACTCACGAGCCTGACCTGTTTTCTTACTATCCCAGATGTAGTAGTCCATCTCTGGCTTGTTATATAGATCGGCGAAGTGCTCCCTGGTGATCGCCAAGTTCTTCAGCACGCCTTCACGAATCGCCACGCTCGGCACCACGATGATAAACTTCTTCCAGCCATAGCACTGATGTAACTCATGAATCGTCCGCAGATATACGTACGTTTTTCCGGTACCGGTCTCCATCTCGATGGAGAAGTTCATGCCGTACTTCAGAGATTTTTCGTTAATTTCGAGCGGAAAAGTCATCGGAATACTAAAGCCACCTTCTTTCGTCTCGCTTTTCTCGATACCATTTTTCTCTTGAATTTTATGCGTATTCTCAATTATCTGCGCTATATCCAGCATCAAGCTATTTCCTCTAGCGATTGTCGCCTCCAGACCCAACTGTCTGTCCTGGTCCATATGGCGAGTCGCACCGTCAATGTCTTTTGGCTGGCCAGTAAATATATCGACTACTGCCTGAATAGCATCAAGTTGATACTGCTGATTGGGGTCAAATTTTAGTTTCATAAAGCTAATCAAGCACCTTTCCTGCTATCCTTTAAAGATCCATTATTGTCTATCTCCGCGGCGGCTTTTCCTCTTGTTACCATATCCAGCAGACTTAGAAACGCTTGCTTCATATCAGTCCAGTCAGATGATTTGATTTCTACAGTATCACCTACTTTGTAATTCTTTATATTTGCGTCCAAAACCTTAGTACTATTGATAAACTTTTTATCAACTACACCACCCTTATGTACTAGCAAATGTCTTACCTCAAGATAAAAGCATAGCTTCTTCTGAAGATTACTTTCTAGTTCAATTTCTTTATTGAAATAATTTTCAAAATTACTCAGTATAGATTTTAAATCTTGAAAGTTG
>CAUTJX010000017.1:0-11363 GCA_963539155.1 uncultured Candidatus Saccharibacteria bacterium
CTGCTTTGACAGCAGCCACAGCGTCATCGACACGATATTTCTTTTCTTCGATTTCAGTCTCAGTCGCACCGCCGACTTTGATTACTGCTACTTCGCCAGTCAGAGCTGCATGGCGTTTCTGCAAATTCTTCTTAGTATAGTCGCTAGTGGCATTGTCGATTTCCAGCTCAATCTGATCGACGCGAGCGCTAACCGCCGCCTTTGACCCTTCACCCTCGACAATAGTTGTCAGATCTTTGGTGGCAATCACTTTGCGGGCCGAGCCAATTACGTCGCTACCGACATTATCAAATGTCATGCCAGTGTCTTCGGTGATGACTTTGGCGCCAACCAACGCTGCGATATCATACAGCACATCTTTGTCGCTCGGAGCTTTGATAGCCAAGGTATTGAAAGCACCTTTGAGGCGATTCAGTACTAGCAAACTTAATGCTTCGCCGTCAACATCATCAGCAATCAATACTAAATCCTTCTTGCCGCTTTGAGCAATCATTTCGAGCAACGGTACGAATTCTTGCGCTGAAGAGACTTTCTTATCAGTCACCACAATTGCTGGTTTGTCGTAAACTGCTTCCATGCGCTTAGCATCGGTCACCATGTACGGGCTAACGAAGCCGCGTTGTACCGTGAAGCCTTCGACAACTTCGCTTTCAAGCTCTAAGCCGCGTCCTTCTTCGACTGTCACCACGCCGTTCGGGCCAATCTTTTCCATGACGTCAGCAATCAGTTTGCCAATCGCCTCATCGCCTGCAGAGATTGTCGCTACCTCGGCGATCCGTTTTTTGTCACCGCGGATATCGTCGGCGAGTTTACCGAGCTCTTTGATAATCTCGCTAGCAGCACGTTCTAAACCTTTGCGCAACAACATTGGATTGTGGCCAGCTGCAATTAGCTTATTAGCTTCGTTTAAAATATGATAAGTTAAAACCGTCACTGTCGTAGTGCCGTCGCCAGCTACATCATTCATCTTGTTAGCAGCTTGTTTGATGAGCTCGGCACCAACCTTGAAACCAAGCGTCTCGTCATCAGCTTCATCAATATCAATGCTTTTCGCAACTGTCACGCCATCGTGCGTCACGCTCGGGCCGCCGTAACTTTTGCCGATAACGACGTTGCGGCCTTTTGGCCCCATCGTCGTTTTTACAGCGTTATACAAAATTTTGGCGCCAGCTAATACGCGAGCGCGCGCATCTTCATCGTAAAAAACTTTTTTTGCCATATTTCCTCCTATTCAATTGTAGCGAGGATATCCTCGTCTTTGATAATTAAATATTCTTCCTTGTCGAGCTTGATAGTCGTCGCTGCGTAGTTTTTGTAGACAACCCGTGCGCCGTCAGCCACATCTTTGACTGCCGAGCCAACAGCCACTACCTTAGCAGCTTCTGATTTTTCTTGCGCTGATTCTGGCAAAAAAATGCCGCTAGCTGTTTTTTCCGGTTTCTTTTCTTTGACAGCCACGACATAATGCGCCATTGGCTTGATTGGTGAACTCATGATTATATCCTCCTTTTCTAATCTATTTTAGCACTCTTAACCGCAGAGTGCTAGACCCAAGTATAAGAAAGTTGGCGAAAAACGTCAACCGCATTATCAAAATATAAAAATAGCCCGAGCTAAAACTCGCGCTATTTTGCTGTACTTATAGAGATTAGCTAGCTCTCGATAATAGTGCCAACCTGCCCGGCCAAGGCTTGTTCGGCGCTACCCAGGCTAGCGATAATCGCCCGACGACCTGGCTTTTCGACAAATTTCAAGGCCGCTTGCACTTTGGGTAGCATACTACCCGGCGCGAACTGATTTTCGTCAATGTAGCGCTGCATCTCTTGGCGATTAGTGCGTCCGATAGTACGCGCTGTCGGTTTACCATAATCAACCATCGCGCCATCAACTGCCGTCAGTATCACCAGTGCCTCAGCATCAATCGCATCAGCCACTACTGCCGCTGTGAAATCCTTATCAATTACTGCCTCAATACCCTCTAAGCCATCACTGGCAGTTTCAACAACTGGCACGCCGCCACCGCCACCCGTGATAACCGTCACGCCAGCATCAATCATTGCCTTAACCGTATACTCTTCGACAATCCGCTGCGGCTTCGGCGACGGTACCACGCGCCGCCAACCGCGCCCGGCGTCTTCTTTGAATGTGAAGTTACGGCCGTTAGCAGCCTGCTGGGCTTCTGCTTCGGTCTGATAAAATACGCCAATTGGCTTCGTAGGATTGCTAAAAGCCGGATCGTTAGCGTCGACCACCACTTGCGTAACAACTGTCGAAGCCACGCTTTTCATCTGCCGGCGCGAGAATTCGTCAATCAACGCTTGCTGCAACCAAAAACCAATCGCCCCCTGACTCATCGCTACACACGTATCAAGCGGGAAAGTCGGTACTTCTGGCGTATTAATCGCTTCTTCGTGTAAAACAATATTACCAACTTGCGGTCCGTTGCCGTGAACGATTACCAGCTGATAGCCAGCCAAAATCAACGGCACTAGCTGGCGTGCTGTCTCGTCGGCGACGTCTTGTTGGGCATGAGCCGAAGCCTCGCCTTGCTTTTGCAAAGCATTGCCGCCAAGTGCAACTACAATCTTACCCGGCATATTGTTAAAACCTCAACGACATGCAAGTTAGGCTGCCGGTAATTTTTTCAAACTCGCTAGTATTGATCAGAATCACTTCGTAACCGCAATCGCGAATCTTCTGCTCAGTTTTCGGGAAGCCTTCTGGCACGATTACCTTGCCATTTATCCACAAACTATTCACTGCATAGTATTCATCGTCATCAACAACTAGCTTATTAAAGTTAGCAAAAGCTGGATGATTTTCGTAAGCTTTAGCGACAATCAGATTATTGTTATCTAAATAAACAACATCGTCTTTCAGGTGTAGAATACCTGTCACTGGCACTGTCTCGGCGGTCATACCATGCTTCTCAAGAATTGCCGTGATTTGGTCGGCTGCCGCTTGATTGGTGCGGCCGCTCAACCCGATATAATAGTGGTCGCCTACCATCATGATATCGCCTGGATCAGTTGTGCCTGGCTCGACAACTTGTTCAATATCATCATAGTAACGCGCCAGTGCTTCGCGCAAATCTGGCAGACTAGCTTCGCCACGACGACTCTCAGCACCAGGACGCGACAAAATTGCCACGCCGTGTGGCGTACACAACGCGTTATCCTCGATAAACACACTGTCTGGATAATCTTCGTTGGCCTCTAGAACTGTCACTTCCAAACCGCATTCCCGCAAAATCTCGACATAGCGATCATGCTGCTGCAATGCTAAATCATAGTCCGGCTTGCCCATTTCTGGCGTTTGACTGATACCATCAATCAAACTATGTGACGGACGGCGAACAATGGCATACTTAAACATTTTTTCTCCTTCATTTGGTAAAACGGGCGCGCTGTATTTCAGGCGCGCCCATTTTATTTATTATCATTGACCGATTAAATCAGCGATCTTAATACCTAACGTACCATCCAGCGCACCAGCCAGCAGTTGTTGTACTGCGTAGGCAAATAACGCAATCACGACAACCGCCAAAAGCAGTTCGTATAGCGTGAAAATCTTCTTGCGATTCTTGATCTGCATCAAGACGTAGACCAACATACCTGGTGCGTACAAGAACACTGTTATGAGCAGATATTGCATACCAGCCGCATACACTAGCCATACTGCGTAAACACTAGCCATCACACCCACAAAGATATTAAAGGCGCGGTACTTAACGGTTTTCTTCTCTTGCAGAGAAACTTTCAATTGATAAAACGCCGTCAGGGCATATGGGATCAAGATAGCCGAAGTAGCAATCGAAATACCAATATTATAGGCTGAACCTTCAGTTCCAGGGATTGTCAGCAGGAATATCTGTACCAGGATGTTAGTAACCAACAGCGACACTACTGGCGCGCCAACTTTATTTTCTTTGGCGAATATCGACGGGAAAGTCTTATTCTTAGCTGCCTGATACGGTAGCTCGGCAGCAAACATCGTCCAAGCTAGCCAACCGCCCAAAACTGCGATCATCAAGCCTATATTAACCAGCCAAGCGCCCCACGGGCCAACCAAGCGTTCCAACAGCATCGACATTGCCGGACTATCTAGTGCAGCCAGATCTTTCTGGGTAGCTACACCAAAAGCCAGCACCGTCATCAGCACATAAATCGAAAGCACGCCAGCAAAACCAATCAACGTCGCCTTGATGATATCGCTGCGCTTCTTGGCGTGACCTGAAAATACGACTGCACCCTCGATACCGATAAACACCCAGACGGTAACCAGCATCATATTCTTGACCTGCTCAATCACAGCGCCCATATCAAAGTTGTTGCCAGCTAAGCCCCAAAGGTCTTGGTTAAACAAGCCGACCTTGAACGACAAGAATATCGCTAGCAAAAAGATCGCAAGCGGGATTAATTTCGCCGCCGTCACCAAAGCATTAATAAAGCTTGCCGTTTTGACACCCTTAAGGATTAATAAATGAACACTCCACAGCAGTACCGACATGCCAACCACTGACGCCCAGTTTTGCCCTTTGCCAAACAAGTCTGGAAAGAAATAACCAAGCGCCGAGAAAACGGCTACCGCATAAGCAATATTACCAATCCAGGCAGAAATCCAGTAACCCCACGCCGAATTAAAGCCAACATACTTGCCAAAGCCAGCCTCAGCGTAGCTATACACGCCAGCGTTAAGTTTCGGCTTTTTGATAGTCAGGTTGCGGAAACTGAGAATCAGGAATATCATTCCAACGCCCGTAATCAGCCACGCAATAATCGTCGCCAGCGGACCAGCCGCCTCAGCCGTACCTTGAACAAGGTTAAAGATACCTGCGCCGATCATACTGCCGACCACTAAGCCAGTCAGCGACCAGAGTCCTAACCCATCCTTTTTTCTTGCTAATTGTTTGATTGCCATTTTGTTCGAGCCTCCTTCAACTCGGATTTATAGCGTCAATGCCATCACAGCCTTGATAGTGTGCATGCGGTTTTCAGCCTCATCAAAGACAACGCTGTGCTCGCCGCTAAAGACCTCGTCAGTGACCTCCATCGAGTCAAGACCGAATTGATCGTGAATCTTCTGGCCAGTCTCGGTATTAAGGTCATGGAATGATGGCAAACAATGCAAGAATTTGACGTTCGGGTTATGCGTCTCGGCTAGCATTTGCGCATTGACCTGGTATGGCTTGAGAAGGGCAATTCGCTCGGCGAACTTGTCTTCCTCACCCATTGATACCCAGACATCAGTGTAGATAGCGTCAGCCCCTTCTAGCGCTTCGGCACGGTTATCAGTAATGGTAATCTTCGCGCCAGTTTCCATAGCAATTGAACGTGCTAGGCTAACTAGATCGCCCGACGGATGCAGCTGTCGCGGCGCCAAAATACGGAAGTCAACACCCATTTTGGCCGTACCAATCAGCAAGCTATTTGCCATATTGTTGCGTCCGTCACCAACGAAGACCAGCTTAGCGCCGTTGAGCTTGCCGACATGCTCCTCAATAGTCATGAAGTCTGCCAGAATCTGCGTCGGATGAAAGTCGTCAGTCAGACCGTTCCAAACCGGCACGCCAGCATACTTGGCCAGCGCTTCGACATTGGAGTGTTTGAAGCCGCGGAATTCAATACCGTCAAACATGCGTCCCAGTACCTTAGCAGTATCTTCAACTGACTCTTTTTTACCTAGCTGAATATCGTCTTTACCGAGAAATTCTGGCGCCACACCTAAATCATTGGCAGCTACCGTAAAAGCGCAGCGAGTTCGCGTCGATGTCTTTTCAAAGAGCAGCGCCACTTGTTTGCCTTCGTGAATACGGTGTGCTTTGCCCGCTTTCTTTTGTTGCTTGAGGTCGTGTGCTGTATCAAGCATCAGCCGAATATCGCTTGGCGAGAAGTCTTTCAAAGTCAAGAAAGAGCGACCCTTCAGACTGGTTGGCAGCTTAGCTACCGTTGCAGTAGTCGAATCTGTAGTTACTGGCACCACTTTGCGAACGTGCTCCTCTTGAATCATTGGCACCGCCAAGGTGGCTGCCAGCGAACGCTCCGCCGAAGTAACTCTATCAGTAACCTGCTCGTTGTCCAGGTCTTCGCGCACCAGCGGCATACTCATACAGCGCGGGCCGCCGCGACCGCGACCGAGTTCTGAACCGCTAACCTCGATAACTTCGACGCCAGCCTCGCGCAATTTAGCATTGGTGACATAGTTACGATCGTAAGTCACCACCACACCCGGCGCAATCGCCAAAGTATTCGAACCGTCATTCCACTGCTCGCGAGCTGCCGCAATCTCATCGCCGCCGCCGCACTCAATCAGGTTAATCTTTGGCAAATGTAGCGCTTCGCACAACGCTTTTTCAAGATCATGCTGCTTGGTGATCTTCGGATAAGCTTGCCCTTCAACTTTTTCGAGGATAAACAGATTCATCTTGCCTTCAAAGTCACGAATCTCCGGGTGGATCGTGAACTTATCGTAATCGATCATTGTGAAGACTGTATCTAGGTGCATGAATGCGTGGCTCTTCGGGATCTCGAGAGCAATAATTTTCTTGAAGTTAGAATCAGCGAACAACTCAGTTGCCATTTTCTCGATTGCCTCGGCGGTAGTGCGCTCGCTGATACCGATGGCCATGGCTTCGCTGTTCAACACCAGCTCGTCGCCGCCCTCCATCGAGAACTTCTCGTCGCGATTATACCAAACTGGAATATCGTGGCCAGCAAATCGCGGATGATGGTCGATGATATAGCGCATGAACAGCGACTCGCGGCGGCGAGCTGGCCAGTGCATCTTGTTGATCGTCAAGCCGTTGCCAATAGTCGCGGCTGGATCGCGTGTAAAGTACAAATTCGGCATTGGATCTAGGTAAAATGGATAATGGTCTTGCTCAACCATATCGTGCAGCTGCTGGTGATGCTCTGGCGGCAAAGAAATCTCGTCTTTGCGCACACCAGCCATAATTTTGCGCACCATCTTGTTGGTCGGCATCGACAACAGATAATCGCGCAAACTTTGCGTCACTCGCCGCGAATCTTGTTTGGAAGCTGCTAGCATTTCGTCGACAAATTCTGCTTTCAAATTATCGCTGTTTAATGCCTCTGTTACCAATTCGTCCAAATACAGCACTTCGACGCCATGGTCGCGCAGAACGTTGGCAAATTCATCATGCTCTTCTTGCGCCACCTTCAGGTGCGGAATATCGTCGAACAATAAGTCCTTGAGATAATCAGGGGTAAGATTCTCGAGCTCCTCGCCCGGCCGATGCAGCAGTACAGTCTTGAGTACGCCGATTTCAGAATTGATTTGCAATGGTTTTTGATTCACGCCCACCTCCGCTATGATCTAAATGATTCATTGTTTATTTACTTATATAGTTTTCATTATATAGATTTATGCCGCTTATGCAAGCCTTTTCTCGGCTAAATCAAGTAGTCGGCGCTGTCCAATATTGCTGGATGATAGACTGCACCTGCGTTGGCTGATTTATTACAGCTTGCTCCCAAGTCATACCAGTGTCTTTTTGGAAAGAAGACATAGCTTGAATGAGACTATCGACCTGAGTATGCGTGATAACACTGCCGTTAGCCGACTTGAAAGTCTCAATTTTGTAATTATCGCTGCTATACCACGAACTAACCGTAATAGCGTCAAGCGAGCCTGGCATGCGGAGGCGGAGGTCGTTATTCACGCGCTCAAAAATAACACTAATTGGTTCATATTCTAGGCGAACTTTGTCAGCTTCGCCATCAATATCCATAATGTAATCTTCCCCGTCTCCCTTGTTGAAGATATAGGTATCATTGCCAGTGCCACCATAAAGAGAGTCGCTACCTTGTCCGCCAATGAGAGTATCGTTACCATCATCGCCCTCAAGGTAATCAACGCCAGAACCACCATCAAGAACGTCATTGCCTCCACCACCGTAAAGATCGTCTCTACCAGTACCGCCATAAAGAAAATCGTCACCTAAATAGCCATACATATTGTCATTACCTTCACCACCGTAGAGAGTGTCGTTGCCAGCATCACCGTTTAAATGATCATCGCCAGCATCGCCATAGAGGAGGTCGTCGGCCACGCCACCAGAAAGCGAATCTGATTTGTCACTCCCGATAATAGCGTCTCTGTTAGCAGAATAAACTATTCTGGCTAGCTCTGGTGATTTGGCGGCAAAATGATTGCAAAAATGCAATAAATTCGTATCATTGCTCAAACCAGACCCATAAACAACCCGCAAAAAGTCAGCCAACAATTGTTTTCCAGAAACACTATCGTTATCGATAGCCTTATCTATGTCATTAATGACATCAGCAAACTCAATTACAGCCCCAGACTCTCCAATTTTGTAATTAACCCTACTGATAATGTCCTTCAAATAAGTAGCGCTGGCCATTGCAGCGTATAATCTATCGACCAACTTATAGTAAGCTTTTTGCAACAGCGGCGCTGCGTTCGCATTAGGGTTCGCGCCATTAGTCCCCATGAAACCCATACCCATGAACTTCTCCAGCACCGCCAACTGTCTGGCATCCATTAACTTGCCGCGACTGTTAGGGTCTAGCTTGTCGACACCTGCCCATTTATAGATACCATTCTTAACCACGTCTAATTCGTCGGCAGCGTCTCTAGTCTCCAAAAATTCCAACACCATCTTTTTTAGCTGCCCGCTCTCATCTTTCGCCATAGCTATACGCAACGAAGAAACATTACCCGCCCCTTGCAAATCAGGCAATGCTGCGATATCGTCTGGTATAGTGACCGAGTCACCAAACGTATCACGAGAACCCACGGTGTCTCTATTTAATAAATATTCTCCAATTTGCCCGTCGCTACCGTCAGTTTTCACAAAACTACCCAAACGGCGTTGAATATTACCCATAGCATCAGCTGCGCCCGTAAACGTCGAACTGAGGTTAATGGCTTTGATACCGACATCAGCTAGCGATTTCATCTCTTCGGCTTGCGATACGCCATCTCTGTTCAAATCCTGCCACACCTTCAACTTGAGATAAACAATATCGCTGGCGTCTATTTTGCCGTCCTTATTATCATCAAATTCACGCAGCGCCTCAAACCCGCTCGTCGCGCGAGTGCCATTAGACAACAATGTTTGATCACCAAATAACTCCTGTCCATTAGTTATCTTGCCGTCACCATCGCGGTCTAACACCAGCAAACCATCATTGGCATCAACCCAAGCCGTCCTCTCGGCAAAGCCATTAGTGTCCAGGTCAAAATATACATTGGATTGATCCAGATTTGTAGTCACCAACCCATCGCCATTCAAATCTAATATGAGAGGGTCAACCTTAGGGGCTGTGGTAGCATCTTGATAATCCGTAAAAACCGAGCTGAAAGATTTAGAATTCGCCTTTCGTTCAAACTGCTGGATAATATAATTAGCATAAGCAATTTGATCATGCGTGTAAGAATGATCGGATACTGAACCGTCCGGTAAAGTAACTAAGCGGTAATAAACAGCACCTTCGTGTACGCTAGTGTTAAGTGGCATGTACGATATTATATCTGCAGTATAGTTATTATCTAACTTAGCCCTTTCCACTACTTGAAGCGCATTGATAAGATTGAATAAATCGCGTAGACTAGAGACGGAAGAGTTTTGATTTGAAACGGTATTGGTTAATTTGTACTGTATACCCGGTTTACTTGGATCGTCGGTAAGAAATCTATCTAAACCGTGCAAAGAGATATTGAACAGCCCGCCGCCGCCCTTTCCACCAACACCTTCATAGCCTCTGTACACCGCTACAGTATCATTTTCAGTATAACCATCAGCACCATTAGTTATAGACTTTCTAATACCATCTATCTCTTGCTTGTACTGTAGAATATTGATTTCTCCACGATTTAGGCGAAGACGAGCAGACAACATTTTGCCAAGAGAGCTAAAATTTACCTTTGCGTAATCTACTTCGGAGTTGTCTATATGAGTAACAGTTTTACCGAGTTGCAATCCATATGTACCGACCCAGTCAAGAGAATTGACATGATCTGTAGAGTTGTACTTGTCAGCATCTATAGATGATACGCCAACATTATTGCCAATACCAACAGCATCAAAGGTTACAGACTTTATACCAGCGTCACCTTTGTCCAATTTGGCGGTCTTATATGTCATATATTGAGCCAACGCACCGCCGAGAGAGTGCCCAGTGAAGCTAACATTACTACCTTGACCAATAGCCTTAAACATCGCATTCTGATCGTTATAACAAATAGGGCCATATTGATTGAGAGTTTGAAAAACAAACTTTCTAGCAGCAGCAAATTGCCCCATCCAGTCTGCTGGAAATACTCTAGAGCCAATGAGCCCATCAGTGTCCCAATCTCCAAAATTGTTAGTACCACGAAAAGCGAATATAATCTCTTTGGTTTCTGGGTTCTGTAGAGCAATGCAAGAAAACTCATTTTCTACCGTAATGGTTCTAATGCCATTACGATCTTTAACTGTGCGAGTATATGTAAGTGGAGATTGCGAAAGAAGAACAAAGGAGCGGAGAGGATTAGAAGAGTCTTGGAGAGCAAAGAGTTGAGGGTCTGATAGATTAAAATTTTTGCGCGATTTATTCTTTTGCTCATCTCTGATAATCTCATCCAGAGTTAATCCAGTATCAGATTTTTTTAAATCAGCATAAGCCAATGCTGACAGGTTTAAGTACTCAATCGTTTTTACCATCTATCGCTCTCCTCTACCGGCGTATTTTTTGTTATATCAATACAACTT
This sequence comes from uncultured Candidatus Saccharibacteria bacterium, assembly GCA_963539155.1. Taxonomy (GTDB): domain Bacteria; phylum Patescibacteriota; class Saccharimonadia; order Saccharimonadales; family Saccharimonadaceae; genus Saccharimonas. Next base: position 10,739 of record CAUTJX010000017.1, read on the forward strand.
TTTAGTTCATTGATCGATGATAGCTTATCACTATTACAATATCCTTTTGAGATAAGCTTACCTCCTTTTGATAAATACATATACACAGATATATCTTTGGAGCTAACTCCCATGTTCTTCGTATACTCTATCATCTCATAAACACCACTAACAAAACGATCCTTGTCTTTAATACTACCCTCATATTTAAAATCTAATCCATACACTAAATTGCCACGCTGCCCAACTTTATTTTCAGTTAAAAATACCTCCTCAAAAGTCGGCTTTTTCAGAGTGAAGGTGCTTTCTATGTTTGAGTCTATCACGCCTAGTCTAATTTTTACATCAACGGGCATGTCTTTAAATATTTCTCTGGCTTTAGGTTGAATTTTGGCAGTTTGTTCTTTTTGCCAAGTTCTTACTACATAGTCGTCACTGTATTTTGTCTGATTATCCACTCGTGAAATACGTATCTTTATGCTTTTGTCCGCTTTAGGATAAGCATCAGCAGACCATACACAAGAAATACCCAAAGCACCGCCATTGCAGCTAGGTTGTAGTACCCCAAAATGTTGGCGGAATTTGTTTCTAATAAATCTGGTTATGTTATTTTGTTTTGTCTTATCGCTAACCGAACCATTATTAA
>CAUTJX010000018.1:0-10072 GCA_963539155.1 uncultured Candidatus Saccharibacteria bacterium
GGTAAGGGGTTAGTAGTAGCAGTAGCAGATAATCGCGGTATAGAATTTTTACCACTTGACGAATTAATCGCTAAAAAGAACGCTAAAAAGAACGATACAGATAATAAACGACCTGAAGAAATAACAGCTGATAATAACGATGACGATACAAATAAACGCTTTAAAGAAATAACTGGGCCTCTTGAAAAAGAGGGTTTAGGTGCTGCCGCAGAAGAAGATTTAGGTGCTACGGCTGTTTCTACCATGGTACGCGTAGCTGCGTGATAAATGTGTTAAAATACAAACATGTACAGAGGATCCCGACCGAGAATTTTACCGATAATCATTACTATTATCACTGTGGTGGTTGTTATTGCTATCTTGGTAACACTTGTGCGATCGTTGCTGAATCCGGATAAAAAGACCGAGCAGCCGCAAACTCCCGAACAATCGTTAGAGAGCAAAATCAAAAATCAAGACCCAATTCGCAGCGTGCGCTGGACAGTGCGCGGTCCGATTGTTGCCGATGAAGAGTTCAAGAGCTACCAGATTACAGTTAGTCCAACATCGCGTAAATACGTTATTTATTCGGGTTATCTGGATAGAGTTTTGGACAAGAAGGAATATGCTAATAACAGTAATGCTTATGAACAGTTTACTTATGCGCTAGTCAAGGTCAACATTCAGGCCTCTGATAACAAATCAAACGATGATATTCGCGGCGTATGCGCCACTAAAGGGCTGGCTTACGTATTCGAGACGCGCGATGGCGACAATACCGATACCAATTTGTGGACTTCAACTTGCAAGGACTCGCCTGGTACGCTTAACGCTGATACTCTGAAGCTCCAAGCTCTTTTTGTCAATCAGATTCCAGATTTCAAACCGTCATTTAATAATATTTTCTAATTATGGCGATAAAAGCAGTTATTTTCGATTGTTTTGGCGTACTATACGGAGGCAGTATTGATACGCTAATAAGAATGGCCGAGCCAGAGGGCAAGGTAATGCTGCGCGACCTCAGTAAACAGCACGATTACGGTTTCATTAGCGGCAGCGAGTATGAATCGGGAATTGCTGAGTTGTTTGGCTGGACACGGCAGCAGACGCATGATTTCTTGATGCACAAGCGGATTCGCAACGAGGAATTGATAAACTATATCGTGAATTTACGCCGGCAGTACGCTAATTTGAAGATGGCGATGTTGAGTAATGTTGGCGGCGGTACGCTGGAATATCTATTTGCGCCAGGCGAATTAGAAAAAATGTTTGATGTGCGCGTGTTGTCGTACGAGGAAAGCTTGGCCAAACCAAACCCGGAAATTTTCACGCTGACAGCTGGCCGCTTAGGTGTCGCCGCTAGCGAATGTGTGATGATTGACGATCGTGTCGAAAATTGCGAAGGAGCCGAGGTGGCGGGAATGATGGCGTTGCAGTACACCGATAATGAGCTGCTTATTAAGCGTTTGAACGCTCTGTTGGAGGCATAGATGCCGGAACTTCCCGAAGTCGAGACGGTTCGCCGCGGGTTGGCGGAGTTACTGCCGGGCCGAGTGGTGGCGCGAGCGGTAGTGTTTGACTCGCCGAAGAGTTTTCCGAATGCGCCGGCTGACGTTGAACAATTTTTGCATGGTGCTCACGTGACGGCCGTGCGGCGGCGAGCAAAGGTGCTGATGATTGATTTGGATACGCAGTATTCGTTGGTGATACATCTGAAGATGACGGGGCAGCTAGTTTTTCGCCAAGGGTATTCTCGGGTATCGTCTGCTAAAAATCCGGGTCCCGGTGACAAGCACGCCCAGATTTTGATCAGAGATACCACTCGAATACCTGGCGAGCTTGAACCTAACTTCGCTGGCGGGCATCCAAACGACAGCTTAATCGGCGAGCTGCCGGATCGGTCAACGCGGGTGCAGATTGACTTTGTGGACGGGTCGCGGCTGTTTTTTAACGATCAGCGCAAGTTTGGCTGGGTGAAATTATTGCCGACTGATGAGGTGAAAAACCTGCCGTTCATGCAAAAAGTTGGGCCGGAGCCGCTTGATCCTCAGACGCGCGCCGAGGATTTCATCCAGCGGATTCGCCGCCGCCAAAACTCGATGATTAAGCCAGCTTTCCTTGACCAAGCGGTGATCGCTGGGGTTGGTAATATTTATGCTGACGAGGCACTGTGGGCGGCGCAGATTCATCCACAGACGCGGGTAAAAAACATCAGCGATCAGCAGCTGAATACATTATTTACCGAGCTGCGGCAAATTTTGCAGCTCAGCATCGATCAAGGCGGCTCAACCGATAAAAATTACGTTGATGCCGAGGGCCGAAAGGGAAATTATCTGACATTTGCTCATGTGTTTCGCCGCGAAGGCCAGGCTTGCTATCGCCATCCCGACCAAGAAATTATCAAGCTAAAAGTTGGCGGCCGCGGTACGCATATTTGCCCAGTCTGCCAGGTGGAGGTTAAATGATTTATCTGATTATTGGCACGAACGCTTACCGCGCGCAGTATGAGCTGCAGCAGTTAGCGAAATCATTAGATGTTCGGCCCGAAAAAATCGACGCAAGCAGTCTTGATTTGAATAAATTAGCCGATACGGTGCGCGGCTTGAGTTTATTTCAAGAACGGCGGCTGATTGTTATTGAACGGCTCTCGGAACGAAAAGACTTGTGGGATAAGCTCGGCGAATGGGCTAGCGATATTGCGGCAGAAACCTACTTGGTATTGATCGAGCCGCGCCCGGATAAGCGTACTAAAACTTTCAAAATCTTGCAAAAAACTGCAAAGCTAGTTGAAGCAATGCCGCTGACTGATCGCCAGCGTCCAGCGGCCGAAAAATGGCTGTTAGACTATGCAAGCGAGCACAGTGTAAAATTGACAAAAACGCAGGCTAGCGATATGGTAGCACGAGCAATTGTCGCCGATGAAAAATTGCGTTCTGTCGAAATTGATCAATTGCAATTAACTCACGCTGTAGCTGCCTTGAAAAATACTGTGAAAATTGACGATGCGGCGATTGCAACAGTCTTGCCGTCAGCACGTGAGTTTTCGGTGTTTGATATCATTGAGTTGGCGGTACGCGGCGAGACGACAAATCTACGGAGCGCGCTTGATGAACTTCGCCGCAGCGACGATGTTTATAAAGTGGCGCCGTTGGTCTGGTCGCAGTGGTCGCAGCTAGTGTTATTAGCCAAGGCTGAAGCGGCTAGCGCTAGCGATAAGATTGATCTCGGCATACATCCGTTTGTTGCCAAGAAGTTGCGGCCGCTTGCTCGGCAGCTGTCGCCAAAGGACTTGGCAGAATTGACTGAATTAGCGGCGGAGCGCGATTATCAAATGAAAACCTCATCAGTCGATCCGTGGGCGGCGTTGGAGGATTTTTTGTTTCGGGCGGCTTCGCGGCAAAAGTAAAACGCTCCGGCTTGCGGAGCATTTTAATCTCGTTAGTATAAATTAAGCATTTTTAGCTACGGTCTTCTTGGCTGTGGTTTTGGCAGCTGGCTTTTTTGTAGGGGTTTTCTTGGTACTAGCAGCTGGTTTGGCCGCTTTCTTTTCTAGTTTGACGCCGGCAGCTTTAGCGACCTTGGCGAGGGCTGCTTTGCGGCGGCTGACGGTTGCCTTTTTGAGCAGTCCTTTCTTGACGGCAGTGTCTAACTCGCTTTGAGCTTTGCTTAGAGTAGCAGCGCTCGGATTGGACATAAATTCCTTGGTGGTAGATTTGATGTCGCGCTTGATACCAATGTTGCGCTGGCGGCGCTTGGCGGTCTGCTTCATTCGCTTAACGGCTGATTTGATGAGTGGCATAAATTTCCTTTACCTCTGTTATTGATTTGGTATATACAATCAGTTCTCAATTATAACTTATACACCTCTGTTTGTAAAGTGATGTTGTTTTACAAAATAGTATTGACTTTGCCGTGATGCTTATGTTATAGTACGTAAAGTCTATAGCGAATAAAAACAAATAGGATAAAAATATGGCAGACGTGCTAAACCAGATAGTAGAGAAAGTCAAGGAAAGTAACAATATTCTCGTTACGGTTAGCGCCAATCCGTCGGTTGATGAATTGAGCGCTGCTTTGGGTATCACGCTGCTAATCAATAAGTTAAATAAGCATGCGACAGCAGTATTTAGCGGGGCAGTGCCGCCAGCGATTAAATTTCTGCAGCCCGAGAAAACCTTTGAAAGTACGGTTGATAGTTTGCGCGACTTTATCATCGCACTGGATAAGGAGAAAGCCGATCACTTACGTTACAAAATCGTCGATGATATGGTCAAGATTTTTATTACGCCATATCGGACGACGATTAATCAGAAGGATTTGGATTTTAGTCAGGGCGACTATAATGTCGAGATGGTGTTGGCTATTGGCGTCAAAGATGAAGCTGATTTGGATCATGCGCTCGAGAGTCATGGACGAATTTTGCACGACGCGGTAGTGGCTAGCGTGTCGCTTGGCGAATCGACTCAGCTCGGCAGTCTAGAATGGAGTAATCCGCGAGCTAGTTGTTATAGCGAGGTTCTATGCCGGTTAGCCAATGAATTAAGAGGTGAAAGCCGGCTGATTGACGAGCAAATCGCTACGGCGTTTTTGACAGGTATCGTGGCAGCAACCGATCGTTTCAGTAATGCGCATACCAGCTCGGCGGCGATGACCGTGGCCGCTCAATTGATGGCAGACGGTGCTAACCAGCAACTAATTGCCACTAAACTCAAAGAATCGCATGATAAGCCGATTCCAGTGCCTGAAGCAAAAAGCAAGGACGAAGAAAAATCCTCCGAAAAAGATGAGTCTAAAAATTCTGGCGACATTGGCGCATTGTCGATTTCGCACGAGCCAGTTGGTGATGTTGACGACGTCAAGAATGCAATTGATAGGCGCCATTCCGACGAAGCTCTGAGGGCTGCCAATGAAGAATTAGAGAAGCGAAGCAGCCGAGATGCCGCCGCTGCCGCCGAAAAGAAATTAGCCGAACAGTTAGCATCAATTCCTGCTGTTGAGCCTGAAGCTGATAGGCGAGATGTGCCGTCGGTCGCCGATTTGCAGCGCGATATTGCTGCCAGCTCAGCAGAAGTAGATGAAGCGGCCAAAGAAGATCTAGCTTTGCCGCCAGTTGCTCCATTTGCGCCAGGGCCAGGTCTAGCGATGCCAGTTAGCCCGAGCGAACCGTCGATTGGCGGTACTTTCAACGCGACAACCGAACAGGCTGCCGAGGAAGCTAGAAAAGCTGAAAAAGACATGCATAATCGCGTCATTTTAAGCCACGATCGCGGCGCGGTGGCGTCGCAGCCGCCGTCAATGCAATCGCCATTTAATGCTGTAGCCGATAAGACCGAAGTAGAACCGACGGTTCGCGATGTCTTATCAGAAGCTGCACCAGTTGATGCGGCGCCCGAGGCGGTTTCTTCGAAAGGGGTAACGGTGCAGCCGAATATGCCAGCAATGCCAGCGCCTAGCGTAGAAGCTGCGCCAGCCGCAAATCCTGCTAGTTCAGACCAAGACCAAGCGCGGTCTGCCGTTGATGCAGCTCTGTCGGCAGCATCAGCTGCGCCATCGTTTGGCGCGGTTGACGATTTGCCGCCGCTGCCGCCATTGCCGCCGTTGCCAGATTTTTCATCCTTGCCGCCAGTACCAGCTAATGGCGGGGTTGGAGCTGACACTTTAGAATCTACGCTACCGCCGCCGCCAGCTCCAGCAGTTTCGGCACCAACATCAAATGATCCGGCTCAGTTCAAGATTCCAGGGCAAGCTTAAGCTTGCGAATAGGCTTCAGATTGACTCTGAAAAGATTTTAGAATCAATGCTACGGGGTATGCTGATATACTTGAAGTATGAGTGACAGGGTTATATTGATCGATAAGCCGCCAGGCATGACTAGCTTCGGGGTGGTGGCGCGAGTTCGCCGCGTACTTAGCCATCGGGCTGGCAAAAAAGTCAAAGTCGGTCATTGCGGGACACTTGATCCGTTTGCGACGGGCCTGTTGATTTTGGTTACGGGCAAGGAATGCCGCAACGCTATGCGTTATACCAAGCTTGATAAGGTTTATGAAGCGACGTTCCGGTTGGGGCAGACTAGTACGACTGGCGACCCGGAAGGCGAAATTATGCCGTATGTTGCAAGCGACGAACTACAAGGAGCTGAATCTTCACCTTTACTCAAACAACCGGATGCAGCAGCAGTTAAGCATGTTCTAGCGCAATTCGTTGGTGATATCAAGCAGTGTCCGCCAGCGTTCAGTGCTATCAAAATTAACGGCCAGCGGGCTTACAAATTAGCCCGCAGCGGTAAAAAAGTTGATATACCAGAACGTACAGTGACGATTTATGCGCTGGAGCTGCTTGATTACGCTTATCCGCTGCTCAAAGTTCGAGCCCATGTCTCTAGCGGTACCTATATTCGTAGTTTGGCAGTTGATATCGGTGAAGCGCTAGGTATGGGCGCTTACTGTCAAGAATTGCGCCGTACGCAGATTGCCGATTGGCAAGTTAGCCAAGCGCAAAAGCTAGCTGATTTTGGCATTGAATCATAAGAAGCATAAAAATTTGCTTATTTAGATACCAAACTTATTAAGGGCTGGATAGACCAGTCTCGTCAGATGACGATTAGCGATATTGAGAAAATCTATAGGGTAATAGATATGATAAGGAGTTCGCATAACTTGACTGATTAGCGTATCTCTGCTAAAGTTGTTAGCTATGATATCAAAGGATAACAAAGCGAAAGCTATTGCTTTGACTCAGGTCAACGAGAACGATGTCGGCAGCCCGCAAGCGCAGATTTCGATCTTGACGGCTCGTATCAAAGAGGTGACTGAACATCTCAAGTCCAATAAGCACGACCGTATGGCGCGCCGCGGACTGATTCAGATGGTAGGTAAGCGCAAGCGCCTGCTGAAATACCTTGAGAAGACGAACTTTGAGGCCTACAAGGCAACGCTAGAGAAGCTCGGTCTGCGCAAATAAATGGTGCAGCCTGGGCCAAAAACCGTCTCGTATCGAGGCGGTTTTTGGTTTGTAAAGGTAGATCGCGGCTGCCGTATTGCTAAAATTACTAATCTAAGTAATATTATTGACAAAAAGCATAAGCTATGCTATCATAAAAAGGTAAGTAAACGGCAAAACAAAAATGAACACAAAAGAACGCTTTCCAATATCTTCTCATGAGGTGACTAACAGCCGCGGCGAGTCGTTTGACTATAAGAAGTACGGTATTGAGCCGATAGTTAAGCCTAACTCTCTTGATGGTGATAATTTTAGTACGCCGCACGAATGGACGCCAGCTGGCCGGGCCGAGAAAATCAATGATGCCCGCGATGCAGTAGCGATTGCTTTCGGCGATAAGCCGCCCGCTATGGCGCGCCAAGAGTCGAATACTGGCAGGCAGCTGCTGGTCGGCGAGGCTTATAAAGCCGCTACTGACGGCGGTAAGGCGCCGACCAACGAACGTGCTTCTATCCGCCGGGTTTTCATGACTGGCGAGAAAATAACTGGTAAGTTGCCGTCGCATGCTGACGCCGAGAGAGGGCCGCAAAGTGTTGATGGAATGCTTAATCGACGCGCTGATTTGTTAGCAAAAGGCGTTCCAGAGGATTTGGTTGATGGTATTGTCAGGGGTGAGCATAACAGGGACAGAGGCGATAATCTAGTCCAATATGCTTCGCGGCCGCCAGCTGAGCAAACAGTTGCGTACGAGCGGTCAGAGACAGCGGCATACGAACAGCCAGAGGAGCCAGCCTCGCATGAAAGCAATACTGCTAGTGCTGCCATGCCTGATCCGGAGAAAGCATCAGCGCAGCCAAGTAATGAGGTTCCGAAAACAGAAACTGATGTTGCTAAGTCGCCTAGCGAGCCTGAACCCAAAGCGCCAACAGAAAACACGCCGCCAGAAACCGCTAGCAACGAAAGTCCAAAAGCAAAAACTACAGAAGCTAAACCCGCCACGAGTAACCGTACCGCAGAGAAAAATCCGGCAGAACAGGTTGTGCAGCCGACAGAAGATAAGACATCGCCAGTTGAAGCTCAACCAGACGGCAACCAAGAAAATACGTTAGAATCTGAAGCAGACGTATCAAAGACAGACGAAAAACAGGCCGCCGGAGAGCAAAATACGAAACAACCTGGCGAGCGTCAACCATTCGACCAAGAAAAAGCCAACAAATTGGCAGGAGAATTCTTGAGAGCTTATGGCAGATTTCTTGACCCAAATGTTAGGGCAGAGCTAGCCGATAGGCTAGAAGCTAAAGGCGGACTAAACGTTAGTGTGAAAACTCTTCAAGAAATGTCTAGACTAGTGGAAAAAGCTAACCCGCAGTCGCCAATATGGCAAACTGAACCAGGTAGCGGCTCGGCTTTGCAGAAAATTGCTGGCAAAGCTCGCAGAGATCTACAGATTATCATTGAAAGTTTATAGTTTATAACTATTTGTGTACTAAACCTCCGCAATTGTGTATAATGTAAACACAATTAAGCGAAAGGAGTGCGCGATGGCGTTTGGGCCGATGATGAAATTAACAACCGATAGGGGCTTATCGGTTGAACTGGCGCCGTTTGCGCGCGATAATCTAGCGGTGTTTGTCGAGGGTTTTGCGCGCGGCACGGTAACACAGTACTTATCAGCGCACCGAGCGCAGACAATCGAGACCGAGCAGGCCTGGTATGATGAAATGATCAAGAACAAAACCAGCCTAAACTGGGGTATTTGGGTTATAGATGGCGACAAGCGCCAGCTGATCGGCAACACAGCGCTTACCGAGATAACCAAAGATCACGTTCATTATGCGACAAGCGGTATAGTTATTGCCGATAAGAAATATTGGGGCCAGGGGATTGCCAGTGCTTGCCATCGGGCACGAACCTGGTATGCTTTCGAAAATTTAGGGCTGCACCGAATTAAGTCGGCAGTCATCCACGGCAACGCGGCGAGCTGGCGAGCGCTTGAGAAGTGCGGCTACGAACTTGTCTATACCGAGCGCAATGAAGAGTTCGTGAACGGTAAATTACGCCACATGGATTGCCTGGAATGCCTCAACCCGGCAGATTGGGCCTGGCGGCAGTGGTGGGGCGACGACCGTCCGCCGCGAAAGAGTTTGGAAGCTCGCAAACGGGCGCAAGCGGCGGTTGATTGGGCGCGGCAAAACGTGACACTAGAGTAGTTGTTGGTGCTGCTCGTTGAAATTATCGACGACGAGAACCGGCTGGCCGCCGTTGATGTATAGTGCGATATCTGTGTTTTGTAGAAACTCTGGGTAAAGAACATGCTGCGACGGGTCGATGTACTCGCAAACGGCTAATTCTTGAGCGCCATGCGTTGTCTGGCTAATATCAATATCGGTAAAGTCATCAGGATTATCGACCGCGAAGAAGAACTCTAACTCTTCTTCGTAGCTGGCCCGCGATGATGGGAATTGCTGGATGAATAGCAATTTGCCAGGTTTGGCAGTCACGCCAGTTTCTTCGCGTAATTCGCGGATTAAACATTCAGTTAGCGACTCGTGCGGGTCGAGACCGCCGCCTGGTACGGCGTAATAAGGGGCTGCTTGGTCGCCGCGGCGATGTTTGACGGCGAGTATCTTTCCTTCGCGATAAATAATAGCGCGTACATTAATGCGCCGCCCAGTATATAGACTTTCGGTTTGTGGCATAAGGCCTCCTTGTTGATTAAGTTTGAATAGCTTGCGATTAGCTTAATTTAGCAGGGGCTAGCATTAAGATATAATATCAAGGATATTCTTTGGTTGCCAGGAAAAAGTGTCCGGAGCTAATCTTATTATCGCCGCTTAACTTGATAACGACGGTTAGATCTTGTTTATTGCCGCCATTCGAACCTAGAGGATCGGAATGATTGGTCACACCTCTAGCCTCGATCTGAGGCGAGTCATCCCCGAACAATCCATCTGCCTCTACTCGGTAGAGCCCATTAAACGAAGCTTCAACTTGAGTAGTAGCGTCTCTAACTGATATTTCCCCTATACCAGCAGACACTCTCGCTGCCAGTTTAACATTTTCTCCGTTCTGGATTGAGTTGGTAATGTCTTCATACGCCTTTTTTGGATTAACCAGATCGTATTGAGTAAGCCATGAGTCTGCTGAGCCGCCT
>CAUTJX010000019.1:0-9640 GCA_963539155.1 uncultured Candidatus Saccharibacteria bacterium
GTTGCCAGTACCTTGTTGTGGGTTGGCTGGGTCGACATCAGGGTTGCCAGTACCTTGTTGTGGGTTGGCTGGGTCGACATCAGGGTTGCCAGTACCTGCACCTGGGACTGGAGGAGCGGCTAGAATGTCCGGCTGGCTATAAGGGTGGCTAGCTGTTGAGGGGGGAGTAAATCTAGCAGGAGTAGGAGCAAACATTCCGGTAGAGGCAGCAAGTTTAGCAGCATCTTCAGCAGCTTCAGCAGCAGCATCCCTCCTACTAGAGCTTATATCTTTAACCTTAGACGCCAGATCGTCTAGTATAGAGCCATATCCTTCTGCCTGACCAGGAGATTTCGGATCCGTGACTGCCATACGCATACGCACTGCTTCTCTCCAAACATACGCTATACGTGGATTATTTTGGATTTCTTCATCACTAGGTTCATAGTTTGGATCCTCAATGAGATGATTACGAATATCGTCAACGATATTAAAATCCATAATTGCATTATTAACAGCACCACTATAGGTAGACTCTGTTATACCTCCTATAGTTGACGCTAGATCACCAATAAACTTGTCTTCATTTAAGATTCCCTCTTTTTCATGTTCTAGGTTTTTTTTATCAGGCTTATGGTGTTCTGGATCTCTGCTCATTATTGTTTCTTCCGTTTTTTAATTTTCGTACAATAATCCTTTTTATTGTAGCTCTTTTCTATAGCAAGCACAAGCATAATTCTTATATTTCCTCAAAATATAGTAGATTACGCATATAGTAACACAAAATGCTTGACATTTCAACCATTTTGTGATAGCATAGTAGATAATCAGCTCAGTGTGAGGTGGAAGTCGCACTATATCCTGACGGGAGGTTGATGTATTTTGACAATTCGGTACGCAATTAGCATCAATTCATGCTATTTTGATATATTGCTGCGGCTTCGCGCGTCGAGCGCGGCACGTTTTCTGCGAATTTCGTAGGCAGCGTGCTGCGCTAGAAGCATTGTCGAGCGGTTCGCTCCGAAGCTCGCGCAGCATAACGTAGTAATGATTGAGTAAGAGAAGAAGTTGAGGCTGATGAAGTTTTGACAGTAGCAGCGACTAGCCGATAAAATCAATTTGTCGGTTGATCGCCGCTACTGTCATGCCAACAGTAGCGGGCAATTTTGTCCACCAGGGGCGCGCCGCGCCCCACGAGCTCGAAAGGAGCTCTTATGACCGCACCACCACCGAGGCCGCCGGCGACGGCGGACGAGGCCCTCCGCGTCTTCTCTCAGGACATCAAGTCCTGGGAGAAAATTGACCCCAAGGAGACGCGTGACATGCTCACGCGTCTCCTTAGTAAAGAGTCCGCCCAGGGCCCTCTCCAGGGCTCATGGGCGGTCGCCAGCGACCTCCTGACGCAGGCGCGCCAGGAATGGAATAACCCAAGCGGAGACGCATTTTCGCCGCTGATCGCGGCGTGTCTTACGCTTGGGAAGACGCCGGTGCCCGCCGCGCCGGCGTCTTCGGCACCCACCACCACTCCGGTGCCGGCCCAGCCGGCGCCGAGCCCCCTCCCCAAAGGGGCGCAGAACGCCCCCTCTCTCTGGCAGCGGCTCGGCCGAGCCGGCGCCGTCATCGGCGCCCTCGCCGTCGCCGCCGTCATCGGCGCCGTCATCGGCATCGGCGCCGTAGTCGCCGCCGTCATCGGCGCCGGGGCCACCGTCGTCGTCGCCGTCGTCGGCGCCGGGGCCGAAAAGGGCGGAGCCGTCGGCCTGGCGGCTACCGCCATTACCGCCGGCCTGGCGGCCGGCCTGGCGGCATCCGCCGCCATGGGTCACATTCATGTGACTCCTGGCGGCGTCGTCGCCGTCGCCGTCGGCGCCCTCGTCGGCGCCGTCGGCATATTCCACGTCGAGATCGGCGACATCATCGGCGCCGCTCTCGATAGGAGCGCCAACTCTCAGCGCCGCCAGCGTTGAGTCCTGGCCCCCGCTCCCGGCCCCGCCGCCAGCGGGGATCCGGGCTATCAATCATTCCTACCACCCCGCCCCCAGCGGAATTCTACCATTCCAGGTAGCTGTTCTGTCGGGGGCGGGCAACCCCACGAAATGTCATGATTTGATACTAATTTGCCTGCCAGATTTGTAGCTGCTATATTCATATATGAACATTACCAGCCCGATTACCAAATAATAATTAAAAAGGAGTTATATCATGAAGCTATTTGCCGGCCTTTCTGCTATCACCGTGGTAGCGGTCAGCGCTGCTGGCGTTGCTAGCGCCCTAAATGCCAATCAGCCTAATAACGCGCCAGCTACCAACCAAACCCAGCAGCCAGTTTACCGCTGCGAATCGTTAGGTATCGACCATATCGCTAGCGACAGCTACAAATTTTCTGTCAAGTACGCTGCCTATAACGGCGCTACTTACAAAGGCACTGTCTACCGCGTCTACGATGCCAACGGTAAAGAGGTCTACAATACTGCCGGCGCTAAATTCAACGGTTTCGAACCTGGCAATTACACCGCCAAGGCTTTCGTCACTGTATCAGTCAACGGTAAGGACGAAACTGTCACCAGCGACGGCTGCACCAAGACTTTTACTATCAAAGCCGCTCAAAACGACCAAAATAATAAGCCAGACAAACCATCCGAGCCAGCGCCGCAGCAGCCGTCCAAACCTGACAATCAAAACAAGCCTAACAATCCAGCCCCGCAGCAACCATCGACTCCTGCCAAACCAACAGAACCGTCTAAACCAACTACACCTACCCAGCCGAGCCAACCCGGCACAAAGCCGAACACACCTAATACACCGGCTACACCATCAAAGCCAGCGGCTCCAGCTAATCCAGCACCTACAAACCAACAGTCCTCGCCAACAGCCGCCGCAGACTCCAACGCCACACCTGCCGCCACGACTACACAAACAAACACAGCCAACAGCCCGTCTAACGACACTAGCGCGCCAAACCAACTACCAAAAACTGGTATCAGCGAGCTAGCCGGCCTAGCTGGTACTGGGTCGCTTGGCTACGCGCTGTATGCTTACATAGTATCGCGCAAAAACCGTTAATCTAGCTTGACCGCTCGCACTTTGCTCTAATAAATAACCCCGCTCTTTCGACCGGGGTTATTTTATTTACTAATTCAGTGTTCGCCTGACCAATTCGCGAGTAAAGAATTCCAGCGTATCGCCGATAGCCAGCTGCAGCTTCTTCTGCGTCCGCAGGCTCAAGCCGCACATCTCGCCTTCAAATACTTCTTTGGCTTCCTGCTGCTGCCGCTGGATGTTAGCGACCTCTACCTCGGCAAGCTGCTCGCCGCCGCGCTTGACGCGCACTAGCAAATTCGGTGCTACTTTGCCGCTGATTACTTCACCGCCACAAATTACCTCGTCGCGCATCGTCCGGAAGACGCCTTTGACTTCTAATACGCCGACTTCCGTCTCGACCACCTCTGGCGATAGTAAAGCTTCCATATTTTTACGAGCATCGTCTAGCAGTTCGTAAATTACTTTGTAAGTGCGCACCCGCACGTGATCGCGGCTCGCCAAGCGCTTAACCGCTGGCGGTATTTCGACATTGAATCCGTAAATAATAGCATCCGAACTATCGGCCAAACGCACGTCGCTCTCGTTGATATTGCCGACGCCGCTGCCAATAATCCGCAGGTCAATCGCGCCGCCAGTATCAACCAGCCGCAAGCTATCCATCACCGAGGCTAGCGAACCCTGCACGTCAGCCTTGACGATGACGTCGAACTCTTCGCTGTCGTGCTTTTGAGTCATCATTTTCAGCAAATCGGCGCCAGTGACGTTAGTGCTGGCAGCTTGCCTTTCTGCTTCAATTTTAGCCTGCTCTACCTGGGCGCGAGCAATCTTCTCATTCTTCACCACAGTGAAGACATCGCCGAACTGCGGCAATTCCTTGAACCCGGTGACTGTTACCGGCGTTGACGGGCCAGCTAATTTTAGCGCCTCACCGCGGAAATTCGCCAGCGTGCGCACCTTACCGTATGATGTGCCGGCAACCAGAAAATGGCTTGGCTTCAGCTGGCCTTGCTCGACTAGCAGATTAACCACCGAACCGCGGCCCTTTTCCATGTGCGCCTCGATGACCAAACCCTCAGCCGGAACGTCAGTATCGGCTTTCAGCTCCTCCATATCAGCCACTAGCAGCACCATATCTAGCAATTTATCGATATTTTCGCCAGTTTTAGCGCTAATCGGCACCATAATCGTGTCGCCGCCCCATTCCTCTGGATTCAGCTGGTATTCGCTGGCTAATTGAGCTTTAACGCGGTCTATATTGGCGCCCTCTTTGTCAATTTTGTTGATAGCCACGACGATTTTAGCATTAGCATTGCGAGCAAATTTAATCGCTTCGACCGTTTGCGGCATCACGCCGTCGTCGGCAGCCACCACAATCACCACTACGTCAGTCAAAACCGCGCCGTGCTGGCGCAGCGCCGCAAAAGCCTCGTGCCCTGGCGTATCTAGCAAGGTGATTACGCGATCGCCGCGCTTGGTCTGATAAGCGCTGATATGCTGGGTAATGCCGCCTGCTTCGCTAGCTACGGTTTTCATGCCGAGGATTGTGTCTAGCAGCGTAGTTTTACCGTGATCGACATGCCCCATCACTGCTACAATCGGCGGCCGCAGCGATGCCTTGGCAGACGGCTTGTGCAAATGTTGCACTGGCGCAGAACTAACTTCTTTTCGCTTCAACTGTACGGCAATTTTCAACTCCTCGACGATAATTTGCGCCGTCTCGAAATCAATCCGCTGATTAATTGTCGCCACGATGCCGTTTTTGAACAATTCACCGACAAGCTGCGTTACTGGCAGGTTCAGAGCCTCGGCCAATTCTCCGACGGTAATAGAATCGGCAATCATCAGAACTTTCTCTGGCTGGCTCATATTTCTCCTTTCTACCCGCAGCTTATCGGGACAATTATCCGCTAGATACGCGGGCTGTTACTTGGTTTTCTTTTTCTTGCCGCCCAAACTCAGGCTAATTTTGCGGCCTTCGCGGTCAATGTCGAGAACTACGAATTCTTTGCGCTCATTCAAGGTAAAGACCTTCTCGGGATCAACATCGTTGCCGCTGCCAAGTTCCGAGATATGCACTAGCGCCTCGACAGCCGGGCTAATCTGGACAAAGGCGCCAAACGGCGTAATCCGCGTGACCGTACCTTCGACTTTTTGACCTTTTTCAAGCTTCTCAACCTCGTCGAGCCACGGATCTTTGGTTAGCTGCTTGACGCTCAAGCTCAAACGGTCTTTGTCAATCGAGATAATTTTGGCTTCAACCGACTGGCCAACTTTGACGTAATCATTCGGATTGCCAACGCGCTCCCAACTGATTTCTGAAATGTGAATCAACCCTTCGATACCATCAACGTTAACGAACGCGCCAAAGTCGACTACGCCCGTCACCACGCCTTTAACCGTATCGCCAACTTTCAGCGTAGCAAAACGTGCTGCCAAGCCGTCTTTGATAGCTTCTTTTTCAGAGAAAATCAGCTTGTTAGTTTTGCGATCGCAATCCAAAATACGAACTTTCATCGGCCGGCTGACCAGCGCGTTCAAGCGAGCCAAAATTTCGTCTTTGTCGGCACTGCCAACGCGCGGGTAATGCTCGGCGCTCAGCTGCGATACTGGCAAGAAGCCGCGTACACCCTCGTACTCGACCAGCAGTCCGCCGCGGTTCGCGTCGTACGGTGTAATTTCAACAATCTCAGCAGCATCAAAGTGAGCTTGGATTTCTTCCCAGCCGCGGTCTTTGGCTGCTTTGCGCAAACTCAGCAGACTATAGCCGTTATCAAGCTCTGAATCAATCACGCTAGCCGATACCTCGTCGCCAACATTCAGCTGGCGGCCGAAACCAACCTCGCGGCGCGGCACATAACCTATGCCGTGCGCACCCAAATCTACTAATACTTCGTGTTTTCGCACGCTCAAAACGTGCCCAGTCACCATCTCGCCAGCAACTAGCTGTTTCGCATTGTCGCCCGCCAAGAGGTCGTCCATCGTAATCGTGGCCTTTGCCATAAATACGTCATCAGCAGATACCCGGGATTCGGGTAAACTCTGCCAATTCTCCTTTCTTAAATTTAATATTTCTCGAGCAACACAAAACAATGCGCACTCAGCCACTTACCAGTATACCTTATCCGACCTCTAATGTCTAGATGAGGCGGCGCGATTTGACGTAAGCAACCCCCAGCCCCAGCAAGCCGGCGCCAGCTACAACTGCCAGCACATCATCAACCGGGCCAGTCTTTGGCAAACTGCTGGCTTCATGGCCAGTTTTCGGCAGCTTGTTGTTAATAGCAGCAGACGAACCTGTTGCCGAGTTATTAGAGCCGCTAGAAACAGTGCTAGAAGCGCTGGAATTGGAGTTGGAATTGGAAACCGGAGTCGAACTGTTAGAATTGCTGCTAGTAGAGGCGCTCGATGTGTCCGACGCGCTTTTTTGATCGCTCTGGCTGGCCGCGCCAGCATTCGACTTCTGTGCTGGATCCGAGCTGTTGTTACCTTTGTTCTTGTCTTCTTGCTTTTTCAATGTATCAGCAAGCGAGTCTTTTTTCTTCTCGTCTTCCTTAGGCTTATTAGCTTCAGTATTACTCTGGCTATTTGTATCTTTTTTTGGCGCTGGCGCAGTGTTGCTGCTTTGCTCGTTTTGAGTTTTTTGGTCGTTTTTGGCAGTTTCAGATTGAGACGTTTGTGCCGTTTGCTGCGTATCTGTCGAATTCAATTCGCCCGAATGGCGCACCATGTACACGCCGCCAACAAACGCCGCTGCTAGCGCCGTCCCCACCAGCACAAAACCAATCACTGAACCTTTCTCGCTACGATGTGCCACTTTACTGTTATCCTCTCATAATTACCTTACTTTTCTATATTATACACCTTTTCTGCAATAATATCAACTATACGCTATACTATCGTCTGTGATACGATAGATTCATGATAGTAACAATCGATACTGGCGGGACAAAGACGCTCGTCACCTCTTTTGCCGATAACGGGCACATGGGCAAACCGCTTAAATTTCCCACTCCCAAGGAGCCAAAAGCTTATGTCGCTGAACTAAAACGCGTAGTCCGCGAACGCTATTCAGACAAAAAAGTCGATGTTATAGTTATTGCTCTACCTGGTATTATCAAGAATGGCACCGCTGTCTGGTGCCAAAACCTCGGCTGGGCAGATTTTCACGCTTCCCGCCTACTGCGAGACCTGCTGCCAGGTGTACCGGTACTCATCGAAAACGACGCCAACCTAGCTGGGCTCGCCGAAACGCGGCTTTTACGAACAATTCCCAACTGCTCGCTCTATGTCACCGTTAGTACTGGTATCGGTACTGGCGTTTGTACTAACGGCTACATTGACCCGGGCATGCGCTACAGCGAAGCCGGCCGCGCGCTCGTCGAATACGGCGGCAAGATTCACTCGTGGGAAAGCTTTGCTTCTGGACGGGCCATTGTCGACGCTTATCACAAATTTGCTCGCGACATCACCAGCAAACGCACCTGGAAGAAAATCGCTGATCGCATTTCGCGCGGTTTTCTGGCCGTCATCCCGATAATTCAGCCTGATATCATCATCATCGGCGGTAGCGTCGGTACTTATTTTGAACGGTACGGTGATTACTTGCGCGATATTTTAACTTCACATCTACCGCCGCACATTCCATGCCCAAAGATTACTCAAGCGCGCCATCCCGAGGAAGCGGTTGTCTACGGATGCTATTACTATGGCAAAGATTACTTGGCTCTCGCAAAAAATAAGCGCTGACGCTTTGTCAGTGCCGCACCTCGCGCATCTCACCCTAATTCAGGGTGAGATGTTTCGTTGGAATCATCGCGCTTGCGCTATTCACTACAATCCGGCAGATTCTCATGCTTGCGAACGGCTGATCCACGAATATGGCCACGCCTTGCTAAACCACACTGGCTATTCGCGCGATATTGAGCTAATCGCTATGGAACGCGCCGCCTGGCAAGAAGCCATCAAAGCAGCCGCTAGGTTTTCTACCACAATTGACGCCAAGCTAATCGAAAACGACCTCGACACTTATCGCGACTGGCTGCATGCCCGTTCGCAATGCCCGCACTGCCAAGCTGCCGGCCTGCAATCCAGCGCTAACAAATATTCCTGTCTCGCCTGCGGCCGTTCCTGGCGAGTAAACCAAGCCAAACTATGCCAGCTGCGCCGCTGGCTTGAATGATCCTGCTTGACAAGATAGATTATCAACTATCCCGAAATACTAACGTATGTAAAAAAATGAAGTCAGTAGTTGTCTGTAAAACTAAAAGCACCTCCGTGATGGAGGCGCTTTTTGTATAGCCAACTAGCTTTATGCCGCCAGAGTGACGTCATCCTGTGTAATATTCGCTTTCGCCTTACCGCGGCGGCTAATGCGGCCGCCTTTAGCGCCAGCGATACGAGCTAACTGCGGATTAGCGGCAAAACCGCCCGTGTGCCCGTTTTGTCCGCCTTTACGGCCAATTTTTGCATAAAAATTTGGGTCTTTGGCCAAGTTCTTTTTAGCTGCTTTCATGCCGCCGATTTTTGTTCCTGCCATATTATTATCTCCCGCCCGCTCCGGGCAATATTAAAAGGGCTCGCCTACCTCTGTAAGAGATAAGTAAACCCTCGCTTTATCTCACATATGTTATATGTACTCTTTTATATTAGCACAAACGAGACAAAATGTCAATGGTTACAAATTACGAAATTATGATATAAAAACCGTTGCGTTTATTCATCTGGTGCGATATTATAGATATGCACCTGTTTGAACCTTCAAAACTACGAGGTTCACCACAAATACAATTCTCGTTTTCTGCGAGATCCGAGAATATAAAAATAACGCTCTCGAAAGAGCGTTATTTTGTTTACTGAACTGTCACGAAACGCAGCAGCGATCTGGGAGCCTACCCGTCTCATAAAAATATCCTAAGCGCCATAAGACAATCTGTAGTCTCGCCGCTAACAGACAGCGACACTGAACACGTCAGCCAAAAATAAAAACCACCCTTTCGGATGGTTTTTATATAATCCGGCACCGTGCTAGATTCCCACTTACGCAGTATTATCGCCGCTGAGGAGCTTAACTTCTGTGTTCGGAATGAGAACAGGTGTTTCCTCCTCGCCATGGGCACCGGAGGAGGGGGTTTAAAGCGCTTGGTTCCACATATAATCCGTGGTGGGCCAAACCCCTTCCTTCGATGTCCTTGTTCGGCTAGCTCGTGCCTATAATCGAAAGATCAACGTTGGTGCGAACACCAATTACTAGTCAAGTCTACCTTATCCACGCTATCAATGCAAGCATTAACCTCGTAGACAAGGACATAAAAAGGCAATGGGACTATTAGTATACTTCGGCTCCATACATTACTGCACTTCCACCTTGCACCTATCAAACAGATAGTCTATCTGTGTCCTCATAGGGAAATCTAATCTTGAGGTCAGTTTCGCGCTTAATATGCTTTCAGCGCTTATCTGGTCCGCACATAGCTACCGGACAATGCAGCAGGTGGCCACAATCCGTACACCAGCGGTGCGTTCACCCCGGTCCTCTCGTACTAGGGGCAAATCCTCGCAAATTTCCTGACGTCCATACCGGATATAAACCGAACTGTCTCACGACGTTCTGAACCCAGCTCGC
>CAUTJX010000020.1:0-5612 GCA_963539155.1 uncultured Candidatus Saccharibacteria bacterium
AAAAATTAATGGAATACATTGATAGGATTAATACTCAAGCTAAAGAAGACGGCGGTAAATTACATGATTTCTCAGTCCAAATCACAAACAACGAAAAGCCCTGGGGAGGTATAACTTATATGATTGGCTACTTAGAGCAAGACGTTATTTCTAAATTACGATTAGTAGCTACTATGAATAAGTATAGGGCTAAAGCTGGGGTGTGGTTAGCTCTGGGTGCAGATAAGACTGGTAGCATACGGTGTGTAATGTTTAATAATAATCCATGGGTGCAATCAGAGTGCATGGACAGAGCCCTAGAGTTTTATAGTCAAAATACACAATCTACGGTAAGCAAATAGGCTAAGAATAATACTACTAATAGGCGATTGTGCTAAGAGCTAATTCATTAGCAAACTAACAAAAATCGAGCTCAAAGCTCGACGTGTTAAATTGTCATCATTTCGGAAATAAAACGAAAACGGCCACCTCGTCGGGTGACCAAATCTCAGAAAGTTCCATTTTGGCGCGGGGTGATGCTACTACATAGAATCTCTAAGTATTCTGAGTGTATATAATTGACTGCGTTAGTTACACCTTGTAGATATGCCCTGTACTCTTCTAGTTTATTCCTGTTGAGTTCAAAGTATTTTAGATTTAATTCAAGGGATGAACTCCCAATCGTATCAACTGAGCTGAACACATAACCGTCTTTTGTTAATGATGGCCACTTTGCATGTGCAATAATGTTTCGGACCTCTCCCGCCCTCTTTAGATGTTTTTTTAGCTGGCTAATGTCTGCTCGATACTGTGTGTTTGGCTCTGGGTCTACAAGTCTAAGAAGTGTAATGTATGTCTGCAGTTTTTGCTCGAAAGACATCGTATTAGTGACTACCATCCCTAGCTGACTTGCCCTGTCGTTAACTAGCTCGTACAGATTATACTCCAATTCACTTTCTAATTCAGCAAATACTATAAGGCAAATGCCTATCAACGGTGCGAGGTCATTCCATACGACATTGAAGCCGTCAAAGCCTTTATCATCGGGGTCGGCATAATCGAAGTTATTCCACTGATCTGATGGAATTTTTTTCTGTATCAACTTTACAGGCTTGGCACGAAGTTGGTCGATAGGTTCTAAGTTGTCAAATACGTATTCTGAGTCCATTATCATAATACCTCTTATTATACACGCGTAATGTAGTTACAGATAAGACATGGTCAGAATAAGTAAGCGTGGAGGAAATATGAAAAAGTAGGCAAAAGATAAGCTACTACAGTGTAAACAATTGCTAATTCCTGCTGGATTCTGGGTTGATGAAAATGAAAATGTTTACACTCCTGAAATTAGCGTACTTTACAGATTAGCTACAAACAAAAAAGACCTTTCAGAGCTTGAAAAGTCTTTCATGGTGCGGGTTAGGAGACTCTAACTCCTGGCCTCTTCCATGGCAAGGAAGCGCTCTAACAACTGAGCTAAACCCGCATAATGTTTGCTGCGTATCTCGCCGGCAAATCGTCATAATTTTGCGAACTCGCCTATGATGTGCGATGCAACAGCCAATCTTTCGATTACATAGTAAGTATAGCAAACAAAACCGCCCATTTCAATAATCTTCTCACCAATTTCTCTTCGTATGATCTGGCGTGGCGTCTTTGTAATCTTCCAAGTGCTGGTTTCTTTCCTGGGATTTACGCTGTTCGTTGTAGGCGTCGATGAATCGCTTATCTAGTTCTTTGAGCTTGCCGTCGGTGCTGCCCGCGTCAACTTTTTCTTTATCGCCAGGGTTGGTGACTGAAATGCCCTGGTCGCCGTTTCTGAGCTGTTTTATTTGTGTCAACTTTTGCCGGATTCGCTGCTCAATAACGATTGCCGTTTTGCCGTCGTCATTATTCGCGTCGACTGTTTGGCCGACAAATTGCACGCCGCAACTATCCTCGCCGTCGTGCAGCACGGCGTTTGCTTCGTCGTAGCGGATGATTGCCTGGTCGTAGCGTTTTTCGCTGGAAAGGGCGTCTGCTTGCGCCTCGATTGATAGCGCCAAGTTGATGCGGACAGGGCATTCGCGCATTTTCGGCGCTTTTTGCAGGGCTTGGCGGAATTGTTTTTCTGCCGAGTCGTAGCGGGCTTGCTTAAATAAAGCGTTCCCGTCGTTAAAAAATACTTTATAAGATTCAAACAAATTCATGGTATAAATTGGCGATAAGCGGAAGGAAGCCTGGCTGTTGTCGCCGTTTTTATAAGCAGCGCGCGCTGCTAGCGACAACAAGGGGAAGCTTGTTAATTTAATAGCAACCAACAGAATCACCGCGCAAGCAGGGAACGAATAGCGGAGCAGTTTCCGGCGTTTTCCTTGGCGGATTTTTTCAAAATCTAGTTTTTTCAGGTCAAATGGACGATTCTTACTCACGATTTTCTACCTCCGACGGCGTTATATTCTGAAGTTTGCATAGAGGCAAATAGATGGTTCTGATTTCAAAAGCCAGCAAAATAGCAGCCGCAAATATCGCTATCCAATAGATATCGTTGTAGCCGTCAAATGAGCGGCTGCTATTGACAGCTTTGTCGACGGAACCGTTCTTGACGACGGCGTCAATGGAATCTGGAGTTTGCCGGTGCGTGTACGGCAGGCCTGTTTGACTGGCGATGTTTTTAAGATTTATCTCGTCGATTTTTGATACGGCATATTTCAAATCTGGCCCGCGCAAATAAAAACCGTCAAAGCCGCCGCTGTAACTTGGCGTTTTCATTTTTCCGCCGTCGGCAGTGCCGTAGCCCATGATCGCGCCGCCGCCCAGTAGCGGTTTCAAGCTGGCGAATGACTTTGGCGAGGCGTCGCTGGTTTGTTCGCCGTCGCCCAGGTAAAATAGCAGCGAGGTGCGCTCGGGATTTTTATGCTTGGTGCGAGTAATTTCCGAGGCGATGGTGTCAATCGGTGTATCAATTGAGCTGCCCATGGCATAGCTTTCGCTGATGATATTTACTGTGTCAACTGCCGATTCAAACATTCTGACGTCTGTTGATAACGGCGAATTGACGAAAGTTTTATTATTGAAAGTTATTAGGCTAAATCGCGCGCCGACCAGCTTTTTGGCAATTTCTTTGGCGTCGCGGCGCATGCCGTTGATTCGCGGCTGGCCGTTATCATAATCCTCGGCAGCAGAACTCATCGTTGTGTCTATGACAACATAAACATCGATTAGCGGCGCGCCCCATTCTTTCACCTCGCCAGGAATAGCTGGGCGAAAACAAGCGGTAATGATAAGCAAGGCAATACAGAACCGCCGCAGCCACGCTCGCCGGTTGGATATTGGTTTGGAAAAAATTCTCCAACCTGTAAAAATTGCAGCAACTACCAGAATTATCAGCAACAGATACCACGGCAAAATCGGTTGCACTATCATATGCGAAGCCTCCAATCGATAATAATAAGGGAAATTATGATAATAAGCATGCCGTATAGCAACAATTGTGGCTGATCGGTGCGAGTAACGCGCGGCGTGCCTTTGAAGCGGGAGGCGTCTTGGGCGGCGATTTTTTGGACAATGTTTGGAATTGTGTTTTTGTCGCGCAGTGCATAATAATCGCCGCTGGTCGCCAGCATGGTTCGCTTCAATTCTGCCGCTTCGGCCTCGCGGTTTTTATTACTATTCGGGTAAATAGCGTATACGCGGATATCTTTTTGTTTGGCCAGCTCTGCTGCCTCGGTTAGGGAAATTATCGGCGTGCCAGCCAATTGGTTGTCGGTTCCTAAAATGATGCTCCGGGAGCGTTTGCTGTCCAACTTGTCGAAGCGGCTGATACAGCTCGCTAGTCCATCGCCAATCAGCGATGAGCCTTGTCCGTTCGAGACTGCCGTGCCAGACAGGATGTCAAAATATTCCAGCGTTCCAGGCGGCGTCAATGCCTTTTCAATCAGCGCTAGCTTGCTATCGATGAGGCTGGCGTCGTCTGTCAAAGGAAATATCACTGCCGGCGAGCGGTCAAACAGTACCAAACCTAGTCGTTCGCCGTCAAATTTTCGTGCCAATGTGCGGTAAGTTTTAATAATCTCTACGTCGTATTCATACATCGACCGCGATACATCAAGGCATAGTACGATGTCGCGATTTTTCACCTCGGGAGAAACGACAGCCACCGACGACGGGCGGCCAGTGAGAATAATCATCATAGCCAGCAGGAGCGCGTGCAGCTCCAGTACAACCGCCAATAGTTTTTTATACCGTTTGACCTGCTGAATATAGAGCGGGAAAGCGCGCAGCCGCGATGTATTAGCGATAGGGAGTTTTTGCCTAAGCGCGTCATGGCGTTTCGATCGGCTGTATCGGCGGAGTATAATCGGCGCAGCAAACCACAGCAGGGCGATAATTATAATTAACGCCAGCGACAATTGCCAAAAAACTAATTCCATGCCGCTACCGTCTTTCTGGCTAGTGCCGCTGCCTCGGCAACGCTGCCTTGCTCGACCGCGGTAAATTCAGGAATATAGAATTGTTTGATGGCGGCCGCCAATGTTTTATAGCGAGTCTTTTCTAAATCTCGCAGCGTTAACGTGTCAACGCGGTGGCCGTTTATCTCGACAACGAACATGCGAAGAATATGGCTTAATTTCTGGTGGGCTTTACGCGAGGATAGCTTTCCGGCGGTGTGATTTTGTTCAATTTCATCAATTAGTCGTTGGTATTTCTGTTTCAAATCAGTCAAATCTGGCGGCGTGTATGGTTTTGGTTTGAGCGTTGCCAGGCTGCGGTGAGAGCGGCGGCGAGTGGAATAAAATACAAATCCGTACCATAAAATAATCGCGCCTAAAAGCAAGCAGCCGATAACCAGCCACAGCGGGTCATAATCTACCCATTCGCGAAGCTCAGTGCCAGCGCGCATGCTTTTGCCTTTCTAGTAGTGAAAAGAAACTGCCGACGACATCCTCTTCTCTGGAAATTCGCTCGCTAACGACGCCCAATCGCTCCAGGGCAGTGGAATATTCGCGGTAGTATGATTGCTGCTCGCGGTCGAAATCAGCCTGCAATTTCGTTTGTTTGCGAATAAAATAAGGCAGCTCAGCCAGATCGTCAATATCGTAAAAATTACGGCTTCCGTCAAGTCCTGAAGCGTCATTGACAGTTATCCATAATATCTCGTGTTGGGCGCGCAGCCGCCGGATAATATGCTGGTGCTCGCTGGTCAGATCATCGTCGTTGGCAACCACCACCAGCATCATCTTGCGCCGTAAATTGCGTGCAATATATTCAAGCTGATTCACGATATTGCTCGGCGCTGCTGCTAGCTGAGTGTTCTTTTCAATGTGCCGCAGTAGCTGCTCGATATGCCGATCGTCGCCTTTGAAAGGAATATAGGTGTTATTTTTGGCGTCGCCGGACACCAGTCCGATCAAATCGCCGTGCCGTAATACGATATAGCCTAAAACTCCGGCAGCCATGATACTGATGTCGCGCTTATTGCTGCCGCTTTTACCGGTCGCTGCCATGTGGCGGCCAGTGTCGACGACTAGTAAAATATTATGTTTGCGGATTGCTTGGTAACGCCGGATTCGAATACCGCTGCTGCGAGCAGTCGCTTTCCAGTCGATATCTTTTACATCGTCGCCAGGAATGTATTCGCGCAAATCGTCAAA
>CAUTJX010000021.1:0-5044 GCA_963539155.1 uncultured Candidatus Saccharibacteria bacterium
ACATTCATTTTCCAACGCTCGCGCCAGACAAAGCGTATCTATCATCATTTTTGAAGCCTTGATTTCAGCGTGCGCTGGCTTATTACCCCCAGTTGACCAATACGATGGAATGCAAATAATTTCCGCACCCTGCTTAATCATTGAACGGAATAACTCTGGAAAAGCTAAATCCCAACAGATTGCCAGACCAATTTTACCAATCGGCGTATCAACAACCATGGCTTCATTCCCTGGCACCAAATATCGACGTTCAGGAATCCATAAATGATTTTTCCGGTACCGAAGTTGTATCTCTCCAGACGGATCAATCAATAGCGCTGTATTGTAGTAATTGTTACCATCTTTACAGATGAACGAACCAGCGACCAGATAAAGTTGCTTTTCACGCGCTATTTGGCATAGACGCATAACTTCGCCAGACGATTCGCTCAAGGCGTATTCTAAATTATACGGAATCGGCTCAGTCAGTACGTCTTCTGGTAAAACCACTAAGTCGACTGACTGTTGATTGCATAACTCGCCAACAAGCTTTTCTATTTTTGCCAAATTACGCTTGATATCCAACGGCGCAATCTCCATTTGCACCGCAGCAACAGTGATCATTCTTTTCATGATCACAGTATAGAATTTATATTTTTATAATCAACACTCGCCCAATCGCTCAGCAAACTGGCTATTATACAGCTCAGCGTAAAAACCATTCTGCTTCAGCAGTTCGTCGTGCTTGCCTTGCTCGATGATGTTGCCGTCGCGGACGACCAAGATCAGGTCGGCGTCGCGAATGGTGCTCAGACGATGAGCGATGACGAAGCTAGTTTTACCCTGCATCAACTTGTCCATAGCTTTTTGGATGAGCACTTCGGTGCGGGTGTCGACCGAGCTGGTAGCTTCGTCCAAAATCAGCATTGGCGTGCGCGCCAACATCGCCCGAGCGATCGTCAGCAGCTGCTTTTCGCCCTGCGAGATGTTCGTGGCTTCCTCGCCCAGCACCATACCGTAGCCGCCCGGCAGCGACCGCACGAAATGATCGACATGCGCCTCCTTGGCGGTAGCGACCATCTCTTCTTCACTGGCTGTTGGATTGCCATACAGCAAATTTTGGCGAATCGTGCCGTTAAACAACCAAGTGTCCTGCAACACCATGCCAAACATTTGCCGCACCTCACTGCGCTTCATGTCAGCGATGTTGACGCCGTCAATTTTGATCGCGCCACTGTTAATTTCATAAAATCGCATCAACAAATTGACCAACGTCGTTTTGCCCGCGCCCGTCGGACCGACGATCGCCACGCGCTGACCTGGCTTGATGTGCGCCGACAGGCCTTTGATGATGGTTTGGTCTGGCTGATAGCCAAAGACCACATTGTCAAATTCAACTTCACCCTTAACGTGCGCCAATTTCACCAAATCTTTACCCTCCGCCTGTTCTTCTGGCTCGTCCAAAAATTCAAACACGCGCTCGGCGGCAGCGGCGGTCGATTGCAGCACATTGGCGATGTTGGCGACCTGCACCAGCGGCTGATTGAATTGGTCGATGTATTGAATGAACGCCTGAATGTCGCCAATTTTCAGCCGGCCGTTAATCGCCAGCCAACCGCCCAAAATCGCCATCACAACGTAACCGATGTTGCCGATGAAATTCATGATTGGATAAATCAGCCCCGACAAAAAATGGGCCTTCCAAGCGCTTTCCTGCAGCTGGTTGTTAATCCGCGAAAACTTAGCCAGCGACTTTTTCTGACCGTTGAACACGCGCATCACTTGATGGCCGCCATACATTTCTTCGATGTGGCCGTTTAGTTCACC
Organism: uncultured Candidatus Saccharibacteria bacterium; assembly: GCA_963539155.1. Classification (GTDB taxonomy): domain Bacteria; phylum Patescibacteriota; class Saccharimonadia; order Saccharimonadales; family Saccharimonadaceae; genus Saccharimonas. The sequence continues at coordinate 1,807 of CAUTJX010000021.1, forward strand.
CAGCTGCGTCTGCTGGCGGAGGAACTGCTTTTGCGAGCCTTTGGCGATCAGCGTCACGGCACCGCCAGCCAGCGGCAGCACCAATAGCGCCACCAGCGACATTTGCCAGCTGATGGAAAACATCATCACCAAAATCCCCAACACCATCACCGTTGAAGAGACGATTTGTGATAGGCTTTGATTGAGCGTCTGGCTGATGGTATCGACGTCGTTGGTAACACGGCTAAGCACTTCGCCGTAGGTTTGCTTGTCAAAATAACTCAGCGGCAGGCGGTTGATTTTTTCGGACAATTGCCGGCGCATTCTGAAAGTAACTGTCTGCGTCACTTGAGTCATCAGCCAGGTTTGGATATAGCGGAAAACGGCGCTGAGTATGTACAAACCAATCAGCAAACTGACAACCCGCCAAATTGCCTCAAAGTGAAATTCTGGACGCCGACTGATATCCAATTTTTTGATGGTCTCGAGCTGGCTCGACGGAATTTGGCTTTCAATTTCCGACTTGTTCGGGAGCCGTTTCAGCACATCAGCGCCAGTCGTACCAGCTGGCAGCGAAGCACCCTTCGGCAGTTTACTAGTGATGGTTTCGTAGGCCTTCATGCTGACATAATCTTCGACGATTTGGTTAGTGGCGCCGCCCAAAATTTTCGGACTGGCAATCGCAAACGCGGTGCTACCAACCGCAAAAATCGCCACCATGAGCATTTGCCAGCGAAACTCTGCCAAATATTTGGCTAATTTCTTGACCGTGCCTTTGAAATCTTTGGCTTTTTCGCCGGCGCCCATACCACCGCCCATTGGACCGCCCATCTTCATTGGCTGGCGTTTTTTCATGCTTTGCTGAGCCATTATACCGCTCCTTTCGCGGTCGTCGCTGACATTTTCTGCAGGTCGTCTTCTGAGAGCTGGGAGGCAGCAATTTCTTGATAGACTTGGCAATTTTTCATCAATTCCTGGTGCGTGCCTTGACCGACAATTTTGCCTTCGTCCAGCACAATGATTTTGTCAGCATTCATGATGGTATTGATGCGCTGGCCGACGATCAGCACGGTTTTGTGTTTGGTTTCTTTGGCAAGCGCCAAGCGTAATTTGGCGTCAGTTTTGAAATCCAGCGCCGAAAACGAATCGTCAAAAATGTAGACATTCGGTTCGACAGCAATCGCCCGGGCAATCGACAAACGCTGCCGCTGACCGCCGGAAACATTGCTGCCGCCTTGAGCGATATCATTTTTGTAGCCGTTTTTTAGCTCGCCAATGAACTCGGTGGCTTGCGCGATTTTAGCGGATTTTTCGACCAATTTTTGACTAGCTTTGGCATTGCCGTACCTGATATTGCTGGCGATCGTCCCGCTAAACAACACACCCTTTTGCGGTACGTAGCCAATTTGATCGTACAAATCTTCCAATTTCAAATTCCTGATATCCACGCCATCCAGCAAAATCTGCCCCGCCGACACATCGTAAAAGCGCGGAATCAAATTAATCAACGTTGATTTGCCGGAGCCGGTACTGCCGATGAACGCCGTGGTTTGACCTGGTTCGGCCGTGAAATTGATATTTGAGAGTACTGGCAGATCAGCGTCTGGATAGGTAAAGGTCACGTCTTTGAATTCGATTTTACCCGTAGCGTCATTTGGCAATTGCTGCGGCGACTGCGGGTCAACAATTGACGGCAGCGTGTCGAGCACCTCGCCCACCCGCTTGACCGACACCGCTGCCCGCGGCACCATGATAAACACCATCGACAACAGCAGGAACGAAATAATCACCTGCATGGCGTACTCCAGAAACGCCATCATATTACCAATTTGTAGATTACCGCTGCTGATCAAATGCGCGCCGAACCAGACAATCGCCACGCTAGAAAAGTTCATTACTAGCGTCATAATCGGGTCGAGCAGCATCATCAGTCGATTGACAAATAAGTTCATTTTATTCAGTTCGGTGTTGGCTTGCTGGAACTTTTTCTGCTCAATTTTTTCGTTGTGAAAGGCGCGGATGACTTTTAAGCCGACTAGGTTTTCGCGCGTCACCAAATTTAGCTTATCCACCAGCGTTTGCAATTTCTTGAACCGAGGCACGGCAATGACAAACAACACAGCAATGACCACCAGCAACACTGACACTGCCAGCGCAATGATCCAGCTCAAATCTGGCGCATTGTGGATGGCTTTTTGCAAACCGCCAATTGCCATGATCGGCGCCATCAACGCCAGACGCAGCAGCAGGATTGACGTCATCTGAATTTGCTGAATGTCGTTGGTCGAGCGCGTGATCAGCGAGGCGGTTGAAAATTTATTAAAGTCTGCTAGCGCGAAACTCTCGACTCGCTCGAACAGTTCCATTCGTAATTTTTGCGCCATACCAGTGGCAATCCGGGAGGCTAAAAATCCGATGACGATCGAACACAGTCCGCCTGCCGCCGTCACCAAAATCATCGCTAGTCCGTTGTGCCAAATCGCCGGCATATCTTGTTTGATGATGCCGTTATTGACAATTTCCGACATCTTATCAGGCAACCACAAATTCGCCATCACCATGGCGTAGGTAAAGCCAACCAAGATGATGAACATCAGCCAGTAGCCGCTAAAAATTCGTAAAATATGCTTCACAAGCCCCCTTACTGCCACAATTCAGAGATTAACCGTGTATAATCGGTAAATTTACACTGTGCAATATTCTAGGCTATAAATTGCTCTTTGTCAAGAAAGCCCACCGCATAACGGTGGGCTCTACGCTGTCTAGCTTACAACGAATAGGTTTAGTACATGCCCATGCCGCCGCCCATATTTGGCATAGCAGCACCTGGCGTTTCTTTCTCTGGCAAGTCAACAACCAGCGCACCCATCGTCATCGCCGTACCAGCAATTGAGGCAGCATTCTGCAAGGCCTCCTTGGTAACGCGTACTGGGTCAACTACGCCTGCCGACTTTAGATCAAGCAATTCATTCGGATGATTGACGTTGATACCTTGGCCAGCTTTGGCTTTTTTGACCTGCGGCAGCCACTCGTCGGCATTTAGACCAGAGTTGCTCAGCAAGATTCGGAATGGCTGTTCAAGTGCGTGAATCAGCAAATCTTCGCCCGCTAATACCGAAGCATCTTTGTTATTAGAATGCTTATAACCACAGGCTAGGTTTACTAGCGTTACACCGCCGCCTGGCACAATGCCTTCAGCTAGTGCTGCTTTGACAGCAGCCACAGCGTCATCGACACGATATTTCTTTTCTTCGATTTC
>CAUTJX010000022.1:0-4559 GCA_963539155.1 uncultured Candidatus Saccharibacteria bacterium
CAACAATCTTTACTCCAGCTAGTTGAAAACCAAATTTAGATTAAGATATATGAAAGTTAGATTTATCCATTAAAAGAAATGGCGAAAAGAATCAAAATATTTAAAGGCTGGCTTTCATATTTTTAGCCGTCGAAGACGGCATGGCACACCAAATGGATTGGATTAGATTTGCGACTTTGTGCTAAAACAGGTTCTAGCGTGGGCGTAAAATCGCACCAAGGAGATTCGATACAAGCTCTGAGGAAAATACGCATAAAAAATAACCCGTATATCGCGGGCTATTTTAATTCCCCAAAAATCACGAATCACACGATTCTCGGCGGAAGGAGGTGAGATAAGCATTTCCATAACTACGATTGTCCACCACAACAATTTCGTTTCCCAGATTTGGTTCCTCACCTCTTCCTGGATGTGATAATACCATAAGCCCGCCTGGTTTGAGAAGTCCAAAAAGCTTGCTAACTGTGGAAAACTGCAGATTTTTGTATGGCGGATCGGCGAAGATTATGTCATACTTGCCTGCGCCGCCAGACTCAATCCATGAATTGACAGGGGCGCTAATAATTTTCGCTTCATTTTGAACGCCTAGCGAGGACACATTATTGCTTAAGATTTTTTGAGCAATTTTATCGCGCTCGATGAACGTTACGCGGGCAGCACCGCGGCTGAGAGCTTCGAGACCAACCGCGCCAGTACCAGCAAAAGCGTCTAAAACCTGTGCGCCGTTAATCTCGTTGCCGATGCTATTGAATATAGCGTTGCGAATCCGCTCGCCCATCGGCTTGGTGCGAGTGTTGTTATCTTTAGGTGCATCCAGCAGCCGCCCGCCGAAACGCCCAGCGATTACTCGGATTGAGCTCACTGGTGCGCCTCGCGGTAGGCGCGGTACCAAAAATACGTGATGACATTAGCGATCAGCGGAATCAGCGTTTGCCGCGTCTGCTGCGCTAGATGAGTCGTCCAGCCGCGCTTCCAGAATTCCTCGTACATGCCTAGCGCGTAAATTTGCTGCACCGCATCGAGAAATACCGTCTGCAAATCCTTATCATCTGCTAGTTTGAGCCAGATTGAATTTGGCGCCGAATCGGGAAACTTGGTCGTCTTGATGCTGGTAGCTACGCCTAGCTCAAATAGCAAATGTGTCGCAAATACACCCTTGGCACCCCAATACTCCCAGTTTTTACTAAGAGTCTCGCGCATGGTCGAGCCTCTGATGATGCCTTTTTCGGCAATCGACGCCCGCTCGTTTTGAGGCCGTCCCCACAGCTCCTCGATCTTTTCGCCTAGCGGATAATGATGCGCCGGCGTTAGCCCGTCGGTGATAGCATGCGCCATCCAGGCCGCCTCAAAGGCTGCCCGCACATTATTACGCTTTTTAAGCGCCTGCGCTAAATTGGCATAATGATTCATAATCATCTCGACCAGCGCCGTATCGCTGGGGTCGCTGGGGTCGATGAAATGCCACGGCTCATCGACGCCTGGACTTTTGCGCTTGATGCCGTCGGGGCCGTTGTTGCCTTCGAAATGCAAAATATCCTTGGCAGAAGGAAAACCACGGCCAACCCTTGATATTTTGCGCAAATCGCGGCGAGCAATCCGGTCGATTTTCTGATGCACGCCGATAAAGTTGCCCGAATGCGAACGAAAAGTAGTACCGCTGTACATGCATTGTATTATAGCACGAGAGTTAATTAAGCGTCGTCACCCGCTGGTTGTGGCGGACGCGCGCTTCTAGTGCTGGATATTTCGATAAACTTTCGCCGCTATCGATGAAGCGTTTAGCGGCTTTCTGAGCGCGGGCAATCAGCTGCGTGTCGGCTAGCGTGGCAATCTGCAGATTAAGCGCGCCGTGCTGCATGCGTCCGTAAATCTCGCCGGGGCCGCGCAAGCTCATATCGACCTCTGCTAGATGAAAGCCGTCGCTGGATTTTTCTATTTCCCGCAAACGCTGCGACGGTTTGTTATTCGTACTCATCATCAAGTAGCAGTAGCTTTGGTGCTGGCCGCGGCCGACCCGCCCGCGCAATTGATGCAGCTGCGCCAGACCGAACTGGTCAGCGTCTTCGATCATCATAATCGTAGCGTTTGGCACGTCGACACCGACTTCGATGACTGTCGTACTGACGAGGATGTCAAACTTCTTGTCTTTGAAAGCTTGCATGATCTGATCTTTTTCGCTAGCAGTCATCTTGCCATGCAGCATAGCGATGCGGCGGCAGCTAAAAATGCTATTTTTGAGTCGCTTATATTCAGCTTCGACACTTTTGCGATCGTTAGAATCGCTATCGGCAATCAAGCTGCAAACTACGTAAACCTGGCGGCCCTGAGCAATTTGCTGGTCGATAGCAGTATAAGCAGTCTCGCGCGAAGGCGGCGAAATAATTTTGGTAAGAATCGGCCGGCGGCCGCGCGGCAATTCGTCGAGGACGCTGACGTCTAGTTCGCCGTAAACAGTCAGCGCCAAACTGCGCGGAATCGGCGTGGCAGTCATCGCTAAGAGGTGCGGCATGACAGCAGTTATTGATGGTTTTTTTGCGTCTAGCGGGGCGCTCGATATACTTTCCTCACCTCCGTGTCTCGCTCGCGAGCCTGGGGCTACGCGCCCGGTCTCTCGAGACGAGCCAGCGGCAATCGTCATAGGTTCAGAAAGTGTATCAAGCGCCCCCGACCCAACTTTCTCCGTCTTAACCTTCATCAGCAGCCTCTGCCGCTGCTCGACGCCGAAGCGGTGCTGCTCATCGATAATTACGAAGCCCAAGCGATGAAACTCTACTTTATCCTGAATAAGCGCATGCGTACCGACGACCACGTCAATCGCACCGTTTGCAATTTGCTGGTAGAGCGTTTGGCGGGCTTTGCCCTTGACACTGCCGATTAGCAATCCGACCGTCACGCCGAAAGGCTCGAGCAGCTTCGCTAGCGTCTCGGCGTGCTGCCGCGCCAAAATCTCGGTCGGCGCCATGAACGCCGTCTGATATCCAGCGTTCGCCGCCTGCCGCGCTGTCAATCCGGCCACCACCGTCTTGCCGCTGCCGACATCGCCTTGCAACAAGCGGTTCATCGGCCTAGCATTTTCGAAATCTTGCAAGATGTCCCAGGCAGCGCGGCGCTGGGCATTGGTTAGCGCGAACGGTAATTTCTTGACAAAATCCTGCACGACAGACTTTTCAAACGGAATAGCAAAGCCAGCCAGCTTCTGGTTGTCAATTTTGTTGAGCTGGCTAGCCAAAACCAGTTCGAATAGCTCTTCGAAGGCTAAGCGTTGGCGAGCCTGTTCAACTTCCCTCTCGTCGCGCGGAAAATGCATCGCCGAAATCGCTGCGGCACGATCGAGTAGCCGCTCACTTTGTACGACGCTCGGCGGCAAAGTTTCGGGCAAAACACTCATTAGCGGGCGCAATTGCTCGATGACTTTGCGTACTGTTTGCGATTTTAGCCCGCGCACCGCATGGTAAACTGGCAGCAGCCGATCGGCTTGTATTGGCAGCTCCTTGGCGAGCTCGGCTGTCGGGTTGGTTAGCTGGTAGCGGCCGTAGTTATACTCGAACTCGCCGCTAAAATAAAACCACTCGTCGCTGCCGCCCAGCTGCTGCACTCGGTACGGCTGATTGAACCAAATAGCGTTGAGCTTGCTAGTGTCGTCGGCCAGCACCGCCGTAGTCAGGCGCAGGCCGCGGCGGACTGGCCGAGTGCTGATTTGCTGGCAGCGAGCACGAATTGTTACTTTGCCAGGCTGCAGCTCGGCAATTGGCGTCACGTTGGTGAAATCTTCGTGTTTGCGCGGTAAAAACAGCAAAATGTCGCTAACCGTTTCGAGCCCCGCCTGGCGCAGCTCGGCCGCCGTTTTCGGGCCGACACCTTTGATTTGATCGAGGCTAGCTGCGAGATTCATAAGTTTATTGTACTAGTTTTCGTGGAAATTGCGAAAAAGTATTGACAATTTCACCACTCTATGCTATATTAATACTAGCTTTTCGCTCAAGGTTTCTCAAAAAGGGGCGGAAGGTTGCCCTTTTACCTTGAGTGAATGATGATTTCGTAGGAGGAATCATGACCACCGCCATCATCGTCGTCCTCGTCCTTGTCGGCTTCATGCTCTCCCTGGCCGTTCAGGTCGGGGAGGCTCGTGCCGAGGAGGCGCGAGCCTCCTGGCTGGCTTCTCCTCAAGGACAGGCCTGGGCCAAGAGGGCCCAGGCCGAGGATGTCTGGCGGGGCACTTTCAAAGAAGTGTCCCGCCAGACAGGTGATTTTATTGCCGCCTGCTTGGCCGCCGAAGCGGCGGCTCAGCCCTGCTTCAAGGCGGCTCGGGCCGCCGAGGAGGCGGCTAATAAGGGCTAACAAGCCCGCATGAAAATAGCTCGCCGAATTGGTTCAACACTGGTTGAGACACTTAATCATTAAGTGTTTCCCGGGTTGATATATGACCCAATTCCGGTTTGAGCCAATTTCGGCGGGCTATTTTCTTTGGTATTTTTATTATTTTGCAGGAAATTGCGAAAAAGTGCGTACACACCTCACCACCTCTGCAACATCTCCACAGGTGTTCGCATCTGTATGCC
>CAUTJX010000023.1:0-3965 GCA_963539155.1 uncultured Candidatus Saccharibacteria bacterium
CTCGTCAACTTCACAATGCCTGAATAGAATTCTTGTGAATACAAAATTCATAGCCTCTAAAGCTGTTGACTTGCCAGATCCGTTTTCGCCAATAATGATATTAAGATCTGGGTCAAATTCAATCTTAAAAGCGTTGTTTATATTCTCCTCATATTTGAAGCTCAGGATATTCGATAATTGTAAATAATTAACTCTCATGATGCTAATTATTATACACTTACTGTCCCTGCTTTGGGTTAGGAGCTATAAAATATAGCTCTTTCGAGCTATATTTAAAACGTGTATTTTTTGGAAGCTAGTTTTACGCTTTCAGTTTTTTATCCTTCAGCTTCAACACCACATCCGCCTCTTTGGCCAGCTGCTTGCTGTGGGTGACGACGATGACGCATTTGTCGTTTTCGTGAGCGGCTTGGCGCAGGATGTCGATGATGTCAGCAGCGGTGGTTTCGTCCAGGTTGCCGGTCGGCTCGTCCGCCAAGATGATCGGTGCGGAGGACACTAACGCCCGGCCGATCGCCACGCGTTGCTGCTGGCCGCCAGAAAGTTTCATGACGTTGCGGTGAATGTGATCGTCGTCCAGGCCCATGGCATGCAACGTTTCGTTGGTAGCCTTGGAATTAACCAATTTCAAGTTTTCCAGCGGCGTCAGATAATCGATCAGGTTATAATTCTGAAACACCAGCGAGATATTGTGCTTGCGATGGTGTGAATACCCCTGCTCGGCGATGTCTTCGTCGTCGAACAAAATCTGCCCGCCGGTCGGCGTGTCCAGCCCTGCTAGCAGCCCCAGCAGTGTCGATTTACCAGCACCAGAACTACCGACGATGGCGTAGAACTTGCCTTTTTCAAATTGATAATTGATGCCGTTCAGCACATTGCTGGTGCCGTCGGCGTATGAGTAGATGATATCGCGTAAAGTAAGTATTGACATAATAACTCCTAGCTTAATTTTGCTAAAATTTGCTTTGGTGATTGGCGCATAATCGGCGCGGTGGCAGTGATGGCTGATAGCAGAACGACCATGTAGCCGAAGGCGAAAGCCTCTAGGTAGGTCGCTACTGGCGCGGCTTGTACCACAGTCTTTTCTACGCGCTGGCTTTGGTCGGTTTGCGCTGTGAGGGCGGTAGAAATCTGCGATGAGGCGACCGAACCGATACCGAGCGCGAGCACCGAGCTAACTAGAGCGATAATCGCCAGCTCCGCCAAGAATTGCCCGATAATCTGCCGCTTCGACGTGCCGATGGACAGCAAGATGCCAATTTCATGCAAGCGGCCGCGCACCCAGAACACCAGCACCAGCGACAAAACTGCCAGACCTGCCCCAGCCGCACCGATGGTGGCAATCGTCAAAATGTTTTGAATACCAGCGATGTTTTGGAGAACTCCGGCAAACACGGCCTCGTTGTCAGTCAGGCTGAATTTTTTCCAATCGACGTTTGGTAGGCTTTTAGTACGGTCCGTTAACGACTTCAACTGATGCGGATTTTCGGCGAAATACGTCGCTCGCGTCAACTGCTGACTACCTGTCAGCTGCTGCGCCGCAGTCAAGTTGGTGATGAGATGATTCTCCGCCATGTCGGACTGCAAGACCGCCGGCTTTTCGCCTTTACCGCTGAAGATTCCTGCGATAGTCACCGTCACGCGCCTACCGTCTTTGGTGATGTCCAGCTTGTCGCCTGGCTTGATATTATTTTTTTCGGCGAACGTTTTGTGAATCAGCACCGCGTTTTGATCGTGCTCGGTCAAGTGCTTACCCTGCTCTAGTTGGTAAAATCGACCGGTGAACTCGCTGAGCAGATCGCTCTGTGTCGCGCCCGTCACCTTCGCCTCGCCAGCCACGTTAGCGTCTAGTTGTACGCCGCTGCCTGCTACGTCAACCAATTGTTTACCCGGCAGTCCCGCAGTAGTTTCTGATTGGAAATTATGTGCTTTGACCTTGTCCAGGCGCTGCACCCGCTGCGCGATGTCCATCGGCACCTCGCCCGAAGGTTGCTTGTTAGCGATACTAAAGCCGGCGCGGATGTTACGCTCGACCGATTGCTTCAGCTGCGCCATCGTCTGCTGCACCGTCAGCGTGCCGATCAGCAGCGTGAAAATCAGCGTCATGATCAGGGCGATGGTCAGGCTGCGACGCCGTTTGCGCGCCACAGCCGTCCAGGCTCGTTTGATAGTCGTCATCATTGGCCCCTAGTCCACTTCGGTTAGTAATTCTTTTGGCGTTGACTGGGTGATCGGCCGCGAAGCCAGCAGCACTGCGATGATAATCACCGCCAGCCCAGCGCCCCACACCGCCAGCAGGTCCGTCGGCTGCACACCAACCGTCACCTTGTCCAGCGTCCGCGATGACGTCACCGAATCAGCGTCAGCACCGAGCGACGCACCGTTGAGGGAACTACCCGCTTGACGTGTGGCGCTCTGTGCCGCCTGCGACACCACGTGATCACCCAGTTGTTGTGCGATCAGCCCTGCGGTAAAGTACGACGCACCAAAGCTCAGCACTGCGATCATCACCAACTCAGCGATATACTGCAATACAATCTTTGACTGCGGTACACCCGTTGCCAAGAGCACGCCCGCTTCGCGCTTGCGCTCATTCATCCACAGGTACAGTACCATGCCGATCACCGCAACGCTGACCAGTGCCGTCGCCCACAGCATACCGTCGATCAGGCCGTACACGCCGTTTACCGCGCCAGTCACGCCGGCTAGTTCCTGGCTATTCTTATTCAATTGATACTTTTGCCAATTGACTGGCAATTTATTTGCCCGCGCCATCACCTCATCCAGCTGCTTGGTGCCTTTGGTGAAGAACGTAGCATCTTGGTAAATCTCATTTTGCTCGGTATACGCGTTCAACTGGCGGGTCGTCGCGAGGTCGGTCAAGAACAAATTCTCGAACAGCTCCACCTGATACGTCGCCTGCTTTGGGTTCTTGCCGTTAAATATACCGACGATTTCCACTTCAACCTCGTCCTTGGACGGATGCTCGTTGTCGGTGTCGTATTGATTGGCCTTTAACTTAATTTTACTGCCAAGCTTGAGGTTATTAGCCTTGGCGAAGTCTTCGTGCACCAAGATCTTGTGCGAATCGTTCTCGGTGATGTGCCGGCCAGCGATGAGTTTGAGCGACTCGGCGCGGAACTTCTTCTCGGACTCAGATTTGTTGACGCCGATGATAGTCGCGGCATTGCCAAACTGTTTATCTTTCTCGGCATCATAACCGCTGCCGCCACTCGGTAGTGGCACTAGCTTGGTATTGATAAAATCGACCGTGGCGTTCTGGCGCTTGACATAATCCGTCACGCCTTCCAGATTCTTCACCGCGTCGATGTCTTTGTTCGACACCGTTCCCGAACCGCGGGCTGTTCCTGGATTGGTACGCGGATTATTGCCCAGCGTGAAGCCGGCCTTGAGCGTTTTGTCTAGCGACTGCGCCGCCGCGTCGGTCGAATGCTTGATGGCAAATCCACTCAGCATAATCGTCGACATACACAGCAAAATCGCCAGCAAAATCAGCGTTTTGAGTTTTTTCCTGGTGATATACAACCAGGCACGTTGTATAAATGACATAGATCTCCTTTCTTGGTTCTATGTCAGTGTAGCAGGAGCGTGTGAAGGGAATATGAAATGGACAATGAAACCACAACGGATTATTTTTCACTAATCAATAGATGAGGACAAAAATGTACATTTAACACTTTAGAAATACTTATTTTGTCATTATACTTTAGGACAAAATGTCCTAATAGATGATGACATTTTTAGGTTGTGATTGCCTATTTCTTCTCCAGCGCTGCAACCCGTTTCTTCAAAGCATCTAGTTCAGCGCGGAGTTCGCTGGTGTTTGCTGCGGGATTGTTTGGTTCTGTCTTTTTAGTTTTAGCGTCTTTTTCTTGCTGAGCTTTTTGCTTCTTGCTTGCTTTTACGGCAATATATGTAGAGATAGCGCTACTTGATACTACGAT
>CAUTJX010000024.1:0-2944 GCA_963539155.1 uncultured Candidatus Saccharibacteria bacterium
AGCATACACGCCGAGTTTTTCTTTGCGCGGCGGGTAGATTTTCTGAAGAAGCCGAAGCGCTTCCGCTCTATCTTTGGCTTGCGGTACAATTTGCTGCCAATCCTCAGCTGCCAGCATTTTAGCAAAATTATCGTAGATACGAATCGACTTAATCCGTACCGCGCCAGACTCATGACTAGTTTCTAGCTGCAATAGCTCGCCAGCCTGCAAGCGCTTGATACTGCCATAGCCAACGCGAACCTCCAGGGTTTTACGACCCGACATGATGGCGTCGTAATATGGCTTTTTAATCCTCATTTTTCGGGCGGGCGCAGCCTGACGATACTTAATATTACGAGCAAGCATGGCTTGGCCGCTAGACTGTGTTTTTCGGCGGCACCCCTTATGTAGCCGCGACTTGACGGTTTTGCTGTCAGAAACGACACTCCTAGACGGTCTCGTGGATATCTTTACTTTACGTGCAGTCACAATAGACCATTATAACAGACCTCCACCTAACTAAGCCGAAAATGGAAAACGTCTGATAGTACGCAACTACTAAATACTATTTCTCATATACCCGCAGGTACATGCCGTACAATTCTTTCTTGTATTTCTTGACGGCTTTGTCTTCTGGTGATATTAATTCGTGGCCAGCGCCGATATAAGCTGGCGTCGTTTCGTAAGTAAATTCGGCACCGCTGGCCTTAGCCATGCCTTCGGCGATATTCATTGCCATGGTTTTATCGATCAAATCGTCCTCGCTACCAATTATCAAGCCGAGATGCTTCAAACCTTCAGCCTTCAAATCATTGCGATAATTCTGCTTGATAATGACATAATTTGCCAGCGCCCGGTACGACAAATTGCCGTCAAAGAATTGATCTGGCAGCAAATGATTGCCATAAACATTGCGCAGCAGCGCCATTTGCCACTTCGGTGCTTTAGAAGCGTCCGGTTCATAGTACGGCGAGAGCAGTAATACCCGCGAGAATAATCCATCGCCATATTGCGCCAGCCACGTTGCCAGCGTGCCGCCGCCAGAATGGCCGATCACGCCCAGCTCGTCGCCCAGACCGCTGACTAACCCAGCACTGTCGCCCATGAATTTCACCAACTCGCTGGCGCGAACTTGCCCATGGAGCTTATTGTCTTTCATACCGTGGTGCGGCACTCGCGGTACGTACACATTGTAGCCCGCCTGGTAAAACCAGTCTGCCAGCTCAACCATTCCCGAAGGTTCAGCGCTAACGCCGTGGAGAATCATTACTGCCCGAGCAGTTTTCTTGCCGTGAGTCTTCAGAATCGGCCGGCAATCTGGCCGCACTTCATTATTGGCGGTATCATCGGCAATGATTTTTTGGATATCTGCCACCGACTGGTTATAATCGCGCCGCTGAATATCAGCTTTCTGCAAGTCGGCGCTGCGGCTAGGCCATAGAAACGCCCAAGCCGCGAATCCCGCTATCAACGCAAGTATCACGCATATTACGATTAGTATTATCTTTTTGCTACTGAGCGCTACAGACATTTTTACACCTTTCATAAGCGAACTTTGCTTTTTACTGGCCGTTGATATCCAGCAAGGATTGCAGTATTGATAACCTTTATAACTTAATTATAGCATAAACCTTACGAGACGTTCCTAAATAGTTATTGCATGATGCAGCAAACTGCTCTATCCTTAATTTATGAGCGCTATTACTCGCCAAATTGCCGCCGTTCGCGCCAGTGATTCAACAGCTTACCGGCGCGAGATTTTTACCGCCGCGGGATGCGGAGTTTTCAGATTAGTAACCTATAGTCAGTTATAGAAAGGCTACCAAATGACCAAAAAACTACTAGAAATCGAACGCAAACGCCAATTAACCAGCGACGCAGAAGAATTATTCAAGCAGTTGCGAGAACTCGGTTTTGAACTGCAGAGTAATCTCCACGAAATTGACTCGTATTATTCTCGTCCTGATGTCGATTTCATGCAGACGGTTGAATGCTTGCGGATTCGCCAGCGCGATGGTTTTGCCGAGGTGACATATAAGCCTGCGACGACCGCTGCGACACATACAGAGAATGATGTGATCATTAAGCCCGAGACAAACCTGCCAATTCAACCCGGGGACGCGGCAATCGCCAAACAGCTGCTCGCCAACCTCGGTATGGTGCGGCTGGTCGAGGTCAACAAATACCGTCGCTCGTTCCAGTCCCCTGATTTTCCGCAGGCAACGGTGGCCATAGACGAAATCAAAGACGCTGGGACGTTTGTGGAAGTTGAGGTTTTGTCAGATGATGAGACTAGTGCGCTGGCGATGATTAGTGACATTGAAACCAAGCTCGGCCTTGAGTCGGCAGAAGTTGTTACGCGGCCTTATCGGGATATTTGTATGGGATAATTAAGCTACGTTTTTATCAAATCCACGTCTGGCCCTACTATCCAACCGCAGCAGCACGCTATACAAAAATATGCTAACCCCCCAAAAAATAACGCTCAAATAATTACCCCAATTAAAGTCATTCCAAGGATTGCGAGTCGGGTTGTCTGTCGGGTCGTACGCCACAAATCCCACTACGGACATCACGATAATAATCAGAAGTCCGGAGATAATGATTTCACGCACATAGCTGGAGCGCTGAAATATTGATAGCCTCAGGTTATATCGAACTTCTGACGGTAACAACACCAATAACAGTATGACGATATATGATGGGATAGTTATTATACCCTCAAATACATCCCACGGGTTCACTTTCATGATATCAGGTTTCACCACCTTTACAACCTCTTGCATACCCAAGGAAATCCCAAAAAATAACACCAGTATGATCAGCACCAGGCCAATGGAGCTCCACCGTCTAGTCCACATTGTTCGCTCCCGTTATGACGTCAGTGGCTGCTTGATATACCTCGTGAATTTTACCAAAAACCTGCCTGTCATACTCTTCTCGGTCTTCAATACTACTGTCTGGC
>CAUTJX010000025.1:0-2508 GCA_963539155.1 uncultured Candidatus Saccharibacteria bacterium
TACGCAAAGTTCGTTTTGGCGGTATTGTTAATTTTCATGCTTCATGGCGTTATGTTGGCGGGTTTACGCAATGGATTCCGGTGTTGTTTTGGTCATGTGCGCTAGTAATGACTGTCGCTGCAATTGCTACCGCTTTTGATGTAAAATCACGTCAAAAAGCGGCGATAGGCATTATGGGCTGTCTCTTAGCGGCTGTTGCGACGGCGATGTTATGGGCTTCGCCAACGATGTACGCTAGTGGATATCGAGTGGTGTATGTAGCGTCGCTACTGTTGATGCTGGTAGTTTTACTGCTAATTGGTAGGCTAGCGGAATTGAAGCCGTAGTTAAAACCCGGTGGAATAGATAGGAGTGTTCGCTACAGAGCGAGCAATTCCGGGTCGTCCGGGTCTTTACCGTCTAAAAGAGCCCTTAATCGTAAGTCGGCTTTGTAGGTTGCTGGTATTTCACCCAGTGCAGCAACAGGTTCTTTTTCGGGTAGCCAATCATGCCCTACGGGTATTATAGTCGGAATTTGCCGCGTAACATCATTATTCATAATTCGCATCGCTGCTTCTATAGCTGTTCTCCAGTGCGGAGTACTGACGCTGACGCTCATGGGCAACTCAAGGTCTGCTGGATTTTCGTTGAATACTCCTAATTCTATCAATTCTTTGTATTGTGATTCGGCGGTTGGGCGCGGGTTGCCGCCGTTGTGGCGAGGTATGGCTGCGGCATTTAATAGGGTAGCTTTGGCGCCGTTTTTTAGGTGGTAAACTGTCATAGCAGAGTCGCGCATAGGAACACCAGCGTCAAGCAATTCTTGCACCGGCTGGTCGGCTGACGTCAAAGGCAACTCTTCAGGCTCATTTTTCCAGTCAATTACATCGTAGAGCATTGCTTCGAGTGCTAGTCTACCCATAGTGTACTCATCGGCGAAAGCTTCATTCCAATCTTCAAAGTCGGGATTAGTATGCTTTTTTAGCTCATCTCGCCAGTGTGGTTTACTGAGCAGCTCGTTCATATCAAACGCTTTGCCTAGTTGTCGCTGAACAGCTGAAACGATAGCATCAGGGTTTGATTCGTTTGGTACTCCCGCCCAGCGTCGACGCTGTCCAACTAAAAGATGTGCGTTATGGACGCGGCCGCTTGCCGGATCGTCGCCATAAGCAGCTTGCAGCCGAGCTGCCATTTCCTCCGGATAGCCACCCAGCACTAAGCTATGTCCAATTTCTGCATCGGGCGGAGTCGATGAACCCTCGCTGAAACCGAGGTTGCCGTAACTCAACTTTTTGATAGAATCCCAGTAATCCCCGTGATTTTCTGGAGTAATAAGAACCTTGCCTCGCACGCCTTCGGCTGTACCATGTTGAGCGCCCATCCAGTGCCGCCACATGAACTGACGAGTGGCATCTGATAGCAAACCTCCCGCTTCGACGTCTTTTTGTGCTTGTTTAGCTCCTTCGGCAAAGGCAGAATTAATAGGGTCAGTGGCGATAGATCCTAGAATTTTCGAAATTGTTTCTCGGTTCTGATCAAGAAACAACTCCTTGGGTACCCAAGGCAATTTATCTGCGACGCGAGGGGCTTGAGCATTCTTACTCATATCTTCATTATAGCATATAAGCTTATGTTTTGTCAAGGGTTTTGTCATGGAATAGCCATAAGTAAACTACAGAGAAGAGAGGTAGTTACCGTACCCAGATTTTTTGAGCGGGCGCGCTAGTTCGTCGAGCTGCTCGTGGCTAATAAAGCCCTGTTTGTAAGCAATTTTTTCCGGTGAACCGATAATCTGTCCGGTGCGGGTCTGAATAACGCGGACGAAATCTTCGGCGTCGGTCAAACTATTAATGGTGCCGGTGTCTAGCCAGACGTCGCCGCGTTCCAGGGTGGTGACGGTCAATTTGCCACGCTGGAGATATTCGGCGTTAACAGAGGTAATTTCCAGCTCACCGCGATCAGACGGCTGAACATTTTTGGCAATTTCTACCACGTCGTTGTCGTAAAAATACAGCCCGACCACCGCGTAATTGCTCTTCGGCTGGGCTGGCTTTTCCTCGATCGACACCGCCACATTGTTATCATCAAATTCGACCACGCCGTAACGCTCCGGGTCGGAAACTTCGTAGGCAAACACCGTGCCGCCATCTGGGTCGGTGCAGGCTTGCAGCGAATCATCCAGCGCATCGCCGTGGAAAATATTATCACCCAACACCAGCGCCACCTTGTCGTCGCCAATAAATTCCTCGCCGATGATAAACGCCTGGGCGAGTCCGTCTGGGCTTGGTTGAATGGCATAATGCAGGTCAAGCCCCCACTGCGAACCATCGCCGAGCAAACGCTTAAATCCAGCTTGATCTTCTGGCGTAGTAATGACAAGAATCTCGCGGATACCGGCCTGCATTAGCGTCGTCAGCGGGTAGTAAATCATCGGCTTGTCATAAATTGGCATCAGCTGCTTACTGATTGCTTTCGTAATTGGCCAGAGGCGCGTGCCAGATCCGCCAGCTAGAATTATTCCTTTCATAG